>JBEKRO010000004.1:0-121975 GCA_049518655.1 Bryobacteraceae bacterium | reverse complement strand
CCCCAATCACAGTAGTCGAGCCCGGTAGGATCGACCAAAGTCAGAGGGTTGTTGCGCGCGTAAGCATACATGTTCCAGCTCTGCGGATCGGCAGCGCTGGCGACGAAGTTGCCCAACGGATCAGGACTCAGGAACCGGCCTTGCGCGCTGCCGTGATAGCGGGCCTGGAAGAAGTCCAGGCCAGTCTCGGTATCCCGTTCCTGGCCGGTGAATTTCGCGCTCACATTGTCCGTCGTGCCCCATTGGCCGGGGCGGCCAGCGTAGCCGGAGAGGATCTCCACACCGAACGGCAAGTAATCGTGCCGCGCTACCGGATTGCCGCTCTGGTCCGTCATCATGCGCGTACTCCCCAGATGATCCCAACTCAAATAACAAGTCGAGCAGGGTGGCGCAGGAGGCGTTCCACCGGAGGTGTATTCCGCCGCGAGATTCCCGAACCCGTCATGCACGTACGTCGTCGTGATCCCGCCCGCCACCGTTTTCGCCACTCGCTCCCCGAGTCCATCATAAGCGTAGGTCACCGTCGGCGAGCCGGTGCTTTGCGCGCTGAGCTGCCGGCCTTCGGCATCGTAAGCAATGGTGAAGCTAGAACACGGTCTGATTCCCGGCTGCGTCGTAGCTGACGTTGGTCAGCTGATTGGTGGCCGCATTGAAGAACGACTGCGCCGAAGGCATCAGTGGCTGGCCGGGGGGCAGGTCAAGAAGACAAGTGTTCAGACATTGAGTCAGCGAATTCCAACGGGGAAGTGAGTTCATTCTTCGTGTCTCGCCCAAGGGGTCACCCCACGAATCTGTGTTCATCTGCGTTCATCTGTCGCCAATATTTTATGTGCGGATACGCCCTACCGCTGCCAGAAATCTTCGTTGTGCGTCATGAAGTCCGGATAAGCGCCCGCGCCGAGCTCATGTAGATCCAGGCCCTGGCGTTCGCCTTCCACCGCGACGCGTTGCGGAGAGAGTCGATTCAGAAGCCAGTTCAATCCATACGTCAGCGGCAGAATGAATCCCAGCAGCGTGGCGATGCCAACCAACTGCACGAGCCAGTGTCCGGGAGTAACGGCGGCCAAGAAGCCGGTGGCGAACAATCCCCACAACCCCGCGACGGCATGCACGGAGACCGATCCGCCTGGATCGTCCACGGCGAGATGCAGTTCCAGCCATTCCACCGAATAGACCACCAAAGCTCCCGCGATCAATCCAATGATCACCGCCGCGGCCGGACGCACCACGGCGCAGCCCGCGCTTACCGCCACCAACCCCGCCACCCAACCGTTGGAGCACAGAGAAGCGTCGGTCTTGCCGAAGCGGGCGCGCGTGATGGCAGCCACCGAGAGGGCGGCCGATCCAGCGGCTACGGTCGTATTCACCGCAATCAAAACCACGCGGCTGGCTTCCACGCCCGTGAACAGAATGGCGCCG
Organism: Bryobacteraceae bacterium; assembly: GCA_049518655.1. Classification (GTDB taxonomy): domain Bacteria; phylum Acidobacteriota; class Terriglobia; order Bryobacterales; family Bryobacteraceae; genus Palsa-89. Next base: position 120,556 of record JBEKRO010000004.1, on the reverse strand, counting down.
GCGCCATTGAGTCCCAGCCATCCCAGCCACGCGAGGAAACACCCGAGCAAAACGAAGACGGCGTTATGGCCGGGCAGCGCCGATGGCATGCCTTCCGGGCTGAACTTGCCGCGCCGAGGTCCCAGTATCCAGGTGATCGAAAGCGCCGTCAGTCCGCCGACAACCTGTATGACGCCCGCTCCGCCACTATCGATAAAGCCCAGTTGCGCGAGCCATCCGCCTCCCCACACCCAGTGCGCGAATAATGGATAGGTCCAGCCGGCGAGCAACACAGTGGAAGCGCAACTGGCGCCTAAACGCCATCGATCGGCGCCGCCGCCCAACGGGATGATCGCGGCTAGTCCGACGCTCATCAATCCGAAGAGGGCCGCCAATGACGACCATCCTGCCAGCTCCAAACCGCGCAAGAAGAAGCGGCCCGCGCCAATCCAGTTCCAATCCTGGCCGGCGGCGTGCAACGCGAATGCCGGTTGTCCCGCGGCTCCCTGCCAAGCCGCTCCCACCAGGAAGTAAACCACAGCCGCGACAGCGATGACGCAAAGCGCGCTCAACATGGAATGAGCCGCGTTTCGAAAGCGTCCGAGTCCGGCGTTGATCAGAGCCAGCCCGGCCGCGGCGCAAGGAATCAGGAGCACGAGAAGAAAGCCGAGCACAGCCGTCGTTTCCGACAGCACTGTAGCGTGCACCGGCGTCACCGGCGTTCCCTGCTGGGAATCAGATGCGCGCGAAAGACCAGTGTCAAGCCCAGTATCTCCACCCCCAGCGCCACCAGCACAAAGCTAACTTGGGACGGTCCGGCGGGCAACAGCGCGACGGCGGCCAGGACAATGATCCATCCGCCCAACATCAACAGGAAACCGATCAGCTTCATGAAAAATTTGGTTTATTATAGCAGCGCCGGCGTGCTGCGCGACGCGTGTGCGTTAATGAAATGATGGACGACGCAGCCGAACAGCCGTTCCACAGCATCGAGAGCGCTCACGAGTTCATGACAGTGCTGGAGAACGTGATCGCCGATGCGCAAGGCGAACTCAAAAACCTGCTGGCCAACGCAAACAATGCGACTGACGACCGCCGGACCGAGGCGCTGCGTCTGGCGCTTTTTAAAATCTCTCAGCTCGAAATCCACACTCGTAAGAGCCGGCGCATTTTGAACGACCTTGGACTCATCCGGTCGCTGCTGGTACGCGGCTAACGCCGCTATTCGATTTCAAAGTCGGTGGTGCGCTTAAACTCTTTGCCCGCGTCGTCCACGGCCTTGATCTCCACTTTGTAGGAACCTGGACCGAGAGCCTCCGTGGGGACCTTCCCAGCCACTGGAACAGTCGGACTCCCTTTTTGAGCCGGCAGTCCCACGCGCAACAGCCCGGTGTCTACTTTCTGCTCGCCCGTCTTCCCGTCCAGTACGCGAAGATCAAACGCCACAACCGGCGATCCTCCCTGAGCGCTCACCAGCAGCGGCTCGTAAAGTTCGGTATAAAAAGCCACCAAGTCACCCTTCTTGAAGTGATTGGATCCGTAGGGCACCAACTGCATGCCGTCGGCGATCAGCGGGACGCGATCTTCGAGGAGTAGCGCGTCCAGGCCCGTTCCCAGATCGGACGCCTTCCGCACCTGTTTGCTCAGCGCCACTCCGCTCATGCTGAATTCCTTTTCATCGTACGGATCGATTGCGAGCGGCATCTCCAGCTTTCCGAAGCTCTCACCGCTGGAGGAAAATACGACTTTCAAATTGTACTTGCCCGACGCCACGTCGAACTGGTTCTCATAATGCATGGGCTGCTCTTTGAACGCTTCCATCTGCTTCTTATCGTCGAAGTCGATCTTCAGGGAATCGCTGAAACGAGCGCCCACCGATCCGTTGGGAAGATATGCCAAGCCGAGAATATTGACGGTGGCATGGAACTTGCCCTTCTCTTTCTCGAACTTTACTTTGTCGGTGGCGATTTCCATGGCCACGTTCACGCGCGCCACATTCGGAGCCGTGTAGAAGAACGGAAGCTGCATCGACGCAGTGACATTGCCGGCCTGTGCAGCAGCCGCGCGAGTCTCCAGATCTTTTTCGGTGGAGTTACCGGCTAGCAGATCCTGGGGCCGGGAATTGCAATAACCCGTACGGGCTCGCACGTCGATGCCTCCACGATCCACTTTGACGCGCAAGGTGTGGCAGCTTCCCTCCTCTGAATCCGGCGGGGTGTATCCAAGAATGTAGTATTCGTTTTGTTCCTTCCCGATTTTTTCCATGGCCCCGACCAAGTCGTTCGTCTCGTGGATGACGAACCCGCCAGTGCCCCCTGCCAGCATGAACATGATGTTCTGATTGGTAGCGGTGCTGTCCGGAAGTTGCGGAATGATCATGCGTGACTGATTGGTAGGATTCGACCAAGGCGAATTATTTCCATAGGGGTTCATGGAGCCAGCCGGCATTCCGCCCGAGTTGCCCGACGTGGGACCGCGGCCTCCGCCTGGCGTGCCACCGGTAGTGCCGCCCGTAGTCCCGCCACCCGAATGGCCACCCCCACCGGTCCCGCCTCCACCAATACCGCCGCCCGGATGGCCACCGCCACCGGTTCCGCCGCCTCCTCCGGTCCCGCCACCACCCTTCTGCGGCATGAAGAACGCCATCCCGCCTGGACTATAAGACGCCAGGACAAACCGAACGTTGTTATCTGGCGCATTCAATCGCGCTTGCGGCGTAGCAGCCACCAACCCGCGCACATCGATCGGATAAATAGCCACATTCGCCTTGTTGCACGCGCTAATCGCCGCTGTGGCTTCCGACATAATCTCGGGGGTCAAAGCAAAGCCGCCGGTGATCAGGATCACCGTCTTGCGTCCGGGGATCGAGCTCAGGCTCTTGGCCAGGTCCTTCACCGCATAGAGCACGTCGCGGGCGCCAAAACTGGCCATCTGGGCGCTGAGCTGGGGCGCGTTCGTATCCGAGGCATTGGGATCCACCGCGGAAAACTTGATGCCATTCACGACATTTTTCAGCCTGGTGGTGTCTTCGGTGAAATTCTGCGCTATTTGCAGCGCGCCGCCAAAATTGACAATCGCCATCAGGCGATTCGGTCCACCGTTGGTGTCGATGAACTTGGACGCAGCCTGCCGCGCGCGCGCCTGATCGCCGATTTGCATGGTCGAGTTGTCGAAGAAGAGCACGAGATAGTGCTTCTGCAGATTGGATGGCGAGGCTGAGCCCGCTTCAGACGAGAAACTCTTGATCTGCTGTTCTTTGTTGTCTTCCCAAACCTTGAAATCCTTGGCTTCCAGATCGTGGATGTAGTTCCCCTTCTTGTCGGTGACCACCGTGTCTACCAGGACCAGTTTGGTCTCGGTGCGGATGACCCCTGCTGAATCAGCCGCTGGAGCCTGGGCGCGAGCCGCTGGATAAACAGACGCCAGCAGGAGAACCGCGGCGGAACAAATCATACGCTGAAAATTCACGATCGCACCTCCATCATTTGTCTCACAAAAGCCACTCTCTCTCACCAAAAGCCACCCTGGCCCAAGCCTCAGGGAATCTCGACAACGCCATTGCGCGCAGCCATGGTTTGGCCTTCTGAATCCCGCACCACCAGCCGGATAACGTAGCTGCCCGGCGCCACGTCGAAGTTGGTTCTCACGGTAATGCCCGAATTCAGCACCTTCTCCAAAGTGGCATCCTGCAGGCGCATCTCAACGATCCTTTGGGTGCCGGTAATATAGTTTCCATTCCGGTCGAAGACGCCTGAAAGAATCGTCAGATTGTCGTTATTACGGCCATCCGCCTTGCGGAAACGAAGGTTCTTCACATTCACCCGGGCCAGCACGGCGATCTTGGCCGCGACGTCGCTGGATTTGAAGAACTGCAAGTGCAATTCGAGTGGAATGTCTTGCAGTTCATCCCGCGAAAACATGGCTTCCTGGATTTCCCGCTTGGCATCCTCCTCAGGATCGGCCAAATGCTTGGGCGCGTAGTATCCACGCCGGGCTTGCAGCTCCAGGCCGCCCGAATTCGTAAGCTTCACCTTCAGCGCGTGATAGGCGCCGTCCAGCTTCAGGTTTTGCGGTGAGAACCCGAGAACATACACGAACTCCGGCGACGCGGCCACCTGCGTGAAGCCTGCTTTCAAGTCGTTATTATTGTGGAAATACCGTCCGCCCGTCCCGTCGGCGAACTCCTCCAGGACTCCCTCTTCCGCCAGCGCATTCTCGCGCTGGTATTGCACCTTGGCATTCATTACATCCGGATTCGCAACCGGATTGGTTGCGCTTGCATCGCCTCCCGGGTTGATCGTATAGAGCCCGCGCGCGTTCAGAGAGCTGATCCGTACATTGGCGCGAATCGCGCGCTCCATGATGTCCGTCTCTTCCTGACGCAAATCGTCGGTCAGAAAGAACCCGGAAGAGACAAGGATCAAGGTTCGTTCGCCGGGGGCCGCGGACAGCCGGCGGATGACGCTCTCCAACACCGTAAACGCCAGGCGTGTGTCCCGTTCGCCGAGATTGAGCACGCGCGAGGCGGTGCCGCGTGTAACGTTCTCGGCGTTTTGCATGGCTTGCTGGGCCGCTGCCTGGGCCGCTGCTAGCGACGTGGTGGGAGCGGGCGGTGGCGGATCACAGGTGTACAGCACCTCCGTGGCCGCCGTATGCAGGGCCGTTGGGTCGTTCTTATTCTGGATCAGATCCGCCATGTAGTAGCTGAGGTCCGGGCACTCCGATCCTGCGGGTCCGATCGTGGGCCGAGCCATCAACTTCATCAGCGCCTCGTGCAATTTCACACGGTCGTCGGTGAAATCCTGATTTCCCTGTCCAGAAGTGGTGAAGATGGCTGCGCGCGCGGTAGCGTCCAGAGATTCCGTCAAGTGACGATCGGCCGCATCGCGGGCCTGGATCAAATCGGACGTGCTGGTATGCACATCATCAAAAAGATAGACCACAAAACGCTGTGCAATAGGCGCTGGGGGTGACGCGGGCGCAGCGGACTTGTCGATGGCCGCCTCATCCTTCGCCACCTCGGCCGGAATAACCGCCTCGCCGGCCTTTTCCACAGAGAATCTGGAGATTACCTGCTGCTTACCCTTGTCGAAAAGCTGAAAATCTTCCTTTTGCAGCGTGCCGATGGCTTTCCCTTTGGCGTCGCGAACCACCACCGGAACCATTACCAGATTCACTTTCGTGGTGAATGTGGCGGGCGCGTCGTGAGAAGTCATCTCTGCTGTAGTTTGCGGGGCCGTAGTTTGCGGGGCGGCATTTTGGGGAGCTTGGCCGCGACCAGAAATTACGCCCACCAGCAATAGAGCCGCCACTGCGCCTCGCACTTGCATTTTTGGGGGCTAACTCCTCTACTGGTGGACAATTCTACTGCATTTTCAGTGGGATCTGTTAAATGGCGCCGCGCGAAAGTTCTTAGGGAATTTCGACCACGCCGTTGCGGGTCGCCATAGTCTGGCCTTCCGCATCCCGCACCACCAGCCGGATGACATAGCTTCCCGGCATAACGTCAAACGTGGTCTTGACGGTGATGCCCGAATTCGTGAGCTTCCCCAGTGTTGCATCCAGCAGACGCAGCTCAACCGTCTTTTGCATGCCGGTAATGTAGTTGCCGTTGCGATCGAACACGCCGGAAAGTACGGTCAGATTGTCGTTGTTACGCCCGTCCGCCTTGCGGAACCGCAGATTCTGAATATTTACGCGCGCGAGCACGGAAATTTTCGCCGCAACGTCGCTGGACTTAAAAAATTGCATGTGCAGATCGACCGGAATGTCCTGTAGTTCGTCGCGCGAAAACATGGCCTCCTGGATTTCCCGCTTGGCGTTCTCCTCGGGATCGGCCAGATGCTTCGGTGCGTAATAACCGCGGCGAGCCTGCAGATCCAAGCCGCGCGAGTTCGTTAGCTTCACTTTGAGGGCGTGATAAGCTCCGTCCAGCTTCAGGTTCTGCGGAGAGAATCCCAGCACATACACGAACTCCGGCGAGGCCGCCACCTGGGTGAAGCCCGCTTTTAAGTCATTATTGTTATGGAAGTAGCGGCCGCCCGTGGCATCCGCCAGCTCCGCCATGATGTCTTCTTCCGCCATGGCGCTCTGCTCCTGGTATCGCGAGACCACATTGAGAACCGCCGGACCACCAGCTCTGCTCGGCGTGCTGGCATCCCCTCCCGGGATGAGCACGTAGAGTCCACGCGCGTTCAGGGAGCTGATTCTCACGTTGGCGCGAATCGCGCGATCCATGATATCGGTCTCCTCGTAACGCAGGTCGTCGCTGAGGAAGACACCGGACGAGACGAAGATCAAGCTGCGGTCTCCGGGCGCCGCGGAAAGCCGTCGAATCGCATTTTCCAGCACCGTGAGTGCCAGCCGCGTGTCACGCTCGCCCAAGCTGACGACGCGTGAAGCCGTGCTCCGCGAAACACTCTCAGCTATTTGCTCCGCTTGCTGCGCCGATTCGCCCGGTGTGGGTGGATCGCAACTGGCGAGCACCTCCGCCGCAGCCGCCTGTAGAGCCGTGGCGTCGTTCTTATTTTGGATCAGATCCGCCATGTAGTAGCTCAGGTCCGGGCATTCCGATCCTGGGGGCCCCACACTGGGGCGCGCCATCAGCTTCAGTAGCGCCTCGTGCAAAATCACCCGGTCGTCGGTGAAATCCACATTGCCCTGCCCGGAGGTGGTGAAGATGGCGGCGCGGGTGGACGGATCGAGCGATTCAGCTAGGTGACGGTCCGCGGCGTCGCGAGCCTGGATCAAATCTGAGGTGCCGGTGTGAACATCGTCAAACAGGTAGACGACAAACCGTTGCGCGATGGGAGCAGGAGTTTTAGCAGCGCCACTGGGGGCAACCGCGTTCTCGATTGTAGCGTCGTCCGCAACCTCGGCCGGAATCACCGACTCGCCAGCCTTTTCCACCGAGAACTTAGAGATTACCTGGGGCTTGCCCTTGTCGAAAAGCTGGAAGTCTTCCTTCTGCAGCGTGCCGATGGCTTTCCCTTTGGCATCGCGAACCACCACGGGGACCATCACCAGGTTCACCTTGGTGCTGAACGTTGCCGGCGCGTCGTGCGCTGCCATTTCGGCGGTACTTTGCGGGGCCGAAGTGGAAGGAGCCTGGCCGCCCGCGGAAACTGCGCCAAATAACAGGAGAGCGGCAACTGCCGGTTTTCGGACTGAATACGCCAAAGTCGCCATAATAAAGAAATGTTGCGTGAATTCTACCTCGCAGGCATCTTCTCAATGATAGTCGGTGGCGTGCTGGATGCCCAACCGTCTCCTCGACAGGTGGATCGCTTTTTCGACGATGTGTACTTCAAGTTCAATCCCACCATCGGCACGTCGAGCGGCTTTCACCAGTATGACGCCCAGCTCGAAAACTACTCCCAGGCCGCCATCGATTCCCAGATCCGGACGCTTCATAAAGCCGAGAAGGAATTCTCCGCCCTGAACGCCGATCCCGACCGGGATCTCATCCTGAATTACATCCGTGCCACGCTCCTGGATCTGGAACAGGTCCGCACCTGGGAGAAAAATCCCGACGTCTACTCGAGCGGCGTCACCAATAGCATTTTCGTCATCATGAGCCGAACCTTCGCGCCAGCGGCGGATCGCCTGCAATCGGTTATCGCACGCGAGCGGCAGTTTCCGGCGGTGTTCGAAGCTGCCCGGGCCAATCTCAAGAATCCTCCGCGCATCTACACCGAAATCGCGATCGAACAGCTGCCCGGCATCGTCAGCTTCTTCCAGAGCGACGTCCCGGGCGCATTCAAACAGGTGACGGACCCGAAGCTTCTGGCTGAGTTCCAAAAGTCCAACGCTTTGGCCATCGACGTTCTGAAACAGTACCAGAGTTTCCTCCAGAACGACCTTCTCGCCCGCTCCGGGGGCGACTTTCGCATCGGTGCCGATCTCTTTCACAAGAAACTCGTCTACGAAGAAATGGTCGATCTTCCCCTGGACAAGCTGCTCGATATCGGAATGGCCGACTTGCGCCGCAACCAGCAAGCTTTTCAGCAGACCGCCGCGAAAATCGACCCGGCGAAGACCCCGCAACAGATTCTGGACGAAGCCACGCACGACCATCCCGCGCCCGATCATCTGCTGCAATCGTTTCGCGATGTCTTAGGTGGATTGAAGGACTACATCGTCGCGAAGCGCATCATCACCATCCCATCGCAGGTACTGCCGATCCTGGAGGAGACGCCGCCGTTTATGCGAGCTCTCACCACGGCTTCCATGGACACGCCCGGGCCCTATGAAAAGGTAGCCAAGGAAGCATTCTTCAACGTCACTTTGCCCGAACCCTCCTGGACTCCGAACCAGGTGGAAGAACACATGGAGGGTTTCAATCGCGGCACCATCATCAGCACGGCGATCCACGAAGCGTACCCGGGGCACTATGTCCAATTCCTCTGGATGCAAACTATTCCATCCAAGGTCCGCAAGCTGCTGGGCGCCAATTCGAATGCCGAAGGATGGGCGCACTATTGCGAGCAGATGATGCTGGATGAAGGCTACGGCAACGGCGATCTGAGGCTCCGGCTGGGCCAGTTGCAAGACGCGCTGCTTCGCGACGCACGCTACATTGTCGGCATAGAAATGCATACCGGCCACATGACTTACGAACAGGGCATCGACTTTTTCGTCCATGAAGGCTATCAGAGCCGCACCAACGGCGAGCGGGAAACCAAGCGCGGCACCAGCAATCCGACCTATCTTTATTACACGCTGGGCAAGCTCGAAATCATGAAGCTGCTCGAAGATTACAAGAAGATGCGGGGCAGCGCCTTCACCCTGGAAGAGTTTCACGACCGTTTTATGCGCGAAGGCACGCCACCCATCAAGATCGTGCGAAAGGCGTTGCTGGGAAATGATTCGCCGGTGCTGTAACGCTAATCGAAACGCGGCAGCAGCTCCAAATCTTCCTTGGGCACCGCCTCCAATGGATATCCCGCGCGACGCCAGGCTCGCAAGCCGCCCGAGATCACGTAAGCATCGAATCCTTTTTCACGCAAGAGGTGCGCCACACGGGCGCTGGTGGCTTCGCGCAGTCAAGTGCAGTACAGATAGATGGGCGTTTCCTTGGGTAGCGTCTCGATGAAGGCTTCCAGATTATTCGGCTCGATGCGGATGGAGCCCCGCACGCGCTGCTCGCCCTGGTCATAGTAGCCGTGGCTGCGCACGTCCGCGATGATGATGTCCGGTGCGCCCTCCAGCTTCAGCCGAGCCTCAACGTCGCTTACCGGCACCCGGCGCACGAATCGATTCAAGCGATATCTGGCGTAGAGCCACGCCCGATAGCAGACGAATCCAATCACGCCTATCAGAACCACCCACCCAACAGCCCGGCTGAAGGCCTGCAATCCGCCGGCGATCAGGCGAAAAACGTCGCGAAACAGGTAGCCCAGCGCTCCGTAGGCCAGCGTGTAAAGCAGCACACCGCCGAAATCGAATCGCAAAAACTGCGAGGCGCGCATATTCATGCTTCCAGCCAGCGGTGGCGCCATGGTGTTCACGCCCGGAAGGAATTTGGAGAACAGCAGTGTAGTGCGCCCGCGCTTGTAGAACCACTTCGCGGAGCGGAGAATGCAAACCTCCGGGCTCAGTGAGAGGCCGCACAAAAAGCCGAGCAAGGTCCAGCCCGACAAACGCCCGGCAATGTACAGCGTCGTATCACCGATGAGCATGGCGCCAATGGCGACGCCAAAAGCCAGGGCCGGATGCAGACCGCCCGCCGCGGCGGCCGCGCCGCCCGCCAACAACGCCAGGGCTCCGGGTATGGGCAGGCCGATCGCTTCCATCAGCAGCGCCACAAACAAACTTGTATAACCGTATCTCGCGATGATGCTCAAGATGTCGGGCATGGTACCCATTATGACTTGACCCCCTCACGGTTACGTCTGCTTCGAAACCGGCCGCTGCCCAGTCCAACCAACTGGAGTACTATTTCATGCCGAACAAACTCAATGGAAAACGAATCGCCATCCTCGCTACCGACGGTGTCGAACAAGTGGAACTAACCGAACCCCGGAAGGCTTTGGACGCCGCGGGTGCGAAAACAGAATTGGTTTCTCCCGCCAAGGGCAAATTGCAAGCCTGGAGGCATCAAGACAAAGGCGACCAGTTCCCCGTGGACGTCGAATTGGATGCCGCCAATCCCAGCAACTACGATGCGCTGCTGTTGCCTGGCGGGGTGGCCAATCCCGACCAGCTTCGCACCATGCCGAAAGCGGTTCATTTCGTGAAGAGCTTTTTCGATGAAGGCAAGCCCGTGGCCGCCATTTGTCACGCGCCGTGGATGTTGGCGGAAGCCGGCGTGGTGCACGGCAAAACCCTAACCTCCTGGCCATCCCTTCAAACCGATTTGAAGAATGCCGGCGCAAAATGGGTGGATCGCGAAGTGGTGGAAGACGACGGTTTAGTAACCAGCCGCAAGCCCGACGACCTTCCGGCCTTCAACCAGAAGATGGTGGAGGTATTCAGCGAAGCTTCCGAACACGAAGCCCAGCCTGTGGGGCCGGCGCGGACCCATCACCGGTCGTAGCTTTCTTAAGACGATCGGATTTGACTCAGCAGCACGGTGGCTTGTTTTTCCAGGTCGCCGTGCTGCGCAATTAAGTCCTGAAGTTGCTGCTGTGCTCGCGTAATATCATGCTCCGCAATGAGCCCCTTGGCGAGATAGAACCGAGCGCGTTCCAGATAAGGGTTGTCGCCGGCCGTGGTGAGGGCACGCAGCTCTTGGATTCCCCCTATTCGGTTGCCTGACAACAGCAGCGCAATCCCTAGGTAAAATCTAGCCGCCACGAAGTCCGGCTTGGAGTCAGCTACGGTTCGTAGCGCCGACGCGGTACCGGCATAGTCTTGTTTCGCATACTTCGCCATTGCCGCCTGGAAGGATTTGGGCGCAGCCGGGTCCGCGGTATACTCGGGCGGTTGAAACGCCGCCAGCAGTTCATAGCGCTCGTCGGGAATCGCACTGGTCGCGGTATTCGTCGGCTGCGCTCGGGCCACCAGTCCAATCCCCGGTTCATCCTTTGCGCTCCATATCAGCCATCCAAAAACGCCCATCGCCACCAGCATGATGAAGGCTGTGAATCCGTAGATTCCGATCCAAAAGCGATTTTCAGGTTTAATGTTCACTTTTCAGCATAGCTCGCGCTGCTGCCTGCGTGAACCGCGGGCTCGGGAGTTCTCGTGCGCCGGCCTAACAATACAATGCCAGCGACCACGATCAAGAGCGCCAGCTTCACTACTTCCAGCACCCCATACAGCCCGTGCAGCCGCCAAAACTGAGTGTACGCCGCCGATCCCGAGCCGCCGCCGAAATCAATCAGCCGGCCGAGCGCGACCATCTCGGGCGTCACTCGAAAATGCTGGAATAAGGCGATGATCACCATCGCACCCACCATCCCCGCCAGCAGCCGGCTCTTGATAGCGAGCAATAGAATGGCAGTCAGCAGCGCACCCAGTGCGATCTGCACCAGCTCCCAGCTTAAGAAAAACAGCCGGTTCTCTTCCCCTGCCAGATAGCGCAGCAGCAACCGCGCATTCTGCGGACCAAGGGTTTGAAATATCTGACTGGCTTCAGGCGGAGGCGCTGCCAGCACTCCATCCACCGTCGCAAAGTTTTGCGTCGCCACAAAAATCATGAATGCGCTGCCCAAGATCAAACAACCCGCCAGAAACGCCGCGATTCGATGCCAATGCATAGCCGTACCATCTTGAGTTTATCGCACGCCCCCGCATGCGCCTCTCATCCCGTATGGCATCATAAAATCCCGATGCGTTGCGGCTTTCTTTTATGCTCGCTGGCTTGCGCCACAGTGCTCGCCCGAGCGGAGACGCACCTCAACTACGTCGGCAGTGGCACGAAGAAGGCTCCGTAGCCCCTTCTCAAGACCAGTTCCATTTGACCGCCGAACTCACTGCCGGCCTTACCGACCATATTTCCAGCGGCTTCATGGAGCTCAACGCGCGGCGTCCCGACAACTCGCTCCAATACGCCGGCTGGCGCGTTCTGCCGCATTTCTACGTGCCCGAAGCGTGGCACTGGCCCGTCCTGGCAGGCCTGGTTACCGAATTCTCCTTTCAGAACACCACGTATTATGGAATTTCGAGCCGGCCGCGCGGATCGCTTACGAAGCTACCGAACGATTCACCCCCAGTCTCGAATACTACAGCGAGCTAGGGCCGCTGCCGGCGTTCCTTCCCATCGACGAACAGGTGCATCAGATCCTGCCGGGAGGAGACCTCAAGCTGGCAAAGAATCTTCTCTGGAGCTTCGGCGTGGGAATCGGCACAACGCCCGCGGGCGAACGCCTGGTCTACAAGTCGCGCTTCGAGTTTACTTTCGGCCGCGATCACTAACGCCGCAACTCCTGCGCTATACTCACCTTCACTGAGAGCTTGTCCACCGAGCGTCCGGCATGAAGTTACTCACTAAATTCAATCTCATTTTGATCGCCTTGTTCGCCGCCGGCTCACTCTTGATTGCGTTCACTGCTTATCGATTTCTGACGCGCAATGCGCGCAATCAGGTAATCCAGCAAGCCGAGCTCATGATCGAGAGCGCCCGCTCCACGCGGCAATACACGGCCAATGAACTGGCGCCGCTGCTGGAAACATTGCCCGCGCACAAGACGCGTTTTTTGCCGGAAACCATTCCGTTCTACGCGGCCACGGTCACGTTCGACTATTTACGCAAACAGTACCCGGAATATTCGTATAAAGAGGCCGCGCTGAATCCGTCCAACTTGCGCGATCGCGCCGTGGATTGGGAGGCGGACTTAATCAGCTACTTCCGGAATCACGCGGGCGAGAAAGAAGTGGTTGGCGAACGCGACACGCCCACCGGGCGCATGCTCTATATCGCGCGGCCCATCGCGACGGAGCAGGGCTGCATGGAGTGTCACGGCCAGCCTTCGGAAGCTCCACCGGCCATTGTGCAAACTTATGGCAGCGTCAACGGCTTCGGCTGGAAGCCGAACGAAACCGTCGCGGCGCAGATTGTTTCGGTACCCATGGCGCTGCCGATCCAAATCGCGCGCGGCGCATTCCGCACGCTGATGGTCTATTTGATGGTGGGCTTCGTCATTTCTCTGGTCGCCCTGGACGCAGCCATTCTCTTTCTGGTCATCCGTCCAGTGCGAAAGCTGTCGGACATGGCCGATCGCATCAGCACTGGCGACATGAGCCTTCCCGAACTTCCGGTTCACGGACGCGATGAAATCAGCGGTCTCACGGCGTCTTTCAACCGGATGTTCGTGAGCCTCCAAAAGGCGTTCCGGCTGCTGAACGGCTAAGCGCCCGGGGCATGCTGGCGAGGAATTGCTCGCGCTTGCTGAGAGAACTGATTTCTTGCGCGAGCGTCTGATACAGATCGTTCAAAGTATGGTGTTCAGACGCGGCGCGCCTTACCAGGATGTGAGCGATCGGCCCAATGTAGGTGGCGAGGTCTTTGCTGACTCGTTCGAGGTCGGCATCGCTATGGACCGAAGCTTCACGATCCCCCGCCGTCCGCAAACTTTGTACCGCGACAGTAGCGGTCTCATTCAACCCTACGGCGTCCAAGCGCACGGCATCCAGCGCCGCCAGGAAATCGCGGGCACTTGAAAATCGTTCGGCCGGGCTCTTCGCCAGGGCCTTCAAGATAATCCGAGCAAGCTCTCGAGGCACCCGCGGATTCACATCGGCCGGCGACTTGGGCGCTTGATGTAAATGCGCCGCGATGATCGCGTAAGCGCCGCCCGGGGCGTCGAATGGCGGGCGGCCCGCCACCATTTCGTAGAGCATGGCTCCGGTGGAATACACGTCCGATCGCGCGTCCGCACGCTCGCCGCGCGCTTGCTCCGGCGAAATGTAGTAGGGCGATCCCAATAGCGTTCCGGGCTGCGTCAGCTCGGTGTCGTTCGATGCCGGGGTGTTTGCTGGAGTCAACGACGCCGCCAGACCAAAATCCAGCAGCTTCACTACACCGTGCGACGCAATCATCACGTTCGACGGTTTTATATCGCGATGAACCACGCCCTGTTCGTGGGCGTAAACCAGCGCCGCCAGCACCTGTGCGGCATATTCCAGCGCCTGTCCCAGCGTGATTCCAGGCGAATGAAGCTTGTCGCGCAGGCTGACGCCCTCCACGAACTCCATCACCATAACCAACTCGTCGCGACTTCGAAAAGCGTTGTGCAGCGCCGCGATGTGCGGATGTTCCAGGCTGGCCTGCAGCCGGATTTCGCGCAGGAACCGCTCCGCGATCTCGGGCGACGTGGAGGCATCCGGCAAAATTACTTTGAGCGCTTCCACCCGTTGTGAGATCGCATGACGCACTTTGTAGACCGATCCCATGCCGCCGGCGCCCAGGGGTGCCAGCACCTCATAGTCGCCGATCCGATCGCCGGACGCGAGGATCATCTTGCCCGGAGCCATAGCTCCGATCATGGCAAGTTTGGCAGGTCCAAGGCAAGACGGGAGGACCGACAACTCATGTTTACTTAGACTGCGCGCGCAGCAAACAATGCATCATCTGGGTCAGCCAAGCGTAAAGGATTGTTTCACTTAGGCCGATAACTAGGTAGTGAACGCTCCATCCCAGTCTTGGCGGATGTCATGGCCAAGACGGACAGCAGCGCTATCGGGCGCTTCCGCCATTCTCCTTGGGTCTACCGTGCTGCTCGGGTGGGCGCTCCATTCCGTGTTTCTTATTCAAGTTGCGCCCCACTTGCCTCCGATGCAGCGCGCTACCGCGGTGAATTTTGTCCTGATCGGGGTCGCTCTTTTGGGAATCGTCTTCGGCAAGCGACGGCTCGCATGGATCGGGTCTGCCATCACGTCCGCTCTGGCACTCGTATCCCTACTCGTTGGCAGGATGTCGCCCGCTACGGCCATCTGTTTCCTTATGCTTGCCGCGGGCTTTGCACTGGCGCAAACCACCCCGCTTACCCGTCGATCCCTCGTGCTCGGCGTTACGGGCTTAGCCGTTGCCGCCGTAGGTGCAACCTGCTGCATTAGCCTGGTCTGGGGAAGTGGCGCCGCTTTTGCCTTGGCCACCCCCACGCGGATAGGCTTGCACACCTCGGCCGGGTTGCTGGTGATAGGGATCGGCGTCTGCGCGTTGGCCTGGGATATGATTCAACCCGGGTTGGGCGAGCCGGTCTGGGTACCGATCGGCGCTGCCATCTTTGTTGCCACGGTGAGACTCGGTCTATTGCAGGCATTCTCGGCCAAACACCAAACCGGCCTTTCCCCGGCGCTGACACTACTAGGAGCGTTAGCGGGTCCTGTCGTCTTTGGCGTGTTCGTCCATCTGGCCTTGAGGGCACGCCTGCAGCGCGACGCCTTGCGCGAAGTGAATCGAAAACTCGAAGCGGAGATGCTGGAACGCAGGCGAGCGGAGGAAGGCGCGCAAGCGGCGAACCGGGCCAAAAGCGAGTTTTTGGCGAACATGAGCCATGAGATTCGCACACCCATGAATGGGATTCTCGGCATGGTGGAACTGGCTTTGGACACTAAGCTCGATGCCGAACAGCGCGATTATCTCGATACAGCGCAAGAGTCGGCACAAGGCTTGATGACGGTGATCAACGACATTCTGGACTTCTCCAAGATTGAAGCTGGAAAGCTGGATCTGGAGACAGTCAACTTCAGTCTGCGAGAGAACCTGGAGCAGACCATGAAGCCGCTTACGCTGCGGGCCCAACAAAAAGGTTTAGGACTGAATTGGAACGTGGATCCGCAAGTGATCGATCTGGTGGCCGGCGATCCGGTTCGCTTGCGCCAGATCATCGTGAACCTGGTTGGGAACGCCATCAAATTCACCAGCTCGGGTGCGGTAACAATATCGGTGCACAGGGAGTCTCAAGAAGCTGATTGGACGATGGTACACTTCATCGTCAAAGATACCGGCATCGGTATTCCCGTGGAGAGACAAAAGGATATCTTTTTCTCCTTTACTCAAGCCGACAATTCAACCACTCGCAGGTATGGCGGAACGGGCCTGGGGCTAACCATCTCCCACCGTCTTACCGAAATGCTGGTCATGTCCTAAAGGTGCGTGAAGGAAATATGGACTATGGCTTTACGGGACACGGGAACGCATCGATCATAGCGTTTAAGAGAACTGTGGCCACGGGCAGCTTTTCTATTACTTCGACAGGCGTGGCTTTTGACATCTCCCTAATCCAGTCATAGATGATCGATTCCATATTCCCCACGTTAAGAGGCAGTTTCTCTGGAGCACAGTAGAGAAGCCGTTGATGGTTAGCTGTCAATACAGCATTCGCAGCACCTAAAGCAAGGCCAGCTCCTCCAAGGTACGCCTTGGCTACTTGTTCAGCATTTCCACCTCGCGCCACTGACTGTCGGTACAACTCTACGTTCAACTGCGCAGATGCCAGCGCGGTAAAGAAGCTCATCAGCAAGGCGATTTTCAAGGTGGCTAGGCAATTCATGGGCGCGATAGTATCACGAAGAACGGCCACGTAAGCTTATCACGTAAGGTTTTTTTGAAATGCAATCGCCGCTTGAACGTCCTGCTCGCGCTATTCGGCTCCAAGGTGGTACGATTTGGCACATGAGCGAACATGAAAAATACGAACAGGTCGGGCGACTTGCGGAAGAGGTGAGCGAGGTCAAAGGCAAGTTAGCGCACGTGAACGAGAAACTAACCAGAGCGCAGGCTGATTACCAATTTCTTGCTAATCTAAATGTGTTTCAGCAATTGAAAGTGCAAGACGGACAATTGATCGTGCCTAACGCGCCGACCTCCGGTCAAGGCCAACCGCGAACGCTCAATGGACTGTTAAGCACCCACGATCTAATGCGGGTGTTAGAGGAAAGAGACCGCCTAACTGGCGAGTTTAATGCGCTGGCTGCTCGACTTAAGACGCTTGCCCCCCATCTTCTTTAAGCCAGCAGTTCCTCCATGTCCCAAACGTGATCGGTGATGCCTGTTTCCATCGCAGGAGTCACGCGTAGTGAGCGATGAATCCGACACATATTGTAGTAGGCGAAATGCAGGCAGTACGCGGCCCACAGGTTTTCCCACTTCTTTGAGAATCCATTCGTCAGTCTGGTTAGGCGGCGCATCTGCATTCGGATCGTGAGGTTCTGACGTTCAACGATGCTGGTGCATATTCGACTCGGATCAGGGTTTCCGAAAACTGGGACCGCCTCCGTTTCGACGATGTCTGACGGGCTGTAGCGCGCTTCGCGGCCCGTTTCTGTCGTGCCGTAGACTTTGATGAGCTGGGCGAAACTGACGCGATCTCCCAGGGTGTCGGCGATTGCCGGAACGTAGGGACGAAAACCATCGCAGGTGATTTGAAAGCGGTGATGAGAGGTAGCTTGACGAAGACCTTCGATAAAGATTTGAGTAGTCGCTGTGTCGCGCCGACCAAGGGCAAAGTTCAAAACCAGTTTCGTGTTGCGCTCAATAGCAACGAAACAATATGCGTCGCCGATGCTATTGTTGTGCGCCTCCTCCGGTCCCTTGTGTCCTTCTTTCTTCTGGATGAATCCCCAAATCTCGTCGCACTCCACGTCTTTAACGGGGATGTTGACGATCAAGCGGCCCATCAGCTTTTCGCACTTCTCGCCAGCGGCTACCAGGACCTTCAGAATCGTATCGCGGTGGACGCCAGTCAGTCTCTCGGTGGAGCGGACGGAAGTTCCTTCGATGAACAGGTTAAGAATCGCGAGTACTTTTTCGGTCGGTACGGTCATGCTGCCTACCAGAGACTTGCGCGGTTCGC
This sequence comes from Bryobacteraceae bacterium, assembly GCA_049518655.1. GTDB lineage: Bacteria > Acidobacteriota > Terriglobia > Bryobacterales > Bryobacteraceae > Palsa-89. Next base: position 102,836 of record JBEKRO010000004.1, on the reverse strand, counting down.
TGAAGGTCTTCCGGCACTTCGGGCAACGAAAACGAAGCGTTCCGTTTCGGTTAACGCCAAAACGCTTGCAATCAACTTTGCAGGCTTCGCAAGCCATTGTCTTTGCCGGTTTTGATTCCGTAACCATGAGTTAATTATACAGCGAGCAGCCGTTGTTTTGCAATAGCAAAGATGCGTGAAATAGAGCTTTACTATTCGGCTGGTTAGTCGCAAAATTAAGAGAGGCATACGGTGAGCGCACGTACCCCTAAAGCTGTTCGCGAATATCTGTCACGGCCACCCGAAGCGGTCCGCGAATACTTCGCGAAGTTTGGCAAGCAAGGCGGCAAGAAGCGAGCTGCGAATATGACGGCAGAGCAACGCAGTGACGTGGCGCGCAGGGCTAGTCAGGCTCGCTGGGCTCGTAAGAGAGCAGCCGCTTAGAATTTTGGTGCGCCTGGCTGGGATCGAACCAGCGGCCTTCCGCTTAGCATGCGGACGCTCTTCAGGCCTGGAGCCGGAATCGACTTTAGACGGGAAGAATCCGGCTTTACGCCCTTTTCCGCTGAGCTACAGACGCATTGAATGGGTAGGGGAGCGAAGGCTCCCCTACTGGCTCCAATCGATAGATTGGAATCTTCACGCGCAATGGTGGCCCGCGACAGTGGTTTAGATACACGGATGCCCGTCTCACCTACAGGGATGTCTTGATTACAAAAAAGCGAGCTGCTACTACGAAGGATTTAAAGCGATGGATTGTGTGCTTGAGCAGGCTCCGCCGAGGATTTCGGGAGTTCCCGCAGCCGAAATGAAGTCATCCAGCTATCAGCCATTGTAGGGGCCGTCGAGACAAAAGTCAATGCTTAGGGGGGTACGGTTTACTCTTGGCTCTTGCGTGGCCTTCCGCCAGCGTGGGTTTTGCGCTTCGCCGCAAGCTTTCGGAAGTAGTCTGGACCGCGTTCGGCAATCTTCTGACCGCCAAGTTTTCCAAGGGTCACAGCAGGCGATTCACTGAGAAGATGGTCAGCCAACTTAAGCGCGGTGCTAAGAAGTTCGCAAGCACGTCTAGAGCGGTTCTCTGGGAGTTCGGTAGTTTCTAGTAGCAGATGCGCTTCATCGATCATGTTGCGGAGCGCTCGGAGATCAGTGCGGTTCTTTCTTGGCATCGATCCAAAGTTAGCACAGCGTACGCTCGCTGTTTACTATTTTGGGCTTCACGCAGTTTTAGGACATGACCGAAATGCTGGGCGGCCGGATCTGGGTGGAAAGCGAACCCGGCAAGGGCAGTTCGTTTCATTTCACGGCGCGCTTCGGGATTGCCAAGGAAACAAAAGGAGCAGGCGACAAACTGGTCCTGCAGTCTGCATCATCCTCGGCCACTTCCTCGGCCCGTTAGAGCGGTGTACGCTCAAAGTCGTGTTGAGTTCGCGGGCACGCTGCAAAGCGATCACTTGACCGGCACATCTTTCTTTCCTTCCGCGCGACAGACTTAGCCGCCAGGCGCCTTCGGTAGCGATGAGCCCTCACCTACCCTGGCGTTGAAAGGGATCCCGATGAAACCTGAATCGCTCCACAAAGTGGCCGAAAGCTTGCGATCCTCCCACCATCACCACCTTGGAATCACCGCGCAACCGCCCAAACCTCCGCACGCACCCGCAGCCGCGCGCCTGGAACATCCCGATATTCAATCGTTCACCAACGCGCTGGACCGCGCCAAGGCACAATGGCCCACGAGCGATCTTTGCCTCATCGGGGCGCAGGGCGCCATTGGGCCCACCAACATCGACGACCCTACCGACACCCTTCCTCCGGGCTTCCTCCAGTTCCTGGATCCTGAAACTCTGCTGCGCATCCCCGTCGGCGATCCGGAAGATCAGGGCGATCAAATAGACTAACGCGCAACATCCTGGCTTCGTTTCGCGTCCATGACGCATGCGAGCCGTGAGCTGTTGCAGCATTCTTGCGTTGGCTATCGCGCTGCTTTGCAACGGCGGCCAATCCCCGACTTCCGGCGATGCGCTGGCCATCGACGCCACCATCCAATCGCGCCACTTGCCTTTCGGCGGAATCCTGGATCCGATTTTCGCCACGTCCAGCAGCGAGAGCATCACGGGTTACACGCGGTGCGGCGACTCCGCCCTGTGGACCGGCCACTATCTGGCCGCTGAATCCTATCGCTATCAGGTTTCCGGCGATCCCGCCGCGCTTGCCAACGCCCAAGGCGCACTGGCTTATCTAAAGACATTGGTGGATGTCACCGGCACCGATGTTCTAGCGCGCTGCATCGTTCCCATCAACTCCAACTACGCCGCCGGCATTACCAGCGAAGAATCCGCCAATGGTATTCACGCGAGCGGCGACGATTATTGGATCGGCAATACCTCGCGCGATGAATACATGGGAGTCTTTTTCGGCCTCAGCGTCGCGTACGATTTGCTGGACTCGGCAACCCAGCCGGCCATCCAGGCGCTCGCTACGCGTCTGCTCGATTTTCTGACCGCTCATGGGTGGAATATCGTCATGCCCGACGGCACCGTCAGCACCACCTTCGTCATCCGGCCGGATGAGCAACTCGGGCTGCTCCAAATCGGACGCCAAATCAACCCCTCCCAGTTCGCGTCGGCGTATCAGAGCCAGGCCGCCCTGGACTCCGCGCTCGCCAGTCTACCGGTTATCATCGACGTCGCGGACGTTCGCGATTCTTACTTCAAGTTCAACCTGGACGCGATCAATCTATTCAGCCTCATCAGACTGGAAACGGACCCCACGCTCCTGGGCCGCTATCAATCCATTTACCAGACCTTTCACAACGCCATCAAGACTCACGGGAACGCGCATTTCAACATGCTGGATCGCGCGCTGAATGGCCCGAACCGAAAGCGCGATCTGGCAACCGTGTCCTACCTCCGGGCCTGGCTGTTCCGCCCCCGCCGCGACTTTTATGTAGATGTGCGCGGCCAATTTACGTCTTGCGTGAGCTCCGATCAATCTTGCGATCCCGTGCCTGTTGTCGAGCGCGTGACCACGGATTTCTTGTGGCAGCGCAGCCCGTTCCAACTGGATGGCGGCGGCTCCGGCCTGATCGAAAGCGCCGGCATCGACTACATCCTGCCCTATTGGATGGCGCGCTACTACCACCTGCTCAGTTATTAGTGTTGGACTCGCTGTGTCACTATGGTTGTGTCTATGACGCCTTCCCAACCCGCGCCGAAATTTCAGTTGAACAACACCTCGGAGTACCGCGAGAGCTACGCCAACAGCGTCCAGATCCGCGTCAACCTCTGGGACTTTTTTCTGATGTTCGGCACGGTGAACCAGACCGCACCCGACGCCGTGACGATCAACAATTTCCAGGGCGTGTACCTGAGTCCACAACAGGCCAAGGCATTGCTGAATGTCTTGACGCAAAACATTTCGCAATATGAAGCAACGTTCGGCGAAATCAAACTGGAGCCGCATCCGGGCAAGCCCGGCGCCATCAACTGAGCCACCGTAAGTCAATGTAATGCGGGCGATCCGCTTCAGCACGTTCCTGATTCTCGCCGCGTTTGCGCTACTCGTTTTCCTCGCGCATCTTCCTTACTTCGGGCTGCCGTATTTCTGGGACGAACTCGGGCAGTTTGTTCCGGCCGCGCTCGACATTCTTCATGACGGCGCGTGGATCCCGCACTCCACTGTTCCGAATGCGCATCCGCCTGGCGTCATGGCCTATCTCGCGCTCGTTTGGCGAATTGCCGGCTATTCGATCGCCGCCACGCGGTGGGCCATGCTTGCGCTAGCCGCTGCCGCCGTGGCGGTTACTTATTTCCTCACCGGGGCGCTGTCTCGCGATCGCGCACCGTCCATTCTCGCCGTCGTATTTTTGCTGCTCGACCCGCTGTTCTACACGCAATCGATGATGGCGCAGCTTGACATGCCGGCCATGCTGTTCACCGTGCTCGGCCTGCTGCTATTCCTGACCGATCGTCACTGCGCTGCGGCTGCCGCGTGCACGGCGCTGGTGCTTTCGAAGGAAACCGGTGCACTGCTGCCGCTGATCTTTATGGTGGTCCTCTATCGCGATCCGGCGCGCTCCAAGTACGCCGCGTACTACCTAGCGCCCTTCGCCGCTCTCGCCCTCTGGTTCCTGGCGTTGTGGCACGCCACCGGTCACCTCTTCGGCGACCCTGGTTTCACTCAATACAACACCATTTACTCGCTCCATCCCGTTCGCGCCTCGGTTGCGCTGCTCCGCCGATTCTTCTATCTCTTTGTTGCCGACTTCCGCTGGGTGGGCGCGCTCGCGATCCTTTTCGCCTGGAAGCGCAGCAGCGTCTTCTCTACGCGTGGGTGGAAAATCGTCTGGTGTTTCATCGCGGGCCACATCCTGCTGGTCAGCCTACTAGGCGGCGCTACGCTCGAACGCTATCTACTGCCCGTCATCCCCCTCGTATACATCGCGATGGGAGCTGCATTCCAACTGCTTCGTCCGCGCTGGCGCTACGCCGGCGTAGTAGCGCTCGCGGCCGGGCTTGTTGCCGGCCTATTTGTCAACCCGCCTTTCCCATTTCCCTACGAAAACAATCTCGCCCTGGTCGACTTCGTCGATCTCCATCGCAACGCTGCCCGCTTCATTGAAAAGTCTTATCCCGGCAAAACCGTTTACACCGCGTGGCCACTTACCCAAGCTCTGCACGATCCCGAGTTCGGATACGTCGACCATGCGATGTCCGCAACTGAAACTTCGGACCTTCACGTCTCCACGCTCAGCGCTCTCAACCCGGAGTCCGTGGATGTGCTGGTGCTCTACTCGCGCACCTGGGAGCCGAGCTGGGGAGTGTTGCGATGGCCGGCTCTTCGCGATTTTCTGAGCCGCTTCTACGAATATGAGCGCGAAATGAACCCGGCAGAAGTACGCCAACATTTCGGCCTGGTCCCGGTCCAACGGTGGACGCGGCGCGGCCAATGGATCGAAATCTTCGCTCGGCCCGTGACTGATTTATCGCGTGGTCGCTGAAGCCGCTGGAGTGGTCTTCGGCGGAATGTCGTCGATGATCTCGCGCTTGAAAAACTTCCAGTGTCCGTTCTCGCGCTTCAGCACATCCTCATAGTGCCCGGCGCCCGCGACCACGGACTTGCATTCCCTGGTAACGATGGTCTGCCAATAGGCCTGATCGGTAGCCATGTCGCCATTGATCTGCAAGGTCAGGTTGGTCACCACGTGCTCGCTTCTGTGGCCGCCTGGGGGAACCGGGCACGGCGCTGGAGCTGCTGATGCTGCGGCGCCCGGGGTGGGACGCGAGCTGAAGAATTCCTTGATGGCCGCGGGACCCGTCACCTTCGTGGCGCCGCCGCCCATAATGAGCGTGCCGTCCTTGGTGAAAAACGACGCGTAGGCCGCCCAATCGTTCCCGTCCAGCGCCCTGGGATAATCGCCCATCAGTAGCTGTTCGATCGCCTGGCGATCCTCCACCTTTTGCAACCGTGCGACCGTGGAGTCCGCGCCGAATGCACCGCCCACTACGCTCAGGCTTAGAACCGCAAACGCGGCTAGCCCACGCGTTCGCCCTTTAATCCGTTCGCTCATGATGCGTGCCCCCTGTTGTGGATTTTCCCCATCATACATCCATCCGAGTCCGTCTAAATACACGCCCGACTATCCGTCCCAGTGGTTCGGTAAACGCTGCGGCGGCAACGAGGATCTCTTCCTTTTGAGCGATTACAATTGTGTGACTGACATCTTGCGGAACTGCGCCTACAATGGCGGCATGCCCGCGACCGAACTAAATCGAGAGAACCATGAGTTCACCCATAGCGGAGCGAATTATTGGATCTACACATTCATGACGCGCGAGGGCGTATTGCACTACCGCGTCTGGCGCAAGATGGATGAGGGACAAGCGACACTGGGCGAGGCCAGGGCCGATCTCATCCAGCGCCTCAAGAATCAGTTGGACCAACCGCCGGATTTGAAAAAGGAACGGAGCTGAAGACATGACGCGAATCTTACTCCTGATTGCGATCACGGCTTCCTCTGTGCTGGCTACGGAGAGCTCCGACGCGCATAAAGCTTGGTTTCGCGATGGAACCGCTCTGGAGATCTTCGCAGAAACAACGGGCGCCACAGAGGCGAGTGCGGTGCAGGGGTTTCTCGGGTTTAGCCACGGCCGAATGGTTCGAGCTGTTGTGGATAGCAGTAACCATGCTCTGTTTGGTTACATCGTGGAGGCCTATCGGCACACGAAGCCCGACACCATCGCCATCCGTGTCCGGCCGTTCGATTCGAACGTTATGGAGCTGCTGAATCGGCCTGCATTGGGAATCAGAATTGACGGAACCGGCATTCCTACGGTTTCGGCGGTTCGCGAATTCCACTTCGTAAAAATCGGCGAGGTTGTGGCGCTCGATATATATTGCAATCCGTCCACCAGGGAAAAGGTCTACGACGTCATTCGTCCTATCTACGAACCTCCCCCATATCCAGGCTTAGTTTCGGCAGGTCCGGTTCGCCCCCGAGAGGAACTCTCGCTGAAGAATATCGCCCTTCGAGTGGACGGGCAGGATGTCAGCGCGCCGCCTTCATGGACAATTGGTGCAGCCGCGCGTATCGATGTTCCCGGCCACGGCTCATACTTGGTCGCAGCGTATGAGCCTCAGGAATCGGGACGCCCATTCCTCCCTATTGCGGTTGGCAGCGGCGAATCGCTGACCTGGTCGATGGACGGTGACGATATCGAAATCAAATCCCAGACGAACGTGCTGACCGTCGCGCTGGAGGGAACCCTTTGGGTTTATCACGAGCTAAGTTTTCGGGCTCAAGACCAACCAGGTGCAGTGCGATTCCGGACAGCGGATACAGTTGAACGGCTACTTGCGACAAGATGATGGGGAATAGGTTGGCACATTTGCCTTCGCCTAGCCGGGTAGCGTTTACGAATCGCGGAAGAGCGACGACGTCAGCTGGCGGTAAAGCGGCCCACCTGTAGAACTGCACTATCGCTGAAGCAAGTCACGCCTCTGCCTTGGATAATGCGAGCTTTCAGGGACGGAATTCCACAACAACAAATCACGACCGGGCCGAGAAAAGATTACTTGCCCACCAGGTGTTCCGGCTTGTTATTTTCGCAGACGTACTCCATCACTTCCTCCTGCGGAATCAGGTCGAGTTTCACGTTCATATGAAATGGCTTCACAAATGTCCCTGGATCCTCGAAAGTGACCGCCAAATCCATATGGCCGAAATCCACGCGCCGATAACGCTCCGTCATATGCAGCATCTCGGTGTGCGGCACCGGGCCTCCACCGAGGCCGCCTAACCAGCTCCGGTCGTTAAAGCCCACCGTGTCCACAATAAGCACGTCTCCCACCCACTTACCAAGTGAATGCCCCATCCACGTGGGATCCCAGTTCGACGGGTGGCTTCGTCCGTCCAGAAAAACCTGACGAAAGCCGGGGGTATCTTCGAATAGGATTACCAGGAGCGAACCAGTCTGGACAAACTTGGTGATAAAGGGCGACGAACTGCCAGGCGCAGGCGGTGGACCCGGAAGGCAGTGGTTGTGAGGAGCGTCTTTTCCGTTGTTCTCTGATCGCTCCTTGATGAGCGCGGCGGCCCAAGGCAATACCTCGGGCGTTTCTGGGTATGGATCGTCGATTTCGACCCAAACACCAGACAAGTCTGGCTTCCCGCTCGCAGTGCGGGGCACGGGCTGGGATGGAACTTTGGCTCTTTTTCGCATGACATTCGCGAGCCTGTTTGGATCGTCACCCAAGGTGGTGCCGTTTACAGTCTCGGTGAGCGCAATGTTCAGGTTCACGGTTTTTCCGGCCTCCAGCACGGCATCTCTGGTGACCCGATTGTATGCGCAGCACGGCATCACGATCGTGAACTGGTAGGTTCCCGCAGGGAGCCCAGTGAAAACATAGCTGCCATCGGACTTACTGCTGGTCCGCGCCAACGCGCCCGTAGTCTTGTTCTTGAGTTGGATAGGAGCATCGGGCTCCGCCGCGCCGTTCGCATCGGAAATCGTGCCGCTCAGTGAGCCTCGATTGTTCTGAGCAAACAGCGATGCGATGAATGCCAGCGAGCAGACGGCGATTGAGAGTCGGGACATCCTGCTAAAGTTTGTCCACGACAACGACGCCGCCCTTCACCACCAGCTTAGTCTTCAGCCAATTCCAATAGCCTTCCAGCGGATCACCGTCCAGAAGAATAAGATCGGCCAGCTTGCCCGGTTCCAGAGTTCCCAGCTGGTCGCTCATCTGGATGTAGGACGCCGTATTCGGCCCCATCATCTTGATCAGGTCCTGCATTGAGAACATCACATTGAGCATTTTCAGCTCATGGTCCAAGCCGGCCTTGGGGTCATAGGTTGTGTCGGTGCAATAGCCGAGAGTGACGCCCGCATCCCAGATGGTCCGCGCATTCACCGGCATATATCCCGCCTCTTCGCCAAGGCGGACCCCGTTGACGATCCCTTCGGGCCACGGCTTTCCGTCGCGGAATCGCGGCTTGTTGTCGTTGGCAAATACTCCGAACACGGGCGAACCGAAGCTCACGGTTCCCAACATCTTCACGCCCGCCGCGGCCACTTTTCTCGCGTCTTCCTGGCTCACCCAATCTTTATTGGGGAGGTGAACCAGGAGCGGCACACCGGCCTCCACGGCGCCTATCATTGCGGAGGAACTGACGGCGTGAACCTGGACCATGATGCCCACTTTCTTGGCCTCATCCACGACGGCTCTCAGAATCTCAAATTCCTTCTCAGTCGGCCCCGGGATGGGAGTGAGGGCGATTTCGCCCGTGAACTTGATGCCCATGTCGGCCATCTTCCGCACCTCGTCACGAGCCATTTCCGGCGTGTTGTTGGCCAACCGCAGGGTTCCGGATGGGATGATGCGCGGTCCATTGATGAGGCCTTTGTCGATGTGGTCCCGCAGCGCGATGTTTCCCTCCGCCGGACCGCCGCCCGAAAGGACCGTGGTGTAGCCGGCTTCCAGCAACGCCTGCATCTGTTGCTTCTCGTTGGGTCCGGTATTGATGTGGCGGTGTGCATCGATGAAACCAGGCATGGCCGTCATGCCTTTCGCATCGATGGTCTTGCCACTTGCAGCGGAGGGCGCGCCGGATGCCACAGAAGCGATCTTTCCCGCGCGCACAACAATCGATCCGCGCTCGATCACCGTACCGTTAGGACCGATGATGCGGGCATTGACGATGGTGAGATCCTGCGCACAGAGGGATGCAATCGCCCCCAAGGTCAGACAGACGAGTTTTGACAAGGTATGTGGTTTCATGCCGATTCTTTCTTAGATCTGGATGATGGAGCTGATCCATATGATATATAAGTCAAGCTCGTCGTCATAGAGAGGCTCCTGGATAGAGCAAGCGCCTCGGCGGGAGCGGGGGAATTGGAAGTCAGACAAAAAACAAGGGCCGGCGATGTTTGCGCCGGCCCGAGACTAGAACTAAGAATCAGGTTTCTACTGACGAGCGAACTTGCGACGGCTCAGAACCGCGAGACCGAGGAGCGCTCCGCCCACGAGACCCACCGATACTGGTTCGGGAGTGGCCGCCATCGGAACGTCGACAGGTCCGCCACCAAAATCCAGACCCCCGGTCGAGAGGTTCTCGGCTTGATACCCAAAAACTCCGCTCGCGTTTACGGCCGAGTCTGTGGAAAGAGCGCTGAATCCCGTAACGTCGCCCGTCGGAGTTGTAGTTGGGCCTGTATAAGTAAAGACCAGATTGCCAGCGCTGAAGGCTGCTGTCCAATCGGTTGGAGCAGCGATTGAGCCCGCATAGCCGACAAAGTTGTCAATGGTGAAAAAGGTACCTCCATCTGGCAACCCCGAGTTTAGCGCCTCGAGGGAATCAACGCTGATCTCATAGTTCCATTGATAATCCGAGCTAATAAGCGTGGGACTACCGACGAGCACTGGAGTGATTGATGCATTAGCGAACCCTGCACACAAGAGGGTCGCCAAAAAAACAGCTGAGAGAAACTTCATGGATCGTCCTCCTCAGAAGCCAAACAGCTCTCTTACAGAGCCAGCCAGGATTGTACTATATCTCCTGGCCGTACTATATAGTACGCACCATGTCTAAGGTACTACTATAGAGCGCGACCGGCGCAATAAAGAGCCTCCCACTGCCTGGGTCACCAATCCAGTACCTTTTCTCGGTAAGAACTAAGGCTTTTTCAGGCTGGTACACGACACGCCCTCCTCTTAGCATGGTATTGAGGTAGAAATCCATGCGTTCGCTCGCGCTCACTGCGCTGCTCGGAAGTTTCATTGCATCCGCTAGCCTGTCTGGCCAGAGTTTGACCGAACACGCCGCCGCTGCCGCCGGTGCAACAATCGGCACGGCCGCGGGCAAGCCGCTCGGAACCAGTCTCGGCAAGATATTTGGCGACGTGGATAAAACCACCTCAACGGCCACTGCCACAAAGACCGCGAAACCAATTGTGGTCAAGTCCGCGGTGGTTGCCCCGGCAGAGACAACGGAACATACCGCTACCGTGGTGATCGCACCCAGCGGAGGGGGTGGTGACGGCGCTGCGGGCGGAGTGAGCGGCACGGGCAAAGTTGCCTCAGCGCATCGTGTAGCACGCCGCAGAGAACTTCCCGTCCAACCGCCGCCAGTGGACGCCGCGCCGATCGCGCCACTCGTAATCGAGCCCGTCTTCAAGGAACCCAACGCCCAGGATCTGGCTAATATCCGAGTCGGCGCCAGTGCCAGCGAGATGCGCGCGCTACTGGGCGTGCCCGAATCTAAAGTGAGCATCCCCGACGACGACGGCCATCTGCTGGAGATCTGCCAGTATTGGGCCAAGGGCGAGCAACTGGGAACCATTCGGCTGGACAACGGTCGCGTGGTGAGCGTGCAAGTGAACAACTAGCGCTCGCTCCCATCGTTTGTGCCAATCACGGGGCGCAATTGAGACTCGTGCTCGAGATTTGCCGCTAAACTGATAATGTGTTCCGTTTCCTTCCGGCTCTGATTCTCCTTGCGAGCCTCCGCCCTGCTCTTGCCGTCACTGCGGCGGACCTGGGCGATACAATCCAAAACGTTTCACTCGACCCCGGCCAGTGCTACCGCGTTATCGACCTGAACTTCAACAAAGAAGATGTGAAGGTCTACCTGGGCTCGGGCTACCTGGTCTTCACTAAGCCCATCTCCTTCAAACCAAATCGGGACATGCGCCTCGGCGCGGTCTTCGTTGCCACCGCCGACGGCGGCGATGCCGATGTCCTGTTGCTTCCACCCACGCGCAGCGAACGCGCTTCACTCGCCACCTTCACAAATTCGCCCAATCTGGAGGAGCACTTCAAATCCGCAGCTTTCGTCTTCACCGATGGAACCGGCGACGATCTTCTGGCGCAACTCCAAAACAATCCGGCTTCCAAGAAAAGCCCGGAAATGGGCGGCCTCATCGCCGAGCGTTGGACCCCGGTTCTCAGCAACCTGATCTCCAGCTTTGAAACGCGCGTGGTCTACGACGTGTTGTCGCCGCAGCGCGACACCGGCATCTTCTACATGGCGGTTTCAGGCAATCAACTGGACAACTTTGACGTGCTATACGATCCCACCGCGCAAGACCAGATCGTGGTGGGCAAGCTCGGCTACCGGAACGACCAAACGTACTTTAATACCTGGACCTCGTTCCAATCCCGCTCATTCCGCAACGGAGCGGCGTCGCGCGGCGCTCACTATGCGCTCGATAACATTCGCATTGAATCCACCATCCAACCCAATCTGACCATGCAGGCGGTGACGCGCGCCACGCTCACTTTGCAACAACCGGAGCCGCGATCCGCGATACCCTTCAATCTGTCGCCCAATATGCGCATCACCGCCGCCAGCGTGGATGGACGGCCGGCGGAGGTGTTCGACCGGGCATCGCTGCGCTCCAATCTCATCGAGGCTGGCGAGGACCGGCAATTTCTGTTGATCGCGGACCGAGCGCTCGATCCCGCCGTGCCGCACGAAATCGAAATCCATCACCAAGGGGCCGTCATTCGCGATGCCGGCAATCAGGTTTACTATGTCGGCTCGCGCGGCACTTGGTATCCGCGAAGTGGCGCCGGCCTGGCCAATTACGACTTGACGTTCCGTTATCCCAAGGGCCTGACCGTGGCGGCCACCGGAGTGCCAGCGGAGGACCGCATCGAAGACGACTGGCGCATCACACATGTCAAAACGGATACTCCCATCCGATTCGCCGGATTCAACCTCGGCAACTTCCAGTCCGTGGTACGAGAGCACAATGGATACAGAATCGAGCTTTACGCGAATCAACAGCTGGAAAGCGCCCTGACGCCCAGGGCTGTTCTTCCAGACGCACCCGCTCCCCAGGCGCCGTTTATCCGCAGACGTCCCCGGCAGGTCAACACGCTGGTGCCGCCTCCGGCTAGTCCGCCCGATCCGGCGGGGCGGATTGACGAGCTGACCAAGAATCTTCTGGACACGCTGGATTTCATGACGCAAGAATTTGGCCCCAGCCCGATTCGCAATCTCGCGGTTACGCCCATTCCCGGAGGCTTCGGTCAGGGCTTTCCCGGATTGGTATACCTTTCCACGCTGGCCTACATCAATCCCGGGCAACTTCCGCCGCGCCTCCGCGAGCGCTCCGAGGAGACCTTTTATTCCGACCTTCTGGAAACCCATGAGGTGGCGCACCAGTGGTGGGGCAATCTGGTGGTTCCGGCCAGTTATCACGATGACTGGCTGATCGAATCGCTGGCGAATTATTCGGCTTTGCTCTTGCTCGAACAGAAGAAAGGCGTCAAGGCCGTGGATGAAGTGCTGGACGACTATCGAACTCATCTGCTCACCAAGACCGATACAGGCCGCACGCTGGAGTCGGCCGGGCCAATCATCTGGGGCTTCCGCTTGGAATCGTCGCTTACTCCCAACGCCTGGCGCACCGTCACCTATGAAAAGGGCACCTGGATCGTTCACATGCTCCGGCGCCGGTTGGGAGACGAAAAATTTCTCGCGTTGCTGCGAGATATTTGCAGCCATCATCATTCCATCAGCACCGAAGAGTTTCGCGACTTGGCGAGCCATTACGCTCCAAACTCGGCCGATCCAGACCTGAAAATCTTTTTTGACAATTGGGTGTATGGAACCGGCGTACCGACCGTGAAGCTGTCCTATTCCTGGCGCGGTGGGAAACTTTCAGGAAGCCTCGTGCAGCGGGACGTGGACGAGTCCTTCGCCGCTTATGTGCCCGTGGAAGTGCAAACTGGAAGCAAGAGCGACGTCTATTGGCTGCCGACTGGCAGCGACCCGGTGGCGTTTTCGATTCCCCTGAAATCTCCGCCCGTTCGCGTAAGCCTGCTGGCCGCCAATTGCTTGATGACACCTTCGAAATGAGATCAATCACCAACACATGCCCGTTGCCAGCAAACGAAAAGTAGAGGCCAGAAAGGCCGCCCCCATCGTGGCAGCGGAGCCGGAGCCGCAGCCTCAGGAAATCGACCTCCCGCCCGCCATCAAAGTGACCGCCCTGGTATTTTCCTACGACAGCGCGCCCGCCTTGCGGCGCTGCCTGACGGCCCTGGAAGGATCCAACGATCGGGCCTCCATCGAAATCCTGGTTGTGGACTGCGGTTCGCACGATGAAAGCGCGCAGCTGGATTCCGAGTTTTCGGGCGTCACTATGTTGCGCTTACCACGCTATTTCGGCCGCACCAAGGCGCTGAACATTGGCACCCGAACTTCCGCCGGAGAATATCTGCTGTTCATGACGCCTGAAGTGGAAGTTTTGCCCACCACCATTCCGTCGCTGGTCGCGCGTTTGGAATCGGACCCAGAAACCGTGGCGGTGTGTCCGCTCCTGGTGGATACGCAGGCCGAGCTAGCCGAGCAGTTTTTCCGCCTTCCAACGCCCGCCACCGGCCTGGATCTCACACCCGTCACCGTCGACAAGTCAGCCGAGGTTTTCCCCGTTGAGTACGCTACTTTTCAAGCGTTCCTGGTGCGGAAGTTCTTCGTCAAAGGCCTGAACTACCTGGACGAGCGCTATGGCGACTCCTGGTCGGACGCGGAACTTTGCTACCAGATCCACCGCGTCTCGCGAAAGACGCTCGCGCTGCCGCAGGTCACGGCGCTCTACACGGAGGGGTCGCCTTACGCGGAATCAGCCCGCAACATCCTGGCTGCCGACCGGGTCCACGGCGCGGCCGTATTTTTCGGCAAGCACTATGGCTTCATGACCGGCCTTCTCGTGCGGATCAAAGCTATCCTGAAGGCGCTCTTCACCCTCCGTATCCCGCTATTCGCCGCATTGATCTCCGGCGCGAAGATCGACGGCTCGCAAAGCGCGATCCTATAAGGTGAACAACTTAAGAGGACCGGTACCTAACGTTTCTCCAGCCCACCGCCGATATAGAATCCGTATGCAGATAGACGCCCTACTGTGGATTCTCCTGCCGGTTTTCATAGCCGCTGGATCTGCACTATTGTCCTTCTACATCATGCAGGCGCGCATGGAAGTGGCTATCTCCAAGGAGCGCGAGGTCTTAGCGGAAGCGCGGGCCGAAGTTCGCACACAAAAGAACACTATGGAGGAACGCGTCAAGGCTACCGAACAGGAAGCCCGACGCCGCGCCCTGGATGAATTCATGCAGGATTTCCGCGTGGAAGAGCGCCACTATTTCCGTGAAAACAAATCAGTTGAGGCTCGCCAGAAATCCATGATCCTGCAGGAACGGCTCTACTTCCGCAACATCCCATTGTCGAGTTGGGTAGAGCACGAGATGCTGGTTGAAGAAGATAAGGCAGACCTTCAGCACATCGCCAAAGGCTGTTCTATTTTCAGCACCAAATCGCTCTCTGAGGACAGTAAAGCTGCCGTCTCCCGGCTCCTGGAACAAGCTGCTGCTTCGGGAAATACCGCCCAGCTTGCCGCAGCCCTCAATAACGGCCAACACGGCTGATCTACTAAACAGTTTCTGTCAACCAAATCGTCCGATTCCCGTCCAGACGATATGATGGGCGCGATGGCCGATAGGCTGGAAGCCAATCTCGATAGCTTGGCCGACACCCGCGAGTTTGGCGCATGGATGGCTTGCGAGCAGAAGCGTGTGTTTCTGCTGTGCTGCCGCATGCTCCAGGACGCCGAAGAAGCCGACTCGGCCACCCAAGACACATTCCTCAAAGCTTGGCAGGCTCTGAAGCGGCCTGAATCGAGGAACTTAGACGATCCGGGCAAATGGCTTACCCGGATCGCCGTGAATACTTGCCTGGACCGTCTCCGCTCGCGCCGCTGGCAATTCTGGCGAAAACGACCCAAGGCCGAGGAAGAATCGGCCATATTGAACCTGGCTGCGGCCACCACCCCAAACGCCGAGGACCAGTTCTTTGCCCGCCAGATCGCTCAAAGGCTCACACGCGCGCTTACACGGCTCAGCATTCGCCAGCGCGCTGCGTTCACACTGAGGCATTATGAAGATCGGAGCTTGGCCGAAATAGCCGAGATCCTCCAGTTGGATGTTGGAACGGTGAAAGTGCATCTGTTTCGTGCCACGGAAAAGCTTCGGGAGGAGCTGCACGATCTGTACTTTCGCGATCGGGAAGAAAATGAAGAACACAGACCATACTGATTTTGAGAAATGGTTGCAGGGGCGAACGCAAAGCCTGCCCGAACCGGAAATTTCTTCCGAGTTCCTGGCCGCGCAGCGCCGCAGCATCTACCGCCGGCTGGACGAACCGCGTCACAACTGGCCTTCCATGCGTTGGGCTCTCTCGCTCGCCATGCTGCTCCTCATGGTGGCTGGAGGCTTAACGCTGGAGCGCCGCCATAAAACCCAGCCTGGCGCTGCGGCAACAATCTCGGACGACCAGTTATTCTCCGACCTTTCAGCGATGGAGCAGACCAACGAGCCAAAAGCCATCCAGCCGATGCACGGTCTCTTCCAGGAATAACGATGCGACGCCTGCTCGCATTGACGCTGCTCTGCGCCGCCGTTTTATGCGCGCAGATGCCTCGCGGTATCTATGCCTGGTGGAGCAAGCCGGAGATCGCGCGCGACCTCAACCTTTCGCCCGCGCAGCGCCAGCAAATCCGTGCCACCGTGCAGCAATTCCGTCCGCATCTTTTGAACGTGCGCGTCTCGGTGAATCAAGCCGAGGAAGCACTGGCGGAGGAGTTCAATCGCAATCCGGTGGATCCTGGAAAAACCAATGATGCGATCGAGCGGTTGGTGGACGCGCGCAGCGATCTGACGCGCACGCTCACCCAGTTGAGCTTGAAACTTCGCCTGGTCCTGACTGAGCAGCAGTGGCAGGAACTGCAGCGCCGCCGGCCCAGTGCGGGTGAAAACACCACGCCGCCGCCCGCTGAACCCGAGCAAAAGTAGAAGATCCGCGTTTGACGGAAAAGTGCAGCCGAGGTACGCTCAGGCATGGCACCGGGAGGCGCGCAATGGCTGGTAAACAGTATGGCCTCAAGATCGTTCACAAGCCATCCAACACTGTAACAAGTGAGAAATGGTTTAACACTGAATTGGAGCGTAACGGCGCAATGGCCGGCAGCACCATGGAGCCCCACTACATTTTCGTAGTGGAGGAGAAGGAAATTGAGCTGCCTCAGGATGTCAAATCCGGGAAGTCGGGCGGCCCCGCTTAATTTCGCGCGAAATTTCTGAGCGGCATTGTACACTGGCACTTGCAGCCTCAGAAAGTCCCCCGCTTGGATACCTCCACCCCGCTCAAGTACGTCAAGGGTGTCGGACCCGCCCGCGCCGAGATGCTCGAAACCAAAGGGCTGGTCACCGTTGAGGATCTGCTCGCCTACGCTCCTTTCCGCTATGAAGACCGCACCAACGTCAAGACCATCGCGCAACTTGCGCCCGGCGAAATGGCCACCGTCATTGCCGAGGTACAATCGGCTCACTTGCGCGGATTCCGCCGCCGCAATCTCGGACTCTTCGAAGCAATTTTCAAAGACTCATCTCCGAGGAAAGAGGCCTCGAAGGAGCGGCTGCTCGCCAAGTGGTTTCATGGCGGATATCTAGTGGATCGTTTCCTGCCTGGCGCGCGCGTCTCGCTCTTCGGCAAAGTAGAGCTCGATAGCTACACCGGCGATCTGCTGATCATGCATCCGGAGTTCGAAATCCTGACCGCCGACGATTCCGAGGGAGACGCCTCGCTGCACACCGGGCGCATCGTGGCGGTTTATGAAGGCGCGGGCAAGGTGACCACGCGCGCGCTCCGATCGTTGATGCATCGCGTGCTCGAATCAGTTGAGCCGGTCGAGGATCATCTTCCCGGGTCGCTCCGCGAGCGGCTGAAGCTTCTCGATCTCTGGTCTGCCATCCGCGATCTGCACTTCCCTTCCCCCGGTACCGACCTGCGCATGCTCAACGCCTATCGCACTCCCGCGCATTGGCGGTTGATCTTCGAAGAGTTCTTCTGGCTGGAATGCGGACTCTCCTTGAAGCGCTCCAAAGCGCGCTTGCAACCCGGCATTTCGTTCGAATTGACCGATCGCGTGCGCGAACAAATCAAGAAGATGCTGCCGTTCAAGCCCACTGGCGCGCAGAAGCGCGTACTTGGGGAGATCGCGCAGGACATGCAGTCGCCGCATCCCATGAGCCGCCTGTTGCAGGGCGACGTCGGGAGCGGCAAAACGCTGGTGGCCGCGGAGGCGGCGGTGATCGCTATTGAGAACGGCTATCAGGCCGCCGTGCTCGCGCCCACCGAAATTCTGGCCAGCCAGCATTATTTCTATTTCAAAAACTTGTTCGACAAAATGGGCTACGTGCCGGTTCTCCTCACCGGCTCCTCAACGCAACGCGAGAAATCGCAGCTCAAGAAACTCATGGCCGAAGGACTCGCCCATATCGGCATTGGTACTCACGCGCTCATCGAAGAGGACGTCGAATGGAAGAACCTGGGCCTGGCCATCGTCGACGAACAGCACCGCTTCGGCGTCATGCAGCGCTTGCGCCTGGTCTCGAGGGCCAAACACCCGGACGTTCTGGTGATGACCGCCACGCCCATTCCGCGCACGCTCGCACTTACGATTTATGGCGATCTCGACATTTCCGTTATCGACGAAATGCCGCCTGGCCGGCGGCCCATTGAGACCAGCCACGTCACCGACGAGCGAGTGGAAAGCGTCTACAGCTTTTTGAAGCAGCAAATCACAAAAGGCCGGCAGGCTTACGTCGTTTATCCCGTGATCGAGGAATCGGAGGCCATGAAGGCCGCCCAGCAGATGTATCTGCATCTTTCGCAAAAAGTTTTTCCCGACATTCGCGTGGGACTCCTGCACGGCAAACTCAAGGCGGATGAAAAAGAAACGGTGATGGAGCAGTTTCGCCGGGGCGAAGTGAAGATACTGGTCTCGACTACGGTGATCGAAGTGGGAGTCGACGTTCCCAACTCCACTGTAATGGTGATCGAGCAAGCCGAGCGTTTCGGCCTGGCGCAGTTGCATCAGCTTCGTGGCCGCGTGGGAAGAGGCGCCGAACAAAGCTACTGCATCCTGGTGACGGGCAAACTCGGCGAAGCCGCGCGCGAACGCATCCGGACCATGGTGGAATCCACCGATGGCTTCTACATTGCCGAGATGGACCTGAAGCTACGCGGTCCAGGCGAATTCTTCGGGACCAAGCAATCGGGACTTCCCGCGTTGCGCATCGCCAACATCATTCGGGACAAAGAGGTGCTTGAACTGGCGCGTTCCGAAGCGCAGGCATTCATCGCCCATCCACCCTCGCCGGAAGAACTGCGTCTCGCGGTCACCTACATTCGCGAGCACTGGCAGCGCCGTTACGGCCTGGTGCAGGTGGGTTGATACAGGTGATCGAGTGCGCGTGATTGCTGGAGAGTTTCGCAGTCGCCGGTTGAAGAGTTTGCCTGGTTTAAATACTCGCCCCACACCGGACCGGCTGCGCGAGACGCTCTTCAATGTAATCGCCTCGCGTGTCTCCGATTGCGTCTTTCTGGACATCTACGCGGGCACCGGGGCCGTCGGCATTGAAGCGCTGAGCCGGGGAGCGCGCCGCGCGATTTTCATCGAGAAGAACCGCGCAGCCGTCGACGTAATTCGCGAAAACCTTGCGGTGCTAGGCCTGGGCAGCCGCGCCGAAGTTTTCACCAGCAAAGCCGCGACGGTTCTCGAACGCTCGCGCGCCGACATCGCGTTTCTCGATCCACCTTACGAACTGTCCAAGGAATATGAAGTTTCGATGACCGCGCTGGATCAATCCGACACTCCGCTAGTTATCGTTCAGCATTCCTCCCGCTTCGCACCGCAAGAAGCATACGGAAATCTGCGGCGCTATCGCGAGATCAAGCATGGCGACAACTGTTTGAGCTTTTACGAGCGCTAACGCACGCTGGCAAAGCATGCGGTTTTTGCTCAATGGAAGTGAAGTTTCAGGTAACTCTTACCATCTCAGTGCGCCCAAGACACCCTTGCTAGCATTTGGCCAGTAAATCGCAATATCAAAGCCGGAATGTGGCTGAAAAGCGGATTGATCCTATCGGTTTTCTTTGTGGCGGCGAGTTACGCGCAACCGGTGATCCCTCATGCGGTTGCCGTTCATTCGTCCGTTGTTGCTTCACAGCGTCCGGCGCAGCCAATCGTCTACCGTGACGATCGGCATCACAGGCACCCAAAGCATCCTGCCAAGTAGTGGGCTACTGAGAATTGGAATCGCCAAAGCGATGCCACTGGCCGTCAGGCTGGTAGTTGTTGGCCTGGGGCGGTGGAGGTGGAGGAGCATTGTTAGGCGCGGAATTCTGCTGGGGCCTGTTCTGCGGCGGAGGCGGGGGATAGCCGTTCTGCTGCTGTGGCGGATAGCCTTGCTGTGAATTCGATGGCGGCCCATAAGGTTGTTGCCCGTACTGCTGCTGTTGCGGAGGCGGACCGTATTGCTGTGGAGGTGCATAGCTGTAGGGATCCGGGCCATAGGCGTAGGGATCGTAGTAGTAGGGGTCTGCATAATAACCGCCATAGTAGGGATATCCATAAGCGTACGGATAACCGTAATAGCCGCCGTAGTAGGGATAGCCGAATCCAAATCCGAATCCAACACCACCCCAGTACCCGCGTCCATAACCGTAGCCACCGCGATAACCGTAGCCGCCGTAGCCTCCACGATATCCTCCGCCATAGCCGCCCCGGTAGCCACCTACCGCGCCGCCCCGATATCCGCCGCCGACGGAACCACCGCGAAAACCACCACCGCCTACCGCGCGGGATCCGCCACCGCCACCACCTCCGTGGAATCCACCTCCGCCACCGCCATGACCGCCGCCGCCTCTTTGTGCGAAACAAGTGACGCTGGCAAACACCAGGGAAATGAGTGCGATTTGCAACGAGCGCATAAAAAACTCCTGAGCCAACCTTCTCCGATTGTAAGACGCAGGACGCTCACTTTCGGATACGGAATTCTACCTCGGAATCATTAGCTTTTCCACATATTTACCAATGAGGTCCACTTCGACGTTGAGGGATGTTCCCGGCCGGTAAGTCCGCATAATCGTGTTGCCGTAGGTGTGTGGAATAATGGCGACGCTGGCCACATCGCCTTCCAGAGAGGCGACCGTTAAGCTGACGCCATCCAGCGTAACCGATCCTTTGTGGATCAGATAGCGGTCGAGATCGGGCGGTATCCGAACCTTGAGCCACCAATTTCCGTCAGGCAGCGCGTCCAGCGCGAGGAAGCCGGCGGTGCCATCCACGTGACCTTGGACGATGTGTCCGCTCAGCCGGTCACCCACGGCGGCCGCACGTTCCAGATTTACAAGCGAGCCTTCGCGTAATGCGCCGAGATTGGTGCGTGCCAGTGTTTCAGGCGAAAGGTCGCACCAGAAGCCGTCGGGCTGGATGTCGACTGCCGTCAGGCACACGCCATTCACGGCAATGCTCGCGCCTTCCTTGATATCGTCGAGGACCAAGCGGCATTGGACACGCATGCGATGGCCCGCCGCGGCAACCGTGCCCACTTCCTCAACAATGCCGGTAAACATGTGGCTATTTGACGACGTAAGCTTCCACGGCAAACTCGTCGGGCGGGATGGAATGCAGCCGCACGCCATGCAGTTGGATGGCGTCGGTGCGTCGCAAGCGGCCGGTGCCGCCCGCTACCGGAAGCGATTGCAGGCCGCCCAGAATTTTCGGCGCGTAATAAAAGAAGATCTTGTCGACGATGCCGGACTCCAGCGCCGCCCAATTCAGCTTGCTCCCCGATTCAATCATCAGAGACCGGTATTGTTCGCTCGCCAGCCAGGCGGGGAGCTTAGTGAGGTCGGTGCGTCCGCCGGGACCATCGAACACTAGTACGCGCACGCCCCGGTATTCCAGCGCGCGGCGACGTTCGTCGGAAGCGGCCGAAGTGGCGATCACGGCAACATCGCCGTTAGCTCCAGCGATCATGCGCGAATCCAGGGGAATGCGAAGCGTGGAATCGGCCACAATGCGGAGCAGCGGGCGGCTGCGCTCCAGCCCCGTACGATCCGTGAGCAGGCAGTCGTCGGAAAGCACGGTGCCGATGCCGGTGAGAATTGCGTCGGCGTGGTGACGGATCTCTTGCACGTGCGCGCGGGCGCGTTCGCTGGTGATCCAGCCGCTGTTGTCCTCGGGCGCCGCGATCTTACCGTCTAAGGTGAGTGCCGCCTTCAACGTAACCATCGGAAGGCCGGTCTTCATCGAGTGAATGAACGCTTCATTCAACCGCGCCGCTTCCTCGGTGTATTCCGACGCTATTTCCACCGCGATACCGGCTTCGTGCAAGCGGCGAAATCCCTGACCGGACACTTGGGGATTGGGATCTTCCATGGCGGCAATCACTCGCTGGACGCCCGCGTCCACCAATGCGTCCGCGCAGGGCGGCGTTCGTCCGTGATGTGAGCAAGGTTCCAGTGTGATATATAGCGTCGCTCCCCGCGATTGCGTGCCAGCTTCCTCGAGCGCCATCGCTTCGGCGTGTTTGGCTTGCGCATAAGTGTGAAAGCCGCGGCCGACGATTTGCCCGTCCTTCACCAACACGGCGCCCACGGCGGGATTCGGACTGGTGCGCCCCAAGCCCTGCCGGGCCAGTTCCAGCGCTTCATCCATCAGTGGACTTCGCATCATTTGGTTCCGATCACGCAAATAGTGAAGCGATGAATTTGTCCGGTTCGAACGGCAACAAGTCGGCCGCCTGCTCTCCCACTCCGACGTAGCGGATGGGCAGATTCAGTTCGCGAGCGATTGCAACGACAACGCCGCCCTTCGCCGTGCCATCCAATTTGGTAAGCACCAAGCCAGTGACGCCGCTCGATTCGGTGAACTTGCGAGCTTGTTCCAGGCCATTCTGCCCCGTGGTGGCGTCCAGCACGAGCAGCACTTCGTGCGGCGCGGAGGGAATCACTTTGGCGGCGGTCCGGCGCATTTTTTCGAGCTCGGACATTAAGTTGGTCTTGGTGTGCAGTCGTCCGGCCGTGTCCACGATTACGTAATCCACTTTGCGCGCCTTGGCCGCTTGCAGCGCATCGAAAACCACGGCGCTTGGATCGGCGCCGGCCGATTGCTTAATCACGTCGGTAGACGTGCGCGCACCCCACACCTGCAATTGCTCAATGGCGGCAGCGCGGAAGGTGTCGGCGGCGCACAGCAGCACGCTGCGGCCTTCGGACCTGTAGCGGCTGGCCAGCTTTCCAATGGTGGTGGTTTTGCCAGCGCCATTCACGCCCACGACAAACACCACCGCGGGCGGTTCAGCCACATGGGGAACGGGCCGCTCGGCGGCTTCTAATACTTCGAGAAGATGCTGCGCGATGAGCTGCTTGATTTCACCCGCGTTGGCCAATTGCTTGCGGTCCGCGCGCTGCCGGATGCTTTCGAGAACTTCGCTGACGGTGTTGACGCCGATGTCGGCGGTGATGAGGGCATACTCCAACTCTTCAAGGAGCTCGGCGTCGATCTCCTTGCGGCCGGCCACTACGTCTTCCAGGCGATCCATCAAGCCCGAACGCGTCTTTTCGATGCCGGCTTTCAGCCGTTCGAGCAGGTTGGGTTCTTGTTCAACAGCGCCAAATAGCGTTTGAATCATATTTGAATCTTGGGGGACAGACGATGGAGCAACTTTATTGTAGCGGACGGGCTAGAGCCGGCTGGGAATCTGTTCCAGGCTGGAGACCACCATGTCGGGGGCAAATCCCAGTTGATCCATTGGACGGCCCGATCGATTGCACCAGCAAACACCGTACCCGAAGGCTTTCGCGCCCGCGGCGTCCCATGAATTCGACGAAACAAATAGGATCTGCTCCGCCGGCAGACGCAAAATATCCGGACCAAGTTGGTAAACCTTGGGCGACGGCTTGTAAGTTTTAACTAGATCTACGGAAATGATGTGGGAGAAATAGGACTGCAAACGGTTACTGTGAACAGCAGATTGCAACATCGCCGGAGTGCCGTTGGACAGAATCGCGCGTGGAAAATCGCGCAGAGCGTTGAGAGTGGCTCCCGAATCCGGGAACGCAACCGGCGCGAGATAAGCATCCAGTAGTCGTCGAATTTGCGGCTCGCTGGCGTCCAGGGAAAGTTGCGCCAACGCAGTGCGGAGAGCGGCTTCGGTGATGTGCCCGAAATCCTGATAACGATCCATGAGCGCGCGTAGCCACGTGAATTCGAGTTGCTTTTGCCGCCAGAGCTGGGATAGAGCTTCCAGATCGCCCCGCATGCCTACCCCAGCACGCAGAACCACCGAGTGAACGTCGAACAAGGTCCCGTAGGCGTCAAATAGGAACGCTCGATAATTTTCTGGCATGCGGGCCACTCTAGTTTAGCTGCCAGCCAGGTAATTGGCCTACACTGGTGGGAGATTCCCTGATAGCTTCCATGTCGCGCGACCAAAAGATCGTGGTGGTGATGCCCGCCTACAACGCCGCCAAGACGTTGCGCATCACCTACGCGGACCTTCCACCGGCCTTGGTGGATCAAGTGATTTTGGTGGATGACGGGAGTTCGGACGACACCGTGAAGATTGCCCGTGAACTGGGCCTGGAGCTTTTCGTTCACAACCGCAATTACGGATATGGGGCGAACCAGAAAACTTGCTATCGCGAGGCGCTCAAGGCGGGCGCCCAGATCATCGTGATGGTTCACCCGGATTATCAATACGATCCCAAATTGCTGCCGCAGGTGATTGAGCCGATTGAGCGCGATGAGGCGGATGTAGTGCTGGGGTCGCGATTGATGCAAGGCAATCCGATGCGTCAGGGCATGCCGTGGTGGAAGTATGTTTCCAATCGTTTCCTGACGTTTCTGGAAAATCGGGCGTTCGGGCTGCAGCTCAGCGAGTACCACACCGGTTATCGGGCTTACCGGCGCGAGGCGCTGGAAGCTGTCAATCTCGAAACAAATTCCGATAATTTCCTGTTCGATCAGGAAATCGTCGCGCAGTTTGTCGATTCCGGAATGCGGATTCGCGAGGTGCCGGTGCCGGCCCGCTATTTTCCGGAGGCGTCCTCGGCGTCGTTCCTCCAGAGCTCCGTGTACGGGCTGTCCATTTTGCGCCTGCTCGCACGATATCTGCTGCACCGCGCGGGACTGCGTCAGCGCCAGTTCCAGAGTCTTCACAAGCGCTACGAGCGCGTGGCGGTTCGGGAGCATCGTTCGTAAGGGACCGAGCATCTTAGCAGCATGGAGAGCCAGTTACTCTGGTTCTAGCGTTACTGGCCTGACAACGATGCTTCCTATCCTTCAAAACAAATCGCTTGGAGTACGCGACCCCGTTTGCGGCATGCTGGTCGATCCGCAAAAGGCGGCGGCGTCGGTGGTGTATCAAGGCGAGACTTACTACTTCTGTTCCAAGGGCTGCGCTGCCAAGTTTCAGGCTGACTCGGAAAAGTACTTGCACCCGGCAGCCGTGCCTGAGCCCATGCGGCATGAGGCGGCGGGTGTCGAATATACATGCCCGATGCATCCGGAGGTTCGGCAGATCGGCCCGGGCTCGTGTCCCAAATGCGGGATGGCGCTGGAGCCGGTAAGTTTCACTCGGGATTCCGCCGACGAAGTGAATCCTGAATTTACGGACATGCTGCGCCGGTTCTGGCTGAGTGTGCCGCCTGCCGTAGTGTTGCTCGGGTTGATGTTCGTGGGTGTCCATTGGCCGTGGCTGGAATTGGTACTGGCGAGTCCGGTGGTGCTGTGGGCGGGATGGCCGATCTTTGAACGTGCGTGGGCATCCATCGTGAATCGCAGCCTCAATATGTTCACGCTCATTGGCGCGGGTGCGGGCGCGGCCTACCTCTACAGTTTGGTGGCGACGCTGGCGCCTGGTATTTTTCCAGACTCACTCCGGCATCACAGCGGCAACCTGGCCTTATATTTTGAGCCTGCAGCCGTCATCGTCTGTCTGGTGTTGTTAGGACAGGTTCTGGAATTGCGCGCTCGTAGCCAGACCAGCAGCGCCATTAAGGCTCTGCTTAAACTGGCGCCAGAGACCGCGCGGCGTATCCACGCGGACGGATCGGAACAGGACGTGCCGCTCGACCAGGTTCATCCGGGCGACCTGTTGCGAGTGCGGCCGGGCGAACGTGTTCCAGTGGACGGCGTCGTCACCGAAGGATCGAGTTTCGTGGATGAAGCCATGATCACGGGCGAGCCCGTTCCAGTCGAAAAGACGCCAGGAAGCAGGGCCACCGGCGGAACGGTGAATGGCACGGGCGCGTTCGTCATGAAAGCCGAGCACGTCGGCGCGGACACGCTGCTGGCGCGTATCGTCCAAATGGTGAGCGAAGCGCAGCGTTCCCGTGCGCCCATTCAGCGTCTGGCGGATCGGGTCTCTGCGGTATTCGTGCCCACGGTGATTGCCGTCGCGATTGTAACGTTCATCATATGGGCCCTCATTGGGCCTCAGCCGAGACTGGCTTACGCGCTGGTGAACGCGGTTGCCGTCTTGATCATTGCGTGTCCGTGCGCGCTGGGACTGGCCACACCCATGTCCATCATGGTGGGAACGGGGCGCGGTGCGACGGCAGGCGTGCTGATCCGCAATGCAGAGGCGCTGGAAGGTCTGGAGAAAGTGGACACGCTGGTGGTGGACAAGACCGGCACGCTGACGGAGGGCAGGCCAAAGCTGGTCTCGGCTCCGGATGCTGAAGTGCTGCGCCTGGCAGCCAGTGTCGAAAAATTGAGCGAGCATCCATTAGCTGCGGCCATCGTTGCGGGCGCGCTCGAGCGGAAACTCGCGCTTTCTAAGGCCGAGCGGTTTGAAGCCATCCCAGGGCAAGGCGTCACGGCCATGGTAGATGGCCGCCAGGTATCGGTGGGCAAACCAGCAATGCCTCAAGACCAACCGAACGGCCCCGGCTGGACCATTGTGCACGTCAGCATCGACGGTGAGCCGGCCGGAACGCTCGGCCTGGCGGATCCGGTGAAAGCTTCGGCGCGGGAAGCCATCGAACAATTGCATCGCGACGGCCTGCGCATCGTGATGCTCACGGGCGACAACCGCTCGGCCGCGGAGGTGGTGGCTCGCACGCTCGGCATCGATGAAGTCCAAGCGGACGTGCTGCCGGCGGGAAAAGCAGACGCGATCACTAAACTCCAGGCCCAAGGCCGCGTGGTTGCGATGGCCGGCGACGGCATCAACGACGCTCCGGCTCTGGCACGCGCCGACGTGGGAATCGCCATGGGTTCGGGAACCGATGTGGCGATGGAGAGCGCCGCCATTACACTAGTGAAGGGAGATCTGCGAGGGATCGTTCGCGCCCGCGCGCTCAGCCAAGCTACCATGCGAAATATCCGCCAGAATCTATTCTTTGCCTTCATCTATAACGTCATCGGCGTTCCACTGGCCGCGGGCGTTCTCTATCCTGTTTTCGGACTGCTGCTCAGTCCCATCATCGCTAGCGCCGCAATGACGTTTAGCTCCGTCTCCGTGATCGGGAATGCGCTGCGGCTGAGAAAGCTAGCGCTGTGATCGATCTGCATAGTCATACCAACGAGTCCGACGGAACCTTCACTCCCCATGAACTGGTTGATCTGGCGATGGAACGTGGCCTGGAGGCGCTCGCCATTTCGGATCACGACACATTCTCGGGTTTTGATCAGGCCCTTCCATTAGCGCGATCGCGCGGTCTGGATCTGGTTTGCGGAATCGAATTGAGCACCCGCATCCCGGGTACTCTGCGGACCGTTCATCTGCTTGCCTATTTTTTTCACCAACCGCCCCCCGCAGACTTTCGCGAGTGGCTGCATGAATTGATCGCCGGCCGCCGGGACCGCAACCAGCGTCTGATCGCCAGCTTGCAAGCGCAGGGCGTCGAGATCACGTTAGGCGAGGTGGAGCGGCTGGGACGAACCCTGGCCGGCCGGCCGCATTTCGCGCGCATCCTCATCAATAAGGGCTACGTCAGCAGCTTCGACGAAGCTTTCCGGCGATATCTGGGCGAAACTGCGCCGAGTTATGTGGAGCGATTCGCCCCCTATGTCCCGGTAGCCATTCAACGCGTGATTGATGCCGGAGGGTTGCCTGTCCTGGCGCATCCCATCCGGCTTGGGTTCCGGGATCCCGAGGCTGAGGAGAAATACATTGCTGAATTGCGCGATGCGGGTCTGCGCGGCATCGAGGTGTTTCATTCCGATCATCGGCCGGCGGACATGGAACGCTACGCTGGTATTGCGAGCAAGTACAACCTGGCCATCTCGGGCGGATCGGACTTTCATGGCGAGGCGAAGCCGAAGATCTCGCTCGGCACCGGTTTCAACGGCAACCTGAACATCCCGCGGTCCGTGTTGGAAAATCTTCGCACCGTATCCGCATGAACGCCGTTGGCTAAATGAAAACTGTCGACGTGGTGGTGGTTGGCGCAGGCGTTTTTGGCGCCTGGACTGCGCTGCATTTGCACCGATCGGGCCGCACTGTGAGGCTGCTCGATGCTTATGGCGCAGGCAACAGCCGGTCCAGTTCCGGTGGCGAATCACGCATTCTGCGCCTGGGCTATGGCGCGGACGAGATTTACACGCGCTGGGCCATGCGGTCGCGCGATCTGTGGACCGCTTTTTTCGAACAGGTAAGCCGGCCCGAGCTTTTTCAACGGACCGGCGTCCTCTGGACTCCGCATCCGGATGATCCGCGCGCCATCGTCACGCAAGCGGTGTTTGAGAAATGCGGCGTGGCATTCGATCAGTTGAGGCCGATCGAAGTCCAAAAATCTTTTCCCCAACTGAGCTTTCGGGAAGAGCGCATGGGATTATTCGAATCTACGTCCGGGTTCTTGCTGGCCCAGCGAGCGGTGCAAGCGGTTGTCGATCAAGCGATTCGCGAAGGCGTCGAGTATAGCCAGGAGGCTTTCGTCGACCACCATCGTTCGGAGACGACCGTTTACGCTTGTGGCCCCTGGCTCCCCAAGATCTTCCCGGAGCTCTTGGCCGGACGGATTCGCGTCACGCGTCAGGAAGTATTTTTCTTTGGAACCGGCGGGGCGCCCCTCCGCTATTTTGCTCCTCCTCACATGCCGGTCTGGATCGACATCACCGATCAGCACGGCGCTTATGCCGTCCCTGAAATCGATAACCTCGGCTTCAAACTCGCTTTCGATCAGCATGGCCCGGAGTTCGATCCCGATACCGGCGATCGAGTCGCCGTCGGTTCGGATGCCGCGCGCGCGTTCCTGGCGGAGCGTTTTCCCGGCTTGGCTGGAGCCCCGCTGGTGAACTCGCGCGTGTGCCAGTACGCGAACACATCGACGGGAGATTTCCTGATTGACCGGCACCCTGGTTTCGAGAACGTTTGGCTGGTGGGAGGCGGGTCCGGCCACGGATTCAAGCATGGCCCGGCGGTGGGCGAATACGCTTGTTCGCTGATTGAGGGCAAGGCAGCCGTAGAGCCGCGATTTTCATTAGCCTCCAAGGCCCAGGAGCCTCGCCGGTCGGTGTTTTGATGTGATTGCGCTATCATGAACTTAGTAGCCACCTTTTCGCGGTGGGAGGGATTACCATTCACGATAACGAGCCTAAAACCGGCCAAAGGACGCCCATGGAAAAGCTGGCGCAAAACATCCAGGAAGCTTTTCTAAATAATGCGCGGAAGGATAAGACCTTCCTGACCATCTATTTGATGAGCGGCGTGAAGCTTTCCGGCCGCATCAAGAGTTTCGATAAGTATTCGGTGGTGCTGGAGACCAACAATCAGGAGCAGCTCATTTTTAAGCACGCCATCTCCACGGTGGTAGTCTCCAAACCGTTCCACGCGTCGGCGGGCGGCCATTCGTCCGGAATCCCCGGACCCGGCGGGACCGCAACGGCCCCTCATCCCGCGCCTGCGGAACCCGTCGAGGATTAATAAGCCGCTTGGCAGTAACAAGCGAAGAGCGCGCGATTCTGGTCGGGCTGGACTTGAAATCCCGTTCGCACCGTGGCTTTAACCAGCGAGGTGGCGCCGATCCAGGCACCCATGGAGCCGAAGAATCGCTCGAAGAGATGAAAGCGCTCGCCGATACGGCCGGCGCTCGAGTGGAAGAGACCATCGTACAATCCCGTCAAGCGCCCGATTCCGCCACGCTCATCGGCTCCGGAAAATTGGATGAACTGCGCCGCCTGGTAAACTTCCACGAAGCCGACATGGTGTTGTTCGACGCGGAGCTAACACCGACGCAGCTTCGAAACTTGGAACGCGCGCTCGATTGCAAGATTCTGGACCGGACGCAGTTGATCCTGGATATTTTCGCGCGCCGCGCTCGAACGCGCGAAGGACAATTGCAAGTGGAACTGGCGCAGCTGAATTACTTGTTGCCGCGCCTGGCGGGAAGGGGTACCGAGATGTCCCGCTTGGGCGGCGGCATCGGCACGCGCGGCCCCGGTGAAACGCAACTGGAAACAGACCGCCGAGGCATCTATCGCCGCATCAAGAAACTCAACGACCAGCTGGAAAGCGTGCGGGGCGGACGGGGCACGCAGCGCCGCCAGCGGCAATCGGTTCCCCTCGCCACCATTGCCCTGGTCGGATATACCAATGCCGGAAAATCGACGCTGTTCAACCGGCTCACGGGCGCCGAGGTGATGGCCGATGCGCGCCTGTTCGCGACGCTCGATCCCACCGTTCGCCATTTGATGTTGCCATCGCGACGCAAAGTGCTGGCGAGCGATACCGTCGGATTCATTCGCAATCTGCCTACGACGCTAGTGAAAGCATTCCGCGCCACCCTCGAAGAGGTAACCGAAGCTGCATTGCTGCTGCACGTAGTGGACGCATCGTCGCCCAGCGCGCCCCAGCACACCGCGCATGTGTTCGAGGTGCTGGCCGACATTGGCGCCGATCAAACGCGGCAGATTCTGGTCCTCAACAAAATGGATCAGATGGAAGCCTCAGCCGCCGGCGACATTGAGAACCTGGCTCAGCGAATCATGGGCGAAGTGAAAGCCGGCGCGCGCACCGAAGCAATACCCGTGTCGGCCCGCACCGGCGCCGGATTCAGCGAGTTGCTCCAAGCCATCGACCATGCGTTGCCGCTGGACCCCGTGTCGCGCCAACGGTTCCACATCCCAGCGGGCGAAGGCTCGCCCATTCACTTACTCCACGAGCACGCCAAAGTGCTGTCCAGCCAGTATCGCGACGACATTCTTGAAGTGGAGGCGGAGGTTCCGGAATCCGTAAAGCAGCGGCTCTCGGGGTACCTTGCCGAATGATATTCTTATCATCAGGAATCCAGATCCACAACCACGCAGCCTGACATGAATCTGCCTAATGCGCTGACTATTCTCCGCATCTTTTTCGTGCCGTTTCTGGTCGCGGTGCTGGTGGAGCAGCATCTCCGCATCGAATGGCGCGGCGCGGTGCTGGTGACCAACGCGTCGCTGGCGCTGTCCATCTTCTTGATTGCCGCGGCCACCGATCTTCTGGATGGATATCTTGCCCGTCGCTGGAAGCAGATCACCACGGTGGGAACGCTGCTGGATCCCATCGCCGATAAACTGCTGATCTCGGCCGCGCTGGTTTCCCTCGTCCAGATCCGGCAAGTGCCTGCCTGGATGGTGGTGCTGATCATCGGCCGCGAGTTCGCCGTCTCCGGGCTGCGTAGCATCGCCGCCGCCGAAGGCTACACGATACAAGCCAGCGACCTGGGCAAGACCAAGATGATCACCCAGGTGACCGCCATCTCCATGGTGCTGCTGAGCATCCACTGGCAGGCGCTGAGCGGCTTCGCCATGCTCTGGATGTGGGGCGTGGTGATCTTCGGCATTGCCTCCGCCATCCAATACTTCCGCAAGTTCTGGCGCATGGTGGACGATTCCATTAAGCATCGCCGCCGGCAGCAGCTTTTGCGCATCGAGCGTCAGCGCAAGCGGATGATGCGTACCCAAGCGCAGGCTGAGTCCGAAAAGATGGAGCAAGCGAAGTAGCCGGGCGGCTCCCTCACGGTCGCGGTTCAGTCGCTCTCTTTAGGCGGAGAGACAATCTGGAAATTGTCGGGCGTGAACAGCACGATCAACACTTGCCCGCGCGCTCCCAGCGGCCCAAGCAGTTTTCCATTCAATCGCACCTCAATGCCGGCGGCATTGCCAACACGCATCTTCGCGAATTGCTTTCCGCCCACGCTCTTGGTCTGATTCGCTTGCAGAATGCCGGAAAACACTGGCTTGCCATCGGAAGACACCGAGAGCCAGGTGGCTTCATGCGCCATCAGATCCAGCATGACCTTGTAGTCGGAGGTCGAACCTTCCGACGCAATCGTGCTCTCGTCAACTTCATCCGGCTTGGTGTCGGAGGCAAGCGAGACGGGCACCGCTTCGACAGTGGCTGCTGGTTGTGGTGGCGTCGCCGGCGGAGGAGCACTTTTCGTAACAGGTTTTGGCGCGAGCTTGTACGCCTTTGCACTTGCGACCACTGTTTTTGGTTTTGCGAATGAGCGCACGCTGTTCAGCCACACTTGAACATGGCCTTGCACGCCCCGCGCATCGTGCCACCAGGCGTAGACTCCTGAACAAGCGGCCAACACCAACAACAAGCTAGCTGTCGAGGTGAAAACCCGACGCGTGTGAAAGCGGTGTCTGAATGTCATCGGCGGAACATTTCGCGCCACCACGCTTTCGAAACCTGGCAATGGCAGAGGATCGTCTGCGCTTAACACGCGATCGATTTCGGCATCGATCTCCCGCGTGTCCAACGATAAAGACTTGGCGTACTGTTCGACAAAGCTCTTATAGAAGAACCCGCTCGGCAGTCTTTTGCGATCATCGGATTCGATCGCTTCCAAGTATCTGGCGCTGATTTTCGTCTGT
Source organism: Bryobacteraceae bacterium (assembly GCA_049518655.1). Classification (GTDB taxonomy): domain Bacteria; phylum Acidobacteriota; class Terriglobia; order Bryobacterales; family Bryobacteraceae; genus Palsa-89. Next base: position 70,641 of record JBEKRO010000004.1, on the reverse strand, counting down.
GCTGCGACAGTACACAGGTCGAGCCCCTGTTCCAGGCGCGCACGTCTAAGTGTCTCACCTACAGAAAGCATACAAGTTGCCTGCTAGCTTACGGTTATAATACTACAGTTGAAGGGACGAATCCACTTAGGGGCTATTTCGGTGATTATCGTAACCTGGAATCGTCTCAACCTCCTGAGATCATGCTTACAATCACTTACGGGCCAAAATTTGAACCAGCCGTTTGAAGTGGTGGTTGTGGATAACGGATCCACTGACGGCTCGCCCGAAATGGTACTAAGAGAGTACGGAAAAAGTACTAAATTTCGCATCCAGCTTATCCGGAACGCCGAAAATCGCGGATTTTGCGAGGCGAACAACCAAGGCTTCGCCGCGGCCGAGACAGAGTTCGTCGCGCTGCTCAATAACGACGCGGAAGCGGAGCCGGACTGGCTGCTGCGGCTAGCGAGCGCATTCGACGGAAGACCGGATGTGGGGATGTCCGCCTCGAAAATCTTAGTGCATGAAGATCCACGCCGCATCGACAAGGCGGGTCACCTGATTTATCCCGATGGTCAAAATCGCGGGCGCGGCAGCGGTGAGCTAGATCGTGGGCAATACGATCGCGTGGAAGAGATCTTGTGGCCAGATGGATGCGCGGCCATGTACCGGCGCGCAATGCTGGATCAGATTGGTGGATTCGATGAAGACTTCTTTGCGTATGCCGACGACGCGGAGTTGGGACTGCGCGCACAAATCGCCGGATGGAAATGCCTCTACATCCCAGAAGCGGTGGTGCGGCATCATCGCGGCGCGACATTGGGCTTGCGATCGTCGCGTCGACTGGAGCTGATCGAACGAAATCGCGTCCTACTAGCGGCGAAGTTATTTCCGTGGAGCTTGCTGTGGCTGAACGGCGTCTACTATGCGATGCGTTTGGGCGCGGGAGCGTGGGCTGCCATCACGGGACAAGGGGAAGTGGGCAAGTATCCCGGCATTGGTGGAAAGTTGCAAGCGGCACTCGCGTTGGTCAAGGGCGATTGGCAGGCCTTGGCGCTGCTGCCGCGCATGCTGGCGAAGCGTCGCGATGTGGAACGCATCCGCAAGTTGTCCCCGCGCGAAGTGAGGCAACTCATCATGGAACATCGGATTTCGCTCAAGCAGCTTATGCGCCAGGCAGTCTAAGCCGATGCAAAAGATCTATGTGATCGCCACCGGCGGCACCATCGAGAAGGTGTACTCCGAACAAACCGGCAACGTGCAGAACCTGGACAGCAAGATCGATCGCTATTTTCGGATGTTGCGCCTGCCCGACGCCGAGATCGCCGTAACGCACCTGATGAACAAAGACAGCCTGGAAATGACGGATGCCGATCGCGAACGAGTGCTCGCCACCGTGCACGAAAAACTAGCGGCCGATCCCGCTCCGGTGGTCATCACGCATGGCACCGACACAATGGTCCAGACCGGGCTGCTGCTCCAGAAGAGTTTGCCCGAGCTGCGTTATCCCATCGTCTTGACTGGCGCAATGACGCCACTCGGATTCGAGGGCAGCGACGGATTGCAGAACCTGACCGAGAGCCTGCTCGCGGCGCGCGTCCTGCCCGCGGGCGTGTATGTGGTGATCCACAATCAAGTGTTCCCGGTGGATCGCGTGCGCAAAGATCGCGATCTGGCGCGATTCGTGTGGAAGTAATAAGAGATCACATATGCTTCCGCCATACTTGCGATCGGATCAAGCCAAATCTGCGTTCCCGGCGCTGGATCTCGGCGAATCCCGAGCGGACCAGCAAATCGCGATAAGGCGGAAGCTCGGAGACACGCAGCCCCGTAGTCTTTGAGAAAAAACGGTACATCGTGCGCAGCCACAAGCGGGCGTGCAGGCGTCGCACTCCGCGGGCAGGCTCTTGAAATTCGCCGATCAGCCAGCAGGCTCCGGGTGCGAGCTGAGCGCTCACCTTGGGAATCAGGGTTGCAGCCTCCCGACAATCCAACACGTCCAAGAAAAAATGACTAACGGCCAGATCGAACGGCCCTCGAGGCAGAGGCTGGTCCGCCGCGTCCATCTGGTGAAAATCCACTCGCGACCGTTCCCCCGATGGCACGCGCCGCCGAGCCAGTTGGATCATTCGGCCGCTGGACTCGACGACCGCGACGCTCGCGTGCCGATTGCACTCCAGTAATCGCGCGAGAAAACGGCCATCACCTTCTCCGAGAATCACCACACGGCGAGCCTGCGCGGCCTGCGACAGGAAATCGAAGCGGGCCTTTTCCAATGCAAGCCCAAAGACCGCATATTCCAGCCACCGGTAGCTGGCGGCGATTCGGTCGGCGTTCAACGCGCCACGCTCATCGCCACATCAGGAACAAGAGCGGGCTCAGCAATACTCCGTCCACCAGCGCGCGCCGTGCTTCGAGCGAAAGTCGCCGGCCCATCCAGAACAACAACACGCACGCCCCCGCGCTCACGGCAATCGAGCTATACCACTCGCTGCGACCTTCGAGAACGCACACCAGCACTGCCACGGGAACCCAGAGTAGATAAGTGCGATCTAGCCAGCGCGTGATTGGATGGATTGCGGGCGATTGGCTCGCCAGTTCGCGCCACTCCCACGCTTCGATTGCCACCATGTTCGCCAGACAAAGCAGGAAGAACGCAACGGCCGGCCCAAGCAGTTGGGGAGCAGGAATGGATGTCCATGCGGTGAGAAAGATTCCCACTGTGAATAGAATCGCTGCTGCGATTTCTTTCGGAATTTTGACAGGCTGATACCCAAGGTGGAAGGCTCCCAGATAGACCAGGACGCCCGCGAGGGGGATCAATCCGTCGCGCAGAATCGCCGGGCGTAACCAAAGGATAGCGATCGACGCGTCGCAAGCGCCTACCAGGGCAAGCAGCGCCAGCATGCGCTTGGAATGCCGCCGATAGTAGCGATGGCGAGCGGGTTCGTCGAGCGACGGTGGCTTGCGGGCATCCAGCAGGCGATCCAGCAAATAGATCGCCCAAACGGTCAAGCCCAGCACCAGCCGCGCGGCGGGCCGCAAGGGAAACGAAAAAAGATAGGCGAGAAAACCCTGCCAGAGCACCGCAATCAGCGGCGCATCCAGACTCAGCAAATTGGGCCACAGCCACAACGGCGGGGAGTCATCCTCGCACGACTTTAGATGTTGAATCGGGGTATCCAAATTCGACGGCGTAAGCTGGGGGGCGGGATTTGAACCCGGACCGTCCCGCCTTCCACCATCATATCGGCTTTGGGGAATGGATCACCATCCGGCAGTCTTCGGCCGGCTCATGGATTGCGAGCCAGCTGCAAAAAGCATTAGTCCGCGTTGATGCGATTCGAACCGGGCGGGTGCATTGCGGCCACCGCTTCCATCGGAGCTAAAGGCAGAGCAACGAAAAATGCTGTCGTTCCGGCCTTGCTTTGAAGCCAGAGCCGGCCTTCATGCGCCTCGACAATTCTTCTCACAATCGATAAGCCCAAGCCCGATCCGGAGGGCCCCGCTTGCGTGGAATTCGCGCGATAAAATCGGTCAAAGATGCGCTGGCGATCCGATGGCGGAATCGCGGGACCTTCGTTCCAGACCGAGATGGTAGCTTCTGCGTCGCCGAGCTCCACTCGTATGCTGATGGGAGTTCCGGGAGTGGAGTATTTGAATGCATTATTGACGATCTGGCCAAGAGCATCCGAGATTAATCTGCGATCGGCAAGCACCGGCATGTCCTGAGCCGGGTAGGTAACGCGCAAGCGAGTCTCCCGGTCCAAAGGCTGTATGGTCTCGTCAACCACGTCGGAGAGCATCAAAACTTCGCGCCGGGGAGCGAACGTGGACCCGTCCAGCTTGGCGGTGTGGATGAGCTGTGAGGCGATGTCACTCAGCTTCTTGGATTGCTCGTCCAGTAAACTCATGAGGAGCGTCTGCGTTTCAGAAAGGCCGCCGAGGGTGAGGAGTCCTGAACTGGCTGCCCATATGGTTGCGACCGGAGTCTTGATTTGATGCGCCAGGGAATCCAGAACCGCCGCGCGCAATTGTTCGGTCTGTCGAATGGCTTCGGATCGGTATTCCCTTTCGAGAGAGCGAAAACGCTCAAAAGAATTCGCACACAGAGACGCAAGGGCGTTAGCTATCAAAGGCCGCATGGGCGAGCCACACAACGCCAGCCCTCCTTCGGGCCGAAGATCGATCCGCAGCACGCAAAACCAACTTTGCAATGCCTCATCAAACTCGTTGGAATCGCAGGTGAAAGCCCGGCGCGCCCGTTCCGCCGCATCGAATGTTCCTTCTCCGGCCGAGTAGGTGTTGCCTGAAACTGCGTCAAACAACGCAACTGCTTCGAGGTCGAACGTTTCGCGAATGACAGAAGCCAGAATCCCCCCCGGGTCTTGATCGCGATTCAAGAGGAAGATCCGAAGGGATACCTCATAAAGTCTCTCCGCATCGCGCCTCTCCCGGATGGCTTCCGCAGTCCGGTCGTTGGCTGTGTTGGACAAACGACTGATTACTAAGGCAGTAACTTCAAACGCACCGAGCGCGACCCAGTTCCCCTGGTCACTTACTGAAAAGCTAAATAAAGGAGGTGCGAAAAAGTAATTGAGGCAGAGCGCCGAAACCACGGAAGTGACGGTAGCAAACCAAAATCCACCCCGCATCGCGGTCGCAATAACAAGGATGAGGTACAGGAACCCAGTCGTGGCTAAGTTCAGCCGAAAGTGGAAGGCAATCCAGGTGGACGCCGCTACCCCTGCGAAACAAGCGCAGATCCATAAAAAGTTGCGAAGAACTCGCGACATACCGATGGGTCCGGAGTCGTCTCTATATAACACGGTATGAAGCTACGCCGGAACTTGCCTGGAACAGCGTAACACTCCTGTTTTCAACTTTATCACAGCCCAATCCCAACGCTTTTGAGACCGAACGGTGGCTGCTCATGGCTTCCAGTTTGCGGGCTATAGGACGGAGAGGGTTGTTTCGCTAGTAACATCTTCATGCTTTTTTTATGACTCTTCGACCATACTGCCAGTTGTATCCATGCTAAGGAGAGTAGCGCCAAGTGATGTCTCTGAAAGGTGCGACGTGTTTCACGCCATACGTTCAGGGCAACCTCGGATGTGCTGCAGCCCCGTCACTCTGCATCGCTTTTCCAGTTGCACGAGTTAAGTTCAGACACCCGATTCCCCTCTATCGGATAGCTGGGATTCGTGTCGGAAGGGCTTGTCTGCCTTGCCAGTGAGCACGCAAAATGCCAGGCCGGCAGCAGCGTCCGGGCGACGGGTCCGTTCCGAAATAGGGATCGCAGAGGCTTTCTTAGCGCGTCCGAATAGAGCGGAAAAACTCCATCGCCGGGCTGGACGGCCCTGGTGGCGAACGGCTCAATGGTGTGCGTTTGGCAGCTTTGGCGTGGCACTCATTACCTGGGCCGGGTTCTCCTTGCACTTTAATTTCGCGGCTGCCAGCTTGTGCTACCTATTGTTAATTGTCCTCATGTCTCTGACAGGGGACTTCCCGGCATGTTGCGCCGTCTCTCTGGTGGCGCTGGGGTGCCTTGATTATTTCTTCACCAGTCCGATTCTGTCCTTTCGAGTGGGGCGCCCCGTCAACATGCTGGCGATGGTCTGCTTCCTGGTCACCGCGCTGGTGATTACGCGGCTGGTCTCCAAAGTGAGAGATAAAGCTGAGCTATCTTACGCCCAGCAGCAAAAGACAGAGCTGCTCTATGAAGTGGCGCAACACTTGCTGGCCGGTGACCCGCGCGAGGCGTCCGGTGCCTTCCTGGAGCCGTTTCGCGGCGCATTCGGAGTCAGAGCCGCGTGCTTATTCGACGCCGAGACCAGCGAACTGCATGCTGCGGGAAATTCGGAGTTCGATCTTCAAGAGAGGACGCGGGATGCCTTCATCCGGGGGCAGAATGACGACGATCGGCGGAATGGAATTTTCGTGCGATGCATCCGTGTGGCTGGCCGCACCACCGGCGCAGTCGGTTTTGAAGGGTTAGAAGATGCTACGCTCACGGCCGGTCCTTTGACAGCGCTGGCCACGGCGCTTCTGCAAAGGACTCATGCCGTCCGGAATGCGAACCAAGCCGCTGCGGCGGCCCAAACGGAAGCCTATCGCTCGGTCATCCTGGATGCACTAGCCCATGAGTTCAAAACTCCTCTGTCTACCATCCTGGCTGCGGCCGGGGCTCTCCGGGAAGCGGCCTCGCTCGGGCCCGAACATTTGGAAATGGCCGAAACGGTGGAGGTGGAGGCGGCGCGGCTGGGGCGTCTAACAACGCGTCTGATTCGGACCGCCCGGCTGGAGCAGGAAGAAATCAGACCATGGATGGAACTCACCCACTTCGGATCCGTGGTAGCCGACGCAGTAAATCAGTATTCCAGACTGTCCAGTGACCGCCGCATCAAAGTCCTGGAGCGTTGTCATTCCACGGAGGTTCTTGCGGACCCGGACTTGCTTCGGCTGGCCATCAGCCAACTGGTGGATAATGCGTGTAAATACTCTCTGGCCGGGTCCTCTGTAGACCTGATTATCTCCAAGCAAGATGGCCGCATCGCGCTAAAAGTATTGAGCACTGGCACTCCGATTTTGTCCAGTGAGAGAGACCACATATTCGATCGTTTTTATCGCGGAGTGGACGCCCGGCGCATGACGGCGGGAACAGGGTTGGGTCTCTTCGTCGCGCGTAAAATCGCAATTGCCCATGGCGGAAACCTGGAATTGGATTCTGAGCCCTCGAGCGAAGAAAGCGTGGCGTTTCGGTTGACCTTACCGATTGCCGAAAGCGAGTTTGATGATATCCGCGGTTAGTTTTAGCATTCTCGTAGTGGATGACGAGCCATCGCTGCGTAAAGTAATTCGCGCTTCGCTGTCTGCTGGCGGCTATACGGTTGAAGAAGTTGGAACAGGTACCGACGCAGTGGGGATGCTCCAACGACGGTCCTTCGACTTAGTCCTTTTAGACATCAACATGCCCGGCCTGAACGGGCTGGACGCTTGCAGGAAAATCCGTTCCCTGGCGCCCCACACGGGCATCGTCATGGTAACCGTGCGGGATGCCGAAGAAGACAAAGTGCGCGCACTCGAAGCCGGCGCCGACGACTATGTTACAAAGCCATTTCGATTTCGCGAGCTTGTGGCGCGCATCGGCGCGGTTCTCCGCCGTACCCGCAGGCACAGCTTAGGTGAGCCTAGCTTCGTGGAAGCGGGCGACTTACGAGTGGACTTCCGCCGGCGCAAGCTGTGGAAACGGGCCGAAGAAATTCATCTCTCGCCGAAGGAATTCGACCTCCTGGCATTTCTCATGAAAAATCAAGGTGCTCCCATGACCCATGCGAAGCTCTTAGGCGCGGTCTGGGGACCGGAATATGGAGGGGAACTGGAGTACTTGCGGTCCTACGTCCGCATGCTACGCAAAAAGATCGAAGATGACCCAGCCCAGCCCTTCTATCTGCTGACCGAGCCTTGGGTCGGATATCGCTTCAACAATCCAGCGGACTCCGGCGCACCATCCGCCCAGTTACCGGGCGACTAAGCCGAAAGCTACGTTCAGTCTCATCACCTTGGGTGCTGCCGTTCGTCTTTATGCCTTTTTCACAACTTTCCGCTCAAACTAAGCCGATACCATGGCTGCTCGCGCTTTTCCGAATACGCTTCACCAGAGGCCACTCCCGGTGCTGCCGCCAGCGCAGCCCGTCTATCGTATCCGTCAGCGACCGGAGAACATAGAAAAGATTGAAGAAGTTTCTCTGAACGAACTTCGCCGGAAGGTGCGTCAGAATCTCGTCAGTTTCCCTTCGCAGGTGCCGATCTTTCCGAAGCACGACCGCCCTGATCTACAGCGGAAAGCCGTGCAATTGTATTTCCTTTTCGGATGGAGTTGCAGCAGAATAGCGCAGCGGTATGGCGTTCTTCGCCAGCGGATTCAGCAGATCCTGTCCACCTGGAAGCGTCGAGCGATTGAGATGGGATACGTCCAAGACATTCCTCCAGCCATGCCCTCACTGAACCCCGGGAAGTTTGTCCAATAAGGCCGGGCATCAGCCGGTTCAGTCACGATTCCAACTTCGCCCCTAGCCTTCCCGATAGTAAGTGTTTCTATCGATCATAAGTTATTTGGATCAGACGCAGGTCGTTCCGGGGTCTATGGGGTTGACAACGCATGCGTTAGACAAGTCCATCGCCCCGCTCGAATCTTCACAACTTCCTAACGGAAATTTCATGACCTTTATGACTTTTTTATGTACCTGATCGCATACTAGTCCAACAAGTGATTCATTACAGATTCTTGTGATGCGGGGCCAGAGCGTTTTCAGTTAGTAATTCGAGCCGCACACTGGATCTCAATTGCACGCCGCCCATGTCAGGCTAGGCGGGTTGGCACTCACGTCTCGTGTCCACCATCCGTCTTTCGACGGTTTCGTAACTCGCTTCAATTCTTAAAAACAAAGGAGCATGGAGACATGCAGATTCGCATGATACGTGTGCGCATGCTAAGACGAGCTGTCTTTACGGCGGGCGTGGCGGGGTTATTGACCGGCCAATTTTTGATTGCGCAGAACGCTTCATCGCCGCAGATTATCGCTAGCGCGGAAGCCCCGCCCGACACCACTACCACGGCGCCTAGTTCGCCCACAACCATCGCGGCGCAACAGCCCAACGTCACGGTTCTCGACGAGCTTAGCGCCATGAAAAGGCGCATCGAGAAGCTAGAAGCCGAGCTAAAGGCTGCAAAAGGCGACGCCGGGGCTGCATCACCGGTGGTTCCCGCCGCAGGCGCAACCCGGACCGTGCTGACGCCGGGAACAACCGACCCATCACAAGCGGTGGCCACGGTTGCGGACCCCAATCCAGTAGCTGGACTGCCGTCGTCCGCCGACCAAAGTTCCTCCCAGCCCGAAGCTCCGGCTCCGGCTGCTCCGGCAGCGCCCGCGGTTGACTTAGAGACGCCGTTCGCATTCGCCGATTTCACCTGGATGCTCTCTAATTCGCGCAACCACGACGAGGTTCTGGACGGAAAGTATTTTTCGGGTGAGTTCAGAGTCGACACCAACTACATGTACGACTATAACCACCCCATCGACCACACCTTGGATGGAACCACCGAAGGCGAGCGCACGGGTGAGTTCAATATCCAGGCTCTGAACGTGGGCGGCGACTTTCACGCCGGCAATATGCAGGGCCGCATCTTGACGCAGTTCGGTTCCGTTTCCACGGCCGTGCCGCGCAACGATGCTAGCTATAGCCAGGGCCAATGGGATCTCGCCGATGCTTACCGTTACCTATCGGAAATGTATGCCGGCTACCACATCAACGTGCAGCACGGCCTCAACCTCCAGGTGGGCGACTTCCTCTCCTTCATCGGCCTGTTTAGCTATTACAGCTTCGATAACTGGATGTACCAGCCGTCCTACGTGTCGTCGAACACGCCATGGTTCTTTACCGGTTTCCGTGCGCAATGGTTTCCGACCAATAAGCTGAAAATCGAACCTTGGTTCATCAACGGCTGGCAGACTTATGCCAAGTACAACGGCAGGCACGGGTTTGGCGGACAGATCTTGTGGCGGCCAACCGGCGATCTCGACTTCGTGTTCAACACCTACGCCCTGGGCCGCGATACGCTCGGCAACCCGTACCGTTCGCGTTATCACATTGACGATAGCCAGGAGTACAAATACTACGAGAATCCCAACAAGTTCATGCATCGGGCGGCCTTCACGCTCACCGAGGACATCGGGTGCGAAAGCGGAGGCGGAGTGGTCTGCAAAGGCGGTAACTCGCAAACGCCAGCACAGAACTTTATGGGCATCATGGGCTACAACCGTTGGTGGTTCGATAAAGATAGATTCGCCTTCGAAGTCGGCGGCGGCGTCATGAACAATCCCGGACGCTACCTGGTTCTTCTTCCCCCGATCAACGGTGCGTCGGCAACCAGCGGAACGCCCTACTTCACCGAGAATCCCGGCGATCCTTTCAAGGCCTATGATTTCCAGATCGGCGCCGACTTTTTCCCCAGCCAGTGGGTAACTTGGCACGTTGAATTTACTCAACGCGGCTCCAACGTTCCCTACTTTGTCGGGCCTGGCGGCATAACGCCTAACCAGGCTGCCCCTGGGGGTCCTGGACTCTATGTGAATGAGGGCCCTCCGGGATCGTTCGTTCCCGGGTTTTCCCCCGATCTTGTCAAACAAGAGCGCCGGTGGATTCTCTCTTTGATGGTGAAACTCTAAGCACGTAGTGCCGGCAAGGTGTTCATGAGAGCACCTTGCCGCATCTAGTTGTGGAGAACTTACTAACCATGTATCGAACAAAAACGTTTTACCTGTTCCTCTCTTCCACCGTGTTGTTGATAGCGGGAGCCCCGTCTTGGCAAAACAAACCAATGGCCCAGTGGGATGAAAACGACGCCAAGCAGGTGCTTCGCAATTCCCCTTGGGTGAAGCGAGCTACTGCAACCCTGCTTTTTCAACCAAGCAAAGACCAACTGCGCGCGGGAGGAAAGATGGGCGGAGGGAAAAGTGTAGGGCTGGAAAGCCTCCAACTGGCCAGCCTGGTCGGCGGAAGCAGCCACCATACCAATTCCACAGCTAAAAAGCCAAGTTATCTGGTACTCCGATGGGAAAGCGCGTCTCCGGTGCGCACGGCAGAATCGAAATTAGAGGATCCCAATGCTCCCGGCTGGGACGGCGAGTACTATGCAATCGCTGTCTACGGTGTACCGATTGACGCTGGCCGGCTCGACGAAGCTGGCCAGTCCGCGGACTTAAAGAAGCTTGGTGTCTTGAAGCGCGAGGGGATGAAGGATCTGACGGCGGCGAAGGTGGACATCATGTCGTCGGGTGACGGACTGGCCACCGTACTTTATCTGTTTCCACGCACCAGAGCGATCGCCGCGGAAGAGAAGCGCGTCGAATTCTCCGCACAGTTCGGGCCTATCTTCGTGGCGCAATACTTCTACCCGCAGGAAATGCGGTTTCAGGGAAAACTTGACCTCTAGAACCTTCGGCTTTTGTGAGGAGAAGATGAGCAGTTACAAAAGTATTTCCAAAAAGAATCAAGCCATTGTATTGACGGTCTTCACGGCGTTTATTCCCATTGCGTGGAATACGCAAGCCCAGACGACGGCCTCCGCGTCGCCCAGAGCGAGCTGGATGAACAAACTGGCCTCCAGTTGGACCGAAGACGAAGCCCGGCTGGTCCTCGAAAGGTCTCCCTGGGCGAAGACCACCGTTGCGGGCATCGCCCGGCGCCAGACCGAAGATGAGCGCAGAGCGGGCGGCAACATGGGTCAGCCTACCGGTGTTGGCTTTGACGGCATCGACGACAAACGAGTCCGGCCAATCTTGCCGACAAGCGTATTCACCGCAGCTCCTACACCTCTCTCCAAGGCGCAGCTCATTCGATTACTGGTTCGCTGGGAGAGCGCTCTGCCCGTCCGTGTCGCGGAGTTAAAGACCGGTGAAGCCCAGCCTCCCACTTTGTCGGATGACGGATACAGCGTCGCCGTCTATGGCGTTCCATTCACCGATGCCAAGGGAGACCCCTTGACTCTCGCCCGAGATTTCAAAGAGTCCGCGTTCTTGAGACGCGACGGCAAGAAAGATGTCAAACCGATCCGCGTTGAAGCGTTCGAGCTGGAACACAGCGCGGTGGTGGTCTACCTTTTTCCGTATTCGGCGGAAATCAGCAAAAAAGACGGCGCGGTCGAATTCACCGCGCTGATCGGCCGGCTTCAGGTATCGCAGACCTTCAACGTTGAGGAGATGCAGTTCCAGGGCAAGCTCGAACTCTAGAACCAGTTCCCGGGAGGACGCCATCCTGATGCAAAAGCCGTACTATTGGCTTGCCACGGTAACAGCAGCTCTCAGCCTTTGCGTCTCCGCCGGCGCCTCCGACCCCGACACGCCCGGAGATATTCAGGGTGTCACTCGGAATCCCACAGGAGAACCGCTAGCGAACGCCACCGTAACTATTCATAGCGTCGATGAAAAGTTAGATCGGACGGTAACTTGCAGTGGGGACGGGTCCTTCTCGGTGGAACATCTCAAGCCTGGAAAATATCAGCTTACCGCCAAGAAGGAGAACTTCGTAAGTCCCAACGCATCGCTGGTGAATCTGGAACCGGGCGAAGTAGCGAAAGTGGAGATGCCACTGGTTGAAAACGCCGCCACTTCCACGGCAAAAACGAATGCTGTACCGCAGGGATTCTGGAATCGGCTTGCGAAAGCCTACGTGGATGATTGGCACAATCGAACACCGGGTGGTCCCGATCCTGGGTTTCGAGGTTATCCCGCCCCCGAATCCGATCCGCCCTATCCATTCACGGTTTGGCCCTACGGTGGCTCCCCGGTGATCGGTCAACCCAACCAAACACCCCCGCCTCTGATGCAGGCGCTCTATACCGGTCCGAACGGAGACGCCTGGAAAGCCAGCAACATTCAGATTTACGGATGGGCAAATACCGGCTTCAACGTGAGCAGCTCGGATCACGGCAAGTTCGCGAACGCGCCGGCGGCTTACGCTCAGGTTCCCGACTCCATTCAGCTGGATCAGTTGACGCTCTACGTCGAGAAGGTGCCTGACACGATACAGACCGACCATTTCGATTGGGGGTTCCGCTTCACCAACATTTATGGGATGGATTACCGTTTCACTACTTCCAAGGGGATCTTCAGCAATCAACTGATCGGCGAGAACAACAAGTACGGGTACGATCCGGTGATGGCTTATATCGACCTGTACTTCCCGCATGTCGCCGACGGATTGAATATACGAATTGGACGCTACATCTCACTCCCGGATATCGAAGCGCAGTTAGCGCCCAATAACTACACTTACACGCACTCCCTCACCTACACCTACGATTGCTACACGCAGGATGGTGTGAATGCCACTTTCAAGTTCGGCGATCACTGGATGCTGCAGGGCGGGTTGTCAGCCGGATGCGACGCCGCGCCATGGACCTCGGATGCCAAGCTCACCGGAAACGTTTGCTTGAGCTACGCCTGGCGCACCGGGGCGGACGAGATTTACGGCTGCGCCAACTCCATTAATGACTCCAAGTACGCCTATAACAATCTGGCGGCCTATTATCTCACTTGGTATCACAAGATCAATGACAAGTGGCACACGGATACCGAGTCCTGGTATCAGTACATGCGCGATGTGCCGAGTGTATTCGGCTCTATACCGGCGGAGCAAGGCTCCAACGGCGCGTGGTGTAATCCCGGCGAGCAAAGTTGTTTTGCGCCAGAGTGGGCGATCGTGAATTACGTGGAGCGACAGTTAAGCAAGAAGGACTACCTCTCCGTTCGCAACGAATACTTCGACGACATAAAAGGTCAGCGAACTGGTTATAAAACCCGCTACTCCGAACACTTGATCGGCTGGGGTCACTGGATTGGAAGCACAATTCTTCTTCGACCTGAGATGAGCTTCATGCGGGCTTATGACTATCCGGCGTTCGACACGGGCACGAAGAAGAACCAGGTTTTGGTTGCCGGTGACATCATCTGGTTCTATTGAGGCAACGCTGGACCAATCCAAAGTCCTTATCGCATTCATCGAATAAATCGTCTTTATGACTTCTTAATCCATAGGTAGGCTTCCTTCACTGCGTGTAAGTGATTGAGTGGAAGCGCGATCGACTTCTTCGCTCTGCGCGTCGAGATGTTCGATCACCCCCGTCAAGGCCCTCGTCCTCATGTAGCCTTTATGCCTTTTTCACAGAGGCAGCCGCATACTCCCGAACAGACGCCCACTGAAGAGGGAAGAGGTGACATGAAAAGTAATGTGAATGGGATCGCGTTTGCCGTTCTTGTGGCAAGCGCGATGCTCTGCGGTTTGCCCCGGAGCGTGAGAGGGGAGGATCCGCCGGTTAGCGCCAATACAACCAGCACGAGTGACAAGGCGGATTCGGCAAACGTGGGCGACACCGCAAACACGGTCGACGATCCTCAACAAACCGATCTAGCGGCGGCCGGTTCAGGAGCGGACTCAGGCGCTGCAAACGCGGCGACCGCGGCTACGCAAAAGGGTTTCTGGGCGCGCTTCGCCCAGGCATATTATGACGACTGGCATCCCTCCGCTTCAAGCGAAACACCGAAATATCGAGGCTATCCAATGCCTGAGAGCAATCCCCCCTATCCATTTAGCGTGTGGCCGATCGGCGGGACTGTGTGGATTGGATACCCGAACGCAACTTCCTATCCACTAACCACGGCGCTCTACGGAAGTAAGCATGGGCAGTGGCTGAAGAAGGCAAATATTCAGATCTATGGCTGGGCCGAGGCGGGAATGAACTTGAGCACCAGCACCGAAGGCGTGGGCGGAAAATACGCGAACGCACCGGCGGCATACAACCAAATACCTAATTCGATCCAACTCGACCAACTGACGATGTACATCGAGCGCGTTCCGGACACCGTACAGACTGACCACTTCGATTGGGGGTTCCGGTTCACCGCACTCTATGGCCTCGATTACCGCTTCACCACAGCCGACGGCTACTTCAGCCAGCAGTTATTGCACGCCAAGCCGGACGGTACGCTCGGCAACCAGTATGGCGCCGATCCAGTGATGTTTTATCTTGATTTCTACTTCCCTCACGTGGCCGAGGGGATGATTCTTCGGGTGGGCCGTTACATTTCGCTTCCCGATATCGAGGCCCAGTTAGCGCCCAACAACTACACTTACACCCATTCGCTCACCTACACTTACGATTGCTACACGCAGACTGGCGCCAACGCGAGCATCAAATTCAGCAACTTCTTCACATTTCAGGCTGGGATATCGCCCGGATGCGATACAACAGCCTGGAAACCGAGCGCCCAGTGGACCGGCAACTTATGCGGCCAGTTCACGTTCCGGGACGGCCAGGATGATATCTACTTGTGCGCAAACTCCTTGAACTCTGGGAACTATGGGTATAACAATCTGGCGGCTTACTACGCTACCTGGTACCACAAGATCAACGACAAGTGGCATGCCGATTTCGAAAGTTGGTATCAATATGAAAGCCATACGCCGAACATCTTTAACCCCGCTGCGGCGTCTCTTCTGATAACAAATGCCGATGGCGCCTGGTGCAAGACGGCCGCCCAACTTACCTGCTACGCGCCGGAGTGGACCATTCTGAATTACACCAACCGGCAGTTGAAATCACACGATTTCATTAGCCTTCGCGACGAATTCTTCGACGACCTGCGAGGGCAGCGCACCGGGATCAAGGGCCGGTACATCGAGGATGGCATCTCCTGGAACCATTGGATCGGAAGCACGCTAGTTTTCCGCCCCGAGCTCCGATGGGAGCATAACTTCGACAACCTTGCTTACGACGGCGCCACCCGGCATAGCCAGTTCATGTTCGCCGCCGACGTGATCTGGTTTTACTAACCAGCCTTCGGCGAAGTAGTATCAGTTCAGGAGACTCTTCGAAATGACAAGGCTAAGAAGTGTTCGGGCTGCCAGAAGCACAGTTCTATCGACGGTCCTAGTCGCTGCAGGGATTCTTGGCGTGGGCGCGATGATTGGCACAACCATGCCGGCTCAGGAATCTAGCCAAAAACCAACTCCGAGTCCAAACGATAAGAAGGTCGCCGCTGGAGAACGCGAGGCCAAGAAGCTGTTGGTCCTCATGGACACGGACAAGAGCGGCAAAGTCTCCAGGCAGGAATTCATGGCCTTCATGGAGGCAGAATTCGAGAGGATGGACGTCAACAAGGACGGGGAACTCGACGTGAAAGAGCTAACCAACTCACGGGTGCAAGTGCGCACGCGCGGCCGATAACTTCCGCTAGCTGGAAGATCCATAAGGTTAGCCAAAAGATAACTTCCCCTTGTTGAATCTAAAGGATTTCCACACCACGTCTTTATGACTTCTTTATATCTTTTGGCCTACTCTAACTAACGAGTACCAAACCTGCAACGATAGCAGATGACCGATCGCCTGATCCCATCCTGTGGATGAGATCAGCGGTGCCGGATCCCGCGTACTCCACGTTTGCATTATTGGGCAGATCCTCCGTATGCCGCTGGCCTGCGAAGCGTGTTTCTGCAATGGGCGGCTAGGCGGGCAGGAACACAACTGAACATGTTGAACCTTCACACAATGACAGGGCGTTGGTGTACTTGGTCCATTTTGCTGGCCGGCTTGGCGGCTAACGCATGGTCGCAGCCGCACAGTTTCACTTGGCAGGAGGTTCGCGATCGGTTTCAGCAAAACAATCCGACTTTGCGGGCGGCGCAAATCGGCATCGATGAGTCCCACGCTCAGGAGATCACGGCTTACTTACGGCCGAATCCGGACCTGACTGGCACATTCGATCAGATGAACTTCTTTTCGACGCAGCCTCCGCCCAGCGGCGGCCCAAATGTTTACAGCCCGTTTGCCTATGCGCTTCCGTCGGCCTCCATCAGTTACCTGCATGAGCGGCAGCACAAACGCGAACTGAGGCAGCAAAGCGCACAGGAAGGAACGGCTATAACCGTTTCGCAGTATGCCGATCAGGAACGCAACTTGCTTTTCAACCTGCGCGCCGCATTTGTGCAGACGCTGCAGGAAAAGGCGATCCTGGACCTCACCCGCGAGAGTCTGGCCTTTTACAATCGGCTGCTGGATGTAAGCAATGAGCGGCTGAAGGCGGGCGATATCGCACGAGTGGATTACCAGCGGCTGGAGTTGCAACGCGTGCAGTTCGAGACGGACGTGCAGACGGCACTGGTGAATCTACGCACTTCTAAGATCCAGTTGCTGATGCTGCTCAACGATCGCACTCCGGTGGAGGAGTTCGACGTCACGGGAACCTTCGACTTCACCACCGATGTTCAACCGCTTCAAGAATTCCGCAATCTAGCGCTGCAGACCCGGCCCGACCTGAAAGCCGCCATGCAGTCGGTTGGCAAGGCACAGACGGATCACAAGCTGGCCGTGGCCAACGGCTCTACGGATCCGACTTTCGGCGCCGATTTTGCGCGCAATCCGCCAATTCCTGTTTACTTCGGAGTCAATGTTACGATTCCGCTGCGAATCTTCGACCGGAATCAAGGCGAGAAGCTGCGAACCGAGCAGGACATCGCTCGCAATGAACGGCTACGCGATGCCGCGACAGCCCAAGTATTCAGCGATGTCGATTCCGCTTACGCCACCATCGAAAGCAATCTTACTTTACTGCGCCCTTACAAGGAAGCTTACTTGAAGGACGCCACCGAGGTTCGTGACACAGTATCGTTCGCTTACACCAGAGGCGGAGCGTCACTGTTGGATTTTTTGCAGGCGCAACAAGACTATCGCAGCACGCAGCTCAATTACTTGAATCTGGTGGGTTCTTACTTGACTGCGGCTGCGCAGTTAAATCTGTCAGTGGGACAGGAGGTCATTCGATGAATCCCAAACGCGTTTTTCTTATCGCCGCGTGCTTGAGCTCGACTATCGTACTGGGCGTGAGCTTTGTACTCACAGGCTGCGGGGCGAAGGTGCAGGCCAATGCCAAGGCGGAGGCGCCCCCGGCCATGCAGGTAGAAGACGAAACAGACAGCAACGTCTTCAAAGTGGAACACGTGCAGCAGTTCCCGGTGGTGACGGCGGGTGAGCACGACACTGCGCCGGAGCTCAAGACCACGGGCTCGGTGAACGCCGACGTTTCGCGCAACATCCCAGTGATCTCGCTCGCTTCCGGTCGTATTGTCGAGATCGACGCGCGGCTGGGCGACGCGGTGACGAAAGGCCAGTTGCTGCTCAAGATCCAGAGTCAGGATATCGCGCAAGCCTTCTCGGATTACCGGCAAGCCGTGGCGGATGAAGAGCTGGCCAAGGCGCAATTGGACCGCGCCAAAATCCTGCTGGAGAAAGGCGCGATTGCCAAGAAAGACGAAGAAGTGGCCGAGGACGCCGAGGTGAAAGCCAAGGTGACCACCGAGACCGCGGTGGAACATCTCCGCGTCTTGGGTGCCGATATGGAACATCCCAGCTCCGTCATTGAGATCCATGCGCCGGTGTCCGGCGTGATTACCGATCAGCAGGTGACCGCCTCCGCGGGCGTGAAGACCCTCGACAACTCCCCGAATCTTTTCACCATTTCCGATCTGTCGAAAGTATGGATCATCTGCGACGTCTACGAAAACGATATGTCGTTCATACACGTTGACGAATACGCCGACATTCATCTGAACGCTTATCCGAACGTGATTCTGAAGGGGCGCATTCAAAACATCGCCCCTACCATGGATCCCAACATTCGCACCGCCAAGGTGCGGCTGGAAGTGGATAATCCGGGCTTGCTGCGCTTCGGGATGTTCGTCACCGCCACCTTCCACGGGATGCAGAAGGAAATGCACGCCACGGTTCCGGCCACTGCCATTCTGCACCTCCACGATCGTGACTGGGTTTACTCCCCGGTTGGGAACAATCAATTTCGCAGAATCGAGGTCGTGGGAGGAAACATGCTTCCCGGCGGCCTGCAGGAAATCGCCTCCGGAATTCAACCGGGACAGCAGGTGATCTCGAACGCCCTGGTTCTGCAAGCCACGGTGGAGCAATAACAAGCCGGACACAATGATTCGCAAGGTCGTAGATTTTTCACTCAATAATCGGTTCGTCGTTCTGGCCATCGCTATTTTGCTGCTGGCCTGGGGGGCGATTTCGTTCCATAACTTGCCGGTGGAAGCGTATCCGGATGTGGCGAACAACTACGTCGAGATCATCACGCAGTGGCCCGGCATATCGGCCGAGCAAATCGAGCAGCAGGTGACCATTCCGCTCGAAATAGCCATGAACGGGATTCCCGACGTCGTGAATCTGCGCTCGTTCTCACTGTTCGGGCTTTCCGATTTGAAGCTGGTGTTTGAAGACGGATCCGAGAACGCCTGGAACCGGGAACGGGTGCTGGAGCGGCTGGCCCAGGTCACATTGCCGCCCGGAGTCAATCCGCAGATGGGGACCGACTGGAGTCCCGTGGGGCAGATCTATTTCTACACGCTGCGCAGCACCAATCCGAAATATGACGTCATGGAGTTGAAGTCACTCGAGGATTGGGTGATCGAAAAGAACTTCAAATCGGTCCCCAACGTGGTGGACGTCGCCAGCTTCGGCGGTCCCACCCGTGAGTATCAAGTGCGCATCGATCCGGAGAAGCTCATCTCCTACGGACTGAGCATCGGACAGGTGGAACAGCAACTGACGAACAACAATGCCAACGCAGGCGGCAGCTTCATCGAAGCCGGCTTGCAGCAGGTGAATGTGCGTGAAGTTGGCATGGTGAACACAGTGCGCGACATCGCCGACACGGTTATCAAAACGCAAAGCGGGACGCCGCTGCACATCAGTGACATTGCCACCGTGGCACAGGGCCCCAAGATACGTCTGGGCCAATTTGGGCGTGCCATTCGCCGCGACAACGGAAAGATCATTAACAACGATGACGTGGTTTCAGGGATCGTTCTGCTGCGCAAAGGCGCGGATTCCGATGACGTACTCAAGGGAATTCACGCCAAGGTGGACGAACTCAATAACGTCATTCTTCCCGCCGGAGTGAAGGTGGTCCCGTTCATCGATCGCAGCGAACTGGTGGAGTTCACCACTCACACGGTGCTGCATAACCTGACCGAGGGCATCATCCTGGTGGTCATCATTCTATTTCTGTTCCTCGGCAACACGCGCGCCGCGCTCATCGTGGCTGTCACCATCCCGTTTTCGCTGCTGTTCGCGTCCATCTGCCTCAGCCTCCGGCATATTCCGGCCAATCTGTTGTCATTGGGCGCGCTCGATTTCGGAATGGTGGTGGACGGCGCGGTAGTGATGATCGAAAACATTGTGCGGCACCTGCACACGCACCCCACCAGCGATGGCGAGCACGTGTCTGTCGCCGACCGGATTCGCATAGCAGCACACGAAGTGCAGCGGCCGGTATTTTACGCCATCACCATCATCATCACGGCTTATATCCCAATCTTCACGCTGCAGCGCGTGGAGGGGCGGCTCTTCAAACCGATGGCTTGGACGGTGGCGTTTGCGCTGCTGGGCGCGCTACTGTTTTCGATCATCGTATCGCCAGTTTTGGCGGCTTTCTTGTTCCGGCGCGGGGCCAAGGAGTGGGAGAACCCGGTAATGCGATTCCTGACGGTGCGCTATCGCGCGGCCGTGCGCTGGTCCATTCGCGAGCGTTTGGTCCCTGTTTCCGTTGGAGTTCTGGCGCTGGGAGCAATGGTCTACCTCGCCACCAGCGGCATCATCGGGTCCGAGTTCCTTCCGCACCTGGACGAAGGCGCATTGTGGGTGCGCGGCACGTTCGCACCTAGCACGGGACAGACCGAGGGAGTTCGTGTCGCAAATCTCGCGCGCCTGGCGCTGGCGTCGTTTCCGGAAGCCACCATCGTCACCAGCCAGGTAGGCCGCCCCGACGATGGCACCGACACCACTGGTTTCTTCAACACAGAATTCTGCGTGGACCTGAAGCCGAAAGAACAGTGGCGTCCGGTATTTCACCAGGACAAAGAAGAACTCATCGCCGCCATGAACCGGGAAGTGGAGAAAATCCCGGGAGCGATTTGGAATTTCTCGCAGCCCATCGCCGACAACATGGAAGAGGCTGTAAGCGGCGTCAAGGGACAGCTTGCAACCAAGATTTATGGCGATGATCTGAGAACGCTGGAGGACAAAGCGGACGAGACGGTAAAGGTGATGCGCACCGTTACCGGCATTGAGGATTTGGGGGTTTTCCGTTTGCTGGGCCAGCCCAACTTGAACGTCGAAGTGGATCGTCAGCAAGCGGCGCGGTTTCAAATCAACGTGGCCGATATCCAGGACGCCGTCCAGACTGCGGTGGGAGGCAATGCACTAACGCAAGTCTTGCAGGGTGAGCAGCGCTACGATCTGGTGGCGCGCTATCTGCAGCCTTACCGGGACACGCGTGAGGCCATCACCAACATTCGCTTGCTCTCGCCGTCGGGCGAACGCGTCTCGCTGGCACAGCTTAGCAAGATACAAATGAGGGACGGCGGCTCGGAGATCTATCGTGAGGGCAACCAGCGCTATGTCGCGGTGAAGTACAGCGTGCGAGGACGCGATCTTGGAAGCACGGTGGAGGAAGCTATCGGCAAAGTTGGAAAACAAGTCCAGTTGCCGCGTGGTTACAAAATCAAGTGGGAAGGCGAGTACGAAAGCGAGAAGCGTGCCGCCGCCCGCCTGGCCATTATCGTGCCGCTCACGGTGCTGATTATTTTCGTCATCCTGTACACGATGTTCAAATCCATGAAGTGGGCCTCCCTCATCATCGTCAACGTTATGATGACGCCCCTGGGCGGGATGGCGGCCCTACTGTTGACCCATACGCATTTCAGCGTGTCTTCGGGAATCGGGTTCCTGGCCCTGTTCGGCGTCTCGGTGCAAACCGGCGTGATCATGCTGGAATACATCAACCAGAGACGCGCGCGCGGGCATTCCATTGAAGAATCCGCGGTGGAGGGCGCGGTGCTTCGGCTTCGGCCCATTATGGTAACCAGCCTGGTAGCCACCCTGGGATTGCTGCCCGCTGCCTTATCGCATGCCATTGGATCGGATTCTCAACGGCCATTTGCCATCGTGATCGTCGGCGGCCTGATTTCGGGATTGCTGCTTAGCGTCTTCCTCCTTCCCACCCTATACGCCTGGGTGGCGCGCGAAGGTGACGTGCTTCCAGCCCCGGAGACTAATTTGGGAGAAGCTCACTGAGGCACGGTGTTGACGTGCTGATTCGGCCATTGGTGTCGCTATGATATTGGGACAAATCGGATCGATGACAAAGGAAGAGGTTCGCGCGCGGATTCAGGAACTCGCCATTGTGCCGGCGGTCCGCGCCTCGAACGCTGAGGACGCTCTGTTCGCCGCCGAGGCAGTCTCGCGGGGCGGCTTACCCATCGTGGAACTGACCATGACCGTTCCCAAGGCCGCGGAGCTGATTGTAAAGCTGGTGAAAGAGCATCCCCACATGGTGGTGGGCGCAGGCACGGTGTTGAACGTGGAAACGGCGCGCGCCTGCTTGGCCGCTGGAGCGAATTTCATTACTAGTCCGGGGCTGGATCTGGAAGTCGTCGAGTTCGCCGTCAAGGCCGGCATTGTCGTAATACCCGGCGTTCTAACGCCCAGCGAAATCATAACAGCGGTGAAGGCCGGCGCCGATTTCGTCAAAATCTTTCCCTGCTCCCAAGTGGGTGGCGTGGATTACCTTCGCGCCTTGAAGGCTCCGTTCCCGAAGGTTTCATTCATCGCATCCGGAGGCGTCAACCAGCAAACCGCGGGACAATACCTGGCGGCCGGAGCCACTGCGGTCGGTATTGGCGCGGATCTGATCCCACCACGCGCCATCACCATTCGCGAGGCAGATTGGATTGAAGAGCTGGCGCGAAGATACGTGCACACCGTGAAATACCTCCGCGAGGAAACGGGTCGGGGCGTGCGATAGGCGACGGCGGGCCCTGGCCGAATGCCTGGAGCTGAGTGAACGAAGAAAAGCCATGGTTGCTTCCAGCATGGCCTCACGTCGTCTGTATTTGGTGCGGTCGAGAGGACTTGAACCTCCACGAGATTGCTCCCGCTAGCACCTCAAGCTAGTGCGTCTGCCAATTCCGCCACGACCGCATTCGTGAAAAGCTGAACCTAGTTTACTTCTTGTTGGGCTGCGCCGGCACCTGGACGGGGGGAATCGTCACCGGAGTGCTGCTCAGCGGCGCCACCGGAGCCGGAGGTGCAGTGGTCTTCGCCGGAGCCGACTTCGCGGGAGCTTTCTGACGTTCCAAAACGCTGCCCGAGGAGGCAGCTCCACGCGTCGCCAGAATCGCCAGCGTGAGCGATGTAATCATGAACACCGCGGCCGCCGCCGTGGTAGCTCTCGAAAGCAGCGTTCCCGATCCGCGGGGCCCGAATGCCGTCTGCGAGCCCATGCCCCCGAAGGCGCCCGCCAGATCCGCTGCCTTGCCGCTCTGCAGCAACACAACAACGATCAAGAACAAGGAAACAAGAATGTGAATCAGGGTAATAACAATGGTCATGCAAATCCTTACAAACGGTTTGGTGTTCTGGATGTTGTTTTGAAACCGGCTGCGATCGCCTTCAGTATAAACTAAACAGAGTGACATTTGCAGCAGTAAGGACCATGCTTCTCAGGGGCGGCCCATTCCTTGCACTTTCCGCCGCTTTGGCTGGTCCGCCCGTTCCAGCCACCCCCTCCGAAACTCTCCAAACGCTTTTGTCGGGAACCTATGCTCATTCCACGGGCTTCCACGCACGCGCCGCCATTTTGAACTGGAACATCGATCGCGGCAAGCATCTGGACGACATTAAGGATCAGATCCGCCATAACGAACCCGATCTGTGTATTTTTCAAGAGGTGGATCTGGGAGCTCGGCGCACTCACGCCGAGGATGTCACCAAAGAGCTAGCGGAAGCCTTCGGCATGAACTACGTATTCGCGCCTGAGTTTCAGGAACTGGGGCAAGGCACGGCGGAAGACCCGGCATATCACGGCCAAGCGCTGCTCACCACACTCGGGGTACGGTCCTCGCGCCTGATCCGCTTCCAACATCAATCGGGATTCTGGAAGCCGCGTCGCTTCCTCATCTCCAGTGTGCCTCTGCTCCAAAGGCGCGAAGGCGGCCGCGTCGCGCTGGTCGCCGAGCTCGATAACGGCGGCAAGCCGCTGGTGGTTTACGATCTCCACCTGGAGAGCAAAGGCACGGAACAGTTGCGCCTGGAGCAATTGAATGAGGTGCTCGATGACGCGCAGCGCTATCCGGCGGAGACTCCGGTCATTGTAGCCGGCGATTTCAATACCTTGAGCTTTCACTCGCGCCTGATCCCCCGGCTGCGCGAGGTCGGCTTCCGCAACGCACTGGGCGACCGGCGCATCCGGACGCATGTCATTGTCGGCGCGCTGGACTGGGTCTTCGTGCGCGGGTCCATCGAGTGCGAAAACGGCCAGGTCCTTCACGTGCCTGGATCCGACCATTTTCCCATCACTGTCCACGTTCGTTTATGACCGGACCTCGCCGGTTGTAATATGATGTCCCCGATGATGCGGTTCCCATTCTTGTTTCTTTTGGCATCCGGCGCGCTCTTCGCGCAACACAGCTATACCGCCGCCGACATCGAAGACGGCGGGCGTCTTTACCGCGTCCATTGCGTTAACTGTCACGGCCCCGATGGCAACGCGCTCCCCAACGCCGATCTCAGCAAGGGAAAGTTCCGTCATGCGCCCAATGACACCGAAAACGAACTGGTCACGATTATTGAGAAAGGCATCCCCGGCACGGCCATGCCGCCCAATGAATCGATCAACGATTTCCAAGGAGCCACCATCGTCGCCTACTTGCGCTCTTTCGCTGACAACCCTTCGCATCGCTCGGGCTTGGTGGGCGATTCTGCGCGCGGCAAGGAACTGTTCGATCACAAAGGCGGATGCCTGGCCTGCCATCGCGTAAATAGCGAGGGCTCGCGGCTGGGACCCAACCTAACGGTCATCGGCGCGAATCGCCGCACCGTGGAGCTGGAGCATTCGCTCATCGACCCGAACACCGAAGCCGCCCCGCAGAATCGTTCGGTCCGCGTGGTAACCAAAGACGGAACTACGGTTACCGGACGCTTGCTCAACATCGATACCTTCACCATCCAGCTTCTGGATTCAAGCGAGAATCTCCGCTCATTCTCAAGGTCGGAGTTGCGAGAATCCACGGTGCTCGACAAGTCGGCGATGCCCTCCTATAAAGACAAGCTTTCGCCGCAAGAGGTCGCCGACGTGGTCAGCTATTTAGCGTCGTTAAGGGGAATCGACAAGCAGTAACGTCTACTTGCCCTTGTCCGTGTAGTGCTCCAGATCGGTGTTTCCTTCGCGACAGGCGAACTCCATCTGTTCATGATGCGGATCGGGATTACGCCAGATCTGCAACCCGACCGTCCACTTCCGGGTGTAGACTTTCGGATCTTCAATCGTCGCCTGATAGTTGATCGTGTCCGAATCGACCGGCGTGAATCGCTCCACCACGTGCTCGGCGTCGCTATGAAAATCACCTTTAGAATCGAACCATGTCTTGTCGCTGAGATTCGTAGTGTCGATCACCAGCGTATCGCCGTCCCAGTGCCCCACCGCATCGCCCTGTGTCAGCTTGATGTTCGCGGCAAGGTGCGGACGCCCATCCATCGCGATGATCCGATTCCCATGCATGAACTCCCACAACATCACCACGTATCCGCGCGGCTGCAGGATCTGAAATCCGAATTGCGTCCATATCTCGTGCGGCACGCCCGATTGCGAACAATGCGCCTCGGGCTCATCGTACATGTGGTGAAGCTCCAGGTCTTGTTGCTTCGCGCGAGCCCAGCTTTGATAGGGGATCTTTCCATCGGGCGGATCGATCACGATGCTCGGCCCGCCGAATGAGCCAAAAACGGCCGGGTGCTCCTCCACTCCATACGGCGCACCATTGGCCTGCGTGACCCAGTAACCCTCGAGATTCGGTTTGCCATCCGGCATGCGCAGCACAGGGCCGGGCTTGGTGGGGCCCCGCTGTCCGGTACCGAAAAGATTCTGGCCTGATGCGCAGCGGCAGAACATTGCAGCCGCCAGCGCGGATAGCAGTACAAACCTCATTGCGTGCCCTTCCCTGCCCCATCGCACTCGTATTCCATCAGGCGCGCATTCTTCTCGGTGTTCAATTCCAGCGGCACGTGAATGGTCCACGCGTGTGTGAATACTTTCGGATCGTCGATGGTGGCCTCATAAGTAATCGTTCGCGGTCCCGTGCGCGTATAGCGTTCCACCACGTGCAGCGCGTCGCTGTGATAGTCGCCCGCCGCGTCCAGCCAGGTTTGATCGTTGAAATCCGCCACGTCCACCACCAGCGTGGAGCCCTCCCAGTGGCCTCGTGAATCGCCCATCCAAAAATCGATTCCGTCCAGGTGCTGGCTGACATCCAGGGAAATGGTGCGATACGCGTGCGCGTACTGATAGACAATAGCGACAAATTTGCCTGATTGAAAAATCTGAAAAGGCATGGGGAGCAGGTTGATGCGCGGCACGCCGGGCAAGAAGCATTTCTTGACGGTATCGGCAGTCTCGCGCTTCTCGAAGTTCTCTTTCCGCTTCGCCAGCGCGTCCGCCCGATAAGGAATTTTCCCACCGGCCGGCTCTACGACGAACTTCTCCAGGTCCAGGTACGCTGCGCCCTTGGCCTGCCAGATCCCTTGCAGATCGGTCTTCGCGTCCGTTTGAGCGATGCCTGTGAGCGGCAGGGCAAGGAACGCCGCCGCGGCTAGGAAACGTTTCATCAGGAATTCTTAAGCTCCACGCTGATCAGATGTATCTCGGATGCCGATACGTTTTCCACCGAGTGCGGCGGAAGACACTCGATCCAAGTTCCCGCCGACGCTGTCAGCATCCCCGGCACGCTGCGGCTGTCGAACAGGACCTTGCCTTCACCGTCGCGGCGGACGAAATCGCCGGCTGCAATCGTGTAGTAAATCGCTGGCCAGCGATGCGTATGTACCGGCACAATGTCGCCCGGAGGAATTCGCGTGTCCAGCACGCGTACGCGATCGTTTTCGAGCACCAGCCGGTGATATTGTGGCGCGGCGATCACTGCGTCCAACGAATCCGGCCACGGCCAAGCCGCTGCGGCTGCCATCCTTATTTCACCTTGACGTCGGCGGCGCCGCCTTTGTCTTTGGTGTAATGCTTCACGTCCTGATTGCCTTCGATGCAGCCAAACTCCATCTGCTCGTACTTGGAATCGCTCGACTTATCCAGCTCCATCTCCATCTTGAACGGCTTGGTCAGGACTTTCGGATCTTCCACGGTCGCTTCGTACTTAATAGTGTTGGTGTCCACGGGAGTGAAGCGCTCCACAACGTGCTCGGCATCGCTATGGAAATTGCCTACGGTGTCGTACCACGTGCGATCGTTCAGGTTTGTCGTATCCACCACCAGGGTGTCGCCCTCCCAGTGCCCCACCGAATCACCTTGGAACAATTTGATGTTAGCGGGGATATGCGGCCGTCCATCGGTGGGAATGATGCGATAGGCGTGCATAAACTCCCAGGTCAGAACCACATAATTCGCCGGCTGGAAAATCTGAAATCCAAACTGCACGTACATCTGTTTCGGCACGCCTGACTCGTAGCAGTGCAATTCCGGCTCTTCAGCCAGGTCGTGCTCAAATAAGTCCTGGGCCTTGGCCTTGGCCGCCGGCTGATACGGAATGAATCCGTCGGCGGGATCCACGATCGCGCCTTTGCCGGGACCGAAGAAAGGCCGACGACCGGTGGGATGATTCTGCAACTCGAACACCGCGCCGCCATTATTCGCCGCGTTCCAAAAACCTTGCATGTCGGGATGACCGTCGGCAAGATGCTGTACCGGTCCGCCCGGCTTGTGCGGCGGTCCACCGAAGAAGGCCGGAACCCCACCATTGCCAGCGGCAGGTGGTCCGCCGGGTCCGCCCGGTCCAGCACCTTGCGGCGGCGCAGGAGGCTGAGCGAACGACGGCGCGGTCGCTACTGCAGACAGCACCAGGGCGAACACGAAACTAGCAAAACGGTTGAGCCTCATTTGCTACCACCCTTAGCTTCATCGGCATAAGCCTGGCACTCATATTCCAAAACGCGGAAATTCGGCTCCGTGTGCCGATACAGCAGAATGCTGATTTTCCAGGGCTGCGTAAACACTTCCGGATCTTCGATGGTGGCTTCATATTGCAGTGTTTCGGGCCCGGTGCGTGTATAGCGTTCCACCACGTGCAGCTTATCGCTGTGATAATCGCCGGAAGCGTCAAACCAGGTCTGGTCGTTGAAGTCGCTTACATCCACCACCAGTGAATCACCGTCCCAATGGCCCCGCGAGTCGCCATTCCACCAATCCAGACCCTCCAGGTGCTGGGTGCCGTTGGTGAAAATCGTACGATAGTTGTGAATATATTCGTAGGCGATCAGCGTGTATTTTGGAGTTTCGAAGATCTGAAAAGGATAATCCATGTACGTAATGCGCGGAACACCCGGCATATAGCACTTATTCAAGGTATCGGCCATGTCCCGATTCTTGAAATTCTCTCGCCGCTTGGCCAGCGCTTCCGGCTTGTAGGGAATGTTGCCATCCGCCGGTTGCACCACAATGCTTCTCCCGGGCGGAATCCCCAGCGCGCCCGCATGATCCTGCACGTCAAACGCGGCGGTGGTATCGCGGACCTGCCAAATGCCTTGCAGATCCGGCAGCCCGTCGGGAGTGCGCGGAACCTTATACGCCGCTCGCGCCATGGAGTTTTGGGCTTGCACCGGCTGCGCTGCTCCCCAGGACAGCGCTAGCAACGCGGCTCCAGCCACCATCGAATCTACGAACGAAATGCTCATCAACGCTCCTGTCGCTGGGACGAACCTTGCTATTTGCCGTCGTCTTTGGGCGGCGCTGGAGCGCTGGGGGGTAGCGCGTCCGCATTACCCGCAAACATGCGGCGTCCATCGGCCGTCTTCACCGACCGCGTCCACATACTGGAGGTTCCATCCTTGGCCTGAAAACCTTCAATCTCGATCTCTTGGCCAGGTTTCAGCGAATCCTTGCGCCAGCCCTGCCGATACAAGCTATTGGGCGGCAACGCTTCGCACGACCACGTTGTCACTTTGCCGTCGGCGTCCGTGACATCAATAAGAATTTGAGAGTGCGGATTCACCCAGTCCATTCTTACGAACTTGCCCTTGAGCGTCAGCGGCTTGCTCACGTCGAACTCGGCTGCAAACGAATGGTGCGCCAGGACGGGCAGCGCCGCCAGCAAGAACCCAAAAGCGGCACCCACAACCACGGACTTCACCTTCATGTCGAAACCTCCAAATATATTCTGTCAAAACACGATTGCGAGCGCTTGGGCGTCAACTGCGATCGTAAAACGGCGGTGGCTCAATGCCCAGCGCACGCAAGTAAACATATCCCTGCCCGCGATGATGGATCTCGTTGTCGATTACGTAGAGGATCAGGTCGTGCAGCACGCCCGTATACTGGCCGAAGGCGGTCAGCGTCTCGTGAAACCGCGGCGCGGGAATCTGCGCCCACAACGTGTCGATCTGTTGCGTACTTTCGTCCCAGAGTCGCAATATTTCCTGTTTCGGCCGCGGATCGCGATTTCCCGGTGTGGCCCACTCGCCTGAAACGGCCCCTCGTAGCATCGGCGTCGCCATGGTAATCATTTCCAGCGCAAGCACTCCGAACGGGCGCATGCCGCCCACCGAAAAGCTGAAGAGTTTGTCGTCCGGAAACGCATAGATAACGCGCCTCGTCAATCGGCGATGGCCCTGCCAGTGCGCGAGCAGCGCGTCCGGCGTGATAAACGGTACAGGTATTGTGGCCATATCAAACCAGCTCCACCAGCACCGAACGATTGAACGGCCGCAGTTCACTCAATGCGCCCCGCCGCACGATCCCGGGCCAGGTCGGATTCACGATTAACGAACGCCCTATCGCAACCAGATCGAATTCGTCTCGGCCCAAGCGCTCCAGTAAATTGTCGATGCCCGTCACACCCGCGGTGTTGGTGGTGCCGAACGACGTCATCAGATCTTCGTTCAACGTGACCGATCCCACCGTAATAACCGGCTTGCCCGTCAGCTTCTTGGTCCATCCGGCGAGATTCAGATCGCTGCCCGCAAACTCCGGCTCCCAAAACCGTCGCGTCGAGCAATGAAACGCATCCACGCCTGCATCTACCAACGGCCGAAGAAATCGTTCCAATTCCTCCGGGTTGCGGGCCAGCTTCGCTTCGAAATCTTGCAATTTCCATTGCGACCATCGAAGAACCACGGGGAACTCAGCACCCACACGACGCCTCACTTCGCCGACGATCTCCGCCGCGAAGCGCGTGCGCGACACCAGATCGCCGCCGTATTTGTCGCTGCGCTGGTTCGTCGCATCCCAGAAAAACTGGTCGATCAAATATCCATGCGCGCCATGCAACTCCACGCCGTCGAAGCCCAAATCTTTCGCGTCGCTCGCTCCCTTTGCAAAAGCTTCGATCACCGCGTCGATGTCGGCCTGCGTCATCGGTTCGCCGGTTCGCTCGCCTGGTTTTGAAAAACCCGAAGGACCAATCGGCCGGATCCCCTCGCGCGGTTGCAGACCCGGTGAAACCACCATGCCGACGTGCCAAAGCTGCGGAAAGATGAGACCGCCCGCTTGGTGTACCTCTTCGGCGACGCGACGCCAGCCTGCCAGCGCCAGCTCGCCATAAAAGTGTGGGACCTTCGGATCGAACCCTGCCGCCGGATGATCGACGAAAGTGCCTTCCGTGATGATGAGCCCCACTTCGCCCTCCGCTCGCCGCCGATAGTACGCCGCCACCTCCGCACCCGGCACGCCTTCGGGCGAATGGGAGCGCGTCATCGGCGCCATCACGATTCGATTCGCGAGTTTCAGCCCTTTGAGTTGGAACGACCGGAATAGTTTCTCGGTGGAACGATTCAAAACAGGAGCCCGATCACCCAACGGGTCTGGCGAGATATCCGGCGGCACGACTGCGCTCATGAAACCAGTGTACGCTGCCGCTACGTTTTCTCGTCCTCCCAAGGCTTGCCGGGACGCCGCATGATTTGTTCCAGGCTCGCGGGTTTGGGCCGCCACTCCGTGCCGAAATGCTGGTCGACATCCTCGCGGTAGCTCATGCGCGGTCCAGGATAGCCCACCAGTTGCCATCCGATCAGCCCCACGTTCCCGCCATGCATGGGGTCTGAAAACATGCCCTCGATGGTGTGCGTCCGCAGCAATTGGAAGAAATGCGTCTTCTCCATCGACTGCAGTTTCTGGATCTGCTCCGCTACGGGAAGTTCGTCAAAGTTCGCGCCCAGCTTCGCGATGCCCGCTCGATACGTCTCGCCGGGATTTTCTTTGGCCTGATAGCCGTGTTCTGGAACAGATTCGACAAATGGTCCCTTGGTGTAGCGATATTTGTCGGCGCCGTAAGGACCGGCCAGTTGCCGATCGATATAAATCACCACTCCGGCTTCCTTCGCACCTGGCCCCGTGGCGTCACTCGGAAAAATTCGCTCGCAGGCTGCGGCGATGACGCGCGCCTCCCGGGCGTTGAAGAAACGCAGAGGGACCTTCACGTTCCCGTCCTGCGCTTGCAAGCGGAATGGTTCGCGCGCCAATGTGTACAACAGCGTGCCGCCCAGCGCACTGGCTGGAATGGTGAGAAACTCGCGCCGTCTCATGCCAACCTCCCCGGATGCTTCAGATATTTGTCGATCATGGCATCCGCCGCCCAGTAAGTCACGGCCAGCACGGTGAGCGTTGGGTTGCCTGACGCAGTTTGAGGAAACGACGATGCGCCAATCACCCACAGATTCGGCACGTCCCAGTGCTGTAGATAACGATTCACCACGCTCGTTTCGGGTGATGTGCCCATCGTGACGCCCCCCTGAATATGCGTGCTCTGATAGTTGATGACGTTGTATCGGGCTCGCGACGGCCGCCTGGAATCTATCTTCGCGCCCATGGCCGGTGCGATCTTCGCCGCAAGATCGTAGGCAAAATCGCGCTGCTTGTGTTCGTGTTCCGTCCAATCCAGGGTAAAGCGCAGCAAGGAATCGCCGAACTTATCGGTGTATGTGGGATCCAGATCGATATAGTTTTGGCGATACGACATGTGCTCGCCGTACATGTTGAGTTGCGCCACACGGTCGTGCCATTGGAGCGAAGCGGCCTTCCATTCCGCCCCCCAATTGGATTTCGACGCTTCCGGCGGGATGGCGCCAAACGCACCGATCGGCAAATCGCCGTTGCCGTTCAAACTCAGCATTCCATACCGCAGCAGCCCATCCGGGCCAGTGAGGCCGTTGTCCCCGTCAAAGTCGGAAATGCGGCTTCCGAGCGATCCCGCGCCCATGAATAAGTTCATCGGCTTGTCGAAGAAGATGCGGATTCCTCCCTCTACCTGATGGGTCAGGTGGCGGCCGAGTGTTCCCTTTCCCGTTGCAGGATCGTAAGGCGTGCCAATCTTGGAAAGATACAAAAGCCGGTTGTTGTTCAACGTGAAGGAAGCGAGAATCACGGTTTCCGCGGGCTGAAAAAATTCTTCGCCATTCGCGTCGGTGAACTGGACCCCCGTAGCGCGCCCGTTCTCATGCACGATGCGGCGCACCCAGCTTCCGGTTCGCAGTTGGAAGCTCTTATGTTTGTGAAGCACCGGCATCAGGGTGTTGGTGGGCTGCGCCTTTGCTCCAATCATGCAGCCGAAGCGGGAGCAGTAGCCGCAATAGGCGCAGGCGACCCGGGAGACGCCGTCGGGATTGGTGTAGTTTTCGCTGAGGTTGGCGGCGGGAGTGGGATAAGGATGATAGCCCAGCTTGCGCGTGGCTTCCTCGAACAGGTGCGACGCATAGGAATGCTTCAACGGCGGCGTGGGGTACTCGTGCATACGCGGCGACTCGAAAATGTTTCCGCCATCGATCAGCTTGCCGCGCAGATTGCCGGCCTTGCCGCTGACGCCCATCATCCGCTCGGCGTTCCAATAGTGCGGCTCCAGTTCATCGTACGTCACGCCCCAGTCCCGCACCGCCAAATCGGCGGGCAGCCGCGCGGCCCCGTGCTTCTCGGTCAGATGGCTTCGCAGGGTGAAAACATCAGGAAGAAAGCGGAAGCACATGCCGGTCCAATGCTCGCCCGCGCCGCCCACCCCGGTTCCCGGATGGAACGAGCCGTACTGCCGGACGGGGACAGCCGAATCGCGCGGCGAATGCCGGTGCGTGACGGTCTCTTCGGCGATGTTTTGCATCATGCGAAGCCGGATGTTGTAGTCGAGCTCGTCCATGTCCATGGCGTAGTCGGCAAGACCTCGCGGTGCGCCGCGTTCCAGCGCCAGCACGTTCAGCGAGGTGCGGCTGACGAGCTCCTTCGCCATGGCAAGGCCGGTCCAGCCGCCGCCGATGATAACGACATCTACAGGTTTGAGGTTGGTCATGATTGTGTACTAGCGCCGGGCGTCTACGCCTAGCTATTGAGGCTAGTGCGATTCCATCGGCGCGTCAAGCTGCTGGTGTTACTGGGATTTGACCGGCTCCAGACCTGTGTCGGCAATGGCGCGAGCGTTCGCCGGAGATACAAAGAACTTGATGAGCGCTCGGGCCGCGTCCGGATTCTTTGCGGCTGCTGCTACGCCAGCGGAAAACACCGTGATTTTCTGAGCTCCCGGCGGCAACGGCCCAACGTAATCGATGCCAGATACGGGAAGCAGCTCGCTGATCTGCTGGAAACCGATCTCGGCTTCTCCGCGCGCGACTACCGCGCCCACCGGCTCATTTGCAATCCTTTTGCACTTATCTTTGATTTGATCCGCGATTCCGAGATGCTGAAACAGATCATGTGAAAGATACACGCCACTGGCGGAGGCCGAATATGCGATTGATTTCGCCTGCAGCAAGGTTTGTTTCAGCGCATCCATCGAACTGATGTCCGGCTTCGCCACTCCTTTTCGCACTGCCATGCCGATGCTGGATCGCACCAGGTCGACGCGGCTACCTCGCACAACCTTGCCTTTCTCGATCAGCTCATCCAGCGCGGGAGCGGCCAGGATCACAACATCCACGGGCTCGCCGCGATCGAGCCGGCTTGGAATAGAATCCGGTGCGTTTCCCATCGATGCGCCGAATGCCGTCGCAACCTTAATATGATGGGTACGTTCGAACTCCGGAGTGAGACGAAGATAGGCTGCGGTGAATGCGCCGGAAGTCATGACTTTGATTTCTTCGGCGGCTGCAGCGCCGGCAAAGAGCAGTACGCCGGCTAGAAAAGAAACCAATCTTCTGGAAACCAGAGACATCCCTCAGAGTATAGTGGACCATTGGGGAGGCTGCCTTGAAACCCTTTCTCTTCGTTCTTGCGCTTGCCGGATTCGTGCTCCTGCCTTTGAGCGCCCAGCCCACAGCGGAAGCGAACAACATGGTCCTGGTCGGCCACAACGATCTCAATGGCAATGGCGACGGAGGCGAAGGACTTGTTATCCAGCAATGGCCCGACGGCCGCCGCGTCCTTTATCTCGCTCATGAAGGGCAAAAGACCTGCGTCAGCATCGTGGATGTTACCCATCCCGAAAATCCCGTTTTAATCAACCAGCTCCCATCGCCTGCGCCGGGCATCACGCGCTGCAACTCGCTCGGGCTCTCCGGCAATGTGCTGGTGATCGCCAATCAAGCGCTGAAGAAAGGCCAAAAGACGGCGGGCCTCTGGGTGTTGGACGTATCCAACTTCGCACGCATTCAGAACGCGAAGCGCCTGGAGGATCTCGAATTCTCCTTCTTCGATACGTCGGGACCAAATTCGCGGGGCATCCACTGCGTATGGTTTGTCGACGGCGAGTTTGCGCACTTGACCACGGGCGCGGCCGACTTTGATCCCACCAATCCGAACGACGATCAGTTCTACATGATTTTGGACCTGCGCGATCCGCGGCAGCCGCGCGAAGTGGGCCGCTGGTGGTACCCGGGAACGCGCAAAGGCGACACCTGTCTTCCCGATTGTCTGCCGAAGCGCCATCCGAAGTTCGACGACGGCTACCGGCCCCATCAAACTGAAGTGTGGCCGGATCATCCGGACCGCGCGTACGTCGCCTATATCGACGGAGGCGCTTTTATCCTGGATATTTCGGGACTGGCCGACGTGAAGGCAGGCCGCGCGAAAACCTTTACGCCGAAGGTGGTCGGTCATACTCAGTTCTCTCCGCCGTACCCGGCGTGGACGCACACCTTTCAACCGATCTTCAGCCGCGGCATGGCCATTGCATCGGACGAGGACACGCAGGATAACTGCAAGGACGCGCCGAAGCTGGTGTGGCTGCTCGACATTCGCGCCGAAACGAATCCAATGGTCATCGGCACTGCGCCGCTCCATTCTAATGATGGCGATCTTTGCACGCGGGGCGGACGGTTTGGCGCGCACAACCTGCACCCGAACTTTCCCAGCTCCACTTCCGCCAATCTCAAGAACACGACGGTGGCCAGTTGGTTTAATGGCGGCGTGCGCATTTTCCACATCGTGGATGGGCCCAAGGGCGTTCCGAACGCGCCTCCGCATCTGGAAGAGATCGGTTACTATATTCCGGCCGCGCCTGCGAGGAACCCGACGCCCACCAGCCAAATGAACCACGCCATCGTGGATGAGCACGGGCTGATCTACGCGAATGACCGTTTCACCGGTGGGCTCTACATTCTTCGGTACACCGGCGCGGTGCCGTTAGACTAACCCATCACTGCTCAGCCTTCTGCATTTCGCAAAGAGGCAGCCTGAAGTTCGTATTCCACCTGCTCTTGCGCGAGATCCCTGGTCGAAAAATCACCCGCGCTCTCAATCGGGACAGGATCATCGTCAAACGTCAGTTTGAACGACCAAGTGCCGTCTTCGTGTTGCGTGTACTCCACGTCGCCGGATACGGTCCCATTGCTGATCTTCATGGTGTCGATAGTAGCAATCCATAATGGGAATGGATGAAGCTGCCTTGGCCGCGCTTGCTGCTCATCGCCGGAGCGTTGCTGCTGTTGGTTTACCTGGCCGACTCTATTTCGATCCGCTACCGGATTCCGAACGGACGCGAGCAATTCGGCTCGGTTGAGGTGCAGAAATTGCTGGCAGTGCCACAGAAGGATCACAAAACGGAATACATCGCCGATCCACCAGAAGCGCAGCAGTGTGTGCACTCGTTGTTCCCGCAACTCGGGCTGGCGCCGTGCTGGTATGAATCGCGCCACGCCATGCAGCAGGTCAACTATTGATTCTGCCAGTATCGTGGGCTTCTACCAAGGCTCGAGCTGGGCGTCGTGGATGATGACCCCGCGCGCTGCCAGCTCTTGCAGCAACGCTCTCACCGCGGCAGACATCGTCCCGTCTCCAGGAACGACCACTGCCCACTTCAAGTTTTCTCGGAACTCGCGGGAGACGATGCGCCATCGATCAAGACCGGGAGGCGTTGCCGCGCCGACCTGAATCAGTGACCAGTGCCTCACAAGCGCCAGGGCGACTTCGCGGTCCGGTAAGGGACCGCGTACGATGAAATGATTGTCGCCATTTACCAGGATGCCTACCACGTTATGCACCGGCGTTTATGCACCCAGGCGGTAATCGGGAACCGGATAACCGATCGCGAAGTGGTACACCACCCGTCCTTGCTCGGGCGTTAGGTTGAGGTAACGATGCACCTCTTCATCGTAGAAGGCGCCGATACCCGTCGCCCCTAGCCCGACCGCTTCCGCAGCCAAATAGAGTCGTTGTCCTATGGCTCCGGCCTCAAAATGCACGTAACGATAACCGCGGTCACCATAAGCGCGGGCGGCGCGATCCAGATCGCCGATCATGGAGAACGCCACGCATGCGTTACCGGCCAGATCCTGTCCCAGGCTGAGGCCTGCGGCCGCGACGCGCTGGTCGCCACTTTTGACGATTTCCAACTCGGTGCGCTCAGGCCAATGTCGGTATAGGCCAGGTTCCAGCCCGGAGACGCGATGCGCGTACAAATAAAGCTGGATGAAACGCACGGCAGCAAAATCGGCTATCAGCGGCCGGCTCGCCGCGTCAAGAATGGCCGCGAGCTGCGTCAACGACATCGACTGCATTCCACCCAGGAAATCGAGCGCCGAACGCCGCATTCGGACCACTTCGCCAAATGGATGGGTCGAGGAAGCTGGTGGAGGCAGCTTAATCTTGCCAGTGCCAGTGGGGGCCGGTTCAACGATGCTTGCCGCTGTGTTGACGGCGAGTTTCGTGGCTGCATGAACGTCGTCGATCTCTTTGTAGACGATGGTTTCGTTCGAGAGCTGATTCGCTTGGCCGCCGTACCAAACGATCTCACCGGCGTTGGGGTCGCACAAGGGAATAGATGCGCCCCGGAGCTCCACAATCAGCATGGGCCACTCATCGTCGTGAAAGCGGCACAAACGCGCGATATCGTCGTCGGGGAATTGACCGGCTGCCAAAACCTCGCATCCGATGGCTCGCGCGGCAAGCGCCAATGCCTGCCAGGCGTGCCCTATGTCGTGCAAGCAGTATCGATAGGCCCGGTCACGGTATTTCCATGCCTCGCGCCACGCGATGCTGGTCAAGACGAATGTGATGGGCGCGGAGCCGCCAGACAATATTTCAAAATCGCCCAGTGCGCGCTGTTCGGCCATGTGCGACGAGGGACGGTAATGATACAGCCCATCGGGCCACTCCTTAAGGCCGTGTGTGACGAAGTAGAACTCGGTTGGGTGCAGATTCCCGGAGGAGGGATTCACGCGCAAAGCGTAACGGTATCCGGTGGACGGAACCAGCTTGGACGCGCTAATCGAAGCGCAATAGAAAAGCAGTTGCGAAAGAAACGCCGGGCCATCCCGGGCCGGTGTTGAGCCACAGCACCCCTGAAGCACGGCGAGCGCCGGTGTTTCCGGGCAGGGCGGATCGGCCGGCAGGTCGAGCACCGGTACGCCTTCATAGTGACGGAACGGATCGGGCATGTTCACCCAATCGAGGACGTGCGGCGATCGCCTCAAAGATTCGACGCTGTGTGCTCCGTGGATTCGTGATACTCGCGCCAAGTCATGGGTAATAAACGAACATCGTTGAATTCGAGGCAGATGCGGAGTGGCTGCTCGATTCTAGCATCGAGACTCATTGCACTCATTTGGGCGTTGCTTGACGAGATGCCACCAATCCGGCCGAGGGAACAGAGTGCCAGATTATTTGCACGATCCCTGGTAGAGTACGATTAACAACGACGCCCGAAACGCTTAAGGTCGGGCGCTGGAGATGCAAGGAGAAATGACGATGAAATTGGCGAAAGCGGGGTTGCTTTTCACCCTGGTGTCGGCCGCGGGCTGGGCCCAGGTCAATATAGGCGAACAGAAACCCGAAGCCACCCTGCCCTTCACCATGAGCACGGTGGCCACTTTTGAACTGCCCTGGCGGCTGGCCTTCCTGCCCGATGGCCGCATGCTGGTCACCGAGAAGATCGGGCCCATTTGGCTGGTGACGCAGGATGGACAGAAAACCCAAGTGAACAATACGCCTGCCGTATATTGGCAGGGGCAGAGCGGAATGTTTGGCGTCTTTCTCTCGCCGGCTTACGCCACGGATCAGCGTATCTATCTCACCTATTCCGAACCGGGTGACTACGGCGGCGGATTGGTGCTGGCCCGTGCCAAGCTGAACACCGCCGGCCCTGGGGGACCGGGCACCACCGGCCCTGTGGCCAGGCTGGAAAACCTGGAAGTGCTGTGGCGGCAGTTGCCTAAGGGGAAGGGCGGCCAGGAAGGCGCGCAGATCGCCTTCGCTCCCGACGGTAAGTCTCTATTCCTCACAGTCGGCGACCGCCAGCGCTTCACCCCCGCCCAGGATCCAAACCAGCCCGAAGGCAAGATCCTGCACCTGACGCTGGACGGCAAACCCTCGCCCGATAATCCCAACTACGGAAAAACCGGCACTGCCACGATTCCGCTGATCGATCCGCCCCGCAACACCGAAGCCGCTAAGACCGCGCCGGTGGTGAGCACCTATACGTTCACCAGCCCGAACCTCACGCCGGCCGAAACCTGGACCACTGGCCATCGCACGCCCTATGGCATGGCATTTTCACCCAGCGGCGAATTGTGGGAAGTGGAGCATGGTCCGCGCGGCGGCGATGAGCTGAATCTCATTGAGAAGGGCAAGAATTATGGCTGGCCGCTGGTTTCCTACGGCAACAACTATGACGGAGTTCCGATTCCCAAGCCCGACACACGTCCCGATCTGGCGAAGCCGGTGCTCTATTGGGTGCCGGTGATCGCGCCGGGAAATCTGATGTTCTACAGCGGCGCCCAGACCTTCCCGCAATGGAACGGCAACGGCTTCGTCAGCGGCCTGGGGACCCGGTCGCTCAACCGTATCGTCTTTGACGGCCATGGCGGCGCCAAAAGCGCCGAGCGCTGGGATGTGGGGCATCGCATCCGCGATGTCGAAGAAGGCCCCGATGGCTCGCTGTGGATGCTGGAAGACGCCAATCCCGGCGCCCTGATCCATGTGACACCCAAGTGATCACTTCGCGTTGGGCGAAGGCGAGTGGAATCAGCGGCAGAGTTTCAACCGGTCGAGATGTCGGCAGTCGTAGGAGTGGCAGAAAATCCCAAAAGAGAGAACTGGCAATAACCAGCCCGACTCAGGCAATCACTGGCATTTCGGAGTCGTCTTGGTATAGTTCACGCAGCCCGAACACGGGGCGCCCGCCGGGCACTTGCCGTCCGCAGTAATCGGACCGATCCAGTACAGAGCCGAAGAAGGTATTTCGTTGGGATGGTGGATAAAGCTGAAAATCCAGCCACCGCTTCCAATCGTGCCGCCGGTGTCATTCAGGTTGTCCTGTCCTTGGCTGGGATCGCAATTGGACGCAAAGAACAGCGT
This sequence comes from Bryobacteraceae bacterium, assembly GCA_049518655.1. GTDB lineage: Bacteria > Acidobacteriota > Terriglobia > Bryobacterales > Bryobacteraceae > Palsa-89. The sequence continues at coordinate 31,270 of JBEKRO010000004.1, read as the reverse complement.
GCCTTCCAGTACAGCCGGAGTAGGAGTGACTATCGAAAAGGCGATAGATTGCAAGTTCCCTTGTTCTCCGTCGCCAAAGACGCTCGCATTCTCCCAACACGCTGCATGCCAGGCTACGGAAATTCCCTCGGTGGAGTTGACGGTGATCGAGGCCGTCACGTTGGAGTAATTTGCTGCGCTGGCTGTGATGATGGCCGATCCGGGCGATACGCCGGTCACAGGCACCAGCGCGCTGGTGGAGCCTGCCGCAATAGTCACTGTCGCCGGTACCGAGGCGACGCCCGGAGTGCCGGAGCTGAGTTTCACCACCACGCCGCTCGCAGGCGCGGCAGCCGCAAGCACCAGCGTGAGATTCTGCGTCGATGTTCCGTTGACTATCAGGCTCCCCGGCGAGAAGCTCATCGCCGTAGGCTGCACCGATCCGGCGGACGCAGTGACCATCACCGTGGCGGGATTGCTGTTGGTGAAGCCGTTGTTCACGATCAGTTGCGCGACGTAAACGCCGGCGACGTCGGCCACCAAAGTGGGTTCGGCAGTTGTGGGATTGGAGATGGTGGCGCTGCTGCCCGCCGGACGCGTGGTAAGCGACCATGCGTAGGTCAGCGGATCGCTGCAAACATCTCCCGAGCCACTCCCATCCAGCGTCACCGTCTGTCCCACCGTTACGTTCTGATTCGTGCCCGGGTTGGCAGTGGGCTGCGTACATGTGGTGCTGATGGTCACCGTCGACGGTGCGCTGCTCAGCACGCCGTCGTTCACAATGAGCTGCGCGACGTATGTACCGTCGCGATCGGCCGTAAACGCAGGATCGGCGATAACCGGGCTCGATAAACTTGCCGTGCTGCCGGAAGGTTTGTTGATCAAGGACCACTGATAGGTCAGAGCGCGGTTTTGGGGATCGGTCCCGCTGCCGCTCAGCGTAACTACAGTGCCCACGACGACAGTGCGGTTCACTCCGGCGTTAGCTACCGGCGCAAGCAGCGACTCGGTTGTTATGGTGACGGTGGCAGGCTCACTGCTGAGGGCCCCGTCGTTGACGATCAACTGCGCTACGTAGGTTCCGGCGCGATCTACGGTAAATGTGGGGTTCACGGCAGTAGTCGTGTTCAACGCCGCGGTGCTTCCCGCCGGCATAGTCACCAGCTGCCAGGAATACGTTAGCGGCAAACCATTCGGGTCCGTGGATCCCGCTCCGCTGAGCTGCACGTTCGCACCGACGTTCACAACTTGATGAGCGCCGGCATTAGCAACGGGCGCCCCCAGCTGCGTTGTAATGGTGACTGTCGCCGGAGCGCTCGGCAGGCCGTCATTGACAATCAACTGCATCTCGTACACACCCGGCTTGTCAGCTACAAAGGTGGGTGAAACTGTATTGCTTCCAGACAACGTGGCAGTGCTTCCGATCGGCAGCGTCAGTGGAATCCAAGCGTAGCTGAGCGGCTGGCCGTCCGTGCTGGTTGAGCCGCTTCCGTTGAGAACCACAGTAGAGCCTACCTTTACCGTCTGATTGGGACCTGCATTTGCCACTGGCGCGGTCTCGATGGTGCTCATCGTCACGCTCGCGCTGCTGCTGGACACTCCGTTGCTGACGGTCAGTCGGATTGTATATTGGCCCGCAACGTCGGCGGTGAAAAACGCGAAAGCGGTGGACGAGTTTCCTAGAGTGGCGGTGCTTCCCGATGGCCGCGAAGTAAATGCCCAGCTATAGGTCAAGGTGCCAACACCGCTGGGATTCGTCGAGCCGCTGCCGTTCAAAATCACCACGTGTCCCACCGCTACGGTGTCGTTCAATCCGGCATTTGCCACCGGTCCGTCCGCTGTATGGAATGTCCATTGCAAGTAAGAGGGATCAAAGGCAACTTTGTGATTCATCGAAAAGGAGACCGTGTTGGTGCTCGTGGCCTGGCCATTGGCGGGCACGGTAGGGAAGTTCAGCGTTCCTGCGCCGGCCACAACGTGAATAGTGGCGGGGTCCAGGCTCGTCACTTTCGCCCGCACCCCGGTGAGCGCAGCCCCGGTATTCACAATGGTGGCCTGATAGGTGTCGACTAGATTCGATCCGGAAGGTACCTCACTCACCAACTGGTAATTTGTGATGGACAGGCTTTGCCCTTGTCCCAAAGCCGCGCAACAAGCCAGAAAGAGCGCCGTTGCAGCAGCCGGCCGCAAGTATCGCATGAAGTCTCCTGAGGTCAACAGTGCCTCTTGTTTCATTCATATCGATCTTGGGGTCAACCGCCTTATACGGAAATCAGGTTTACCGCTGTAGGTGAGGGAAAAAACTTAGTACGTACTGTAGTACGTTTGGCATATGTGGCTTGGATGGCTGTGGTTCCTGATAACATAATTTCCAGGTCAACAGCGCATTCCGGAAGGAGTTTTCATGGTCACGATCATCGTCAACGGAGCCCGGCGCGAGATCCAGTCGCCGGCCGATACGCCGCTTCTATATGTCCTGCGAAACGATCTTGAGCTATCCGGCCCGCAGTTCGGCTGCGGACTGGCGCAGTGCGGATCCTGCTCGGTCCTGCTGGATGGCAAGGAAGTCCGCTCGTGCGTCACGCCTCTCTCGGCCGTCTCCGGCAAAGAGGTCACAACGCTGGAAGGGTTGCCCGCACGATGGGCCCAGCAGAAGGGCCTGTCCAAGGCAGATGCAGAGAAGACGCTGCATCCCGTTCAACAAGCGTGGATCGAGGAGCAGACGCCTTTGTGCGGCTTCTGCCAGAACGGCATGATGATCAAGGCGACTGAGTTGCTGGAACGCGTCTCCACGCCGACCGTCGCGGAGATCAAGGACGCGTTCACTACCTCCGGACCCTCGGCGCATCTGTGCCGCTGCGGCAGCTACACAGCCATCATCGAAGCGGTACGACACGCCGGCAAGATCATGGCGGAGAGGAGCTAACGCGATGGCTATCCCTACCGAAAAACCAGTCAACGTTTTTGGCGCAACTCTGACGCGCCGTCAGCTCGTGAAAACGGGCGGTGCATTGTTGGTCGGCTTTGGAATTGCAGGCGCAGCCACCCCGAAGAAAACCGTCAAGACCACGACCTCCAAGAACACGCTCGACCCTGCGCTCCCCAGCTCGTGGATTGAGATTCATCCGGACAACACCATCCTGATTCGCACCGGCAAGAGCGATTTCGGCCAGGGCACAACGTTTACGGCCTATCGGCAGATCGTGGCCGAAGAGCTGAACGCACCGTTCGAGGCCATCACGACCGTGGTGATGGGCGATACCGATCGCACCCCGGACGGCAGCGGCGCCTTCGATTTTCTCGGCCGCGGCACGCCCAACGTTCGCAAGGCGGCGGCTTACACCTATCAGGCCTTGCTGGAACTCGCCTCCCAGCGGCTGGGCGTTCCGAAGGACCAGGTTTCCGCCAAGGACGGCGTTGTTTCTGGCGGCGGAAAGAGCATGCCGTACGGTGAACTGGTGCGGGGCCAGCAGTTGAAGCTCACGATTCCCGTGATGGGCGACCTGACCAGTCCCATGGGATTAACCGTGACGGGCGAACCGCCCATGAAGCCGGTGAGCGAATACACGATCATCGGCAAATCCCATAAGAACAGCGTGATCACATCCAAAGTCAGCGCTCGCGAGCAATGGGCCACCGACGTACGGCTGCCCAACATGCTGCACGCGCGGATGGTGCATCCCAAGACGCTCGGTTCCACGCTCGTTTCGGTTGGTGAGCTGGACAAGAACCGTTTTCCGAACGCCCAGGTGGTCGTAAAAGGCAATCTCGTGGGAGTGGTTGCGCCCACCGAGTGGGAAGCGATTCGCGCCGCTGAACAGGTAGCCGGCGCCACGAAGTGGACCGATTGGAAAGGTTTGCCTGGCGATGCAAACCTGTTCCAGCACCTGCGGCAAGCCGACTGGAAAACCACGCGCGTCACCAAGAGCGACAAGAGTAGAGGTGAAATGCCGCCGGCCATGGCGGGAGCCGCCAAGAAGCTCTCGGCCACCTACGAGTTTTCGTTCATGAAGCACGCGCCTATCGGGCCAACCATGGCCACGGCCGACGTTCAGGCTGATGGCACGGTACACATCTACACGCATAACCAGAATCCTCAGGCGTTGCGCGGCGAGATCGCGCAGATGCTGGGGATCACGATCGATCGGATTGTGGTGCGGACGTTTGCCGGTCCGGGCCACTATGGGCGATCCAACGGTGGGAACGCAGGCGCGGAAGACGAAGCGGTTATTTTGTCTAAAGCGCTGGGCCGGCCCGTCCGCGTGCAGTGGATGCGGCCCGATGATTTCCAGTGGTCCACGCAATCGCCGGCGTCGTTGTCCGACGTCGAAATCGGGCTGGATGCGAACGGCAAGATGATGGCGTATCAGATTGACCACTACATGCCTGCCATGCAGGATGACCGGCCGGTGGGCGCGGTGCTGGCAGGTTTGCCGACCATGGCCGCTCCGAGCGAAAAGGGCGTATTCATCGGCTCGACAGTGAATGACATCTCCGACCCATGGATCTATGACGGCGTCTCCGTTCTGATGGAACGCGGTCATGGCACATTCCAAGTGGGTCAGAAAGAATCGCCGCTCGCCATCGGGCTCCGCGATCACAGCATGCGGACGCCGGGGCAATTCCAACAGAATTATCCGCGCGAACTGGCCGTCAGCGAAGCGGCAGCGCTGGCCGGTGCGGACGCCATCCAGTTCCGCATCGATCATGCGACCGAGGAGCGCGCCATTGGCGTCCTGAAGGCGGTTCGCGAAGCATCCGGATGGAAGACGCGCTCGTCGCCCGTTCGCAATGCTGCATCAACTGGCGACCAGCCCTTGCGCGGGCGAGGTGTCTCGGTGATGTTCCGCTCGGGAACCTATTGGGCCTGCGTCTGTGAGATCGCCGTTACCCCTGGCACCGGAATCATCAAAGTGGAGAAATCGACCATCGCGGTGGACCCTGGCATCGTCGTCAACCCGATGCAGTTGAAGCGGCAGGTGGAAGGCGGGGCCGTGATGGGTATCAGCCATGCACTGCTGGAAGAGGCAAAGTTCGATGAAGGCGCGATCACGGCGCACGACTGGCGGACTTATCCGATCCTGAAGATGGCGGATATTCCCGAGATCAAAGTGGTGCTGCTGCACCGGCCCGAGGTGGGCGCCTATGGGGGCGGATCGGAAGCAGCGAATGCCCTGGCTGCGCCCGCCATCGCGGCGGCACTTCATGACGCAACGGGAAAGATCGCGCGGCGTCTTCCGTTGAAGCCCGATTACGTGCAGGCGCTCCTCAAGGCCTAGGCTGCGAAGCGCAAGCGGGGTGGTCACAAATCGCGGCTTGCAGGGATCGCTGTCTCCGCTTCATCATCACCGAGTCGAGGCTGCACCACCGCTGCCGCTTGGTCCGCCCCACATTCGGCGATCACGTACGCGATGAGGTCCATGAGTTCCTCGACAGGGGTTTCACCAAACAACCGGGCAGGCCGAACCGCCCTCCGAACCGCACAAAGCTCGGAGTAGATCTCACCCAGTGTTCGCAGCAGATCCGCACGAAATTCGGAGAGGCGCAATTCATCCTGTCGCGTCACGGCGGGGCTCTGTCCTTTGATGTGCATCAGATGCTATCAGAAATGAGTTCGCAAATCCTCCCCCACTCGGATCCGGATCGGTCGAGCCGCCTTGCCGCGGGGGTAAGGGCGGCGGGGAACTTCACGTTTGGGTTAGCGCCCTCACTCCTGGCCCACGACTAGTACGAGCGGTACAGAAGCACGTTGTTTCTTCGAGAAAGCAGAAACGGCCTCTTGCTGGACGGACCTATCTAGCTTACTAATGACTAGATACCCGAATTCGTTCATTCCGATGGGCGATGGTTGAAAGTTTTTGAGCAAACTGGGCCACGCCGGTCTAGCCATCCGGCAATAACAGCCAAGGAGCATTCTTTGGCACACATGCTTCCGAGGAGAACATAATGTTTAGGACGCTAACGTTCGTGGCCGCGTTCGCAGGCTGTGCCACCATCCTGTCCGCGCAAGCGATTGATCCGGACACCTTCAAAGTGAGCTACTTTGCAAATGACTATTCGCCCTCCTATAGCGAGACGGTCCGCGTGACCAACGTTGGGACTTCTGGCGGGAACATATGCGCCGATTTTTACGTGTTCGACCCGAACCAGGAGCTATCAGAGTGCTGCAGTTGCTTGGTGACTCCGGACGGCCTGCTCTCGCTCAACGTGCATAATGCTCTGCTTTCCAACCCGCTGACTGGCGTAGACCTGGTCACCGGGGCCATCAAGATCGTCTCTGCCGCAACCACCGGAGGAGCTTGCCCGCTCCCGACAGCGCCGAAACCAACCTCAGGGGTTCGTGCATGGGCCACTCACATTCAGGGCGATGACGTTCTGACCGAGACGGATTTCTTGGACAGCGGCTTGAGTGCTGTAGAACTGGGCAGGCTGGCGGCCCAATGCTCAGCAGTTCAACTGGTCGGCAGCGGGAAGGGCGTTTGCGATTGCCGTAATCCCGGGTAGGCCGGTTTGCGCATGAGCGCAGGAAAGAATGTTATGGAGCTGGCGGAGGGGCTTGAACCCCCGACCCTCTGATTACAAATCAGATGCTCTACCAACTGAGCTACGCCAGCATTACGGCGGGTGGCAAACGTTTGGAGCGGGGTACGGGAATCGAACCCGTGTAAATCAGCTTGGAAGGCTGACGCCCAACCGCTAGGCCAACCCCGCGCATCGCACCGAATCAACAACCGCTAACGAGACCATTGTACTAACGCGTAGCCTACCGCGCACGCAGCTTATCGCCGCAGCCCCGAGCGATAGATGTCGTGCAACCGCAGCAGCCCCAGGCACACGCCCGTGGCTGGATCGAGCACCGGCAGCACAGAAATTTGCGATGGCCGGTCTTCCATCAACCGCAGCGCATCCTGCAAGCGCGCGTCCGGTGCAATGGTGGAGGGACGCGAAGTCATCACCGCCGACGCGCAAAGGCCGCGAATATCGTCATGTGCCTGCAGCGCGCGGCGCACGTCACCATCGGTCACCAGCCCGACCAGGCGCCCGGAGGCGTCCACCACACAGGCTGCGCCGTGCGGAAAATGCGTCATCGCGATCACTACCTGCTTGAGCGAGTCATCAGAATGGGCGATAGCAATCTCATCGCGGCCGTGCATCACGTCGCGAACCGTTAGCCGCAAGCTGCGGCCCAAATGTCCACCGGGATGAACCCGCCCGAAATCTTCCACGCCGAAGTTGCGCGCGCGCATCAACGCCACAGCCAAGGCATGGCCCAACGACAGAGCCACGGTGGCGCTGGCGGTGGGCGCCAGATTGTCAGGATCTGCCTCGCGCTCGACAGAAGCGTCCAAGACCACGTCCATTTCCGACGCCAGCGGCGCCAAGGGATTGCCCAGGATGCCGATGCGCTGCGACGGCAATTCGCGCAGAAAAGGAATGAGCTGCAACAACTCGAAGGTGTTGCCGCTTTTTGAAACCATCAAGGTAGGATCGCCCGGCGAGTACAGGCCCAGATCGCCATGCGCGGCTTCGGCGGCGTGCAGGAACACGGCCGGGGTTCCGGTGCCGCACAGCGTGGCGACGATTTTGCGCGCCACGTGACCCGACTTGCCGAGCCCAGTGACCACCAGCTTGCCGGACGCGCCATTATGATGACGCGCCAGAATGATTTCGATGGCACACGCGAGTTTTCCGTCCAGGCGTTGAGAAGCCCGCGCCACGGCGTCGGCCTCTATCCGCATGGCTTTTTGAGCAGCCTCAATCCAGAGCGAGGCCGGTGCGTTTACGTCCATAGGGTTGACGCAACCATCATCTCATTGCGCGGCGCCCGAGGAACCCGAGGCTGCTCCTCGGGACGCCGTCGCGGCACTCTCCTTCGCGCGGGCCCTTACGCCGAAAGCCAGAACGCCCTCGTTGCTGAGAATGGGTTCAACGGACAGGATAACGGGGCCTTTAGCTGGCGTGAGCGTAAACTTTCGAACTTCGATTTCCACGGGTGCGCGCTTTTGAAGCGCCTGCCGCAAACATCGCCGCATCGCCTCCCGGTCTTCAGGAGGCAGATATTCGAAGATGGGTCGATCGGCGGAGCGCACCACCGCCAGGACCGCATGGCTCACGAACAGGGGGTGGCCCTCTGGCGAAACCGCCAGCAATAAATCCGGCGGCTCGCGGAGCAAGTGGTGCAAGCTGGTCTCCAGGTTCTGACGGTTCTCCTGGCTGCTCAGGAGCGCATCGATATCGGTGAGAGCCAGAATGGCGCCTTCGATCTTCCCATCCGGTGTCTTGGAGGGCCGGATCTTCATGGCATAAGAACGCCCCGCCAGATCCCGCACGTTCTGCTCGCGCTGGTGCATGTTGACGATGGCGTCCAGGATTAATCCGGGAAGATCGGTCACCTGGATGTTGGGCTGGATGTCTCCGATCGGCCGGCCCACGTCGGTAGGGATGAGGTTCAAAACCTTTCGCGCGGCCGAAGTGAACCGCCGGATCCGCAGATCGCGATCGAGCATTACGAAAACCACGTCCACAGAGTCGATCAAATTGCTAAGATCGCTGTTCACCTTGGCCAGCTCGGAGTTGCGGTTTTGCAGCTCTTCATTGACGGTGATCAACTCTTCGTTGGTGGCCTGCAGCTCCTCTTTCGCGGTTTCCAGCTCTTCGTTGGTGCTCTGCAGCTCTTCGTTACTGGAAAGGATCTCTTCGTTGGCCGATTGCAGCTCCTCGTTGGTGGCTTCCTGTTCTTCGATGATGGAGCGTAGGTCGTCCTGGGTCCCGGCCAATTCTCCGCGCAGGGCCGTGAGCTCGCGCTCAGCGCTGGATGCCTTGTTCTTGCTTTTCGTTTGGCCTTTCATCGGCCGTGCTTCCACGTCTGTCTTGGCGGCCTCAAATAACACCAAATAGCAAGGATTCTTGACGCCGTTGGGAGCGGATTTATCGATGACGGGGGTTACTTCCAGAGTCAGCTCCGTGATGCCGGAATCGTTTCTTACCCGCACGCCGGTCTTACGAATTTCGCCGCCCGTCTTCTTGGCCTGATGCATGGCGGCGCGAAGATCGATGGCCAATCCTTCTCGCGCCATCTTCAGCAAATTGAGAGTCGCCTGGCCGGACGGCTGCTCCAAGAAAGGACCGGTGCGGCCGCGAAATTGAAGGACGTCGAAGGCAGCGTTGATCAGAACACCGGGTGGCGAGTACCGGGACAAAACAATACGGTCGGCTTCCCTGCCCAAATCTACGTCGGGCTGCGCGCTGAACCTTTGCCTCCCCACCTGCACCGGATCGCCGGTCAATTCGGCTGGACTAAATTCCAGGTGTGGGCGCGCCGAGGTGGGGAGCCGGGAATAGATCTTGTGTTTCTTGTCGAGTTGCCGGAACGCGTCCGACCCCGCTTCTACGCTCTCGGAGTTTCCCAGCAGAAGATAGCCGTCCGGGTTCAGAGCGTAGTGGAATGCGGCCAGCACCTTCTTTTGCAGAGGGACGCCCAGATAGATGAGAAGATTACAGCAACTAATCAGATCCACCCGGGAGAAAGGCGGATCCCTGGTGACATCCTGAACCGCGAAGATGCAAAGATCGCGAACCTGCTTGTTGATTTGATAACCGCCGTTCAACTCGGTGAAAAATTTCTGCAAGCGTTCGGGGGAAACATCCGCGGCAATATTCTCCGGGTAGTGGCCGTCGCGCGCCACCTGAATGGCTTGCTTGCTGATGTCGGAGGCAAAAATCTGAACGGGCAAAGCGATTCCGGACGATTGCAGGCACTCCATCAGCAGCATCGCGAGGGAGTACGCTTCCTCGCCCGTGGCGCAGCCAGGAACCCAGACGCGAATCGGTAAGTCACCGGCGTGATGCTTCAACAGATCCGGGATTACGTCGTTCTTGAGGTACTCGACAGTCTCCGGGACACGGAAGAACGACGTCACATTGATAAGCAGATCGCGATAGAGACCCTCCACTTCCGATGGATCGGTTTCCAGTCGCTTCAGGTAGGCGCCTACGGTATCCAATTTGTTAAGAACCATGCGTCGCAAGATGCGCCTGCGGAGCGTGGTGGGCTTGTACTGGGAAAAGTCAACACCGGTGGAGCGCTTGACCAAGCGAAAGATACCAGAGAACTGCGTTTCACGCCCTGGCTTTTCTGGTTCTTCCACCGGCTGCGCGTCCCTCAAGTAAGGATGCCCCGCGATGCGTGCCAGCTCCTTGGCGATTTGAGCCGGCGGAAGCACGAAGTCCGCCGCACCGAACTGAAGGCTGGCGCTGCGTGGCATGTCCGGGTATTTGGCGCTCTGTTGATCCTGCGCGAACGCTATTCCGCCTTCGGCTTTAATGGCCGCCAGACCCAGGGTCCCGTCGGTGCCGGTACCGGAAAGCACCACGCCAATGGCCTGGCTTTTCCGCTGTTCCGCCAGGGAGCGGAAAAAAGCGTCGATCACCATGCCGTGGCGATTTTCTTCGTGGATCGGCCGCGCCCGAAGCCCTCCGTCCTCCATCGCGAGCATGGCGTTGGGCGGGATCACATAGATGTGATTGGGCAGCAATGGCGTCTCACCACGCGCTTCCGCCACAGGCATTCGCGTTACTTTAGAGAGCAGCTCGCTCAACATGCTCTTGTAAGTTTTGCTGAGGTGCGATACCAGCACGAATGCCATGCCAGTGTCGCTCGGGAGCGCTTCCAGGAGTTCGCGGAACGCTTCCAGTCCTCCGGCCGAAGCGCCCACGCCAACGACAGGTACGGCGGCCTCCGGCAGGGGCGCAACCGGAACCGAAGGCGGCACCTTCTTTCGGGATGGAGTTTTCGTCGAGTTTTTCGCCCGCATCCCGGGTGGGATCTTCTGCGGCATCTGTACAAAGACTAAGTTTGCTTAGGCTACAGTATCAGAATTCCGGGCGTGTTCAAAGAATATTGCGAGGCTATTTATTGAATTGAAGCACTATCTTCAGCCGGCGACGCCACAAAGGCAGGATAGCCGCGGCGGGACAAGACCTGAGCGATGGCATGGGCAATCCTCTGGCGGCTTGGTGCGTTGCTGGCGCGCAGGGCCTGCCTCCGAGCGGCGCTGCGCTTCGAGGTTCGCTGGCTGTCCATGCGCAGTTTCCGCGACGCGAGCCTCCTCTCGCTGCTCTCGCAGATAGTGAGCGCAACGTCGGAGCGGATAGCCCGAGAGGCCCGCCCGACAATTGCTAACCGCTCAACCAGATCGGCCCGGCTAGGAGAAAATTGGTAGGCCCGGTGACTTCATGGTTGCTATCGAAGACCAATCTTAGAAAAGACCAGTATAAAGCACTTTCAGGAAGTCCCCGGGCAGGCTAGCGAAATGACAGACGCTAGGCGTGTGGCGGGCCTGCGGCAGCGGCGGACGCGCGGAAGTCGCTTCGGTTGCAACTGTGATTGGCTTCATGCCGGGTCAAAGCGAGACGGGCTTTCTCAGCCGCCTCCCAAGAGAGCCGGCACGAACGCCGCAGCAGATCTACTTCTGATTCAATTCCCAAACCGACGAGATCTGTCATCTTGCGCACAAAATCGGCGTAGGTGCGCGTTGTCTCCCGGTAATCGGCCACCAGACGAATACGTTCCTGGCACATCATAGGGCCTAATTTTACCACAGGAGGGGGCCTGATTCTACCACAGGAGGGGGCCTGAGTTTAGCACATGAGGAGGGAGCAAAATTTACCCTAAAGGAATCAGCTCAACCGTCGATAAACAAATCAAGTCGAAAATGTTACCGGGTCTCACAACCGTTTCGCTGCCGCAGATCTACTGCAGATCCTGCCACCTCTCCACCCGCTCGGACGTGGTGCGCTGTCTGCATTGCAACCGGCCCCTGAAGGCAGTGAGCGCATCTGCCACCGTGAGGTCTCCGGCTCCTAAGCGCACCGCTCGCAAGACCAAAACCCGCCGCGGTCACTGAATAATTTCATTCGTAGCGCAGCGCCACCACCGGGTCCAAACGCGCGGCCTTATTCGCCGGCCAAATCCCAAAGAACAGCCCGATCGCCACCGACACTACTACTCCCAGAGCCGCCGCCCATAGTGGAACCGCCGTGGGCAGCGCCGGGTAGATTAGCCGGCAAGCGAGGGAAACCGCCCACCCGAGCGTCATCCCGATCAGGCCGCCCAAACCGGTGAGCACCACGGCTTCAGTAAGGAACTGCAGAACAATGTCGGCGCGGCGCGCGCCAATCGCCTTGCGAATTCCGATTTCGCGCGTGCGCTCGGTCACCGAAACCAGCATGATGTTCATCACGCCGATGCCACCCACCAAAAGGCCGACGGAACTCATCACCACCATCACCAGCGCGACAATCGCGGTGACGCTGTGGAACTGTTCCACCAACTGATCGGAAGTGGAGATGGAGAAATCGTCGGGCTTGTTCGCTGGAACATGCCGCTGGATGCGCATCACGGCGGTGGCTTCGTCGACGGCAGCGGCTAGGCGGCCGGGCTTGGCATTCACGAACAACAAATTCTCCTTGGACGCCGGGAACAGCTTGTGCATGCTGAAGTAGGGCAGATAGATATTGGTGTCGTCCTGGCCGGGGAACGAATTGGCCGGGCGCTCGGTGACGCCGATGACCTCGAATTTATGGCCATTCACATCGATCCACTTGCCGACTGGGTCTTCGCCGTTGAACAAGGCTCTGGGGACATCGGCGCCGATCACGGCCACCGGCATGCGATGCTCGTTTTCGATACCGGTGAAGAAACGCCCTTCGTGCATCTCGACTTGGCCGCTTTGGGCATAGGACTCTTCGGTGCCCACCGGGTTCGCGTTGTACAGTTCATTACCCTTGTAACGCGCGATGTTGATCTGGGGCGTATTCCCGAAAGAGTTCGGGATCAAATAGGGGCTGACCGATTCCACCGACGGGCAGCGGCTCGCGATCGCCAAGCCGTCTTCATAGGTGATGGGCTTACGCCGCAACATTTCGGGCGTCCGGGTCTGCAGTCCCACTGGGAATTTGAAGAGGATGGCCGTATTGGTTCCGAAGCCGCGGATTACGTTGGTGACCGCGCCATCCAAACCGGCAATGATGGAGCCGACACCGATGATGGTACCGGTGCCGATGATCACGCCCAGAATGGTCAGGAACGAGCGCATCTTGTGTTCGCGCACCGTGGCGAGCGCCAATCCAATCGCGGAACCGAGTTCTACCCGAGTCATCTGGACACCCTCATCTTTCCACTCTCAGCGCTTCACCTTTCTACTCGCAATGCTTCGATGGGGTCTAGTTTGGAAGCGCGCTGCGCCGGATAAATCCCGAAGAACAAGCCCACCGCGGTGGAAAGACCCACGCCCATCAGCACCGCCGAAACGGGCACCGCCATGGGAACCGAAGTAAAGTTCCGCACCACGGTGGCAACCACCCAGGCGATCGCCACTCCGATGAGCCCGCCCATGCCCGCCAGCATGGAGGACTCGACCAGAAACTGATTGAGAATATCCTGGCGGCGCGCACCCACCGACTTGCGGATGCCGATCTCGTGCGTGCGTTCGCTCACCACCGCCAGCATGATGTTCATAATGACCACTCCGCCCACCACCATAAAGATCGACACGATGGCCACCGCGGTGGCGGCGATGGCATTGGTGAGCTGGTCCCAGGCGCTGACCAGGGCATCGGAGGACAGGATGGAGAAAGTGTCGTCCTGGCCGGGTTGCTCGTGCCGCCGGGCGCGAATCAACATGCGCATTTCGTCTTTGGATTGCTCCAGCACTTTCTGATCGACGGCGCGCGCGGCGTAGCGAATGCCGGTGCGCGATCCGTAAATCTGAAAGTAGGACTCGATGGGAATGTCGACGAATGCGTCTTGCGACTGGCCGAACACGCTCCCCTTGGCCTCCGCCACTCCAATCACCGTGAAGGGCCGGCCTTCGATTTTGATCTCGCGCCCGATGGGATCGGTATCGCCGAACAGATTGTTTTTCAGATCCGCACCGATCACCGCGACCATCGAGTGGTGGCGGTCTTCCACTTCGGTGAAATAGCGCCCGTTGGCGATTTGTGTGTTGCCGAGCACTGCCCAGTTGTCCGTCCCTCCATTCAGCGAGATGTTGCTGAGGGTCTGGGATCCCAGGGAGACCGTGACACTGCGTCCGGCGCTCATTCCTAAATCGCTCACCAGCGTGGCATGATCTTTTAAATACTGGAACTCGTCGCGGCTCAGCTCCGGGTTCCTCTTCTGCATTTGCAGGTATTTCTTCGGATCGAAATTTCCCAGGAAGGCGATCTTGACGATGCGAAATCCGTCCGAACCCATGTTGGAAACGGTGTTGGCAATGTAGACATCCATGCCGTGAATCATGGACATGACCGCAATCAAGGTGGTGGTGGCCAGGATAATACCGAGCAGCGTCAGGAAACTGCGCAGCTTGCTGGCTCGCAGCGAATCGGCCGCCACCGAGGCAGCTTCGCGAAATGAGGCATTTTGGGCCACTGATATTAAGAGACGAAACCTGCTGTAACGTTGTTCCTTACTTCTAATACCCAGTTTACGAGAACCCGATCCAGCCAGAAGCGCGGCCTGGTTTTCGAGATGAATCCGAGGTGGCCGCCGTGCTCCACCGCCAGCAGGCGCAGGCGAGGATTCGTCGAAAATGCCGGATGATCGTAGACCGCGAAGGGGATCAGAGGATCGTCCTTGGCCTGCACTACGAGCGTGGGAACGCGGATTCGCTCCAGAAACTGATTCGAAGATTGCGTGGCGTAATAGTTATCGGCGCTGCCGAAGGCGAAAGCCCGGGCCGTGAACCGGTCGTCAAAATCGTAGATGTTTCGAACCAGGTCTAGGCCGGCCAGATCGAACAGACCGGGAGTGAGCCGCTCCTTAGCTCGGACGCGCTCCTTAAGTCGCGTGACAAATCTTCGCGCATAGATGATGTTGGAGGGCTTGTCAAGCTGCCGGACGCAAGCCGCGAGGTCGATGGGCGTGGAAATGGCCATCACGCCGGCAATCAGATCCGCTGCCGAAGCCGCGAGTTCACCAGCCAGCTTTAACACCACATTGCCGCCCAGCGAAAAACCCACCAGGAAGATTGGCGCGCTATGCGGAGGTTGCCGCACGACGGCGAGCAGGTCCGAAGTCTGGCCGGAGTGATAGAGAGTGCGTCCGCTCAAGTGCTCCGTGCCGCCGCAGCTTCGCATGTTGAAGCGATGCACCGCACAACCAGCTTCGAGCGCCGCCTGGGCCAAGCTGCGCGCGTAACCCGCGGCGCTGGAGCCTTCCAGCCCGTGAACCAGGATCAGTTGCGCGATCGGCTCGCCGGGCGGGGCTTGCGAGTGAACCAGCACTTGGACGCCAGGCTCCGTGGCGTAGAGCTTGGATGCGACCGGGAAGCGCTGCTCGTCCAAATCGCGATGCCAGTAATTGCCCGCGATGGTGAGCAGGTGAGGGTTTCGAAAGAATGGGACGAACGGCCGCAACAGACCATTTTAGGTTTTCCGAACCGCGACCGTCAGGAAGCCGGTGCTTTTGGATGGCGGGAAAAAAGTGAGGGGACGCACAAGGAACCGTTCCCCTCAAATCATGGACCAAGACGCTATCGAGCGGCCCCTACGCCGTGGACGCGGCCACCACATAGCCACGCCACATCAGAAGCTGCTCTCTAGACAAGAGAGATCGGCAGGTTGGATGGGAGCAGTAGTGAGAACTTAGTACTAAGTAAAGCCGAATTGGGCCTTATTCACGCACAGGCCGTATCCAAAATCTTTTGGATCAGCACATCGTAGGGCAACCCCGCCGTGGCGGCCGATTGCGCGAAGTCGTCTTCACAAGCCAGCGATGGATTGGGATTGGCCTCGATTACCACCACTTCGCCCGCTTGCGTCAGGCGCACGTCCACTCTGCCGAAACCGCGAATTTTGAGCACGCGATAAACTTTCCGGGCCAGGCGGGCCAGCGTTTCGTCCATGCCAGAGGGAAGCTCGTTGGCGGGCCCATTCTGAATGCCCCACTTCTTACGATACGTGTCGTCCCACTTGGCCTTGAACGTGGCGAACTTCGGTGTATCCTCGGGAACCTCATGAAAGAAAATTTCGCGGGGCGGAAAAACAGTGAGCTTGCGATTACCCAGCACGCTCAGATACAGCTCGCGGCCGTCGATGTATTCCTCAATCAGCGCGTCGCAGTTAAATTTCTCGTGGATGAACCGCGCGCGCTCCAGCGCCTCTTCCTCGCTCTTGGCGAACGACGCTTTGGCGATTCCGTCCGACGATTCCTCACCCACCGGCTTGACGAAGGCGGGATAGACAAAGCGCCGCAAGCGCTTCAGCGGGCGCTGCTCGGTGGAGATGACAAAATGCGGGACGCGCACGCGGTGATACGCCAGCACCTTTTTGGCGAGCGCTTTGTCCTTGCAGAGCATCAGGCCGTCCGGACGCGCACCCGTATATTTCACACGCATCAGCTCGAGCAAGGCGGGGATGTTCGGCTCGTTCGCGCGATTGGAATGGAAGGACTCGGTGAGATTGAAAACCACTTCCGGCGCGAAGTTCTTCAGCTTTTCCACGATGCACACCACATCGTCGAACACCGCCAGCGTGTCCACGTCATGGCCCAGACGCTGCAAGCAGGCCAGCACGTCGGCCTCGGTCGGCTTGTCTTCTTCTTCTTTCAGCTCTTGGGGAGAGAAGGTCTCGGCAGTCGCGGCGCGATAGGCCACGTCGAATAAGACCAGAACCTTCACGACTACACAGACCTCTTGAAGCGGCCGGTGTGCAGGTGATTGGTGACCATGGCCGACAGATACGCCGCGAGGTCGAAAGAGACACGCGCGCGCTCCAACGGCGGCGGGAACGTCAGCTTGAGCTCTTGGCAGCGCTCGATCAATTTGCGCACCAGCATATCCACCGTATACTTGTGCTGTCCGGTCCAGCGCACAATCGAACCAACCAGCCGGGTGCGATTGCGTCGCATAACTTTTGCGGCAGACTCTCCGTTCGGCTCACCAACTCCGAATATAACGCGCAAATCGGCGTCGTAAAAGTCGGGGAAGTCTTCCGCGTAGAGTTTGCGGCGTTCCGTGTAGTAACGCGCGAGCGTTTTTCGGAGCCTGCTGGCTTCATAGATGCGCCGGACGCGCTTCACTTTGGGCGCTGCGTTCCGCGCCTCTTCCATGAGACAGTGCACGAATTCCAGTTTGTCCAGCGCCTTCCAGCCCCGATACTGTTCGCGCCACTGCTCCGGTGTGAGCGACAGCCAAACCGCGAATGTC
This sequence comes from Bryobacteraceae bacterium, assembly GCA_049518655.1. Classification (GTDB taxonomy): domain Bacteria; phylum Acidobacteriota; class Terriglobia; order Bryobacterales; family Bryobacteraceae; genus Palsa-89. Next base: position 14,081 of record JBEKRO010000004.1, on the reverse strand, counting down.
TCGGCAAAATCTTCATCGGGATGAGCCTGTGCATACCAATTGGGCAGATTCCGCACAAAGCCTTTGCTGTAAGGCCGCGGCTGATAGGTTTCCGGCGAGTATTCGGTTTCCGGATTCCCGAACACGGCCCGCCAATCGTCACGCAAGGAGAAGCGGTAGGCATGATCGATGGCGTGTCCACTCTCGTGCCGTAACAATTGCTGGCACCACTCCAGCGTGCCACCCTCCACCTGCAGCATCTGATGCATTTCGAGAGTCTTCAGGCGGGGATGCGCCAGATAAAACGGAATCGCGATGGCCGGTACGCCGGCCGGCGAGAACCATTCATCGCCCAGATAGCAGGCCGGACGAAACGCCAGGCCATGCGCGCCCAGTTCATCGTAAAGCTGCGCGATACGCCCCTCCAGTTCACTTCCGGGGATGCGCAGGCCCAGGTCGCAGATCCGCTTTTGGAGCAGCTCGTCGTCCTTCGAGCTAACCCAGGGCATGGCCGCGGGGGCGGGATGTTCGGGCGCGCCGGGCGGCGGATCGTGTCGCTCCACGGCTTTCATCCTAGCGCAGAGGGCGCGAACCGAGCTTCAAAATGCGCCGGCGCAAGGCCTGATCCCGTTGCAGGGCGCGTATGTAGGTAAATTCCTCAGGTGCATTTTTCGCGCGTTGAATCGCGGGCGAAAACGGAGAAGCAGGCAGCGCCATCGCCGCGCGACGCGTTTCAAACCGATCCCAATCGCCTACGCGCGCGTCTGGAGTCTCGTAGACCATCGAGCCGCTGGCGAGACGTCGCAAGGTGCGAGCCGGCGTGCGATAGGCGGAATCGGCGCGCAGCTTCGATTCTTCGCGTTGCAAAAGCTTGGCCACTTCGGGGTTCGCGGGGCGGAATCCAAGCTTGCGATAAAACCAGAACGCTCCGGACTCGATGGCCTCTTCATTGTGAGCCCCGATCTGATATGGGTCGACGGAAAAGCAAGTGACCGAGAGCAGTTGGTGGAATAATCGCAGCAAACGCGCGTAGAGCCACGCCGTCTCGCCTTCGCGAAAAGTGTAATAGAGGTTGAAGCCCACCTCCATGTGCTCAAACAGCGTGAGGCATTCGATGTAGCCGATGGGTACACCGTTCTTGAAAAACATGCCCGCGTGATAGGCGCGCAGCGGCAAGCGATGCTCACGAGGCACGCCCGAAACAAAAACCTCGACGCCCCGGCCAAGGTCGGCGCGAAGCACGTGAGCCGGATCGCCATAGGTAAATCCGTGCAACTCGCGATAACGCATGGCCGAAGTCTCGCGCGCGAAGTCGAGCAGCTTCTCGCCTTCTTCCCGGCTGAGTTTCTCGATGCCAAGCGCAGGCGATTCAAGCTCGGCGGCGAGCGAGACATCCGCGCGTCGGAGCAGAGGGCCATCGTGATAGAAAATCTTCCGGCGGCCCGGCAAACGCCCATTCGTGCGAGTGGCGCGCCCGGCACCCAGTTGCCAGCGAATCGCAATCTTGGCTTGCGCGAACAGCTCGGCGCGGTCTTCGGCCGGGATCGGCAGAGCTTCGATGCGCGAGATAAGCCAGCGCAGATCGGAGCCGCTTCCCCGCTTGGCCGCGCGAAACCAATCCATATAGGGAATGTTTGCTTCCACCAGCAGGTCTTCGTTTGCCAATGGATGCAAGCGCCGCAGCAGCGGCCCCAGCAGCGACGCGTCATAGCCATCCCAATCGATTTCAACCGCCCTGGGATGATGCTCGGCCAGCCAGCGCGTGATGTCGCATGTAAACAGCGCCGAGAACGCCGTCCCAGCGATCCCGGACACGTCGGGTTCTTCGAACGCCACAAGATCCACACCCGCTCGGCGCAGTTGCGCGATCTTCGTCGGAATCCCCAGAAGCAACTGGTCACTTAACTGGAGTACTTGGTCGTTTGGCGGATAGGCACGAAAAAATAGCAGCGCTTCGTGGAAGCGGATCAGCGATCCTGCATCGGGAAATCGTGCTCGGCCCAGTTGTCGAAGCAAGCGGGGAAGTGCCGCGTGTTCATCGGTTCCATATGAGCGCTTGGAGGCTTCGAGGCGATCCAGATCCATCGGGAGTAGACTAGCAGAAGCCATGCGACTCTCGATCACAGCCCTTCTGTTGTTCGCGGTAAGCGTTGTTCTTTACGGTCAGGATTCCAAACTGTACGTCGTCACGCACGTCGACCTCACGCCCAACTACACGGTCGATGGCACCAAGCTGCTGCAAACATTCGCATCCGACAGCCACAAAGACAAGGGAGTGGTGCGATTCGAACTGCTGCAGGACGTCGGGCGCAAGAACCATTTCACAATGGTAGAAGTCTGGGACAACCAGGCGGCCTTCGAGGCGCACCTGGAGGCGAATCACACCAAACAGTTTCGGGAAAAGCTACAGCCCATGCTGGGAAGTCCCTTTGACGAGCGCCTGCACAACATCATGCAGTGATCACTGCGGCGCCGAAAGATCCTTCACTAACTGATACAGGAACGCCTGGCCTTCATAGAACGAATTCACGTTCATACGCTCATCCCGGCCGTGCGCGCGCACATCGTCGCGATCTCCAAAGAACCCCGACACGCCGTAGGTGGGAATGCCCGCTACGCGTAAGTAGCGGCCATCGGTAGCGCCCGTGCTCATCACTGGAATCGTGACCACGCCGGGCCACATGGTATCGCTGAGGCGAGCCACCGCCATCAGCAGGTCTTTCCGCATCGGAGAAGCTGGTCCCACCTCCACGTCGCCTTGCACATGGATGGCAACCTGCTCGTCCCCTATAGCGAGCCGCAACGTCTTTTGCACCGATTCAATAGAGTCACCCGGGAAAATCCGGCAGTTGATGTTAGCGGTGGCGAGTTGCGGAAGCGCGTTCAACGCATGGCCGCCAGCCAACTCGGTGGCTACGCAAGTGGTGCGCAGCATCGAATTCCAACGTGGTGAAGCGGATGCCACTCGCTGCATGGCTTGCCTTGCAACTTCGGGCGACCCGTCTACAATTTTCACCAGATCTCCCTTGAGCGATCCGTCCTCTACCTTCGCCATTTCGCGAAAATAGGCGCGCGTCACTTCGTCGGTCTTCAGCGGGAAGCTGTAGCGGGAAAGCCTTTCGAGCGCGGTGGCCAGATGGTAGATGGCGTTGTCCGCAAGCGGCACGGAACTGTGGCCGCCTTTATTGTGGACTTCAAACTTGAAATCGGCATACGATTTTTCGCTGACTTGGATATTGTTCGCGATCTTCTTGCCGCCCACCATCACTCCCCCGCCGCCCTCGTTCAAGCAGAGATCGGCATCGATCAACTCGCGTTTGTTCTTGAGCAGCCAGATGACGCCGTTGTAAGGTCCGCCGCCTTCTTCGTCCGCGGTAAGAGCGACGATAATGTCGCGCTCCGGCATGAATCCCTCGCGCTTGTAGCGAATCAGGTTCGCGATCCAGACCGCGGCTTGCGCTTTGTCGTCCGCGGTGCCCCGGCCATAAAAGTAGCCGTCTTTTTCGATGAACTGGAACGGATCGGTGCTCCAATCCTCGCGATTCGCCTCCACCACGTCGGTGTGCGCCAGCAGCAGGATCGGCTTCAGTGGACCGGTACCGTGATATCGGACGACGAGGTTGGCTTTTTTCGGACTGGCGCCGCCTACGAAAATGTCCGACTCCGGGAAGCCCGCGGCGCGCAATCGCGCGGCCACCATTTCGGCCACCGGAGTGGTAGATCCGCTGGTGTAGCCAGACCGGATCTCGATCATTTCTTTGTATATTTCGCGCGCCAGTTGCCGGTCGGCATCGGGCGGCAGCGCGGCGGAAGCGGCTGCCAGGGCGAGCGTCCACAACACGACAAGCAGCGCTAAAAGCCGGCACATGCGCGGATTGTAGCACGCTACCCGGAAGGCCCATCCGGCGCGGCAGGTCGCGCCATAATCCCGTCAATATCGGCGCTTGGCCCGTTGCAGAAAGATCCGAAAAGGATCGGCGGGCGGACACCATCGGAGTCGTCCGCAACTGGACGCGTCAGTAAACACTAGCCGACTTAGCAAGAGTAATCTCCGAGAACGCCGTCTCTGGACGACTCTCGATTCGTCCACAAACGAGGTGCCAGACGTCTGACTCCGACCGCATCCTCGTTTTATCGCGCGGCAGCGCCGCCCTAGTTTGCATCCGCATTTGATTTAGTGCTTCCGCACCCCTACCGATCACGCCTGATTCGAAAGTCGGACCCAGGTTAACGAAAAAGCGGCCTATCTGCTGATGTAGAACACAAGTAGGACCAAGCGGCGCAAGACGAAACGACGATAAACGGCTCGTTGTTGCCAAATTGTGTACCCTAGTCCGAGGTGCGCACACACTCGACTACAATCCCAGGAGGACTTCCGATGAATCGTTTCACTTTTAGATGGACGGTGTTCGCAACCGCTCTGCTCGCCCCAGGCCTCAGTTACTCCCAAGTCTCCTGTACGCGCGAAGGACTCCAGGCTGCTGCCGATCTCTACATAGCCGCTCAAGCCAAGGGCGACACTGACGGCTTGCCGCTCGCGAAGGGGCTAGCGTACATCGAGAACTTTAAGACGACGAACATCAACGACGGCCTGATCAAGAAGGCGATGAAGATCGACCACCATCGCAGTCTTGTGGACACTTCGACCTGTCAGACTTTCACGGAGGTGATCGTTACCGACAAGGCCAACCCCTATGTGCTCGGCACGCGGCTGCGCGTGAATCACGCGCTGATTGCCGAAATCGAAATGCTGTGGACTACAACTGGTTACTGGCTGTTTAACGCCGATAACTATCTCAAGTACTCGTCCACCGAGGATTGGGGCGTCATTCCGGCTGCCAAGCGCGACACGCGCGACACGCTGGTGTCCGCGGCGAACGCTTACCTGGATGCGTTTCTCGAAGGGAAAAAGGACTTGGTGCCGTGGGGTTACCCCTGCAACCGCACCGAAGGCGGCATGCGCACCGGCAAGGGAACTCAGGAGGATTCCTGCGACGTTGGCGTACCGAGCGGCGTTAACATTGTGAACCGCCACTTCGTGGTCGACGAGACGATTGGAGCGGTAGTGGCCTTCTGTACTTTCGGCGCCGGCTCAGCCGCAGGCGGCAGTGGAGCACCCGACACCCACCTCTTTCGTGTCGAGAACGGCAAGCTGCATTACGTCCACACGCTGACGCATCTATTGCAGGCGAATTTCCAGGGCCGCGGCGCACCGAGCAGCCAGCAGTAATTTGCGTTTACTAAGCTGGATTGGACGAGCGAGCAGCACTCGGATGGTTGGGGACGCGCGACTACTCGTTACTGTCTGCGCTCCCACTGCAGGCCATGGCTCTCAGCTTGATCCGATCAAATTTCGTACCCGTACTGGGCAAGGCATCGATGACAGCGTCTAGGATGGGCCGTTTTGACATCGTTTCTGTAAAATGTGAACCGACCTCGGGTGATTCGTCGGCGACTCTTCCACAATCTAGGAGCAGTGCGCTCGATTCGATCCTGATCGACGAACCTGCGCCGCGCCCCATTCACTCGCCTTCTGCCTCTTTCCTCCCTCACCCACCAATCAGTTGCCGTGCGCGTTCCAGCCAGCGCGCCTTTCCAGCGATATTCTGAACCTGAATGCGTCATGAACCCCCAATTCACGCAATAACCGTGCTTCGCCTTGAGTCCGCCAAATTTGCGAAATAAATAGTCATCGCGCACAAAAAAATCCCCTGATGCGTCGACTTCTTCCGAATGAACGATTTTCATCCGATTTCGAGCGTCGCCGTTCCTCCGACCCGCGATCTCAAGGGGAAGCGGCCGTCACACGCGTCCGAAACGCTGAAACCGGAGCGCGCCCGGACCGTCTGTTACTATGACAATCGTGCGCGTAAAGGTGCTGTTTTTCGGCATGTTGAAGGACATCGTCGGACGTTCGGAGGACCACATCGAAGTGTCCGATGGCGCGCGGCTGGAGTCCGTTTTCGCGCGCTACGCCGGCCATTTTCCGCGCCTCACGGAGTTGGAATCAAGCATCGTGCTGGCCTGCAATCAGGAATTCTGCGATCGTTCGGCCGCAATTCACGAAGGCGACGAGATCGCGTTCCTTCCGCCGGTGAGCGGAGGTTCCGGCCGCTATACGCACCAGATCTGTGACGAAGAAACAGGCTGCTTCTTCGCTCTTACGCGCGAGACCATCGATACCCCCGCCATCGCCCGGCAATTGCTGCGCGGCGAGGACGGCGCGCTGGTGGATTTCGAAGGCGTAGTGAGAAATAACACGAAGGGCCGCGCCACGAGATTTCTGGACTACGAGTGCTATGAAGCCATGGCGGTAAAGATGATGGCCGAAATCGGACGCGAGATTGCGGGCTCCCACGCCATCGGCCGCATCGCCATGGTGCATCGGCTGGGCCGCCTGCAGATCGGAGAGGCGAGCGTGGCTATCGTCGTCACCGCGCCGCATCGCAAGCCCGCGTTCGAGGCGGCGCTCGAGGGAATCAACCGGCTGAAGCGCATCGTGCCGATCTGGAAGAAAGAGCACTTCGCGGATGGAGAGGTTTGGGTGGAAGGCGAATGGGACGAATCCGTCCTGAAAAAGTGATCCGCCCGTCCGCCTGTTGTTTCCTGGCAGCGCTGTGCCTCTGCGCGCCCGCTCGCTCACAAGAGCCCGTCATCAAAGTCAACGTGCGTCTGGTTCGCATGCTGGTAACGGTAAAAGACACCGTTGGCCAACTGGTCGGCTCCCTCAATAAAAGCGACTTCAGTGTCTACGACAACGGTGTGAAGCAGGACATCGCCCTTTTCGACCGCGAAACCGAACAGCCGTTGTCCGTCGCCATGCTGGTGGACACCAGCGCCTCCACCGGCATCGAGCTGCACTACGAACTGGATTCAGTGAGCCGCTTTCTCAGGGTGCTGTTGGGCGAAGGCAACCCCGACGACACCGTGGCGCTTTATAGCTTCAATTGGGAAGTGAGGCTGCTCAGCAGTTACACGAAACGTTTTTCGCGCGTGGATCAGATGCTGAAACAACTGAAGTCCGAAGGCGGCACGTCGCTCTATGACGCTATCTTTCTGGCCTCGCACGAGCTCGAATTCCGCAATGGACGGCACGTCATGGTGCTGGTCACCGACGGCGGCGATACCACCAGTTCCGTGAACTATCACCAGGCCCTGGAGGCCGCGCAATTGGCCGACACCATCCTGTATCCCGTGCTGGTGGTGCCCATCACCAACGACGCGGGACGTAACGTCGGCGGCGAAAATGCGCTCACTACTCTCGCCGCTGGCACGGGCGGCCGCGTTTTCACACCCAGCCTGGGAGCACAGCTGGATCGCGCCTTCGACGACATCCTGCGCGAATTGCGGACACAATATCTCATTGGCTTCTATCCGAAGGACGTCCCGCCCAGCAAAGATCGCTTTCATACGCTGAAAGTTACGGTGCAGAGCACTTCGGCGGTCAGCCAATCGAACCGTGGTTTGCGAGTCAGCACACGCAGCGGATATTATGGTGAGGCCAATGAGGGCAGGTCGGGATTTGGGCAGTGACGCGGAGGAAGGCTTGAGCAAAGCGAAAACGAAGGCTCCCGAGCAGACCTTCGAGGAAGTCAAGTACCTTCGCCACCTGATCGAGAAAGCCATCACGGTGCGCATCCGTCTGAGCAGTAATGAAGAGGTGGTGGGCGTAATCGAGTTCTACGATTCGAACTTCATCCGCGTCACGCGGCTGGACGCTCCCAACCTGTTTCTGTACAAGCACGACATCAAATATTTGTACGAAGAGCCGGAAGCCTGACAGCCCCGACGACTGTCATCGCCGGAATCCACACGCAGCTTTATGTCTTCTTACTTGGAGATTAGCGAGGAAATCGCCCGCGAGGCCGGCGAGCTGATCCACGGCTATTTTGAGCGCCATATCGGTTTTGAGTTGAAGGGCGAGTTCGATCTGGTGACGGAAGCCGACCGTGCGTCGGAGAAGCTGGTGATCGAACGTCTGCAGCGGCACTTCCCGACCCACTCCATCGTCGCCGAAGAGAGCGGAGGGCACGCGGGCCAGTCTGCCGAGTATTGCTGGTACGTCGATCCGCTGGACGGCACCACGAATTTCGCGCATGGCTTTCCGATGTACAACGTCACTCTAGCGCTCGAAAAGGCCGGCGAAATCGTGGCTGGAGTAATCTTCGATCCCGAGCGCGATGAAATGTTCACCTGCGAGCGCGGATCGGGCTCATGGTTGAATGGCCAGCCGATTCACGTATCGCGCGTCCAGCACATCGACGACGCCCTGGTGGCCACGGGATTCCCCAGCCGCAAGCGGCATGAGAATGTGAACGTGCATTTCTACTATCAGCTCGCGATGATCACGCATGGCGTGCGGCGCGCCGGTGCCGCTGCGCTGGATCTGGCATACGTGGCAAGCGGCCGCCTGGATGCCTTTTGGGAGTTCGGCCTCAATCCGTGGGACATGGCCGCGGGTACTTTGCTGGTGACAGAGGCGGGTGGTAAGTGTTCGGACATGTCCGGCGAGCCGGTGCGCTTGCGAGGCCCGCATCTATTGGCCGACAACGGCACTGTCCATGACGGGATGCTCGAGGTTTTCGCCGAAGTATATCGCCGCGAATACCGCTACCCGATGCCTGTTATCGAATAGAGGCCTGTCATCAAAGAGAGGCTTGTTATCGAAGAGCCTCGGCCAAGCGCCGGATTCCTTCGCGGATCGATCGCTCACCGATCGATGAGAACCCGAGAACGAATTCGCCGCGTGGCGCCGCCGTGAGGTAGTAGGCCGCTGAGCTGACCAGTTGTACCTTCGCCGCCGCGGCCCTCTCCGCGATCGTTTGGTCATGCAGGTCCCCAGCTTCAAAGCTCGCCAAAACGTGCATCCCCGCTGCGTCGCCGCGAATGTGAACGCGATCGCCGAAGTGACGTTCGAGCGATTCCACCAAAACATTTCGCCGCTCTCCGTAGATGCGGCGCATGCGGCGAATGTGGCGCTCCAGATGGCCTTCTGAAATGAAATCGGCTAAAGCCGCTTGCTCGGGGACTGGGTTATGCCGGTCGGCCAACCATTTGGCGCGCCGCAACCGCGGGACCAGACTGGGGGGCGCGATCACATATCCAATCCGTAACGATGGAAACATCACTTTCGAAAACGTGCCGATATAAATCACGGCGACTCCCGTGGCTAGTCCCTGCAGCGACGGCAAGGGCGGGCCGCTGTATCGATACTCGCTGTCATAGTCGTCTTCGATCAAAACCGCGTTGTGCTGGCGCGACCATTCGATCAATTCCAGGCGGCGCGCCAGCGACATCGCGACTCCGGTTGGGAACTGATGCGACGGCGTGACATACACGAGACGCGCCTTTTTGCCTAAGTCGCGAATCACGATTCCGCTGTCGTCGATTCGCGCCGGCCGAAGCCTTGCCCCATAACCGGCAAAAATGCGATGGGCGCCATGGTACCCCGGATTCTCGATCGCGACCTCGTCGCCAGGCTCCAACAGCAGCCGTACGCAAAGATCGATGCCTTGCGCCGACCCGTTTACGATGATCACTTGCTCGGGAGTGCACCGCACCGCACGCGACCGCGACACGTAAGCTGCGATTTCTTCGCGTAGCGGCCCATACCCCGCCGCCTGATCCGCGTAATCGAATAACTCCGGTTCGGCCGATCGCAGCCTTCGCATCACCAGCTTGCGCCAAATGGGAAGCGGGAACAACGCCAGATCGGGACGCCATTGCGTGAACCGAATGAATCCCGGTGGGGTGGGCGGATAAGAGAAATCTTCGTTCAATCCTGCGCCGTAGCGCGAGAGCCGAAGCGGCGGAGTCGCCTCCGTGCGCGGAACCTGCTTGTGGTTCGGCCGCAGCAGTTCGTCCGGAAGCTCGCGGCACACAAACGTGCCCGATCCCCGCGAGGACTCCAGATATCCTTCCGCGATGAGTTGGTCGTAAGCCTGCGTGACTGTGCTACGGGAAACTTCAAGCGCCGTGGAGAGCTCCCGCGTGGATGGAACGCGCTCGGCCCGCCGGAAGCGCCCCGTCAGGATTCCTTGCCGCCACTGATTGTAAATCTGGCGATGCAGCGGCGAATCAGAAGCTCGGTCAAGCACGAGGGCGGTGCGCATGATTGGAACGGCTCCGGGAGTGGACTGCTCTAGATTAGCAAAAGTGGATCTTTCGCCGGTCCAGCCTCCGGGCTACAGTCAAAACATTATGGAAAGCTCTACCCCGGCGTACCTACCCACCGAACGAACCCAAGTGCGGCGCCGATCCATGCGTGGCGTCTACGACAAAGCGCAGGTGCACGCCATTCTGGACGAAGGCTTCGTGTGCCATATCGGATTCGTGAACCTCATTGATGGACAGCCGTACGTCATTCCGACTGCGTATGCGCGATCGGGTGAGCAAATCTACATTCACGGATCGCCCGCCAGCCGGGTAATGGGCGTGGCTAGCCGGGAGCTGGATATGTGCCTGACCGTGACCCTCATTGACGCATTGGTCCTGGCGCGCTCTTCATTCCACACGTCCATGAACTATCGCTCGGTGGTGGTGCTGGGTAAGGCGCGCCACGTCACCGATCTCGACGAGAAACGAGAAGCGTTGCGGCTCTTCACCAATCACGTCGTCGCCGGCCGCTGGGAACAGACCAAGCAGCCCACCGATCAGGAACTGAAAGCCACCAGCGTTTTGTCACTGCCGATCGAGGAAGTCTCGGCGAAAATTCGAACCGGTCCGCCCCTCGACGACGAAGAAGACTACGCACTGCCCGTTTGGGGCGGCGTGGTTCCCGTGATTCAATCGTTCGGCGAACCCATTCCGGACGATCGCGTATTGCCCGGAATCGCAACACCGCGCCTTACGCGTTAGCGAAGACCTCAAAGGACTGAGCCCGCCGGCTTCAGATTCTCGACCGCAGCGCCGGTGCCGTGCAGCGTATTCACCATGGATTCCTTCGGGAAGCTTTCGAGAAAACCCTTGAGCATCCACCCCAGTCCAGCCGGAACGTCGCGCGAAAGCGAGATCGCTTCGCAGCGCGCGTAGACCCCGCCATCGGCGGCCACGAAGCGCCAATATGAATTCAGCCGCCACAGAAAGCCTGAGTCGTCGCCCTGCGCCACTTCTTCCGTGTAAGACTTGCCGGGATCCTTTACCTCGCCGATGTGGGTGGAGCGCGATGTCACCATCATACGGTTCGGGTCTGGACTCTCATAGCGGATGTGATACGTGCTGTTTAGAACGATGGTGAGAATGTGCTTTTCATAAAGGCGCAGCAGCACGTCGTATTCATCGCCATTGTGGGTGAGTTCGCGAGATTCGATCACTTTGGGCCGGTAGTAATTTTTGTAATTAGCGTAATCCCGGAGCACGCTTTGGACCTGTGCGAGCGTTGCGCCGGGAATGAACATACTTCCCACCCAGTCCTGAATCATGGCGCCGGGCGCGTTGACGTTGCGGGCCGCATCCGCCGCCTCAATACGCGCGTCCGCGCCCCGCAGCTTTGGATCGCGAACGGGATCGGAGTTCATCCTCCCTTCCGCCTGTTCTATGTAGCGATCAAAGGCTGCGGTGGCTTCGGGCGTCAATCGTGCGAAAGGCACCGTAACCAGAAGAAGCGGGAGCGGAAAGAGCAGACGCGCCCAAATCACACCTTTATTATCGCCCGAATTTTCGCCCGCTTAAAGGCTCTTAAACTTCAGCGTCACTTCGCCCATCCGGATCACGTCGTTGTCCTTGAGTTCTTCGCGGGCGATGGGGTCGGTACGGTCGTTGAGAAACGTACCGTTGGTGGAATCCAGGTCCGTGATCGTAAACTTCTGATCTTTGTACCTCAGGCTGGCGTGCTTTCCTGAAATAGCGTCATCGCGCAACACAATATCCGCGTCCGTGGCGGACCCGATGATGTTCGGCCCTTCCCGAATGCGGAAGTCTTCGCCCTTCTGCTGGCCGGTCAAGGCCACGAACCACCCCACCACCGGCGGCTTTCGCTTGTCGGTTAACACCACACTTCTGCGCGTGGTGGTGTGCGTCCCACTCTCGCGCGGCGCGGCGCCTTCGCGTGCCGGATCCGACTCCAAGCGCGTCTTCACCCTCACTGTTGGGGGGCCCGGCTGATATCCCGTCCGTTGGCAATAAGGGCAAACCTCCCAGGTGTCTTCCATCTGATGTCCGTTCGCGCAAAACTTTGCCATCGCGTGCTCTTCTCCTTGGAGCTGAACTCGGGTCTCAACAGGGACCTTACCGCACTTTTCGTGGATTATATCGTGCCGCCATCGTCCAGGCCATGTCAAGCACTCATTGCGGGGTCACAGAATCCTTTACTTTCAAACACATAAGATGGTACGCTGAAGAACTCATAATGCGAACTGTCGATTTGATCCACCGAAAACGAGATGGTGAAGAATTATCGCCAGAGGAAATTGCCGCTCTCATTGAAGGCTACAACCGGAACGAAATTCCGGATTATCAAATGTCTGCCTTCTTGATGGCCGTTTTCCATTCCGGAATGACGGACCGGGAGGTGAGCGCGGCGACGGAGTGCATGGTTCGCTCCGGCGAAACAGTCGACCTCAGTTCCATTCCCGGCATCAAGGTAGATAAGCATTCTACCGGCGGGGTGGGAGATAAAACCAGCCTGATATCGGCCCCGCTGGCGGCTGCCGCGGGCGTCGTCGTTCCGATGATGTCGGGGCGCGGGCTCGGCCACACCGGTGGCACGCTCGATAAGCTGGAGTCCATTCCCGGCTTCCGAACCGATCTGACCATCGATGAGTTCAAGGCGCAATTGGCCACGCACGGCTTGGCGTTCATCGGACAAACGGTGGAGGTGGCGCCGGCGGACGGCAAGTTGTACGCACTGCGGGATGCCACAGCCACCGTGGAATCCATTCCCCTGATCGCGACGTCCATCATGTCGAAGAAGCTGGCCGAAGGCGTGGACGCCTTGGTGCTGGACGTAAAAGTCGGCAACGGCGCGTTCATGAAGAAGCAGGTGGATGCGCGGCGGCTGGCGCAGATGATGGTGGGCATTGGCCGGCGCGCCGACAAGCGCGTCCAGGCGCTCATCACCGACATGAACCAACCCTTGGGCTACGCGGTGGGGAACGCACTCGAAGTGATGGAGGTTTCCCAAACGCTGCAAAACGCCGGTCCCACCGATCTTACCCGTCTGTCGCTCGAACTGGCCGCTCGCATGATTTTCCTCGCCAAAATTGTTGCCACGCTCGAAGAAGCACGTGAGGTGGCGCAACAAAAGCTACTGGATGGATCTGGTTACCGCAAGTTCAAAGAAGTCATCGAAGCGCAGGGCGGCAACTCCCAAGTTCTGGATCGCTTCGAACTGCTACCCAACGCCACCGGCGTGCGCGAGATCGCTTCGCCCCGCGCGGGTTATGTGAGCGCCATCGCCGCCGAGGATATCGGCTTGGCGTCCTCGCGCATTGGCGCAGGCCGCAACACTAAAGAGGATGACATCGATCCAGCGGTGGGCGTCATCCTGGAAGTGAAGGTCGGCCACAAGGTGGAAGCCGGGGCCGTTCTGTGCCGCGTCTACTACACTCGCGACGAACACGTGGAAGAAGCTTCGGAAGAGATCGAAGACGCTTTCCGAATTTCCGCCCAACCTCCCGAGGAGCGGGAGTTGATCCTCGAGGTGGTAAGCTAACGAGCCATGCGCTAACCAATAATGGAGAAGTTCACCGGCGTACTGGGAATCCTTGTGATCCTGCTGGTTTGCGTTCTCTTCTCCACCCACAAACGCGCTATACGCCCGTCGCTGATCTTCTGGGGCGTGGGATTGCAGCTCACGTTCGCTTTTGTGGTATTGCGAACGCCCGCCGCGCGCGCGTTTGAAGCTCTTAGCGACAAGGTGAACGCGGTCATCGGTTACTCCCAGGCCGGCAGCAAGTTTGTTTTTGGAGATCAACTCGGCGGAGGACAGCCGGCCATTTTCGCGTTCCAAGTACTGCCCATCATCATCTTTATCTGCAGCCTGTTCGCGATTCTCTATTACCTGGGCGTCATGCAAGTGCTGGTGAATGCCATGGCGGTTGTGATGCAGCGCGTAATGGGGGCCAGCGGCGCCGAAGCCACCAACGTGGCCGCCAGCATCTTCA
>JBEKRO010000003.1:0-139160 GCA_049518655.1 Bryobacteraceae bacterium | reverse complement strand
CACGCCCACTTCGAGGTCGTGAATCTACTCGCGGAACCCTCATCCGCCGCGCGAAAGCTGTTCTCAAACTCAAAAAATGTCGCTGGAACAATTTCGGCTATGCTTTTCAGCAGCCTGTTAGAGCGCCGGGAGGCAGGACTGAGATAAACTATTGCTAGATGGAGCAGAAAAAGCGACTAGACAAGGCGACCAAGGAATTAGCGGCGCTCCTGGAAAACTACTTTGATTCGCTTTCCCCAGCCGAGCGCGAGGCTAAGTCGGCCGCATTCCGCCAAGCAGCCGCTAGGATCGGTACCCGCGCCAAGTCCCGGAGCCTCTAACAACTCAGGGGACCCGTCGCGCAGCCCGGCGGCGCTCATAGCCGTAAGGAACTCTTCCTCAATAGCCGTTTCCAAAAGTTTTCTTGAATCCCTTAATTGCTGAGCTCACTTCTTCCTGGCCTCGAAATCAATCGGCCTGCACCCGCGCCGGCCTTTCCTGCTGCAGCACCTCGTCGAGATCTTTCTGCTTTTCGTCCATATTACGGCTAGTATGCAGGCGCGTTTGGCCTGTACCAAGAGACAATTCAGTCTGACTCGCCGCTATTGCTGCTTCAACCGGTTCTGCACGTGATCCTTAATCCAGTGCTCGTCCCACCACTCCACCGGATTCACTTCCACTCCCTCCACCTGCATCGAATAATGCAAATGATCGCCACCCGCCAGGCCTGTCGATCCGCTCTTGCCCATCTCCTGGCCGCGCTTCACCATGTCGCCTTCCTTCACTCCAATCGAGCTTAAGTGTCCATAGATCGATTGCAAGCCGTAGCCGTGATCCACCACGATGCAATTGCCATAGATGCCCAGCAGTGCAGCCCACACCACCCGGCCGTCGTTCGATGCCACCACTGGCGTATGCGCCGAAACGGCCAGATCGAATCCCAGGTGCACTTGCTGATCCACCTTCTTGCCTTTGTAGATGTAGCTGCGCACGTCGGCGAATTCGGACTCTACTTTGGAGTTGGCCAACTGCAGGAACGAGTCGGTCCACAGGAATTTGTCAGCAGTCTTGAGACTCAGGTCCGCCAGAGTCTTGTTATTCTGGCGGCGCATTTCCCCGTTGATCTTGAGGAAGCGCGTCAGCAGATCGCCCGACCCTCCCGGATCGATCTGATTCACCACCTTGTCGAGAAATTTATCGTCGATGGGCAGATCGCGCATTCGGAATTTCTTCGGAAAGATCTTGAACCAGAATCGGGCTGTAGCCTCGGTGCCTGCCGCATTCTTCGCGAAGACCACCGGCGCTGTGTCGATCGGCGTGTCCCAGGGATAGGCGAACAGCGCCAGACGTTGCGTACTCCCGGCGATCGGAAAACTCCGATACGTGTCCTTGGCCACCCGCACGCCCGCCTCGCTCCAGGACCCCGTTGGCGTCAGGAGCACCATCTCCGATCCGCCTTGATTGATGTAGTGCTGAAAGCCGTCCGCGGAAATGGAGGGAGGGCGAAGCATGACGTCGACGTCGGTTGAAACGCTATCGGTGGCGCCGCGGAAATCGTTCGATTGCGCCTCCACCACCAGCCGCGCCGGTCCTTCCTTCAAGCTCGGAGCCGCCTTGCTCCCGGCCATGAAGTGCAGGTCCTGATCGGGAACCTGTGCCAGCCAGAATTTGAACCGGTCGGCCGGGTCCTTGGTCTGCATCAGCGTCGTCTTCATGCCGTTCTGTTCAATCCACGCAGTGAGATCGCGCGTACCATGCGGATTGGAAACGCGCACCCCCACCCAGGTGCCCACGCCGATGTCGTGGGGTTGCGGATCGAACGCCAGCTTGGTGTGGGATGACAGAAAAAACAGCGTTGCAATCGGAGTCGCGATTAACGCAACCAACATTACGAAAGCTATGATTTTGCCCATTGCTTTTCGGATCATAACAGGGAACGCCCGCTTGACCTAACAGTCGAGCTAACATTTAATCGTGCTGCCCCGGCTGTCGGTTCTTCTGCTGCTGCCTGCCCTGCTGCCCAAACTGCTGCCGGCCGATGACCACTGGATTGCTCTGAAGTCCGGCCCGTTCGAAGTTTATAGCAGCGTCGGCGAGCGCCCCGCGCGCGAAAAACTGATGTACCTGGAGCAATTTCGCGAGACCCTGCGCGTGATCACGGGAAAACCGGAAATGCGCCTGGTTTGGCCGGTGCACATCATGATTTTCAAGAGCGCGGCTGAAATCCCCACTACTCCCAAACCGTTCCGATTGGGACGCGACGCGCGCATGGCTGCCATGACGGAATCGAGCGGATTTTCTCCGGACAGCCTCAAGGAGCTCGCGCGCCTTCTGCTCTACGAAAACACCAATCGGCTGCCGCCGTCGGTAGAGCAAGGCTTGATCGAGCTTGTCTCCACCGTACAGATCGATGGCCCGCGCATCACACTTGGCGCGCCCGTTCCGGAGGCCGAGCGCTCACCGGGTTGGGCGCTCATGCAGTTGGTGACGGTGAATCCGGAGTACGCGGGCCGCTCCAGCGTCATGATTTCGAATCTCGAACAAAGTGGCGACTTCGAAGCCGCCTGCCACAACGCCTTCGAAAAGAGCGCCGCGCAAATTCAACAGCAGGCCGACGCGTATCTGAAAGCGGGGAACTTCGCGACGGCCTCCATCTCCGGCCGCGCCCTTAGCATGACCCGCGACTTCAAGCCCGTTCAGTTGGGTTCCGACGACGCGCGCATCGCGCTGGCTGACCTGCTGTACGCGAGCGGCCATATTCCCGAAGCCACCACTGCATACAAAGCGCTGCATGGCCCCGAGGCGTCCGAAGGTATCGCCCTGATGGAGCTCGATGATCAAAAGGACAGAGACGCGAGGACCGTGCTGCAGGACGCCTTTGACGCGCATAGCAATAGCGCCCGTGTGTGGCTCGAGTTGGGACGCTTGCAATCCGATTTGGACGAGCTGAAGAAGGCCAGCGAATTAAATCCGCGCTGGGGTGAGCCATATTTTCAGATGGCGGACCTGGACGCGGCCATCGACAAAGAGCAGCTCGAAAAACGGGCCGCGCTGCTGAAGAAGGCTGCGGCCTTGGACCCGCGCAACAGCGATTACTGGACCGCGCTGGCGAAGACCGACATAGCCGCGAAGGACTTTGCCGAGGCGCAGAAGGCTTGGGCGGGGGCCGAGCGCGCGGCCGCCACCGACGAAGAGCGCGAGCGCATCCATCAGGTTCGTTTGCAAGTGGAGGAGAAGCGCTTCGATTATGAGGCCGAAGAGCGCAAGCGTATTAAGGACGAGCAGGAGCGGGATCTCGAGCGTGTGAAGGCGCAGAGCGAAGCCGCCATCCACGCCGCCGAAGATGCGGCCCGCAAGAAGATGAATCCCAATGGCGCTGTTCCACCCAAACCGGTAGGCTGGTACGAAGAGCCGAAGGCTGGCCCCAGCGTGCAGGGCGTGTTCCAGCGTTTGGATTGTCTCGATCAGCGCGCCCGGCTGGTGCTTCAAACCTCCGACGGAAAAGCCGTGCAACTGCTGATGGCCGATCCTTCGCAAGTCACCACGGGCGGCGGAGGCGACCAAACCTTGGTTTGTGGCGCGCAAAAGGGCGCCCGCCAGGTGACCGTTCACTACAACGCTAAGGCCGATGCAAAGCTCCACACGACGGGCGAAGTCACCTCCATCGAATTTCATTGAGAATTCTGACTCCTGGATTCTGACTTCTGACTTCTGAATTCTGACTTCTCAAAACCGTGAGGCTCGCGCTCAAGAAATTCCTCTTCCGGCTGCTCGGTAAAGATCCAGAAGCCGTCGTGGTGACTTTTGCCTCGGGCGATCCAGTGCTCGCCCAGCGCATGTTTGCCGAAATCCAGCAGCTAGTGCCCGACCGGCGGCATTTTCTGGTGGAACCCGGGGAATTCAGCGCGAAATCGGCCTTTCAAATCTACCGGCAGCTCCGCCATCGATTCCGCGTCTATCGCATCGGCCAGGCGCCTCTGCTGCTGGATCGCGATCCACAATACCGTTCCCTGCGCCGCGCGGCGCTCCTCTACGCACCAACCAAGATCCTGGCGTATAACGCGCGCCTGGAACGTCATCAACTGAGCCTTGGAACCGCCGTCGCGTCCTGGCTGTTTGTGAAGGGCGTTCCGCTCGACCGCATTTTTCTTCGCCCCCAGTGGCTCGTTCCCTGGAAAAAGGATCGTTCGACTTATCCCTCCAAGGTCCAGGAGATCGAAGGAAGGCCGCTGTCCCCTCGCCGTCGTCGCGTGGCCGTGCTCACTCCCTATTTCCCGTTTCCACTCGCGCACGGCGGCGCGGTGCGGATTTTCAATCTGCTGCGCGAAATGTCCGGTGAGTTCGACATTTTTCTGCTTGCTTTCGGCGATAAAGAAACTTCCGAAGATCTAAAGCCAGTGCTGAACCTTTGCGTACGCCTGATCCTGGTCGGCAAGCCGCGCTATCGAGAGCCCCGCTGGTCCACGCTCGCGCCCCCCGAGGTTCACGAATTTCGCTCGCCCGCGATGCTCGCGGCGCTGGCCCGCATCCGCGCCGAATACAAGATCGAAGCCCTGCAGGTGGAATACACCATGCTCGCGCCGTATGCTGGCGACGTGCTGGTGGAACATGACGTCACTTTCGCGTTGTACCGGCAGATTCGCGACCGCTTGCCCGGCATCGTCCAGCGCTGGGACCATTGGCGCTGGCAGCGCTTCGAGAAGAAATGGATCCGCCGCTACCCAAGGGTAGTCGTGATGTCGGAACAGGATCGCGCGCTACTGAATCAGCCGAACGTCGCCATCATCCCCAACGGCGTGGATCTGGCGCGATTTACCCCCGAGATCGAGCGCCCCGGCGAAAGGCTGCTCTTCATCGGGTCCTTCCGGCATTTTCCCAACATCGTCGCCTATCGATTCTTCGTCGAACAGGTTTGGCCCATCCTCCGGCGACAATCTTCCCAGATCACATGGACGGTAGTCGCGGGCCCCGATCCGTTGATTTACTGGCGCGAGTACACTGGCCTTGCTTCCATCCCTCCCGACGATCGGATCCACCTGCTCGAATTTGTCTCCGACGTCCGCCCGCTCTATGTCGAAGCCAACCTGGCCATTGTTCCCACGCTCGTTTCCGCCGGCACCAATCTCAAAGCCCTGGAAGCCATGGCCATGGATCGCGCAGTGGTCTCCACGTCCTCCGGTTGCGCTGGACTCTCGCTCGATCATTTGGTCAACGTCTGGATCGCGGACCAGCCCGAAGATTTTGCCCGCGCCATCCAGACCCTGCTCTCTGACCATGCCCTTCGCCGCCGGATCGCTGGGGCTGGCCGCGTTCATGCCGAGCGAAACTACAGTTGGCACCAGATCGGTGCGCGCCAGCGTGCGCTGCTTCGGGATTTGATGCCCTCGCGGGTGGAGATTCGGCGGGCCCAGGAGCACGACTTGCCCGAACTGGCTGAGATCCAGCACACGGCTCCGGAATCGTCGCAATGGCAAGCCCATGACTATCTCGCTTTCGACTGTCAGGTTGCCGTCTCGGGCCCTCGTGTCGCCGGATTCTTGGTTTCCCGCTCCGTGGCCGATAAGGAACGCGAGATTCTGAACATCGCGATTCATCCCGATTTCCGGCGGCTCCATATCGCTACCGAACTGCTTCGAGCCGAGCTTTCCCGCTGGCCAGGTACCCATTTTCTGGAGGTGCGCGAATCCAATGTCGCGGCTAGGCGGTTGTACGAAGGTCTGGGTTTTCAGGCCGTTGGCGAACGGCCCGCGTATTATGACAGCCCCCCCGAAACAGGGATTGTCATGAGGATTCTTTCATGATACTGTCACATATGCGGGGGCCATCGGTGACCGCCGCACGATCGAATGCAACCATTCATTCACTACCCACCGAGCAAATCAATCCTAACGACTCGGCGTGGCAACCTCACAAAGGAGATAGAGCCTGATGGAGAACACGCAAGAAGAATTGAAGACGCACCTGATGCAGTCGGACGACGAGTACCGTCGGCTGGCTGAGCAGCACCATCGGTACCACCAGCAGTTGGAGGCCTTGGAAGCCAAATCGCACCTCACTCCCGAAGAGGAAGTGGAGGAGCACCGCCTGAAGAAAGTGAAACTTCAGTTGAAAGATCAGATGAACCAAATCATCAGCCGTCATCGGGCGCAGCACGTCGCCTGATCATTCGGTGCGTCAGTAGTAAGAAGAAGCCCGATCCGGCGTCCCCGGGTCGGGTTTTTCGTTTCTAGCCGCGGATGAACACAGATAAACACAGATCTGAGTTCATCTGTGTTCATCTGTGGCCAGAAATTTCCGGATTCGCTCCACCGCGTCCATCAACTTCTCATATGAATTGGCGATGCTGAATCGCAGATAGCCATCCCCATACGCGCCGAACGCCGTCCCGCTTAAACACGCCACGCCCGCCTTCTGTAGCAGCGCGTCCGCCAGATCTTTCGATTTCCACCCGGTCCCTTGAATGTTCGGGAACGCGTAAAACGCTCCGCCCGGAATCGCACAGCGGAATCCCGGCAGCGTGTTCAGCGCCGTGCAAAAGCCATCGCGACGGCGGCGAAATTCTTCCACCATCTTCGTCACGTCGTCCTGCGGCCCGTTCAGCGCGGCGATTCCGGCCCGTTGCGTGAAGCTCGCCGTACATGAGTTCGAATTGACCATCAGCTTGTTTACCGGATCCACCAGCCACGTCGGCATCACGCCGTAACCCATCCGCCAGCCCGTCATCGCGTACGTCTTCGAAAACCCGTCCAGGATGATCGTCTTCTCCAGCATGCCCGGCAGCGTGCTGATCGAAAGCGGCGCTTCTTTATCGAAATAGATCCGCGTATAGATCTCGTCCGATAAAATCACCAGATCGCGATCGCGCACCAGGTCGGCGATCGCTTTCACATCAGCCGGTGGAATCACGCCGCCCGTCGGATTATGTGGTGAATTCAGGATGAGCATCTTCGTCTTCGGCGACAGGCTGTCCTTCAGCACGTTCAAGTCGAATGAGAATCCGCGATCCTCCACCAGCGGAATCGGCACCGGCTTTGCGCCCAGAAAGTTGATCATCGATTCGTAAATCGGAAAGCCTGGATTCGGATAGATCACCTCATCGCCGGGCTCCAGCAGCGCCATCAACGGAAAGAAGATGATCGGCTTGCCGCCGGGGACTACACAAACATGCTCGGCGCCCACACGGATTCCACGCGTGCGGCAGATATAGGATGCGATTGCTTCGCGAAGCTCCGGCAGCCCTTGTGTCGGCCCATAGTGCGTCCAGCCCTGATCGAGCGCCTGCTTGCCGGCCTCCACAATATGGCGCGGCGTGTCGAAATCGGGCTCGCCGATTTCCAGGTGAATGATGTCGCGTCCTTGCGCTTCCAGCGCTCGCGCGCGTACCAGGACTTCGAAGGCGGTTTCCACGCCTATGCGGTTCATCCGCTCAGCTAGTTTCATGATTGTTTTTTGAAAAATGGGACGTTGTTGCGGAACTCGGCGAACTGCACGCGATCGCCAATTTGGGCCCGCTCGCCCGCCACGCGCCCCGTTACGCGACGCCCGCCGCTCAATTCGATAATCGCCAATTGATACGGCACGTCGTTCACGTACGCTTCCGGCGGCGAGTAGACCACCGTCTCAGTATAAATGGTGCCCGCGCCTAAATCTTTCATGCGGCCCCCAGGATCGTAATCACGCTCGTTGCACCCGATCCACCCAGATTCTGCGCCAGCCCCAGCGTGTTTCGCTTCACCTGCCGCTCGCCCGCTTGCCCGCGAATCTGTTCGACTACATCGCAGATCTGTCCGACGCCAGTCGCACCTACCGGATGCCCTTTAGACTTTAACCCGCCGCTAGCGTTCACCGGCCGTTCGCCATGCAAGCACGTGCCGCCCGCCAAACTAAAAGGACCGCCCTGGCCCTTCGGAACGAAGCCCAGGTCTTCGATTGCAATGATTTCTGCAATGGTGAAGCAATCATGTACTTCCGCAAACTGGATATCGGACGCTTGAACTCCCGCCATCTTGTAAGCTTTTTCCGCCGAAGTTTTCACGGCGCGAAATGTCGTAATGTCATCCTTCTCGTCCAGCGCCACGTTGTCCGACGTTTGCGCCATGCCCAGCACCCGCACCGGTTTGTCCGTAAATTCCGCCGCGCGCTCCAGAGGCACGATCAGCACCGCTGCCGCGCCATCGCTGATGAGCGAACAGTCGTATACCGTAAGCGGCTCGGCGATCGGTTTCCCCGCCAGCGCCTGCTCCATCGTGATCACCTTCCGCATGTGCGCCAGCGGATTTTTCGCGCCGTTCTGATGGTTCTTCACCGCCACCGATGCCAGCTGCTCGCGCGTGGTTCCGTACTGATACATATGCCGACGCGCAATCATCGCGAATAATGCTGGAAACGTCGCCCCCGCGCGTACTTCGCCGCAAAGATCGCCCGCGCCCGCCAAAATCTCAGTTACCTTCGGCGTCGGTTGCGAAGTCATCTTTTCTACTCCCGACACCAGCACGATGTCGTAGAGCCCTGCGGCAACCGCCGACGCGGCGTGGAAGAACGCCGATCCACTCGACGCGCAGGCCGCTTCAAAACGCGTTGCCGGTACGCCCGTGATGCCCATGGCGCCCGCCACGTATGGCGCCAAATGATTCTGTCCGGTAAACGATGGCCCGGCGAAATTACCGAGATAAAACGCCTCCACTTGGGACGCGTTTGCGTGCCCATTCTCTAACGCTTTTTGTCCGGCCTCGACGGCGAGCGAACGGAGATCGCGATCCGGGAACGCGCCAAACGCTGTCTTCCCGATGCCAACCACGGCTACTGCTCTCATACTTTCAGGATAGCTCGTAGCTGTCCGAGCAGAGAGCTACTGGAAGCCCCCTCCGCGGATTTTGCCCGCCACGCCACGAATCCATCCGGGCGAACCAGCACCGCGCCCGACGGCGTTATTCCGTATGCGTCCGTGAACTCGGGCTGCTGGATCGTGTGAACATCCAAATCGATTTTCATTTCCTTTGCCTGCTCGCGCCAGGCATCCCCTTGTGGCCCAGTCAACAGCACGAAATTCCCACCGAACAGATCCAGCGTCGAGATCCTCTTGCCCTCATGATCCAGAAAAATGTGAGGCGCGCGCCTTCCCGGGCGGCCTTTCGACTCGCGCGGATTTTCGTGCCCCCGGCCGTCGTCATCGCCTTCCGAAATCACTGCGCTGGAGTGATAGCAGTATCCCAGCTCGATGTTCAGATCGTTCTCCGCCTTCTGCATTCCACCGGTACCCAAATATTGCGCCGATCGCGTCACGTAGCGCGTGTAAGCCTGCTCCACGGTGAATGCCGCCGCCGGCCGCCGCTCGGGCTCGTAAGTGGAGAGCAGTTCGGGCCCCGCCTTCCCTTGCACCACCAGCGCCAGCTTCCATGCCAGGTTGTGCGCGTCGGCGATTCCGGTGTTGCCTCCAAAGCCACCGTAGGGCGGCATCACGTGCGCCGCGTCCCCCGCCAGGAACACGCGACCATCTTGGAAACGCTCGGCGACGTCGGCGGTCGATTGCCAGGGCATCACGTCCTCAATCGTGACCGTCACGTCCTTGGTCCCCAGCGCCGCATGCACCAACTCGCGGCTGCGCTCTTCGTTGAGATCCTTGGTGACATCGGTGTCGGGATGATCCAAATCGCCTAGCGTATTCACCGCTAGAAATCCCGATTGATACGGCTTCTCGATCCGAAAAAAACCGCGCAGCGTCGGATTCACCACCATGATGATGCTCAGGTTTCGTCCGCGCAGCAGCGGCGTTACATCCGCCCGGAAATAAATGGTTGCGCTGTTCGAAAACACGCCGCGCCCTCGCATCCCGATGCCCAGGCTCTCGCGGATCCGGCTCCGGCTGCCATCCGCCGCCACCATATAGCGCGCTCGCACTGTCGACGTTTTTCCGCTGTCGCGATCGCGAATTACCGCTGTCACTCCGTTCGCGTCCTGCTGGAACGACATCATCTCGGTACTGAATCGCAGTTGAGCGCCCAGCTCCTGTGCGCGCGATTTCAGCAGCGGCTCCAGCAGTCTTTGTGTGATGAATACGCGCACCGTCGGGCTGACGTCCCGCACGCCTTCGTTCAAGTTCGGAATGAAGTAGGCGATCTCCTTGCCGGCCAGAGTCTCCACCGACATCACCGCGCCGTCCTGGTCGAACTGCTCGCCGGACCTCTGCATGACGATCTGTTCCACGCCGACGGTGCGAAAAATCTCCATGGTGCGCTGGTTGATCAGCGCGGCGCGCGGATGGATGGCAGTCCCGCGATGGTGTTCCACCACGAGTGCGGATACGCCGTGATGAGCCAGCAGCATCGCGGTGGACATTCCCACCAGGCTGCCGCCAACAATGAGGACCGGTGTTTCTATGTCAAACGTGGACATTGACACGCAAGTTTATCAAACGAGCGGTGCTGCCGAGCCGCGACCAAAGGAAGCGGTCTTATCTCTGATTGAACGGCACCACCGTCGGCCCCGGCCTCAGATGACCCTGATCGCGATCCAGATTGTTCTCATCGCACGAATATTCCATCAAATGATCGCCCGGCTTTAGCCGATCCAGCACCCGATGATTGCTCCACGGCTTGGTGTACATCTTGGCATCGTCCACCGTCACGTCGTACGAGATGTGATTGGCATCGGTCAATTGATACCGCTCCGTGACATGCAACACATCGCTGTGCGGATGCCCCGCCGTATCCAGCCACGTCCGGTCGTTGAACCCCACCGTGTCGATCACCAGGGTATCCCCATCCCACTTGCCGATCGACTCGCCCATGAACGTCGGCTGCGGATTCTTCGAATGCTCCCGCACGTCCAGAGGCACCGCGCGAAACGTCGTCATGTATTCGTACAAAAACACGACGGACCCAGTCGACTCCACCACGCGCATCGGGAACGGCGAATTATTCATGCGCGGGATGCCCGGAAGCAGGCAGAAGCCCGTCGGATCGTAGGCTGTATTGATTTTGCCGTAAGCGGCCTTCCCCTCGGCGGTGAACGGAAGCTCGCCGATATCTTTCGCCATGTTCGGCGTGTAGGGAAGATTCCAGGACCCGTTGAGATCCGGCTTTCCATCGGGTGTTCGCGGTGTTTCCGCCGCAGCGCCGATTGAGATGAGCGCTGATCCAATGAACGCAATCCACCCAGTCCGCATTCTGAACCATACTACTGCTTTTGTGCGATCAAGGGGTGGACCAGCGCGAGCTGGCCCTCCATCTTCCGGCGGTCGCGTTCATGGCTCCGCCACCCATTGGACTGTGCTCCCAGGCCTTCGCTATTGCTTCGACGCCATCAGTTTGTGGAACAACGCCACGGTGTCGTCGTGCTCTACCCAACCGCCCGGACCAATGTGCATGCCCTCAGCCATGTTCACCGGCAGGCGTCCTTCTTTGTTCTTCACGTCCATCTTCGCGCCGTGATCCACCAAGAACTGAATCACTTCGTTGGCTCCTCGGAACGACGCGCCATGCAGTGCCGTGTAGCCTTCGTCGTTCACCGCATTCACGTCGCCGCCCCATTCCAGACAAAGCTTCAGCGCCTCGGGAGCATCGGCCTGCGATCCGTGGCTCTGTCCATCGGACCATCCCACTCCAGCCGCCACCATCAGCGGCGTTGTGTTGTCTTTGGTCGCGATCAGCGGATCCGCTCCCCGATCCTTCAGCAGTTTCATCACTGTTACGTCGTCGGACTGTGCCGCGCGCCAGAACGGCGTCGCCCCAATCGCATTGGCCCATCGTCCGTCAAACGACGGCTGTCCGCGCAATGGTATTTTCTTCGTCAGCCGCGCGTTCGGATCCGCGCCATGATCCAGGAGCGCCTTGATAAATTCCAAATCGCTCAGCGTATCCTTCTCCGGAGGCGCCGGCCGGGTGGACCATTCCAGATTCCGCATATCGATCGCCGCGTATAACGGCCCGCGGCCCTTATCGTCGGTGGCGTTCGGGTCCGCGCCATGCTCCAGCAAATATTTCGCCAGCGCATAATGCTCGTTGATGATCGCCACCATCAGCGGGCTGGTCCCATCCGCCGCATTCTCTTTCACGTTGGCGCCCGCAGCCACCAAAATCCCGGCCGACTCCAGATCGTTCTGCCTCGCCGCATAAAGCAGTGCCGTCATCCCGCCCACCGGAAACGGAGCCGAAAAAATGGTTTGGAACATCGATGGCGGCGGCAGTTTGTGAGTTTGCGCATTCACGTCCGCCCCGTGATCGATCAAAATCTTCGCGGCCGCGGCATTCTTTTCCGCTACCGCCCACATCAACGCCGTCTGCCCCTCGGTATTGGTTTTGTTGGCATCCGCTCCGTGATCGAGCAGCGCCTTCAAAGCATCGGGCTTGCCCGTTCTCGCCGCCAGCATCAACGCCGTATCGCCCATCTCCGATACCACCGCATTCGGATCCTCGCCAGCCTTCAGGATCTTCTCGACCATGGCCGCGTTCCCGTTGGTGCAGGCCAAAGACAGGGGTGTGGCGCCAAAACGGTTTCGAGCCTTTACGTTTGCGCCCGCGCCCACCAGCAAGTCCGCCATCTCGACATTGTCCCAGCGAGCCGCCCAATGCATCGCGGTCGTTCCGTCGGCCTGGGGCGCATTTACGTCTGCATGCAGCTTCAGCAACGAATGGACGGATTGCGTGTCCTGATTCATGGCCGCGTCCGCCAGCCGACTGTCGTTGTTGCTTGCCCCGAAGCTGGTTGCCGCTAGCAGAGCAGCTATCCAAAATCCCTTCCGGTGCATCGACATATGATCTATCGTATTGCAGTTTCCCGCCTCTTGGCAATACAATCGAAGGTATGGCGCTGAGAGCGTGGAACTTGTCGGGATTCGCTCTTGCAGCCAGCCTGATTGCTTCCTTGCATGCAGCTTCCGCTGCTGCCCCTCCGGATGCACTCATCGATCAGTATTGCGTTACCTGTCATAACGAAAAAGCCAAAACCGCTGGCTTAATGCTCGACAAGCTCGCCGTCGATCTCGACAGCGCAAACGTCGGCCCGCACGCCGAAACTTGGGAAAAAGTAGTGCGCAAGCTGCGCGTCGGAGCCATGCCGCCTCAAGGCATGCCGCGTCCGGACCGCGCCACTATGGATTCTTTGGCCGCTTCCATCGAAACATCGCTCGATCGCGCCGCCGCTGCTGGGCCCAATCCCGGCCAGCCCGTGCTGCACCGGCTGAATCGCACCGAATACGCCAATGCCATTCGCGACCTGCTGGCCCTCGACGTCGACGCCTCCGATCTTCTGCCGACCGACGATTCCAGCTTCGGCTTCGATAATATCGCCAGCGTCCTCGGCGTTTCCCCTGCGCTGATCGAGCGCTACCTGCTCGCGTCCGGCAAGGTCAGCCGCCTGGCCGTTGGCGACCCCAAGATCGATCCCATCATCGACACCTACCGCGTCCGAGCCGACTTCACCCAGAACGAGCACATTGAAGGCCTGCCGCTCGGCACCCGGGGCGGCGTCCTGATTCATCATGATTTCCCGCTCGATGGCGACTACGTCATCAAGGTGAAGCTGCTCAAATCCACCGTCGATCTCCTGTTCGGCAACAACGCGCAGGATCAATTGCTCGAAATCGCGCTCAACGGCGAACGCGTTCAAACGCTCAGCATCAATCCGAAAGTAGCCGCGCCTCCACCCGCGCCCGCCGCCGACAAGTCGCAAAAACCAAAAGAAGGATTCGATCCCGCCGCCGCCACCAAACTCAGCATGTCGCAGCCCAAGGACAACGTGGAGGCGCGTATTCACGTCAACGCGGGTCCGCAGACGGTCACCGTTGCTTTCGTTCAGCGCGGTTATGGACCGGTGCAGGACCTGATGGAGCCCATCGAACGCAGCACCTTTGACCCGAGCGACCCCAAGGGCCTGCCGCACGTACTCAGCGTAGCCATCAGCGGACCGTTTAACCCGCAAGGTTCCGGTGACACGCCCAGCCGCCGCAAGATTTTTATCTGCCATCCGGCCAACGCCAGCGAAGAAATCCCCTGCGGCAAAAAGATCATTTCGACTCTCGCACGCCACGCTTATCGCAGGCCGGTCTCCGATGCTGATCTCGAAACGCTCCTCGGCTTCTATCAATCCGGACGAAACAAAGGAACATTCGAAACGGGAATCGAAATGGCGCTGCGGCGCATTCTATCCGATCCGCAGTTCGTTTACCGCTTCGAGCGCGATCCTTCCAACGCTCCTTCGGACGCGCCCTACCGCATCAGCGATCTGGAACTCGCCTCGCGCCTCTCGTTCTTCTTGTGGAGCAGCATTCCCGACGACGAGCTGTTGGACGTGGCCGCGAAAGGCAAGCTGCACGATCATGCCATGCTGGAGCATCAGGTCCGCCGCATGCTGGCCGACCCGCGTGCCGATTCGCTCGTCAGCAATTTCGCCGATCAGTGGCTCTACCTACGCAACCTCCGCAGCGTCGCGCCGGATCTGGAAGCATTCCCCAATTTCGACGACAATCTGCGCGAAGCGTTCAAGCGCGAGACCGAGCTTTTCTTCGGCAGCATCATTCATGAAGACCGCAGCGTCATTGATCTGCTGAATGCCGACTACACGTTCGTCAATGAGCGCCTTGCGAAGCACTACGGGGTCCCGAACGTCTTCGGCAGCCAGTTCCGCCGCATCTCATGGCCGGAAGACAGTCCTCGCCGTGGCCTTCTGGGGCAGGGAAGTATTCTGACCGTCACGTCCATCGCCACCCGCACGTCGCCCGTGCAGCGCGGCAAATGGCTGCTCGAAAACGTGCTGGGCACGCCGCCCAATCCGCCGCCCGCCAACGTTCCGCCCCTCAAGGAGAACAAGGCTGGCGCCAAGCAACTCTCGGTACGTGAGCTCATGGAAGCGCATCGCAAGAACGAGCCCTGCGCGGGCTGCCACAAAGTTCTGGACCCGCTCGGATTCGCGCTCGACAACTTCGACGCGGTCGGCCAATGGCGCACAGTCAGCGAGTCCGGCGACAAGATTGATGCCTCGGGCGTGCTCGCCGACGGCACCAAAGTGAACGGCGTCTCCGATCTTCGAGCCGCCCTGCTCAGCCGCCCCAGCGTCTTCGCCGGCACCATGACCGAGAAGCTGCTCACCTACGCCCTCGGCCGCGGCCTCGAATATTACGACATGCCGGCCGTGCGCTCCGTCACGCACCAGGCCGCGCAAAACGATTATCGTTTCTCATCTCTCATTCTCGGAATCGTCGAGAGCACGCCGTTCCAGATGCGCCGCTCGCAGGAACCGGATAGCGCGCCCGCAACATCGGTAGCAGACAGCAGGAGGCCAAACCAGTAATGATCGTCACCAAAAAGCATTTACCCCGCCGCACGTTTTTGCGCGGCCTGATGGGAACCACCATCGCGCTCCCGCTGCTCGACTCCATGATCCCGGCTCTGACCGCGGCTACGAAATCGGCAGCCAGCCCCAAGACTCGGCTCGGCTTCGTCTACGTTCCGCACGGCGCGGTGATGGACAAATGGACCCCGGCCACCGAAGGCTCCGGCTTCGAGTTCACGCCCATTCTGAAGCCGCTAGAACCATTCCGCGACCGGCTTCTCGTAATCACCGGCCTTGCCAACAAAGCCGCGGAATCGCAGGGTGATGGCGGCGGCGATCCAGGACACGCCGCTTCCTTCGCTCGAACTCGGCATCGAAGATACCGGCCTGGTGGGCGTCTGCGACGTCGGTTATAGCTGCGCTTACATGAATTCGATCGCGTGGCGCACTCCTACCCAGCCGCTGCCCATGGAAATAAATCCGCGCGTGGTCTTCGAACGACTCTTTGGCGATGGCAGCAACGCCGCCGACCGCTTAGCCCGCAAGCAGGAAGACCGTAGTATTCTCGATTCCATCACCGGTGAAGTTTCGCACCTGGAAACCGGCCTCGGTACTCGCGACCGCGGCAAGATCAGCGACTATCTGGATAACATCCGCGAAATCGAGCGTCGCATCCAGATGGCGGAGAAGCGCGCCAATTCGAATGTGAATGTGCCCGAAACTCCCATCGGCGTCCCTGAATCGTTCGACGAACACGCCAAGCTTATGTACGAATTGCAGGTTCTCGCCTATCAGGCCGAGATCACGCGGGTGTCGACATTCATGGTTGCGCGCGACCTCAGCCAGCGCACCTTCCCGCAGATCGGCGTCCCTGAGCCGCACCACTCGGTCTCGCATCACGGCAACAATCCCGTCATGATCGCGAAGCTGGAAAAGATCAACAACTATCACGCCACGCTGTTTGCTTATTTCCTCGATAAGCTGCGCTCCACGCCGGACGGCGACGGCAATTTGCTGGATCATTCCATGATCCTGTACGGCAGCTCCATGAGCAATCCGAACGAGCACAATCATTTCCCGCTGCCCCTGCTGGTGGCCGGCGGCGCATCGGGCAAGCTTCAGGGCGGCCGTCACGTGAAGTTCCCGGAACGCACACCGATGTCGAACCTGCTGCTCGCCGTGCTGGAGAAAGCGGGCATCGACCGCGATTCTCTAGGCGACAGTACTGGTATGCTGACAATCTGACGCCACAGCGCCAAATCTCGGCCCCCGAGCCCGCTCTTACCGTCGACGAACTGCTCCGCCGCGCCGACGCCCTACGTCCTCTGCTTCGCCAACGCCAAGCCGAGTGCGAAGAAGCGGGCGAGTTATCCGCCGACACCAACAATCTATTCCTCGCCGCCGGCTTCTATCGCATCCTGCAACCACGCCTCTTCGGCGGCTACGAATTCGCCCTTCCCGATTTCATTCGCGTAATGATCGCCGTCGCGCGTGGCTGTTCGGAAAGCGCCTGGGTGCTCGCGCTTACTTCCGGCCACACCGTACTCGCGGCGCAGCTCTCTGAATCCGCGCAGCGCGAAGTCTTCGGCGTAACAGGCGATTTTCGCGCGCCCGGCGTCGGCATGCCCGGCGGTGTTGGCGTTCCCGCCGATGGAGGCTATCGCGTCAAAGGCGCCTGGGATTACGCCTCCGGATGCGATCTCGCCACGCACTTCTTCGGCTCAACCATGGTGCATGATCCCGATACCAAGGCCCCGCTCGGCAACGCCTGGATTCTCTTTGATCGCGATCAATTCAAAATTGTCGACAACTGGAACGTCATCGGGATGCAAGGCACCGGCTCGCGGCGCGTAGTCATGGAAGACGCGTTCGTCACAGCCGACCGCGCGCTCTGGTTTCTCGATGGCCAAGGCCGTCCGGTTCGCGATCAGCCCGGCCACGCCCTGCATCCCAACCCGATGTATCACGGCTGGCTCGCTCCATTGCTCATCTCAGAGGTCGCCGCAGTGTCAGTGGGTGCGGCGCGTGGCGCGCTCGATATCTACGAAGAAATCCTGGGCAACAAGAAAACGAACTTCCCGCCCTTTCACCTGCGTTCTCAAGAGGCGGAATTCCAGCAACATTTCGGTGAAGCGCAAGCTCTCATCGATACCGCCGAGGCTGCGCTGCTAAAACTGACCGCCGATTACATGGATCTCGCGCGCCGCCACGTCGAGAGCGCCACGCCGCTGGACGAAGAGAGGGAGCGCCGCCTTATCCTGATCGAACAGCACGTCATTCGCCTGGCGTGGGACGCCGTGGAACTGATGTTCCGCACTAGCGGAACGTCCGCTGCGGCGAAATCATCGCCCCTCGGTCGCGCGCTTCGCAATCTCGCCGTGATCGGCACCCACGTCACGCTCCAACTGGATCACACCGCCACCAACGCCGGCCGCTTGCACTTCGGCCTCCCGCCGCTCAGCCGCTTCTAGCAAGGTCAACCGGCGCTAAACTCATCTCGCCTCGAAATCAGACTCGAAGCCCGTCGCGGGAGTTCACCCGCCGCGATATTCTGAGGGTGAATGCCTCCCCAACCTCCGCTTTGCTCGATCCCGGACGTTCGCCTCAACTTCGCCCACCTGGCGGAAAAAATGCGTCACCGAGCACAAAAAAATCGGCTGATGCGTCATGCTTAAGTCCGTCCTGTGGGACCTGGACGGCACGCTGGTCGATTCCGAGCAGTACCACTGGCTCGCCTGGCGCGACAGCATGGCCGCCGAAGGCGTCTCGCTCACCCACCGGCAATTCCTGAAGACCTTCGGTCTCCGCAACGACGCCATCGTTCCGCAGTGGATTCCCGGCGCAACACCGGAACGCGTCGATCAAATCGCTCGCGCCAAGGAGCAGCTCTATCGCCGCCTGGTCCGGGAAGGCGGCCTCGAACCCTTGCCCGGCGCGCGCCACTGGACCAGTCTTCTCGCCCGCGACGGCTGGCTGCAAGCCATCGCATCCTCCGCTCCACGCGAGAACGTCGACGTTGTGCTCGCCGTCATCGGACTGGCATCCTGTTTCCAGGCCATCGTTTCCGCCGAAGACGTCACGCTCGGCAAGCCCGATCCGCAGGTGTTCCTCACTGCCGCCGCGCGCCTCGGCTCGGCACCCGCCCAGTCCATCGTCGTCGAAGACGCCCCGGCCGGCATCGAGGCCGCCCGCCGCGCCGGAATGCCCAGCATAGGGGTCCGCCGCCATGGCTCGCCGCTAGACGCCGACTTGGCCGTTTCCTCCCTAGCCGACCTCCCTGCCGACGCCTTCTCCCGCCTTGCGAAAGGCGCATTCTGAATTCTGAATTCCGGTCGCGTGCCAACGCGGCCCTGTATTCCCAGTCGGGCGCTTGCGCCCGACCGTATACAATTAGGATGAAGGAGCCGATAAGTTCCCAGTGCCCCGAATAACCTTGCACGTTTGGGTTGTTCTCACGTCAGCCTGTTATAGGCATGGCGTCGGCACTCGGCACACTCGCGGGATTCATAAGGGATGAGGCATTCACCGGGAATGAGGCATCCATGAGTGATCGCGGCGTTCCGCCTGCCATCGATGCTTCCCAGCTCGCGGCCCAGCTAGCTGCCCAAGAGCTACAAAACCGCTTTATTACCGACAACTTACGGCGCGTGTTCCTTCTGATCTACCGCATCGTCCGCAACGTCGACGATGCCCAGGACCTTACCCAGGAGGCCTTCATTAAGGCCCTGCAGCGTCAGGATCAACTCAAGGAATTGGACAAGGCGGCCCACTGGCTCTCCCGCATCGCCAGCAACACGGCCATTGACTTTCTGCGGCGCAACGGCAAGGTCAACTTCTGCGAAATCGACAGTTTGGTCGAACCCCTCAGTGAGCCGTCGGCTACCCCCGAACAGGCGGTCTTGCGGTCCGAGCATCGCGCCTATCTGGAAGAAGGCCTGGCGGTACTCACCGAACGCGAGCGGACGGCGCTGCTGCTCCGCGATGTGGAAGACTTGCCCGCCGAACTGGTGGCACAGCAAATGTGCTGCTCCAAGGCTACCGTGCGATCGCACATCGCCAACGCGCGCATTAAAATGAAGCGTTACATGGAACGGAGCCGTCGCGCGCCCAACCAGAGGAAATTGTCGTGAATCACCCCGCGTCCGCACAACTCGCGCTGTTTTCGGGCGGCGATCTCGGCCGCTGGGACCGCTGGCGCATCGTGCGACACATGGCTCGTTGTACCGAATGCCGGCACGAAGTCCAAGTGCTGCGTGACGCCAGCAGCCAGCTCCGCGAATTGACGGGCGAGATGGCCGACTTGCCGAGCGGTATGAATTGGAACCGCCTGGCCGACGAAATGACGGGAAACATCCGCGTCGGTCTGGCTGCGGGCGAAGCCATCGCTCTCTTCGACAAGCCGCTACGCTCCAAGCCCCGCCTTGGTTGGCACGCAGGCATGGTGATTGCGGGCGCCACCGTGATTTTCGCTATCGCATTCTGGTCCAGTCTTCCGCCGCAACAGGCCGAGCACTTGTTGACCTCCCTGAACCGCATCCGTACCGAACGCATCGGAACTCTGCTGCATTCCGCCACCGCTCCAGCGGGCACAACTCCCGAAGAGGTGATCTTAGAGGCGTCTTCTTCCAGCATCCAGGTTCGTGAAAACGGTCGTGCCATGTCTCTCATCCCGCACTCGGACGGCGCCACGGTGTCGGTGAGCATGCACGGTTCGGCGGGCGTCCGTTTCGTGGATGCCGATACGGGCCAGGTCACTACGAACAAGGTGTACTATGCGGAGCAGTAGCCTTCTGGTTGCATCCGCGCTGTTTCTGATCCCGTGCAATGCCGTCCTGTTTGCGGCGGCTCTTCCCAAGATCGATCTTCCTCCGGATTCGCCGGTGGTCTTGCTCTCCGCCGACTATGGCGAGTCGAATGAAATGCCGCGGGGCAGCGCCATGCTGCTGGATGTCCACGCCGCTCTCTCTTTGCGAAATTCGAGCCAGCGCAAGATTCGCGGTATCACTCTGCTGGTCACCGCGCAAGACGTTACGCCGGGTGGCAAAGGTTCGGTCACCGTTACCAGCCTCGACGTCGGTCCTCAAGAAACATTTCCGGTTCGAATCGATTTGCGCTTGCTGCGGCCCTTGCAAGCCTCGTCCGGGGTGCCGGTCCAGATTGGCCTGGACGGGGTGCTGTTTGACGATCTGAGCTTCTACGGCCCCGATAAGCTAAGTTCGCGACGCACCTTGACGCTGTCGGAATGGGAAGCGCGTCGCGATAGGCGCTACTTTAAGTCGGTCCTGGCCTCGGGCGGCCAAGAGAAATTGCGTCAGGAAATGCTCGAGAGCTTGACGCACCAAGCCGATCGCCCCAGCCTGGATGTGGAAGTGGTTCGTGGCGCGCGTGCCACCAATTTTGAGCCCGAGAAGCAAGTACAGTTCGCATTTCTGAGCCTGCCGGATTCGCCCATCGAACCGATGGGGGGCATGGCGCGGATCTCAGGCAACGAGGCGCGGGCGCCGCGCCTGGAAGTGAGGAACCGCTCGGAACGTGCCATTCGCTATATCGAGGTCGGCTGGATCTTGCACGATCGTTCCGGTCGCGAGTTTCTGGCCGGTTCCGTGCCTGCCGAGTTGAATCTCGCGCCGGGGCAGAAGGGTCCTATACTGGGAGACGCTACGCTGAAATTTCCTCAGCTGGGCGGTCAGCCGCTGGGTATCGAAGGCATGACGGGTTTTGTTAGTAGCGTCGAGTTCGCCGATGGCTCGCTCTGGATTCCCACTCGCGCCGATTTGGACGCCCCGCAATTGCAGCGCGTCATCGCGCCCTCGGACGAAGAGCAGCGCTTGGCGCAGATCTATCGCAAAAAGGGCATGAAAGCGCTGATCGCAGAGCTGAATAAGTTCTGAGGACCCATGAATCTCTTCAAGATTTTACCGGCCATTCTTCTTTTGCTGGCTTGCGTTGCTCCCGCGCAGGACGGGCCCGATCAGAAGCCCAGCGTATTCTTGCAAAACGACCGGGTCAAAAACCAGAAGGAATCCAACACCCGGACCATCGACGGAACCGTGAAAGACGCCTCCGACAATCCGCTGGCCGATGCCATCGTGCAGTTGAAGGACACCAAGACGTCCAATATCGTGAACTTTGCCACCAAGGACGACGGCAAGTTCGTCTTCCGCGATCTCCCCATGGACATCAATTATGAGCTGCTCGCGAAACATAACGACGTCTCAACGCCTGTAAAGAAGATCAGCGTGTACGACACCCGCAAACACGTCATTGTGAACTTCCAACTCGCGGCTGCCAAACCGTAAGTGTTACACTAGGCTCGTATTCACCTCGGGGCGTGGCTCAGCCTGGCTAGAGCGCCTGGTTCGGGACCAGGAGGTCGGTGGTTCGAATCCACTCGCCCCGACCAACCATCCTTCCTGTTTTCATTGAAATACTGCAGTCGATGGTTTCGCGCTTTCGATGGCGTTACGGAATTGTGCCCTCCGGCGGGCGTTTGCGGTCTTTCCGAAGGCACCAAGCAGTCAATCAGCAAGGCAATGCCTTTGGTCTTTAGGCAGTTTGCTGCGGCAGTCCGTTACAGCTTCGCCTTGCCGCGAGGCGCTCACGGCCTCTGGTTCCAGGGCTCCGTGCCCTTTTGCATCTTGGCGTTCCAGTTGCCTGCGGGTATTGGCATTCGACCGGTCTACCGGTTGCGCAACCGCTCCTTCGTTCGCCGTCGGCCTGATAGATCCAAAGCAAAGCCGATCGTCGCACGTCCTCTTGCGTCCTGATTCCGCCGCTACGGCTTGCCGAATTTGGCCGCGTCCACCGGCACATTTAACTTCACGTCGCTGATAATGGCCGTGAACCGGCCGTCCAGCCACAGGAACGAGTATTTGAAAGGAACCTTGATTCCGTTCACGTCGCGATAGTCGTCGAAGTCTTGCTGAATCGAAATGCGGCCGACAGGCGACGGGGTTTGGCGTACGTACCGCGTCAACAAATGGGTCTGCTTGTCGAAATAGAATGTGCCTAGCAAACCGCCAGGTCCGTTGCCCTGCACTACGTACATGCCGCGACCGCCGATGTTGTCCTCTAGTCCGACGCGCCAATTCGAGAGCGCGGTCTTGATCTCGCCGGGGAAGGCCAAGACAGAATCGAGCTTGGCGCCGGCCAAGTCATTTCCATTTAGTTCGTATTCTCTTAGGTATCCGCGCGGCGTGCTGATCCAGCCGGTTTTGCCATCGAAAGTCCAGGCGCTGATCCCGCGGTCCGGGTGCTCCGGAAAGTTAATCCACATGCCGCGGTGAGCCGGGGCTTGGGCAAAGATTTGGAAAGCAGCGTTGCCGCCCAGACCGCCATACCCTTCGCTGTGTCCGGTAGAGATGAAGCTCCTGACGGCAGCCAGCTTCTGGGCTCCGCCCATCGCCTGGATATACTCGTCCAGAATCTGCGTTGCTGGTGGCTCGCCCTCGGCGGCTCCGACGATATCTCCCTTTTCGTCGTTGGGCTCTCCGTATAGCTTGTCGAGGGCGATCGACGTGGTAGGCACTTCGAGGCCGTGATGGCACGTCCAGCAGGTCACCACCTGTGTACCGCCGAAGTGCTGGCTGTTAATGGCGGCGACCATCTCCACCATCTTGCGGGCGGTTTTCTTTCTAGGATTGCTGTCGGTGGCCCAATCCATGGCATCAGTGCCCGCGCCGGGGTGGCAATTGGAGCAGTCATAGCCCAACGCGGCGGTCATGACGCCCATGGCTCCCAAGAAATCACTTGGCGTAAGGACCTTGAGCGTGCTCGTTGTCACGTTCTTGAAGAAGTCCCCAGAAGCCTGTCCTTTTCCAGGAGTCTGTCCTTTTAAAGTTGCGTCATGGTCTCCCGATGAGGATTGGCTCTGGGCCGCAGCCGGGTTCACGAACGGTATGCCCGCTAGGCAGACGAGGGCCAGAAGACTGAGCGCCATCACTACTACTCGAGGACGAGATTTCATGTATTTCTCCTTCTGCAGTCGCTATCCGTTCTGCAGTCTCTATCTTGGATAAGCTCGGGAGTTGCGTCGCTTGGTGAGCAAGATTCGCGCCGTTCTAGCTGAGTGGGGTTAACGACCCGGTAGATGTAGACCCGTTACGCTTCTTCAGTATTTCAGTGGGGTTGGCCTCTGGAAGGGCATGCAATGTGCGGGTTCTTTGCCGGCACCTGCGTTTCTTAGCGCAGCAATCGGGTAATGTTGCGCAGAAGCCGATTGGCATCGGCGCTGTCTGAGGGAGAATCATCTACTCACAGGTGTGCACCACGACGCATAAGTGACGCGGCCTGGAGGCCACGCGTCTTTTTGCGAAAACCTGATCGGCATGCCACTGGTGGCCACCTGGTGCGAGTCCGAAGACGCGTTCAAACTGGGTGTCTCTGAAGTAATCCGCCGGGGAAGCCGATGAAGGAAAGTATGGAGGCGGAGCACATGCCGAGCCCTTTGACAGACCGCGAGCTGCTTGAAACTCTTCTCGCTGGGACTTCCCCAACTGAAATCCAGCCTGAACTCGATCGATTGACGGCGGAAGATCGTCAAGCGGTCTTGTGCACTGCCTGCTATTTGCTGGATGAGCTAACGGCGAACTGCCCTCAGCGTGCGGACGAGATAGGCGCTGTTATTGGAGCCTACTGCCTCATGAACCATTGTCCCGGAAGAAGGACGCGCGGACGGCATTTTGCTGGTTTGCCATCGGCAGATATATGATCGCCGGATCGGGCCGCATTTCTCGACCCGGCGGCGCCGGCGTTCATCCTGTGAGCCGGCGGTGCCTAACGCTTCGCTGCTTCCATCGGAATAAGCGATGTGGACCTACGCAGGCCCGATGCGTGCTGCAATATTTGCTATCCTTCGCCACCATGCAGTTCCACGCTGGATGGGCACATTTTTGGTTGTCTGCCATATCTTGACCTTCCGTATTCGCTCGCTGCGTTCGAGGTTATGGCAGCTCACTGGGTGGCTGACTGCCCCGCTATGCGCCGCAGCAACAGCCGCGCTATCAGAAAACCCTATGCAACTCGGCAATCACCGTCCCTTCTGTAGTCGATTCGCCGACACCTTGGAAAAATGCCGGGATTCGGCCCGTGAGATTTCCGCCGTAGGGTATCGGTCCGGGGCCGTAGTTAATCCATTGCGCGTTCGGGCCAAGATTGTTGAGTATCGTTTGAATGTCGCCGGTGCTGAAAGTGGCCTAGAGTTTTCTGGACCAGAGAGATGGCCATGGTTGAATACCTCCGGGCATTCAGTAGACGTCAATGCTGACGCAGTGAAGTTGTGACGGGTGTTATGAGGCGTCTGTCAACTCCATTGTCAACGAAAGACAAAGACATTGAGAGCCAAGAATCCCACACAAAAATGCAGTGTTTGAAATGCGGTTCCGTCCAATGGGTTGCGAACTGATGTAGTTCGATTCGGAGCTAAAAATTCAAACTGACCCACTACCAGTAGTAGGGCGGGCATGTTAAACTACGCTATCTGTTCCCTCCTCGTCTGAGCCAGATCCCAATCTAGCGCCGATGGCCATTCACGTAGCACTGAATCATAAGACACATTACCGGTATGACCACAGGATCAATCTCGGACCGCAAATCGTGCGGCTTCGCCCGGCTCCGCATTGCCGCACCCCCATCCTGTCCTATTCGCTGAAGATCCATCCGGCCAATCATTTCCTCAACTGGCAGCAAGATCCGCAGGCCAATTACTTGGCGCGCTTGATGTTCCCGGAGCCTACGACCGAATTTTCCGTGGAAGTGGATCTGGTGGCCGCGCTCGCTGTCTTCAATCCCTTCGATTTTTTCCTGGAGCCCTCGGCCGAGAAATACCCGTTCTGTTATGACGAGGCTACGGCGCGCGAGCTGCGGCCTTTTCTTGAAACGGAGCCCGCCGGAGAGGAACTGCGGGCATTTCTCGATACCGTGCCCAGGGGCAGCGTTCGCACCATCGATTTCCTGGTTGCGCTCAACCAGCGCATCTGTCGCGAGATTGGGTATGTCATCCGGCTGGATCCGGGCATTCAGTCCTGCGAGTACACGCTCACGGCGCGCACTGGATCGTGCCGCGATTCGGCGTGGCTGCTGGTTCAGGTGTTGCGCCAGCTGGGACTGGCGGCACGCTTCGCCTCGGGATACTTGATCCAGCTCACCGCGGACGTCAAGCCGCTCGAAGGACCGTCGGGTCCCACTGCCGACTTCACGGATTTGCACGCCTGGACCGAGGTTTACCTTCCCGGCGCCGGTTGGATCGGTCTCGATCCCACCTCGGGCATTTTCGCCGGTGAAGGACATATTCCGCTCGCCTGCACTCCGGATGCAAGCAGCGCCGCTCCTATTTCAGGTCTGCTCGACCCCTGTGAGAGCGAATTCAGCCACGAAATGACGGTTCGGCGTATTTTCGAAGCGCCGCGCGTCACCAAGCCGTACACCGAAGAACGATGGGAGCAGGTCCAGGCGCTGGGCCAGAAGGTGGAGACGGACCTGGTCAAACAAGATGTCCGGCTCACCATGGGCGGCGAACCAACTTTCGTTTCGCTTGACGATCCCGACGGCCCGGAATGGACGTCCCACGCGCTGGGCCCGGCGAAGCGAAAATTGGCCGTCAACCTCTTATTGAAATTGCGCGACCGTTTTGCGCCCAACGCTCTGCTGCATTTCGGGCAAGGGAAATGGTATCCCGGTGAGCCGCTGCCGCGCTGGGCTCTGGGTTGTTATTGGCGCAAAGACGGCGTGCCGATCTGGGAAGATCCGACGCTTATCGCCGACGAGACGGCCGATTATAGCTACAACGCCGCCGATGCCGGCCGCTTCATGGAAGCCCTCACACGCCAGCTGCAAGTGAGCGCGTCCTCGATCATGACGGCGTACGAGGACGTCGTTTACTATCTCTGGAAAGAACGGCGGCTACCCATCAACGTGGACCCGCTCGATTCCAAGCTCGAATCGGCCATAGAGCGAGCCGAACTCGCGCGCGTGTTCGAGCAGGGATTGGGAGAGACGGTCGGGTTCGTTTTGCCGCTGCGCCGCATACCTACCAAATCGGGAACTCCCCGCTGGACCAGCCAGCCGTGGTTCCTGCGGAGCCCTCAAGTGTTTCTGGTTCCCGGCGATTCCCCCATGGGCTATCGTTTGCCGCTGAGTTCACTGCCTTGGACGAAGCCGGAAGATGCGCTGTGGGACTTTGATCCCGATCCGTTCGCCACCCGGGAGGAGCTTCCGGCGAAGCCCGAGCACCAGCGTTTTCCTTTTGCGGCGTCGCCATTCGATGACGCACCCGTGCCTGCAGCCGAGCGAGCGACGCCTCCCGAAAAAGACGAATCGGCCAAATCGGTGTCGCGCCCCGCGCTCTGCGTTCAGGCTCGCGCCGGAAGGCTATTCGTATTTATGCCGCCGGTGGAGTATCTGTCGGACTACCTGGCTCTGGTCTCGGCCATCGAAAGCACAGCGGCATACCTGAAAATGCCCGTTACGCTCGAAGGCTACACACCGCCGTTCGACCCCCGGCTTTCGGTCTTGAAGGTTACCCCCGATCCCGGCGTAATTGAAGTCAACATACAACCTGCGCAGTCGTGGGATGAACTGGTAACGAACACAACGGTGCTCTACGATCTGGCTCGCCTCAGCCGCCTGGGCACTGAAAAATTCATGCTGGATGGCCGGCACGCGGGCACCGGAGGCGGCAATCACATCGTGGTTGGCGGACCCACTCCCGAGGATAGTCCGTTCCTGCGCCGTCCCGATCTGCTGCGAAGCATGATCGGATATTGGCAGAACCATCCCTCGTTGTCTTATTTGTTCTCGGGATTGTTCATCGGACCCACCAGCCAGCATCCGCGGATCGATGAAGCTCGCACGGACGCGCTGTACGAGATGGAAATCGCTTTCGATCAAATTCCCGATGCCGGCGCGCCCATTGTCCCGCCCTGGCTGGTGGATCGGATATTCCGTCACCTGCTCACGGACCTGACCGGCAACACGCATCGAGCCGAGTTGTGCATCGACAAACTTTATCCACCGGATTCGTCGTCGCTGCGGCTCGGCCTGGTGGAGATGCGCGGATTCGAGATGCCTCCGCATAGCCGGATGAGTCTGGCCCAGCAACTGCTGGTTCGCGCGTTGGTCGCGGTATTCTGGCGGCAGCCCTGGAAGCAAAAACTGATCAAGTGGGGGACCAGTTTGCACGATCGCTTCATGCTCCCGCATTTCGTTGAGCTCGATTTCCAGGATGTCCTGAACCATCTTCGCGAGGCTGGCTACGCATTCGAGCGGGAATGGTTTGCGCCCCATTTCGAATTCCGCTTTCCTGCCATTGGCTCCATCGCCCGCCGAGGTGTTCACCTGGAGTTGCGCCATGCGTTGGAGCCGTGGAACGTTCTGGGCGAGGAGAGCTCCGGCAATGCGACGGTGCGCAACGTCGACTCGTCGGTGGAGCGCATGCAGGTGAAGGCGTCTGGCTTGACCGACCTGCGATACGCCGTGCTGTGCAACGGCCGCCAGGTACCGCTGCATCCCACCGGCACGCGCGGCGAGTTCGTGGCGGGCGTTCGTTATCGAGCATGGCAACCGCCATCCTGCCTCCACCCCACCATCCCGGTTCACACGCCGCTGGTGTTTGATATTTTGGATACATGGTCTGAGAGTGCGATAGGGGGATGCACTTATTACGTGGCTCATCCAGGCGGCCGCGCCAACGAGCAGTTTCCGGTCAACGCCAATGAAGCCGAGAGCCGCAGGCTGTCGAGGTTCCAAGCCATGGGTCACACACCAGGTCCAATGCGATTGCCGGTCCAAGAAACCAATCCGGAATTTCCGCTTACGCTCGATTTACGCTGGAGGAATCCAAGGTAGCGGACGGATCGTCGTTCGGTTTGGCCACCAATGATCGTGGACCTGTTGCAAATTCCCTTAGCCGATTCGTCAGTGTACAACGAACTGGCTAGCGACGGAGTAACTCCACGGGCTCATTGGGCTCCATTCCTACAGTCGCTGCAGACTATCGATTCCGATGAACTGGCGCGCCGCTGGCAACGCGCCGAACGGCGCATTCGGGAAAACGGCGTCACCTATAACATCTATACGGATCCGCAGGGCGCCAATCGTCCCTGGGCTCTCGATCCGGTTCCTTTTCTTATCCCGGCGCAAGAATGGCGCTACATAGAAGCGGGCATTATTCAGCGCGCTCAACTGCTGAAAACTCTGCTCGAAGATATCTACGGCCCACGACGCTTGATCGCAAACGGAGACCTGCCGGCGGCTCTTCTGTTTGCCAATCCATCGTTCTTGAGGCCGCTGGTGGGCATCCCGGTTGACCCGCGTTCCGCGTTGCAGTTGGTGGGCATCGATCTGGCGCGATCGCCCGACGGGCAATGGTGGGTGTTGGCGGATAGAACGCAGGCGCCGTCCGGAACCGGATACACGCTCGAGAATCGCACCATCATCTCGGACGTTCTGCCCGACATCTTCACGGAATCCAATGTCCGCCGCCTGGCGCCCTTCTTCCGCGCGCGACGCGATTCGCTGATGAACCTGGCGCGTTCCAATAATCCGCACATCGTGCTGCTGACTCCAGGACCGTACAACGAGACTTATTTCGAGCATTCCTATCTGGCGCGATACCTCGGTTTTCCGCTGGTGGAAGGCGCCGACCTGACCGTCCGCGACCGCAAAGTCTTTCTCAAAACAGTAGAGGGACTGCGGCGAGTGGATGTGATTTTGCGCCGCGTGGATGGTAGCTTCTGCGATCCCCTGGAGCTGCGGGGCGATTCGTTTCTCGGCGTGGCCGGCCTGGTGGATGCTATTGTCGCGGGCAATGTCGCGATTGCAAATGGCCTGGGTAGCGGCGTAATTGAAACCGCCGCCATCATGCCGTTTCTGCCCGGCTTATCCATCAAGCTGCTCGGCGAGCCGCTGAAATTGCCCTCTGTGGCAACTTGGTGGTGCGGTCAGGAACCGGCGCTGAAGTGGGTGCTGGACCATCTGAACCAAGTGGTTGTCAAACCCGCATTTCCCGCGCGCGCCATGGAGCCGATCTTTGGCGCGGAACTCGCCAAAGCGGAGAAGCAGAAAATCACCGACCGATTGCGTGCGCGACCGTGGGAATATGTCGCGCAGGAGCAGGTGGCGCTATCCACGGCGCCGGTCTGGGATCGCGGCAAGCTTTATTCGCGCAGTCTGGTGTTGCGTACCTACGTTCTGAACACTGCCTCGGGCTGGATGGCGATGCCGGGTGGTCTGGTGCGCGTGGCGGGCGCGGAAGGGTCCGTCGTTTCGATGCAGCGC
Source organism: Bryobacteraceae bacterium (assembly GCA_049518655.1). Taxonomy (GTDB): domain Bacteria; phylum Acidobacteriota; class Terriglobia; order Bryobacterales; family Bryobacteraceae; genus Palsa-89. The sequence continues at coordinate 109,640 of JBEKRO010000003.1, read as the reverse complement.
GGCGGTCACAGCAAGGACGCTTGGGTCTTATGGGATGAGCCGGTAGATACCTTCAGCATGCTCCGCCCCCGCAGCCAGCCGGTGGAATTACATCGCACGCCCACCGATCTGCCCAGCCGGGTTGCCGATAATTTATTCTGGCTCGGCCGCTACGCCGAACGCGCCGAATGCATCGCCCGCCTGCTCCGCTGCATGCTGTCCCGCGTTCGCCGGGCCAATGCCCCGGAACTTTCCTGTCTGCTGCGGCTGCACGAATGCCTCCATTCCAAGGCTTCGATCCTGCCGAAGGACCGCACGCCAACGGCGCGTGAACTGGAAGACGAGCTGATTTCGCTGATGTCCGATCCAAAGCGTTCGGATAGTTTAGCGCTGACTTTGGCCGAACTGCAGCGTGTCGGCGGCAATGTTCGGGATCGGCTCTCAGCGGACTTCTCGCGCCTGATTACTCAGGCAGCGGAATCTGCGAGAACCGAAGAATATATGTTGTTCGCCGAGCATACGGCCGTGCTGAGCGGGTGTCTGGAGTTGCTCTCTGCTATAGCGGGAATGGAGCGCGAAAACATCACGCGGGGGCCTGGATGGGTCTTTCTCAGCATCGGAAGGCGTTTGGAAAGGGCCCTGTATTCGGTGGCTCAACTTCGCAAGATCACAGCCCCTTTCACCACCGACAGTTGGCCGTTATTGGAATATCTGCTCGAGGTTGCCGACAGCTCCATGACTTACCGCTCACGCTACTACACCACGCTGCAGCCCGTTGCAGTTCTAGACGTCTTGATGGCGGACGGCACCAATCCCCGGTCCCTTGAGTTTCAGTTGAGCCATCTTGCGGACCTCTATGCGAAGCTGCCGCGCTACGCGCCCCAGGACCTGAGCGCTGTACGGCATTCCCTGGACTTACTGCGCAGTCTCGATCTTCGAACTGTAAATTACCCGCTGGAGGGCGCGAATCAGCCGCGGACTGACTCAGAACCACGACTGAAATTGGATCAGGCGCTCGGTTTCATTGAGGAATTACTCCCCTCCTGGGGCGATAATGTCTCGAACACCTACTTCGGCCATGCCCGCACGCTGCCTATACAAATCGGCCTATGATTTACCGCTTGCTGCACAGTACAACCTACAAGTACAAACAACCGGTTTCTTTCGGAAATCATGCAGTGCATCTGGCGCCTCGATCGGAGCCTCATCATCGCTGCCTCTCGCGCGAGCTGCGCATCAAGCCGGAGCCCGCCACCCTGAGTGAGCGGGACGATTTTTTTGGAAATCGAATCAGTCTGTTCACCATAGAAGAGCCGCACGACGTGCTGGAGATCAAAGCCCGCAGCTTGGTGGAACTGGATGGCGAAGCGGCGGCATGGCCGGACCGCTCGATGCCGTGGGAGGAAGTTGCAGCCGCGCTGAAGCGGGAACCCGATCCCGCCGCGATCGAGGCTTACCAGTTCGTTTTCGAATCGCCGCGTATCCGGCCGAGTCCTGAGTTCGCCGCTTATGCCGCTCCTTCTTTTCCAAGCGGCCGGCCGCTTGCGGAAGCCATTCTGGATCTGACCGCGCGCATCCATCGCGAGTTCCACTTCGATCACAAGGCGACTAACGTAAGAACCCCGCCAGAAGAAGTTCTGCACAAGCGAAGAGGCGTCTGCCAGGATTTCGCGCAACTACAAATCGCGTGCCTGCGGTCTCTGCAGCTTCCGGCCCGGTACGTCAGCGGCTATTTGCGGACCTATCCGCCTCCGGGCAAGCCGCGTTTGGTAGGCGCCGACGCGTCCCACGCCTGGGTCTCGGTCTTTTGCCCCGGAGCGGGCTGGCTGGATGTGGATCCTACGAATAATCTGGTGCCGTCGCAGAGCCACGTCACACTGGCATGGGGCCGGGATTACGGCGACGTGAGCCCGGTTCGTGGCGTTATTCTTGGAGGCCGCGATCATACCGTCGACGTCGGCGTGGACCTGGAGCCGCTGGAATAGCGCGGTACAATGTCCGGGGTTGACAGAACATGCAAGAAACCAACGAAGGCAGCGATCGCCGGTCCTGGTTGAGTAATGCGCTCAAGAGTTCGGTGATTGGAATCGGCGCCGGCACTGGACTGCTCGCCAGCAACGCGGCTGCCGCGCCGCGCAGCAGCGCAATCAATCGAAGCGGCGGTACCGTTGTGGCCTCGGACACGAAGGACGTTGTGGAAACCACGGCCGGGAAGGTTCGCGGCTATACGCGCAACGGAATCCAGACGTTCAAAGGCATTCCCTACGCCGCGCCCGTGAGTGGGAAGGCGCGCTTTATGCCTCCCGAAAAACCGGCGCCCTGGACCGGTGTGCGCAGTTCGTTGTATTACGGGCAAGTTTGTCCGCAGGGCCCGCGCGCGGGTTGGAAAGACGACGAGAACGCTTTCATGTTCGCGTGGGACGACGGGCAGCCCGGCGAAGATTGCCTGCGCATTAACATTTGGACACCACAGGCGGGCGGTAACGGGAAACGCCCGGTGATGTTTTGGATTCATGGCGGCGGCTATTCCGCGGGATCCGGCCAGGAGCTGAAGTCTTACGACGGGGAAAACTTGTGCCGTCGCGGCGATGTTGTGGTGGTGAGTATCAATCATCGCCTGAACGTGTTCGGACATCTGAACCTGGCTGAGTTCGGCGAGAAATATCACAGCTCCGGGAACGCCGGAATGCTGGATATCGTCGCGGCGCTCGAATGGGTGCGCGATAACATTGCCAATTTCGGAGGCGATTCTGGTAATGTGATGATCTTCGGTCAATCCGGCGGCGGAGGCAAAGTAAATGCGCTGATGGCCATGCCTTTAGCCAAGGGCCTGTTTCATCGCGCCGGGGTGCAGAGCGGTTCCCTATTGCGAGTCTCCACTATGGAAAGCTCCGCGAAGCTGGCCTCCGCCGTACTCGCCGAATTGAACCTCGGTAAATCGCAAGTGGACGAGCTTCAAAACGTACCTGTCGAGCGGCTGGTGGCTGCGTCGGATGCGGCACTGCGACGCGTGATTACGCCCACCGGCCGTCCACCCGATTTCAGAAATCTCGACAGCCAGATGGGCTGGGCGCCGGTGGTAGACGGCAAGGCGCTCCCTACACAACCCTTCGACCCGGTGGCCCCCGCGATCTCGGCGGACGTTCCGCTGCTGGTAGGCAACGTTCTCAACGAGTTTGTGAACGGGATCGGCAAGCCCGATTGTAATGCGTTATCGAATGACGAGCTGAAAACGCGCGTGGCGGGCATGTTCGGGCAGGAGCATGCGGATCGTGTCATCGATGTGTACCGCCGTGCGCATCCCAAGGCCATACCGTACGATCTGCTCTCGTTGATTTCGGCCTCCTCCGTTCGGGCCAGCGCGGTCACGCAGGCGGAGCGAAAAGCGCAGCAGGGCGCGGCGCCGGCGTATCTGTATTGGTTCACGTGGCAAACGCCGGTTCTGGATGGCAGACCGCGCGCGTTTCACTGTGCCGAGCTACCCTTCGTTTTCGACAACGCGGAGCGCTGCGAAACGATGACCGGTGGCGGCGCCGAAGCCAGAGTATTGGGGGCGAAGATGAGCGACGCCTGGATTCATTTCGCACGCAGTGGCAATCCGAATCATCCCGGGATACCGCACTGGCCGGCTTTCGACGCGGAGAACATCCCCACCATGATTTTCGACAATGAATGCGCGCTCAAAAACAGCCCCGATCGAGTTGAGCGCGAGGTAATGAATTCAATAGGCTGAAGCACAGTTGGGCGGGCGCCTTCCGGATCCCGTGTCAGATCTAGGATACTGGCGCGTCTAACCTTCGCGATGAGATTATCGACTCTCCAGAACGTGCGCACTACGCCAGATTCCGGGACCGGCTACGGTGCCGCGATGGCGGCGGCCTCGACCGTGTTTTTCATGTGGGGGTTCGTTACCGTTCTGAATGACATCCTGGCTCCGCATCTCAAGGCGATTTTTCATCTGAATTATGCCGAGACGATGCTGATCCAATTCACATTCTTTTCGGCCTACTTCCTGCTCTCCTTGCCGGCTGCGAAGATCATCTCAGCGATTGGATATCACCGCAGCATTGTGCTCGGTTTGGCGGTCATGGGCGCCGGCGCGTTGCTCTTCATTCCAGCCGCGAGCATCCAATCGTACGCCCTGTTCCTGGCCGGACTGTATGTGCTGGCGTCCGGAATCACGCTGCTGCAGGTATCGGCGAATCCGTACGTCGCGGCCCTGGGTCCACCGGAGAAATCATCCAGCCGGCTGAACCTGGTGCAGGCGCTCAATTCGCTCGGGACTACCGTCGGACCTTGGGTAGGCGGCTTCCTGATTCTCTCCGGTGCGCGGAGCGAAGCGTCCACTGTAAAGCTGCCTTACTTGGGAATCGCCGTGCTACTCGGTCTGCTGGCAATTGTGATCGCGCGGTTTCCCTTTCCTACCATCACCCAGATCGAGGACCCCCACCACCACACATCGATCACCGGTGACAGCGTCTGGCGTCACCGGCACCTGGTACTGGGAGCGGTCGGAATTTTCGTGTACGTTGGCGCCGAAGTAGCAATCGGCAGCTTTCTCGTGAACTACTTCATGCAGCCGGATATTGGTGGATTCACAGCTCAGGCCGCGGCGCGCTACGTGTCGCTGTATTGGGGCGGCGCCATGGTGGGACGATTCCTGGGCGCGGCCCTGCTGCGTTCCATTCCCACGGGTCCGGCGGTTGGCGTCGCGGCTATTGCGGCCGGCCTGCTGGTAATCACCTCGATCGTCACCACAGGCAGCGTGGCTATGTACAGCATTCTGGCCGTCGGGCTTTTCAACTCCATCCTTTTTCCGAGCATCTTTACCCTGGGAATTGCCGGGTTGGGCAAGTTGACGGGCAAAGCATCGGGAGTTTTGATCGCCGCCATCGTCGGCGGAGCTATCATTCCCCTGGCGGAGGGAGCGGTGGCCGACCACGTCGGGCTTCACCTTGCATTTGTGTTGCCGGCTATCTGCTATCTCTATATCGTGTTCTATGGTTTTGTTGGATCCAGACCTCGCGATTAAGTTCGCAACTTCTGGGTCTTGACTAGCGGTGCCACGAATGGCCAACTGGCGTCGATACCTTTATCAAACGGCGCAGATCATGTTTCCGGACTGCGGAGGCCGTGAATCGAAGGTATTTGGAAGTACATTAAAGAGAGCCCAGTGAGAAACAAACTTGTTGGTTCGATGATGGCTGCGGCGGCCATGTTGTGTCTGTCGATTCCCGCGGCGGCGCAGTTCCCGGCCGAGAGCACGATTCCGAAATCCCAGCGGCACCCTCGCCGGCTCGCCGCGGCGCCCACCAGTCCCACGCCCCGCACTGCCGACGGCAAGCCCGACCTGAGCGGAGTTTGGGGCTACGCTGGCTACACGTGCGACATCGCGAAAGACTACGACGTGGGCGAGGTGCCCATGACCGCGCTGGGTGACAAGCTCTTCAAAGAGCGGCAGGCCAAGGAGGGCGTCGACGATCCGGAAGCACGGTGCCTGCCGACAGGCGTGCCGCGGCGCGACCCGTATCCATCCAAGATCATCCAACAGCCGAACCTGGTGGTGATCCTGTTTGAGGGAAATCTACATAGCTTCCGCCAGATTTTTCTTGACCGCAAGGAACACCCTGCGGATCTGAATCCTTCCTGGTGGGGCGATTCGATTGGCCACTGGGAAGGCGATCAACTGGTGGTGGACACGGTGGGTTTCAACGGCAAGACGTGGCTCGATTTGGCGGGGCATCCTAGTTCGGATCAGCTGCATGTCATCGAACGCTACTCGCGGCCGGATTTCGGCCACCTCAAATGGGAGATCACGATCGAAGATCCGGTGATGTACACGCGCCCCTGGAAGGTCACCGAGATAACGCCTCTATTGAACAGTGGCGATCTGATCGAATACGTCTGCACGGAAAACGAGCGCGATTCTCGACATCTGGACGCAATCGACGCGCTGAAAAAAGCGGCCGAGAAAGGGAAGTAGTTTGGGACGTACGGCATCTCCAAGCCCCCATGAAGAACACTCCGCTCGAAGACATCACGGTTCTGGACTTGACCACGGCTCTGGCCGGACCGTTCGCGACGCTGCTACTCGCGGGCCTGGGAGCCAAGGTCATCAAGATCGAGAACCCGGTGGGGGGCGGCGATACTTGCCGCTCGAATGCACCTTATCTGGGATCTGAAGGCGCCACCCTCGCGCGGCAGCATGAAGACGATGTCTCGGTCTCGGCACTGAACCGGCTTCGCAACAAGCTGGGCGTGACGCTGAATCTGAAGCATCCGGAATCACGCGGCGTTTATGCCGATTTAGTAAAGAGCGCCGATGTTATCGTGGAAAATTTCAGCCGGGGCACGCTCGATCGTCTGGGCGTCGGCTATCCATTTGCGCAAGAAGTGAATCCGCGCATCGTGTACTGTTCCATCACGGGGTTCGGCAGCGAAGGCGAGCCAGGTACGGGCAAAGCGATGGATGCCATCATTCAGGCGTTGAGCGGAGTGATGATGACGTCGGGAGGCCCCGGCGATCCTCCGGTGCGCATCGGCGTGCCGTTCGCCGATTTGACAGCGCCACTGTTTGGCGTGATCGGTGTGCTGGCTGCTATCCATCAGGCGCAACGCACGGGAATCGGCCAGCACGTCGACGTCTCCATGCTGGGCGTCATGACGATGATGGTGTCGGGCGAGCCCTTCGATCTCTTGGAGCGCTGTGGCGTCCCGCAACGAACCGGCCTCACCGTGCCGCGCCTGGCTCCATTCGGAATGTATCGAACCAAAGACGGCTACGTCTCGGTTTGCGCGCCCACGGAAGCCTTCGCGCACTCTCTGTTTCACGCTATCGGCCGGCCGGAACTGATCACAGATCCACGCTTCGCCAAGCGAGACGATCGCGTAGTGAATGTGTCGGAAGTGGACGCAATTGTCGAATCGTTCACCTGTTCCAGGACCAGTGCGGAGGTGGTCGCGGCGCTGGAGCAACGGGGGGTCCCGGCCGCGGAAGTACGCGACCCGGAGAGTGCCGTGCGCGATCCGCGTGTGGTATCGCGCGGAGAAACGGTGCCGTTAGCCCATCCAAAATACGGCATGGTGGAGGACGTGTATGGAATGGGCATGCCGATCAAATTCTCCGGAGCGCAAGCTGGCTTTGATGAGCCTCCACCGGGTTTGGGGGAGCACAATTCAGCGGTGTACTGCGGACTGCTGGGCTATTCCGAGAAGCGCCTCGAAGAATTGAAAGCGCAACGAGTAATCTGACGCGTGAGCACTGCGATCTCGACTCTCACGCGGGCCTATACGGAACGAGCAGTCCACTCCCGGCGCGACGGACCGGTGGTGGGCGTGACGTCTAATACAGTGCCTTGGGAATTGCTGCGAGCGGCCGGATTGCATCCCGTTCTCCTTAGCCCGCTGCGCAAGAAAACGCCGCTGGCCGATCGCTATATGGAGGATGCTTTCAGCGCGCGCATCAAAGCGATCTTCGATTTTCTGATCTCCGCGGAAAGCGAACTCTTAACTGCCGTTGTCATTCCCAGAACCTCTGAGCAAGAACACAAACTCTATCTCTATCTGCGTGAAGTGGCTCGACAGGGAGTGCAGCAGGCGCCCGAGGCGATCCTCTATAACCTGCTGCACGCGCGATCGCCCGAAGCGGAAGCTTACGGGCTGGAAAGAACGCACGCTTTGAAGACGCAACTGGAGCAACTGACCGGCCGTCCTGTCGAGCCCTATGCGCTCTCGGCAGCGATTGTTGAGGGCAATACCGCGCGGCAGACGATTCGTGGATTGTTGCAGCAAAGAGACGGGCCCGCTCCAAGGCTATCCGGTGCGGAAGCCCTGGCGCTGATCGGAGCTTGGTACTTTATGGATCGCAGCGAGTACGCGTTGCTGGCCCAGGAGGCGCTGCGCGAGATCGAGATGCGGCAGCCGTTGGAAGGACCGCGGATTCTCATCAAAGGCTCGCCGTTGGACAGTCCAGAAGTTTGCGCGGCAATCGAAACTCATGGCGCGATTGTTGCAGCGGAAGACGACTGGTGGGGGTCGCGTGCCGCTGGCCGGGACATCGAGGCCAGCCTTGATCCCATACGGGCAATTTTCGAGAAGTACTATTTTGACGCTCCCAGCCCGCGCGTATTTCCGGCCGAACTCTCGGACGCGTGGTTCCATCGCAAAGCATCGGAAGTGGACGGAGTGATTTTCTATCTGCCGCAGGAAGACGACGTCTTAGGTTGGGATTACCCACGCCTGCGCGATTATTTGGACGAACGTGGCGTTCCCCATCTGATGGTGCGCTCGGATTCTTCGGACGAAATCGCAGCGTTTGTTCAGAGGCTCCGCCATGGCTGAGAAGCAATTGGAGTGTACGGTTCGCGCAGCCGCGCATCAAAAAGCCTGGTTTGCTCAACTGCGCGAGGACGTGTTTGAAAAGCAGAAGCCTTATGCCATCGTGCAGGCAGATATGCCGCTGGAACTGTTCCACGCGATGGATGTCCCGGTGGTGAGCAATCAGTGGTGGGCTGCGATGGTGGCCGCCAAGCGCCTGGCGCCTCATTATTTGGATGGACTTAACGCCCTAGGCTATCACGATGGCTTGTGCCGGTATTGCAGCTTGTCGCTTGCGTCCACCATCGCGGGAGATCCAGCGCGAGCGCCGTGGGGCGGCCTGCCCAAGCCTGCGCTATTTTCCGCCCGGCTCACTTGCGATTGCATCCAGCGCGTGTTTGAAATCTGGGCGGCTCAATTCGGGAGCCCATTTGTTCCCCTGGATGCTCCCGGTGCGTCCGAACTTCCTCCGCGATGGTGGGAGCTGAGCCGTTATCGCTGGAATGAGCTTTTCGAAAGTCACCGGCTGGATTTCATGGTCGCCCAGTTCCATTCGCTCATCGGGACTTTGGAACAAATTACCGGAAGCGCGTTCGATCTCGAACGCCTGCGTAGATTGATGGAGGGCGTCAACCAACAAGAGGAATATTTCGAAGAAGTGCGCGACATGATTTGCGAGGCGCCAAAAACGCCCGTCCGCATGCACGAGCAGGTAAGCAATGTGATGGCGGCGCAATGGCTGCGCGGCGGCGAATGGGCCATTGCGCACGCTCGCGCGTTTCGCGATGAAGTGAAGGAGCGGGTGGATGCAGGGGTGCCGGCGTGCCCACAGGAAAGACTGCGTCTGATGTGGGTGGGCGCCGGCCTATGGCACGATACCGATTTCTACACTGCTTTCGAAGAACGATACGGCGCGGTGTTCGTGTGGTCCATGTATCTTGCCTTCGGGCCCGACGGTTACATCCGTTATGGCCTGGACGATCCGCTGCGGGCGCTGGCCAGCCGCACCGTCAGCTTCAACGAACAGCTTCACAATCCGCCCTGGGCCAACGAATGGATGGTCGATCAGGCCAAGAGGCATCGCATTGACGCTGCGCTGGTGCTGGAACCGCTGGGGACAAGACCGTCAGCTACGGGCAACTTTTTCATCGAACGCGCGCTCGAAGCTGCCGGCGTGCCCGTGCTTCCTATCGTCGCCGACATGGTGGATGCGCGCGGGTGGAACGGCCTTGAAATGCGCGAGAAAGTGGGTCAGTTTCTAGAAGGGCTCAGTTCGAGCGCCGCGCGCGACCGCGCATAACGGCGCAAGAACACGATTTCGATCAACGACAGAACGACGCCAATCGCGACGAAATACCAGCCGGCGGTGAAGCCTCCGGTATGATCGCGCAAGAGGCCCAGAACTTGCGGCCCGACGTATCCGAAGAGTCCTCCGCCTAGGCCGACAACTCCCATCACGGGGCCCGTCTCGCTTCTGCCCACAACCTCTCCTGCCAGCGCGAAGATTTGATTCGTCGCGCACAAGCCGAGCGAAATCACGAGCGCGGTGGCCACGCGAAACACCAGCAGGTTCGGGATCATCATCGCGAAGCAGGCCGGTACCAGAATCACGGCGAGCCCGATCATCATGTCCCAACGATCGAACTTATCGCAGAGATAACCGAAGAGGACGTTTCCGAAAATGGCGACGATGTAGCTGGTGCTGATCAGGTAGGCGCTCTGCATCGCGCTTAGGTGGAAGGTGGTCTTCACGGCCGATGGCACGAAGAAGGTCGCGCTGAAACCTCCCATGTTGATCAAGCCGAGCAGAACCATGCTCCAAACAACCGGTGTGCGGAATGCACTCTTGCTGGGAGCGGAGGGGCCATGCCCGTGGAACGAATCTTGTCTTCCCCGAGCTGCCTGCGGCTTGTAAACGAACCAGAAGATGGCTGCACCAACCAGCGCCATAGCGGCAAAGCCTGCGATTCCTCCGCGCCATCCGAAAGGCTCGGCGATAACTGTGCCGAAGGGCGCGCCAATCACGGAAGCGAGCGATGCCATTGCGCCCAGGATGCCCATCGCGCGGCTGCGAAACTCAGGCGGCGCCACCAACGCGATCGATGTCATGACGCAAACGAACGCCACTCGATATCCGATGAGCCAAACCACGCGAGCGCCCAGCGCAAGATTGTAACTGGAGGCCTGGCTCAGCAGCAAGAGTCCGAACGCAACGCCCACCAATCCTCCCATGAGCGCGAGTTTTTCCCCGACACGCTTTGCCAAAATGCCGGCGGGAACACTCACGGCCATGGCCACCAGACCGTAGAGACCGGTGAATAGCCCGATCTGTGAATAGCTGATGCCGAAATCTTTCTGTATGGCAGGCAGAAGCGGCGAGAAGCCGAGACTCGACATCTGAATCGCCATCATCGCGACGATCGTGGCGGCGAACGAAGCGATCCAGGTGCTGCCTTGATCCCGCACGGGCTCCGGCTAATCCTTCGGCACGGCGCAGACGAAGTTCGCTGCGTCGTCGGTGTTTCCAACGCCCGTCCACTGCGCTTCTTGTGGGTAAGGGCATAACGGTCGGGTGCGGTTCACAACACCGTTCGTTACATGCGATGCAATCACCTTAGCCGGCGCGACGCCCTTGTCCGCCCACGCATCCAGTGATTGGATCATGTCGAAACTGGTCGCCCCCGGTCCACCCTGGCAATGCTGCATTCCAGGAACCATGAAGAGCCGGTAGAACGCCAGCGTGTTTTGTAATCCGTGGACGTCGCCACCCTGCGCCTTGGTGACGCTCTCGTAATAATTGATGCTGTTGAGCGGCGTAATGTCCGGATCGCTCCAGCCGTGATAATGGATCAGCTTGCCTCCGCGAGCTTTGAACGCGCTGAGATCCGGATTCACCGCGTTGAACAAAGCCCCCAGTTTCGCATCCGTGTAGTCGATGTCGCTGTCGAAACCATCGGTCGCGGTGAATTTGAAGGTCTTGTAGTCCCAATTCGGATCGTCGAACACCATGAACTTGAAAAACGGAACGCCGAGATTGGTGTGGCGTCCCGCGCCCGGCGCGTTGCCGGTGATATAGCTGACCCAGCCACCGGGACCAGCTTCGCCCCCGGGCACGAGCCCGGGATAGATCACCTGACCATCGGGAGTCCGGAGACCGGACCACAGCTTGTGCACGGCCGCCACCTGCTCGCCGGTGAGGCACTCGGAAGTGTCCGAACCCTTGCAGAGCAGCGTATCGGGGTTGAAATGGCAGCGGCGCGGATCGTTGAGCACTCCATCTTTGACGCCGTCCAGCGCATCGCATTGGTTGTTCACGGCGTCGGCAATGATATGAATTTTGTTGGCCGGAATGTAACCGTCGCCATCCATGGCCAGCGCTACCCAAAGGTGGCCGCCGATATAGTGATGGGTCCAGTTATTGGCCGGATCGCCGGCGATGATGCCGTCAAAATCGGCCGGATATCGCTGCGCTTCGATCATCGATTCGTGGCCGCCCTGCGAACATCCGCTGAAATAAGAGTGGACCGGTTGCGCGCTGTAATAGGTCTTGAGAATGACCTTGTCGGCCTCCGCCATCAGATGGGTGGCGCGGTCGGCAAAATTCACGATGCGTTCGTAGTTTCCCAACGCCCATTCGGCATCGGTGCCACTACCTTGATGGCCGGTATCGGTGCTGCTGGTGGCGTAGCCCTGCTGCAACGGTTTCACCATTGGCAGGTAACTGATGGAGCCCGCCATGCCGCCGTTGCCCACGCCGAGCAGCTTGTGATTCCACTGCCGCGGCATCCACAATTCGATACGGACTTCCTTGCCCACCGTCGCCGCCACGCGGCAGAAGTCCGGTACTTGCAGGGTGGCCGGGAGAGATACCCCAGGCAAAGCGAGGGAGCCCGCTGCGACAGATGCTGCGGAGGTGATCTTGATGCCGGGTATCGAAAGGGATTTCAGGCCTTCGCAGGGTTGCTGAGCCCAGGCCGGACAGGACGCGAAAAGTAGCGGTAATGCGAGTATGGTTCGACGTAGAGTCATGTTCTGCTCCCGCTTCGGGCGGTGTTTGCGAGACTCCAAGAATATCAAAGCGGGAACATGGCGTCGCGGGCGTGAACTAGCGCTTCAGCCAGTTGCCTGAACCAATCAGACGGCCCGTTGCGGGTCCGACATACCAATACAGCGAACAATCCATGAAGGCGTTTTCCGTCTGAACCGACACGATGGCGCGCTCAAATTCCGAGCCTTCATATTCATCCAGTAACGGCAACAGTTGAGGATCGTCCAATCGCCAAACTTCACCATCCACCCAGCAGTCCGCTTCATCGGAAGGAACAGCGCCCGGATAACGGCCAAGATCATACAACCGGCCTGCCACGCGGGCGCGTCCTACGAACTGCCCTCCATCTGCGAGCATTCGGGCAAATTTGTTCTTGGAGCCGCACCGGAGAGTTCCGTAGACAAAGAGATGATCCACGCTCCCTCGCGTCCTTCGGTTGGATTCTATTGTTTTGCGGCCAGCGACTCTTCGAGCTCGCGCGCGTACTCTTCGATCTCTTCGGGTTGCGGCGTTACCAAAGTCTTCTCCATGTCCTCGCCGGTCCGGAGCATGTGCTTCAGGTGCAGCGCCGCAAGCTTCAGGCACCAGGTGTCGGTGAGGGGATGGCTGAACTTCTGGCTCAAGGCGAGGAGCGCGGGATGGGACAGCGCAATCACGCGTTCCTCAAACGGCTCGCCCGCCGTGCCGATTCCGAACTTCACGTCCACGGTGTCCGCATGGCGAATGGAAATCCCGGTCTGGAGCCAGCGAAAGTAGACCTGCCAGGTGCGGCCGAACGGATCGGGCCCAGCTTCGAAATCCCGAAAATTCTTAATCATTCAAGTTGATTGTAGCCCATTGATTGCGGGCCAAAAATGCTCAGTAGAACGGGTGATTCCGGGCCGACACCAGGGATAGGAACTCGTCGCGCGTTTCCTTGCGCTCCCGGAATCCGCCCAGCATGGCGCTAGTGACGGTTCCTGAATGCTGCTTTTCCACACCGCGCATCATCATGCAGAAGTGGCGGGCCTCGCAGATCACGCCGACGCCTTTGGGGCGCAGGACGTCGTGCAGGGTCTCGGCCACCTGGTGGGTGAGCCGCTCCTGCAATTGGAGACGGCGGGCAAACATGTCGACGATACGCGGAATTTTGCTCAGCCCGATGAGCCGGTTGTTGGGAAGATAAGCCACGTGCATGGTTCCAAAAAACGGCAGCAGGTGGTGCTCGCACATGCTGTAAAACTCGATGTCCTTCACCACTACCATCTCGTCGCACTTTTCCTCAAACAGAGCGCCATTGACGATGCTTTGGACGTCGGTCTCATAACCGCTGGTGAGGAAGCGCAAGGCCTTGTCGGCGCGCTGCGGCGTCCGAACCAATCCCGGGCGCTCGGGGTCTTCGCCGATCTTCAACAGGACTTTCTGCATGAGATCGGCAAGGGACTCGTCGTTGTTCTGTTTCGGCATCACCTTGACTGCAGATTTGGTCTTCATGATTTTAGTTCGAAAACATTGCGCTTGGTCTCGCGCAATCGAATTCCCTCCAGACGCGGCCACTCGCCGGGAAATGCAGCGGACCAACGGGCCATCAGGCGATCCTCAATCACACGGATAATATTCTCCGAAGTAGGAACCAGCGCCTTGAATTCGCTCAGGTCGGCGTTCATGTAGTGGTGGTCAAAATCTTTGAGCACTTCTTCCGACACCAGCCGATCCAGCGTGGGAACGTGCACCACCTGGCCGGACACCAGATCGACCGGACCTGTGGCCGTCACATCCAACACGTAGTCGTGACCGTGCCCATAAGGATTGCTGCACTTGCCGTACAGCTCGCGATTTTCGTCCTCGGTGAAAGCCGCGGAGTGTAGACGATGAGACGCGGCGAAGCGATAGCGGCGGGTGACGCGCATTATCGGCCCTCCCGCGCAGTGGCGCCCGCGTAGTCGACGTACAGATCCTCGGTCTCATAGAGGCGGACGTTATTCAACCGGGCGCGACCCGCTTCAAAATGCGGTTCCAGCCGGCGCCAGATCTCAGCGGCGACGTTTTCGGTGGTTGGCACGATCTTGTCGAACGGAGGCACTTCGTAGTTGAGGAAGCGATGGTCCATGGGATCGATCACCGTTTGCTGGATCAGTTCTTTCAGCTTCTTCAAATCGTAAACCATGCCGGTAACGGGATCGGGGTCGCCTTCGAGCGTCACTTCCAGAACGTAATTATGGCCATGGCCGCTGCGGTTGGCGGCGGGTCCATATAGATACGTGTTTTGCTCCGGAGTCAATGTCCGTTGCGCGCACACGTGCGACGCGGAGAATTCCGCCCGGCGAGTAATCAGCATGATGCCTTTTATATGATGCGAACCCTACCCCATGAGATACTTTAATATTATAAGAGAAGGGTCCGCCTGGGAGCTGTTGAAATGACTCATTCCAAAGTAGATTTGGCTATCAAAGGAACTATCGCCGCCTTGCTGGTAGCGCTCGGCTTCGTGGTCGTGTGGTCCATGCAGGAGCACATCGTAGGCGTCGGTGACACGGCTCCGAACTTCACTATCACCACCAGCGCGGGCGATCAGGTGACGCCGCGGAACTTCGGTGGCAAGGTTCTGATACTCAATTTTTGGGCGAGCTGGTGCGCGCCGTGTGTGGAAGAAGCGCCCTCTCTCAATGAGTTTGCGAAAACATTTAAGGACGCGGGGGTAGTGGTGCTGGGCGTGAGCGTGGACCGCAACGAGCAGATGTATCAGAACTTCGTGAAGCACTTCAGCGTGTCGTACCCCACCGCGCGCGATCCGGAAGAGAATCTGAGCTATCGCTACGGCACCTACAAGATTCCCGAGAGCTACATTATCGATCGCAACGGCAAAGTGGTGCGCAAGTATGCGGGCCTGCCGGAGCGCGATGGGCAGGCGATTTCGTGGATGGACCCGGAGCTGGTGGGTTTCGTAAAGTCGCTGCTGTAAGCAAATGGCCACAGATAAACACGGATCAACGCTGATTCACAAGCAAGAATTTATCTGTGTTCATCAGCGTTCATCTGCGGCCTGCTGATGATCACGCCTGATGTGCTCTTCCAAGTCGACAAGCTGCTTGGACCGCGTGGATACCTCGACCGGCCGGAAGACCTGACGCTGTACGAATACGACGGCAGCGTTGACAAAGCCAGGCCGGAGCTGGTGGTGTTCCCACAAACTGCGGAAGATGCGGTGGCGCTGGTTCAAATCGCACGCGAGCACCGCATTCCTATCGTTGGACGCGGCGCGGGCACCGGACTCAGCGGGGGAGTGATCGCACGCGCGGGCGGAATGGTGATCTCGTTTGCGAGGATGAATCGCGTTGTTGAGATCGATCTGGCCAACGAACGCGCCGTGCTGGAGCCGGGCGTGGTGAATCTCGAAATCACGCAGGCTGTCGAGAGCGCCGGATATTTCTATGCGCCCGATCCATCCAGCCAAAAGGCGTGCACAATTGGCGGCAATGTGTCGGAGAACGCGGGCGGTCCCCACACTTTGGCCTACGGGGTGACGACGAATCACGTACTCGGCATTGAAACCGTTCTTGCGGATGGAACGCCGATGACTGCCGGCGGTAAAGCGCTGGACCTGCCTGGTTACGACGTTACGGGCCTGCTCACGGGCTCGGAAGGGACCATGGCGCTGGTGACCAAAATCACGGTGCGCCTGATGCGCCAGCCGGAGCTGGTCAAGACGCTGCTCGCCATCTACGACACCGTGGACGATTGCGCGGACTCGGTGGCCGAAATCACCGCTCGGGCCATTACTCCCGCCGCTGTCGAGATGCTGGATGGCGTCATGCTGCGAATGGTGGAAGAAGCCACGCACGCCGGATATCCGATGGATGCAGCGGCGGTGTTGCTCATCGAACTCGAAGGCCTGAAGGAAGCAGTGGAAGAACAGGTGCAGTCGATTGAGGACGCGTGTAAAAGCTGCCGCGCGCGCGAGGTTCGCATCGCTCGGTCCGCTGCCGAGCGCGAGCTGCTGTGGAAGGGACGCAAGAACGCTTTCGGCGCAGTGGGCCGCGTGAGCCCCGCGTATTATGTGCAGGATGGCGTGGTGCCGCGCACCAAGGTAGCGCCGACGCTACGCGAGATTCATCGGGTGGCTGAGAAATATGGCCTCACCATCAGCAACATTTTCCACGCAGGCGACGGCAACATGCATCCCATCATTCTTTTTAATCACCACAAGGCGGGCGAACTTGAGCGCGCGAAAGCGGCCGGCGATGAAATTTTGCGATTCTGCATCCAGCAAGGTGGATCCATTACCGGCGAGCACGGCGTGGGGATGGAGAAGATGGAACTGATCGGGGAGCAATTCTCCGGTGAAACGCTCGATTTGATCGCGCGGTTCAAGAAGCTGTTCGATCCCGAGTGCCGCTTGAACCCAGGCAAAATGCTGCCCACCGGGAAGGGCTGCATGGAAATCCGGCAGCCGGCGGGGATGCAGATCTAATTCGTTGCGATCGCAAGCGTCGCGGTGTTGCTGGTTTGATTGCCCGACGTAATGATTACCGGCGACGACACACTGGACGCCACGCCCGCTGGGATCGTGCAGTTGATCTGATCCAGTCCGATGTAATTGGGCGCGGCGCCTGCAAAAGTCACCGGGCAAGCGACGCCGCCGACAGTCACGGTTGGCTGCTGAACGGCGACATCGAGTCCGTTGCTGGATGTCGTAAGGCCTAGGCCCGTCGCGTACAGCTCCACCGTGTCGCGAGCTTGCAGCGGATTGCCGGCTGTGATTAAGCTCTGGTCGCTGGCCTTCAGGGCGGACGCCGGCCCAGTGCCTGACGAATCCTGCGTGAAGATTGCAGGCGCTGCCGTTCCGACATAAACGTTCACCGTGTTTTGGCCCGTGCTGTTTTGGACAGTGAGCTGCGTCAGTCCGGATGCGCTGTCGGGAAGCACAGCATTGATCTGCGTTGCAGAAACGTAGTCGAGAGAGAGCGGCGATCCGCTCACCGTCACGGTCCCCGCTGCCAGGTTCGATCCGTAAATCGCGATCAGCATGCGCGGCGCAAGTTCAAGGGGGAAATTGGCTGCGGCTGCTGGAAAGACGCGCGCGATCAGAGGGCCGGGCTTGACGAGGTAAGCCTCGGTCCCGCCCGCCGGCAGCATGAGGGTAGCGGCGTCGTACGATGATCCGGCCATGACATCCAGTAGCACGTCGCCGGCCGGAAACTGATCGATGAAGGCGATGCCATTGGAAGAGATGCCCAGCTTGTGCGTTCCTACGTCCGTCACAATGGCCGCCGTGGCTGAGCTGGCGCTCAGGCTGGAATCGTCGGCGGCGCGCGCCGCGACGATCAATCCGCCATCCACCGAGAGAAACGGATCGCCCTCCGCCGCGGTACCCACGCTCTGCCAGGCATTGGTTCCGTTCAAGAATGAAACGATCATCTGCGCCGAGTCATGGGTTGGCGAGTCGATGTCCGCGATACCCTTGGCATCCCCCGAACACAAGCCGAAGTCGCTGACTAAGCCGCCGCCCGAAACATGACAGTAAGGCAGCACGCGCGTTCGTCCAGCCCCATAGAATCGCAGCGAGCCGCTGGTAAGGGGTACCACGCCGTCGTCGAATCCGGAAGTAGTCAGCAAGCCGGTGCCTCCGTTGCCGGCGGCGGCGATGGCATCCACTCCACGCAGGTCGTCCGTGGCATCGTTCCAGGTGCCGAGATCAAACAGAAACTCGCTTCCACTGGCCATTTCACTCAATTGATTGCTGGAAATCGGCACCAGTGATGCGATCGGCGTGCCGAAATGGGGCGTGGCAAGAAAGACCGCCTTACGAACATGCGCGGATGCAGGCGGTTGAAAAACGCCCGCCGTATCCTGTTTCCCGCTCAGGTACGCCCGGAGAACCAGGCCACCCATGCTGTGCGCCACCACATCGACGGTCTCCACCGGTTGCCCGTTGGTGAACTTCAAACCTGCCAGGAAGGTTCCGAACGCCGCGCCGAGATCCTCGATGGTGGCAGTGCTGGGTAAGCTGCACGTACTGAAGAACAGGCTGACTTCGCCGTTGCTTTGAAGCACCTGATCGGCAATGCCGAAGGTGCCGGCGAATGTCGACGGACAGCCCTCGAACTGGTATCCGTTGATAAACACGACAGGCGGAAGCGTGGTGACGGGCACCGGCGTTCCGGCTGGAATGAGTTGGGCCTGCGCCGCAAGCGCCAGTAACAGGCCCGATAGCAGGCCGACCCGCATTAACGCGTGGGAACCGGTTGCAAGGCGCGGCTTTCGATGATGCGATCGATGATGCCGTATTCCAGCGCCTGGTCGGGCTCCAGGATGTAATCGCGATCGACGTCGCGCGCGATGCGATCCACCGGTTGGCCAGTCGCGTTGGCGAGAATCTGATTCAAGGATTCGCGCATGCGCAGGATCTCCCGCGCGTAGATATCGATATCCGTAGCCTGTCCGCCCAGTCCGCTCATGGAAGGCTGATGAATCAAGATGCGCGAATGCGGCAGGCTATAGCGTTTGCCTTTCGCCCCGCAGGCTAGCAACACGGCGGCCATGGACGCCGCTTGTCCGATGCAATAGGTCACGATGTCCGGCTCCACCAGGTTCATGGTGTCCAGGATGGCCAGGCCCGCCGTGATAGATCCACCGGGCGAGTTAATGTACAGCGAAATGTCTTTTTCCGGATCTTCGGCGGCTAAAAACAGCATTTGCGCCATGACCAAATTGGCCACGTTGTCGTCAATGGGGGTGCCCAGAAAAATGATGTTCTCTTTGAGCAGGCGTGAATAGATATCGAACGCGC
Source organism: Bryobacteraceae bacterium (assembly GCA_049518655.1). Lineage (GTDB taxonomy): Bacteria > Acidobacteriota > Terriglobia > Bryobacterales > Bryobacteraceae > Palsa-89. The sequence continues at coordinate 90,528 of JBEKRO010000003.1, read as the reverse complement.
GTTCGCCGCGCGAGGTCTGCTCCACCACCATGGGCACTAAAACTGAATTCTGCATGGAACCGGGCTCCTTAGTACAATCACGGTCTGAATTCCCCATGATAGCGCGATGTCGGCGCGCTTCGTAGTGAGCGGTCGATTCGTGCGGCGGGCCGGTTAAGCGAGACAATAAAGATAGCTATGCACCTGGTCCCAACACAAGAAGAAGTGGTCGCCTTGTTGCGACGTACCGGCGCTATCCGAGACGGACATTTCGAATATCCCAACGGACTGCACGCCACCGAATACATGCAAGTGCAGTTGGCGATGCGCTACTACCAGCACGCCAAGGTACTGAGCGTGGGACTGAGCCGGCTGTTGCGAGCCAACGCCGAAATTCGTGCCATGATCCCCGAGTTGTCCATCGTCTCACCCGACACCGGCGGGCTACCCGTGGCTTACGGCGTATGCGAGGCCTTGCGCGCGCCGCAGGTCTATTGGGCGGACCGCAAGGAAGAAGGCGGTTCCTTGCGGTTTCGCCAGTATCTGGAGCAGAAGCCCGGCGAGAAGGTGCTGCTGGTGGACGACATTCTGCGATCCGGCCGCAATCTTACGGAGTTGAAGCGCCTGGTGGAATCGACCGGCGCCGAAGTGGTTGGCATGGCGGTGATCATTTATCAACCCACTCCGAAAACGGTGGACTTCAGTCCCTTGCCGCTCTACTACCTCGCGCAGCTCGACGCGACATACTACAAAGACGCCGGATCCTGCGAGATGTGCAAGCGGGGCGTTCCCGCCGAGAAGGTTTGGATCTAGGGTTTTAGCGTTCCCTTTTGTTTCGCTATCCCCAGCAACACCGGATAAAACTGCACAAAGGTATTGTCCACGGCGCCGTGTTCGATATGGCAGCTATAGCAATCCTGGGTGCGCGCCAGCAGCTTTCCTGTGCTTGATTTGCCGAACGCAAAGAATGCCCAGCCATTGCCTGGAAACTTCGTAACGTCTTTCACTTCTCCTTCAATCGCCAGCACGTCGCTTTGGTACGATCCCGCTTGATTGATCGTTCCCTTGCTCGATGACGTTCTTACTTCCAACAACAGCATGGTTTTGTCGGGCCAAGTACCGGTGGCGAGAAAAGATCGATAAGCGGACGGATTCACGAAGACGTTCGTAAAGGCGGGGGAGCGCTGGCCGCTTTGCGCGGACGGCGGCTCGTAAGTCATCCCCAGACCCGAGCTCAAAAAGACCCATTCGCGATAATCGCTGGGAAGATTCCATTGACCATCCGCGGCGTAGCGCGGCTGGGCCATCAGGCATGTCAGCGAACTCGCTGCTAAGAGCGTTGCCAATGGCGACATCGCCCAAGTCTATCATTAGGATTCGGCTAAACTATGACGCTTCCGATCGAGTTCGACCGTCCGATTTGCGGCGATCCAGGGGAAGCCTGCTCTCGCGAGTGGCTCGAAACCAATGGAATCGGCGGGTTTGCCTGTTCCACCATCATCGGACTCAATACGAGGCGCTATCATGCGCTGCTCACCGCGGCTACAAAACCGCCCGTGGGACGCATGGTCCTTCTTTCGAAGGTGGAAGAGACGGTAGTGATCGGCGATCAACGCTTCGAGCTCAGTGCGAATCAATACAAAGATGTGATTCATCCGCATGGATACGAGAATCTGGCGTCGTTTCGGCTCGATCCATTTCCCGTGTTCCGATATCGCTGTGGCGACGTGCAGCTCGAAAAAACCGTCTTCCTGGTTCACGGCGAGAACACCGTCGTCGTTCAATATGAACTGCTGGGCGATTTGCACGGACGCGTGTGTTCGCTCGAAGTTCGGCCGCTCATTGCTTTCCGCGATTATCACAGCACTACCCACGCGAACGACGCAATACATCGGGAAGTGGTAACGCAGGCGGGCATGGCCATTATCATGCCCTATCCGGGGCTTCCCAGCCTCTTCTTCGCCCACAACGCCCAATCCATCGACACCTCCGGCTTCTGGTGCTACAACTTCGAATACGAGCGCGAACGGGAGCGCGGTCTCGATTCCCTAGAAGACCTCTACAGTCCTTTCCTTTTGCGCTTCGACCTCGCGGAAAACGGCTCGGCGACGATAGTGGCTTCCACGCTGCGACACGCGGTTGAGGAAGCTCCGCAGCTTCAGGATCGCGAACTCCAGCGACGCGCCAGCATCACTCGTGCGGCGCCGATGCCGGATTCATTCACGACGATACTGGCCTCGGCGGCGGACCAGTTCATCGTCGAGCGAAGCGATCAAAAATCTGTCATCGCAGGCTATCCCTGGTTCGGCGATTGGGGCCGGGATACCATGATCTCGCTGCCCGGTCTCACACTCGTCACGGGCCGCTTCGACGACGCACGCAATATTCTCCGAGCCTTCGCGCGCAGCATCGATCAAGGCATGCTGCCCAATCGTTTTCCCGATTCAGGCGAAGAGCCCGAATACAATACAGCCGACGCGACGCTGTGGATGTTCCATGCCGTCCATGAATTCCTACGCTACAGCGGCGATTACGACTTCATTCGCGACGAGCTTTATCAGCCGTTCGCCGACATTATTGCCTGGCATGAGCGGGGAACGCGCTACGGCATTCGTTTGGACTCCGACGGCCTGCTTCACGCCGGGCAGGCGGGCGTGCAACTGACATGGATGGACGCGAAGATTGGCGATCAGGTGGTAACGCCGCGTCAAGGCAAGCCGGTGGAGATCCAGGCGCTCTGGCATAACGCTCTGCGGGTGATGGCCGACCTGGCCTCGGCTTTTGGCGATGCCGCGGCTCAAGACCATTACAGCGCCCGGGCGGATCGCGCCCGCGATCAGTTCAGTAGAGTGTTCTGGAACGAAGCGACGGGCTGTCTCTACGATGTCGTTACGGACAACGGCGCTCCTGACCCATCGCTGAGGCCCAACCAGATTTTCGCGGTCAGCCTGCCCTATCCTTTGTTGAGCAGCGAACAAGCGCTGCACGTGGTCGACGTCGTCGAGTGGGAACTGCTCACGCCTTACGGCTTGCGAACACTTTCACCGCGCGATCCGAATTATCACGGGCGTTACGACGGCGACGCGGGGAGCCGCGACGGCGCTTATCATCAGGGAACGGTTTGGCCGTGGCTGCTGGGTCCATTCCTGACTGCTTACGTAAAAGTCCACGACAATACGGAAGAAGCGCGGCGGAGAGCCGATCATTTTCTAGACCCGTTGCGCGCTCATCTGTCGGAGGCCGGGCTGGGCCAGATTTCTGAAGTGTTCGATGGCGACGCCCCGCATCGTCCGGGCGGCTGCTTCGCCCAGGCTTGGAGCGTAGCCGAAGTGCTTCGCACGTATATTGAGGACGCCAAGGGCCGGCAACCTGCCTGCGAGATATCCTGCAAGAGATGAAGGTGTTTTTTGCCGTTCTAGCGGCGATTCTTTATGCTGTTTCTGGTCTCCATGCCGGCGGACCGCCGACGCCCTACACGGCCGTTGAAATCGACAAATTTGTCGCAGCCCACGACGTGGCGTTTCCCGCCGATTCTCAGAGCGCGTTGGTGGAAGACATCGCTCGGGAAGTGAGTCTGGCGTTTCAGACGGTCATCGTAGTGCGCCAGGGAGAAGCGGTTCCGTATGGACACCAGGTTTTGCGGATTTCCGGTACGGTCACAAAATTCAAGCCTGGAAACAGGGCGAAGAGACAGTTGATTGGCCTGGGCGCCGGCGCAACCGTGGTGGAGGCGCAAGTAATGCTTACGGACGTCGCCACCGGTCAAGTTCTCCTGAGCCGCGACGCAAAGGGCGTTACCTGGACCGGGATCGCGGGTGGGGATTCCAAGAGCGCCGTCGATAGCCTGGCCAGAAAAATTGCAAAATTCTGCAACTCGAATCACCTGGTGGAGTCGAACTAACAGAGCTTTTCTTGGAGCGGTTTTCTAGGTGTTCCGCCCTAGTCTTGATCTGTCTCCGCGCTTCGATTACCTTGAAAGAAGAGGTTGTGTCGCTTGCTTCAGTCGGCCTTGGTGACTTTACTGATCGGGGCCGGGTTCCTGAGTAGTCCGCCGTCTCCGTCCTATCGCTTGGAAGTTGCACCCGTGGCGGATGGAGCCGAGCTAATTACTGTTTTCGGACGCCTGTACGACCCGGCGTCTGGCGCTCAGGATCTCGACGTTCCGTTAATCGCGGTGCTGCGCGATTCGCTCGGTGACAGCGATCCAGCGAACGATCGTCTGCGCTCTGTCTGGATCTTGACTAGTACCCGCCCGACGCCTTGGCAGCGCGCCGCCTCCGCTCTGTCGTTCGGCTATTTTCGCGCTGGAAGCAGGAGCCACGCCAATCGTGTACCGTCGCCCGCTTTGGACCTGGCGTCACCTGCGCGAAGCGTCTACGGCAATCTATTCAGCGATGGCTTGCAGGCGCTGGAATTCGATCCGCTCGGCGCAGCCGTTCGATCCACCACCCGCACTTATCGCGGGAATTCAAGCGACTATAGCAAACTGCAAGCGTTCCAAGCTCTATCCACTTTGGACAATCTGGAGCGCGACCCCGCTAGTGATTCCATACTGCCGGACGGCCAGTTCCGCGAGATTTATTCCCGCCTCAGCCTTTCCACGCGCGCCTTTGGCGGCTTGGTTCGGGAACAGCAATTGTCGAAGTATTACGACCGGAAAACCAGCCAGATCCAGCAAAATCGCGGTCACAACTGGGAGCTGCTGCGACAGCGTGCCGAACTCAATGGACTGATCTTCGAACCTCTGGCGCTGGAATCCCGTACGCCCAGCGAAGCCCTGCTGTGGATCGCGCGCGCCGATCTGTCCGCACGCGATGCCCGACGGTTCGATGGACAGTTTCTGAGCATTGCGAACCCCTGGACCGACGACCGTCTGATGCATTGGACTGGTTACACGCAGCTCCGCTACTTCGATTCCGACAACCACGCCGTGCCTCCTGGCACACCGGGCGCGCACGCCCAAGAAATGATTCCGCTCGCACTCTACAACCTGGACTATCCGCGCGTTCCGCTTCGGCTCGTCGATTTTCGGGACAGCTTGGGGCCCAAGCGCCGCGAGATGGTAAGCCAGGGCGCGAGCAGCATAGTGACTGGCGTGTTCGGTCTGACGCGCTTCGGCAATCCGTCGTTCTTCGCAGTCGACGCGGCCTGGACTTTCGTGCGCGGGCGTCATGGCGCCGCGGTGAATCGAAGCGCTCGTCTGGAAGCGTATTCGGAAGCGCGTGAGTTCTTATCCGTGGACTGCGGCTTGGATCCTGCGCTCCAGATCGAGCTGCAACGCCGCCTGGATCACCTGGCGCTCAATCCTCGCGAGAATGACATCTCGCATGAAGCCCACCTCGCCAGGGAACAATACGCCGCGCTGCTGCAGTATGTGGAATCGCCACGCGGAGTAGCGAAGCTGGAACGCGACCGTCGCAAAGAGCTGGAAGCGTACACCGAATCTCCCGGCAGGCGTTTTGTCGCCGGCCTGGGTCGCATCTTCACTCGCGGGCCGCGCGTCGATCCGGAGAAACCCGACTCGATTTTGCACGCCCAACTGGATGCAGACCGCCGCGCCGCCTATCACGTTCGTTTTCTCAATCAGCTCTTGACGTCCAGCCCGAGCCCCGAGGTCGTTTGGGACGCGGACGCCATCGGCCGGTCCGTGTCGGCGCTCAGTTCCGATGCCAACGTCAATCTCAAAGCTCAACGTCTCCTCTCGGAAGTTTGCGCACGCTCCACGGACGGCGATCTTCGGCTGACCTGTCTGCGCGCGCTTCAACCTGAAAATGCAAGCGCTTCCGCCCCAGTCGCCGCATTCGGCGTCGCGACCGGTCAATGATGCGGCGTGCATCGCGCCGTGCCCTGATTCTGCTGCTCCTGCTCTGGATTCCGCTCGCGGCTGCGGTCAAACGCGTCGTCATCATCAAGCTGGACGGCGTCCCCGAAAATGTACTCGAACGTGAGCTGTCGCGGGTAGATCCGATCACGCACAAGAGCACGCTGCCGTGGATGGATCGGATCTTTACCCAAGGCGGCACGCGGGTGGATAACTTTTACGTGCGCGCCATCAGCCTTTCCACGCCCTCCTGGTCCATGCTCGATACTGGCCAGCATCTCCAGATTCACGGCAATGCCGAGTTCGATCGTTACACCGGCCACGTCTACGATTACATGAACTTCTTCCCTTTTTACGTCGGCTATGCGCGCTCGCGCACCGTCGACATGCCTGGTGTAGAAGTGCTGGACGAACAGAAGATTCCACTGCTCATCGATCGTTTTCCATACGCCGCCAGGTACCAAAGCTTCCAGCTCTATCAGCGTGGCGTGCGCTGGAAGACCCTGGAAGACGCGCTGCCTCATCACTTCTCGCGCAGCGTCCGCGAGCTTCTGGACGAATGGACCATAGGATTTGAACTCGGCAGCACGGTAGAGGAGCAGACCGAACGCGAGCTCATCGCCAACTTATCCGATCCAACGGTGCAATATCTGGACTACTTCACCGGCGACTTCGATCACGTGGCCCATGCCGCCTCCGACGTGCAATCCCAGCGTCTGGCGCTACAGCGCATCGACGCCTTGATCGGCCGCGTGTGGACCGCGATCCAGGCGACCCCACTGGCTGCTCAGACCGCGCTCATTGCCGTTTCCGATCACGGAATGAATACGCAGCCTGGCCTTTACAGCCAAGCCTACAATTTGCTGCACTTTTTCAACAGCCGCGCCGGGGGCGCGCATCATGTCCTCACTAACCGTCATCCGCTGGACGAGTTTAAACTGCGCGGCCTGGATCCGTTCGTCAGTGAAGTAGTGACCCCGAGCGAGGAGTCGCTGTACCTCAAGGGCGAGGGCAATGATTACCCCACCGCGTTGCTTGATCTGGATGGCAATGAGCGCGCCTCCGTTTACCTTCGCAATTCCGCTTTCAACACGCTGCACATTCTGTTCAAGGAGATCAACCAGTCTGGAGCCGACCCGTCCATCCGCCGCGCCGCCATCGCCGCTTTTTTCCATGTCATCGACGGCCATCGCAGCCAATGGCAGGTCACCATCCAGCAAGTTTCCGAAGAGCTGGGCGCGCTCCGCCGTACGATGGAGCAGCAGCGGGCCCGTGTGGAGCTTGAGCCCAGGAAATGGACCAAGGAGCAGCGTAATGCCGGGCTCGATAAAGCTGCGCGCCGCATGGCCGTGCAACTGGATTCCTGGCGCGATCAGGAGCGCACGTATTCGGCTTACGCCCGCGCACTCTCGAAGCTACTTACGCTCGAGCCCGACGATTTCGAGCGACACAAGCTGACCGCGGAAGACCTGATCCCGAAGCGCGCCGTGGGAAACCCGAATTCCGTGCGCGATATTGAAAACTACGTTGCCGGACCCGCGGCTGGCGGCCTTGTTCTCGCATCCGACGGTTCGCTCGACTTCGAGCGCAGCTTCGAGCGCATCGATTACCCACCGCTTCTGGCCAGCTTATCGGTTCGAAACAATGTGCAAGCCGGCGTGGCGCCGCGGCCTATCGATTTCCTCGCGATGTCCGTTCCCCAAGTGGCGTTTAGCTTTCCGCCCAGCGACACGCCCACGGAGGATCCCATATGGCTTTACGCCAGCGAAGAAAAGCAGGTTCTGATCTTGTCCCGGGAAAACGAACTGCGATACTTGCCAATCCGTCGGCTGCGTCAAGAAGCGGGCGGGGTGGTACGTTTTGAACCCGGCGCGCTCGAACCTGGTCTTCCATTGCGATTCTTTGAAGACGACAACTTGGCTGTCCCGGGCGGCGATCGGGAGGCTTGGCTCAACTCGTGGCATTCCGAAGAGGAATGGTTTCGCGCCACGCACCAGACGGCGTATTCGAACGGGATCATCGCGCTGCGTGAGCAATTCTTGCCGCCGCTGCTTGCGCCCCACAATGTAGACGCAGACGCCGCGCTACTGGCGCGCTTCAACCAACGCCGCCGTCGTCTGGCCGAGCCCGACTTCCTGATTTTCGCTAACGATCATTGGAACTTTAACGTGCGCAATTTCAATCCGGGCGGCAATCACGGCTCGTTCCTGCGCGCATCCACGAACGCTATCCTTCTGTTTGCCGGCGGAGCCGACACGGGCATCCCGCGGCATCGGCAAGTGCAGCAGCCTTACGACAGTCTGAGCTTTGTTCCAACAATTTTGGATCTGATGGGCATGCACGCCGAAGCCGCCCAGCTGCCCGGCCGTCCCATTCAGGAAGTGCTGCGCGGGGAATCGGCGAATATTACGCACTAACGGCCGGAAACCAGCGCACGCCACGACCACCGGCCATGACTCTCTGCTTCCGCGATTCGCTTGAACAGCCGGCGATCGAAGTCCGGCGAGACAGGCAGACTGCGCCATTGGTCCAAAGCCGCCCAAACCGCCCTCTGCCCGGCCACGGCATCCCAACATCCGGTGCAGGATTCGATGTGCCTCTGAAACTCCACTTCCCTTCGCGCATCGAGTGTTCCCGCTACGTAATCGACAATCAGTTCCGAGCACTCACTGTGCTTCAGCGCGCCTCCCAGCAGCGACTGCATATCTTCCCCCTTCTAAGCCATGTGCGCCAATCTTATTCGCAGTGCTTCATAGGCCCGAAACAGCAGCGACTTTACCGCCGACTCGGAACAGCCGATTACACCCGCGATCTGTGCGTACTCCATCTCTTCATACTTGTGCATCATCACCGCGGCCCGCTGCTTGGCCGGCAAGCTATGAATCGCCTGCCGTACCTCTCGCAGCTTCGCCTCGTACAGCAACTCTTGTTCTACTGTCCTGCGCCGGTCTGGCACTTGCCTGCTGGTGCCAGCCGCCGTCTCTTTATCCAAACTCGTCTGCGACTTCTCATTGCGCCCGTCGCGAATCCAATTCAGCGCCAGATGCGTTCCGATTCGAAATAACCACGTCGTAAACTTCGCGCTGGATTCGTAATTCCCCCTTGACCGGTAAACGCGCAGAAACACTTCCTGCGTGAGTTCTTCCGCCACGGCATCGTTCCGCACCATGCGATGCAGAAAATGAATCATTGGTCCCCGATGCTTTTTGAGGAGCAATTCGAAGCTCCCCTGGTCCCCGTCTCGCACCCGCAACATCAACTCGGAATCCCGATCGCGGGTCTGCTGAATTGGCCTATCGGCTGTTCTGTGGTAGTTAACCCGCGCGCCCCAGGAAGGTTGCGCGATACGCGGCGCCTCAAGTTCGATCAGATCAGGAGTCATCTCACCTGATCCTCACGACGGCGATTTCCACCGCCGGTTTACACAGATTTACCCTAGACGGTGGTGGCTATTCGGGTTTGAGCTCGCGCTCCATCAATTCGCGGATCGCGTCCCGAGGCGACGTTCGGCCACGCAGGATGGCGTCCATCTGCTCGGTAATAGGCATACTTACGTGGCATTTGCGGGCCAAGTCGCGAGCTGCCGCTGTAGTCTCCACGCCTTCGGCAATCATAGTCATCGAATTGACAATTTCCGATAGCGTGCGTCCTTTTGCTAGTTCAATACCGACGCTCCGGTTCCGGCTCAAATCGCCGTTACAAGTGAGTACTAAGTCGCCCAACCCCGCGAGGCCCGACAGGGTTCTGGGCTGTCCGCCGAGGGCAACCGCCAAGCGCGTGATCTCCGCCAGACCGCGCGTGATTAAAGCTGCAATCGTGTTACTTCCCAAGCCCAGGCCGTCGCAAATGCCAGCGCCGATCGCGATGATGTTTTTCAGCGCGGCGCCAAGTTCGACGCCCACCGGGTCGTCGTTGGCATACAAGCGAAAAGTGGGTCCCGAGAATTCGCGCTGGATGGACGCCGCTAATTCCTGATCCGTGGAGGCGATCACCACCGCAGTAGGCTCACCACGCGCTACCTCGCGCGCGAACGTGGGACCGGAGAGAACCGCAACGCGCGGGTGGAATTTGGCGTCGATCACCTGGCCCGTCACTTCCGACATCCGCAGCAGCGTGCCTTGCTCCAGGCCCTTGGTGGCGCTCACGAATCGCATCTCGGGTTTCAGATGCGGCAACATTTCGCTATACAGTGAACGAGCGAAACGCGACGGCATCACGCCCACCACGATTCCGGCATCTGCGAGTGAATAGCCCAGATCCGCGGTCGGTTCCACGTTTAGCGGTAGTGAAAAGCCCGGTAGGAAAACATCGTTCAAGCGGGTGGAGACCATGCGCTCGACAAGATCGGCCTCATGAGACCACAGCCGGATGCGCTGGAAGCGCGGCGCCAAAACGATTGCGAGCGCCGTTCCCCAGCTCCCGGCTCCGATGATTGCGGTGCAAGCGCCTGCGGCCGGCGCACTCACCGCGGGTTCCCAAAGCGGAAAACGTTTTCGGTCCCTGCCCGAATCCGGTCAATATTGGCACGATGACGGTAGATCAAAAACACGGCCGCCACCAGCGTCGCCAAAATCACGATGGAAGGAGGATGTTCGATCAGCCATGTGGCTAGCGGCAGGCTGCCCGCGGCCACGATCGATCCCATCGAAATCTGCCGCGTGGCCGCCACCACGATGACGAAGACCAGCAGCGCCGCGATCATGGGAATCGGCGTCAAATATAGAAAAGCGCCGATGAAACTCGCCACCGCCTTGCCGCCCTGAAACTTCAGAAAAACTGGAAATGCGTGCCCGGCCATGACGGCCAGAGCTGCCAAACTCATCCATAGCGGCGAACCATCGGAAAGCCTGTCGGCCAACCACACCGCGAACACGCCCTTCGCGATATCGAGCAATAGCGTGGCCACGGCGATGGCGCGCCCGGTGGTCCGGAGCACATTCGTCGCCCCGATGTTGCCGCTGCCCTTTTCGCGCACGTCCTCGCCGGTCTTCCAGCGCACCAACAGATAACCGAATGGAATGCCACCGGCGAGGTAGGCAACTACGACCGCGATCAGGGGCATCATTGGGCTTGGTTGGGGGTTTGGATAGGGGCCTGGAACGGGTACTCCGAAAGTTTGGTGTAGATGGAGCCGGCCGGCCCGGGCTGGCTGCGGAATAAATGAAACCGATCCACCGCGAACGAGCCAAACTCGACCGAGGAAAGCTCCGCGACCGCAGCTCGCAAGGCTTGCAGAGGCGCCGGTTCTTTGATGCGCGCCAGGGTGAGATGCGCGTTAAACGCCCGATCCTCCGCTGCAATCCCCAACGGCGCGAGTCCTGCGTCAATATCCTTCACCAGCGCGGGTAGCGCGTCTCCGCCCTGCACGCCCACCCAAAACACTCGCGGATGATGCGGATTGGGAAACCACCCGAGTCCCTTGAGCTCGGCCGGTATGGGCGCGCGCCGGACCACGGTCCGCAATGCGGCCTCGAGTTGCGGCAGCTTTTCCTCCGGCCATTCGCCAATGAATTTCAGCGTCACATGCAGGTTGTACACGGGACTCCACTTCAGGTGCGCGCACGGGCGCAGATGCATGAGCAGCCTTTCCAGCTTCTCCCGCACGTCTTCGGGCAGGTCGATCCCTGTGAATAGCCGCATGCTAACCTCCTAGCATACAAGAAGCAACCGGCATTCCCGTCGCTAAAATTCTCTCCGGCTCCGCGCTGCTCCCGCGCGATTTCTACGCTCGCCCTGCTGTGGAAGTGGCGCGGGATTGCCTGGGAAAGATACTGATACACGGCGGCGCCGCGGGACGAATTGTGGAAGTGGAAGCCTATCTCGGCGTCGACGATCGAGCGGCGCACGCCTGGCGTGGCCCTACCAATCGTACGCGCGTCATTTTCGGTCCGCCCGGCCACGCCTACGTTTACTTCATCTACGGCATGTACGAATGTCTGAACTTCGTCGCCGAACCGGAGGGCATGGCGGGATGCGTCTTGATTCGCGCGCTCCAGCCGCTTGCCGGGTTCGGCATTATGCGCCGCCGGCGGCCAGCTGCCAGGCATATCGAAGATCTAGCTTCGGGTCCTGGTAAACTGACTCTCGCCATGGGGATCACACGCAAGCTCAATGGCGCGGATCTGGTGGAAGGGCCGCTACAGGTCCGCCGTTTCATCGACGAGACGCCATTCGAAATCCAGGTAACCCCGCGGATCGGGATCACGCATTGCGCCGACTGGCCGCTGCGCTTTGTGATCGCGGGAAATCGCTTCGCGAGCCGCTAAAATCAAAGGATATGCTCAAACCGACTATTTTCCGCGAATACGACATCCGGGGCGTCGCGGATTCCGAACTCCTCAGCCCTGACGTCGAGCAGCTAGGGCGCGGGCTGGGCACCTATCTGCGGCGTCACGGGGGCGGCGCGAACATCAATGTCGGACGCGATTGCCGCCTCAGTTCCACGCGCCTCCGGGATGCTTTGGTTCCGGGTCTTCGGGGGGCGGGCTGCAACGTCACCGACATCGGCACCGTGCCAACTCCGGTGCTCTACCATTCGGCGCAAAACTTGAAAGCCCACGGCGCCATTATGATCACGGGTAGCCATAATCCGTCCGAGTACAACGGCTTCAAGAGCGTTTGCGGCACCGGCACCCTGCACGGCGAGGCGATCCAGGAGGTGCTCCACATCATCCAAACGGCCGATTTTGAAAGCGGGCACGGAAGCTTGTCCACCACCGATGCCGTCACGCCTTACGTCGACGAAGTGGCGGCGCAGTTCCGTTTGGACCGCCGCATAAAAGTTGTCGCCGACGCGGGCAACGGCACCGCGGGGCCCGTCATCCACCGGATTTTCGAGAAGCTGAATGTCGACGCCACCGAACTGTTCTTCGAGATGGACGGCCATTTTCCCAACCACCATCCCGACCCGACCGTTCCCGCGAATCTGGCTCACTTGATCGCCAAGGTCCGTGAAACCGGCGCTCAGCTTGGCTTGGCCTTCGACGGCGATTCCGACCGCATCGGCGCCGTCGATGAGCACGGCAACGTCATCTATGGCGATCTGTTGCTGCTCATCTACGCGCGTGAGATCCTGCAGCGCAAGCCCGGCGCCACATTCATCGGCGAAGTGAAATGCTCGCAGGTGATGTACGATCAGATCGCTCAACTCGGCGGTAACGGCATCATGTATAAGACCGGCCACTCGCTGATCAAAGCAAAAATGAAGGAAGAGCACGCCGAGCTGGCAGGCGAAATGTCCGGCCACATGTTCTTCGGCGATCGCTACCGCGGCTACGATGACGCTCTCTACGCCGCCTGCCGCTTGATCGAGATCGTCGCGAAGTCCGGCCGGCCGCTCTCGGCGCAACTCGCCGATGTTCCGAAAATGGTGTCCACTCCCGAGATACGGGTCGACTGCCCGGACGAGCTCAAATTCGATTTAGTCGCGCGCGTCGCCGAGCATTTCAAGAAAAGCTACAAGACCATCGATATTGACGGCGTTCGCGTCATCTTCCCCCAGGGCTGGGGATTGCTGCGGGCTTCCAACACTCAGCCCGTGCTGGTGATGCGCTTTGAGGCCGCGGACGAACACTTGTTAAAGAAGTACCAATCGGAAGTGGAGCAGGTGCTGGAGGCGTCGCGCACTGCGGGAAGTCCGGTCTTGTGATTCAACGCGTCCTAGCCCTGCTGGCCGCTGCTGTTTGTCTCTCTGCGCAACCTGCACGCACCATCGTCCTTCATGCTGCGCGTTTGCTCGATGTCGAGACTGGCAGCATCACCTCGCCCGGCGAGATCCTGATTCAAGGGGACCGCATCGCCGCTGTCGGATCTTCGGTTACACATCAGAGCGGCGCGCAGGTTGTTGACCTTGGCGACACCACGTTGCTCCCCGGCCTGATCGACGCGCACGTGCATCTGTTCTTGCATCCCGGGGCCGAGGATCTGCAGACGGTCCAGGAATCGGTGGCGCAGCGCACCATTACGGCCACGCTGGCTGCGCGTGACGACCTGATGGCCGGATTCACCGCCGAGCGCGACATGGGCACCGAGGGATCTGGCGCCGCCGACACCGCCGTGCGCGATGCTATCGATCAAGGCTTGATCCCCGGCCCACGCTTGCGCATCAGTGGCAATGCCATCGATATTCTTGGCGGCCATGAAGACGCCATCGGCTACAATCCCGAACAGCGCGTGCTGCCCAACGCCACGCGGGCGAACAATGCCAGCGAGCTGGTCGCAGTCATGCGCGAGCAGTTCAAGCTGGGCGCCGACTTCACCAAAATCTACGAGACCGGTCCCGATTCCGTTCTCGACGGCAAGCTCACCACGCCCTACCAATACACGGAAGCCGAACTGGCCGTCGCAGTCCAGGAAGCTGCGCGCGTGGGCAAGCACATCGCGGTCCACGCCACGGGAGAACCCGGTACGCGCTACGCCGCGCAGGCAGGAGTGGTCTCCATCGATCATGCCTATCAGCTTTCCGTTGAAACCATGCGCCTGATGCACGACAAACAGATCTTCGCGGTCCCCACTTTCGCTATCCTCGAATACTTCATCGAACACGCGTCCTCCCCCGGCCAGGCCGCGCGTTATCGCGAGACTCAGGAAATGCACGCTCGCGAATTACCGAAGCAACTAGCTGCGGGCGTGCCCATCGCGATGGGCTCCGACGTCGGGCCATTCCCCCACGGCACTCAAGCCCGAGAGTTCGCCCTCATGGTGAAATACGGCATGACGCCTCTTGCCGCCCTCCAAGCCGGCACGCTGAACGGCGCGAAGGTTCTCGGCTGGCAAGGCCAGATTGGGGCACTGAAGCCCGGATATTTTGCCGATGTGGTTGCGGTCCCTGGCAATCCTTTGACGGACATCGGCGTCTTGCAGAAAGTCGCGTTTGTGATGAAAGGCGGAGTGGTCTACCGCCAATGAAAGATCTCAAGCACGTTTAGTGCGCGCCGTGCATCGCCAGTTCCGCCACTGGCTTGGGAGGAAGCGCCTCTTGGCCGAACCGCACCGACACCAGCTTCGATACGCCGGGCTCCTGCATGGTGACTCCGTAGAGCGACTGCGCCGCTTCCATGGTTCGTTTGGCGTGGGTAATCACGATGAACTGCGTTTGCGTCGACATGGTCTTAATCAACCGCGTCAACCGCTCGATATTCGGCTCATCCAAAGGAGCGTCCACTTCGTCGAGAATGCAGAACGGGCTGGGCGTGTACTGGAAAATCGCCATCAGCAGCGCCATCGCGGTGAGCGATTTCTCGCCGCCCGATAGCAATAGAACGCTTTGCAGCCGCTTGCCGGGGGGCGACGCGACGATGTCGATGCCGGACTCGGCGATGTTAGTCTCATCCGTCAGCCGCATTTCGCCGACGCCGCCGCCAAACAACGTGCGAAACATTTCGCGGAAGTAGCCGTTCACCGCTTCAAACGCCTCCGTGAACCGCTTGCGCGATTCCACATCGATATCGTGAATGGCTTTCTCGGTGTCGCGGATCGAATCCAGCAAGTCTTGCCTTTGCGCGTTCAAGAAATCGTAGCGCTGCTGCGCCTCTTGAAATTCTTCCAGCGCCTGCGGGTTCACCGGCCCCAGCGCCTCAATGCGCGCCTTCACTTCCTGATATTTTTGTTCGGCCTCAATCAAACCCGCTTCATCCAGCACGGCCTCTTCACCTGAGGTCAATTCGTCCGCCGGAATGCCCAGTTCTTTGCGGCTGGTCTCGTCTAGAAATTTCAGCTCAGATTGCTTACGCACCAGATCCAGCTCGATCTGTGACCGCGTCTCCTGCGCCGCCTGCACCGTCATGCGCAATTGCTTCAGCGCCTCATCCAGAGCCGCGAGATTCGTCCGTTGCGTGGTTTCCCGCTCCGCTAATCCCGCCACCACTGCTTCCGAAGCAAGAATTAATTCCACCAACTCACCCGCCCGCCGGTCTAATTCGATGTTGTCGGAAAGCAAGCGGGCCCGCTCCACTCCCAGGCGGTCCATTTCCGCCGCGATCTCACCGCGCCGCGCCACTGCTGCGGCGATTCCCGCTTCATGCCGGGACTGCGTTGCACGCTCGGAACGCTGTCGCTCTTCAAATCCCGCCAATTCCACTCGCAGTTCGCCGTACTCTTCCCCTAACCGATGGGCCTGCGATTGCAGCTCTTCGAAATCCTCGCGCGATTGTTCCAGAACTTGTTCTTCGACGGATCGCGCGGTCTCCCGTTCATCCAGCAACCGCTGGTCGCGCTCCTGCTGTTCCCGCGCCCTGGCGCCTTCTTGCCGCAACCGGTCCAACTCCAAACGCGCCGCCGACAATTTGGACTGCGCCCGCGTGAACTCCTCCGCCAATTGCCGATGCTCATGATCCAGCGCCAGCGCCTGTTTCTCCTGGCTCTGTTGCAGCGACCGCAGGCTTTCCAGATCTTCGCTGAATCCAGCGATCTCGCGCTCCAGTTGATCCAGCGCCGTAGCTGTGCCTTCCACCGCGCGCTGTTTCACTTGCACTTCACCCGTCAGCTCACGCAGTTCGCGTTTCAGCGCCAGCGGACCGCTGCCCGTTTTCTTGCCGCCGCTCACCGCGTGCCCGTTATAGCTCACGCCATCTGGCAGCAGGAAGAAACATTCCGGATGCTCCATGGCCAGCCGTTGCGCCGCCGGGCGGTCTTTCGCCAGGAAGCAATGCGCCAATCGAGGCAGCAAATCTCGCGGGGCCGCCGCAAATCCATTGGTGAACCGCAGGTGATCGCTCAGCCGGCCGGTTACGCCTTCGTCGCCCGACAGCGTGTCCAGCGCCCGCATTTGTTCGCCGGCTTCCGGATGCACCAGGAACGTTGCGCGGCCATCCAGGTCCGTCCGCATGAGGTTGATCCCACGCTCTGCGTCGCCCCAGTTATGAACCACCACGTACTCCAGCTCTTCGTGCAGGAATTCTTCGGTGACCTTTTCGTATGCCGGCTCTACTTCCACAAAATCCGCCAGTACGCCGGCCGCGTGAAACTCCTCGGCTTCGCCGCGCTCAATCGCCGTGAACAGGCGCTTAACGCTTTCTGCCGTGTACGCACGATGCGAGAGTATTTCTTCCAGCGAATCCTTGCGCGCCTTCAAACGCGATGCATCGGTGCGCAATTGATCCAGGAGCTTGCGCGCTTCCGCCGCCTGTGTCTTGTGTGTGTTCAGCTCTTCTTCCACGCGACGCCGTTTATCGGCCGTCGATTCGAGCTCCATCTGCCCCGCCGACATCCTCCGCGACAACTCCGCCTTCACTGCCGTGTGCCGCTCCAGATCCGCTCCGGCCGTCTGCTCATCGCGCTGGCAACGCGCCGCATCGCGGTCGATGGCCGACAGATATTCACCGATCTGCACCAACTGGTTCTTCAGCGCCGACGATTCGCCCAGTAACCGCAACACATTCTGACGACCGGTCTCGAGCGTCTTGGCCCTCTGCTGCAGCGCTTGTTGGATCTGTTCGCGTTCGGCCGCCTTGGCCGACAGCCGCTCGCGCGCCAAACTGATCTGCGCTTCCAGTTCCACCACCGACTGCAGATGCGCTTCCAACTCCTGCCGCAAGTGCTGGTGACGCTTTTCCAGCTCCTGCGATTCCGTCTCGCCCTGCGCCAAGCGCTGTTCCATCGCGCCGATCTGCTGGGCCTGGGAATCCAGCCGGCCGCGCGTGCGCTCTTGTTCGAGCTGTAAATCAGCCAGCCGGCGCCGTGCCTCCGCCAGGTCCGCATCGTTGCGATAGCAGGCCTCTTGCAAAGCCGTGTGCTCCTGCTCTCGCTCCGTCACCTGCGTGGAAAGACTCTGGAACTCCGCATTCGCAAGATTGAGATCCAGCGCCGTCTTCGCAGCATCCCGCTCCAGCATCCGGTAACGTGCTGTCAAGGATCCGCGCAGGTGCGCAATCATCTCGGTTTTCAGCTCTTCATAACGCCGCGCCTTGGAGGCCTGGCGCTTCAGCGAATTTACCTGGCGTCCTACTTCTTCCAGGATGTCGAATACGCGCGACAGGTTCTGTTTCGCGCCTTCCAGCTTGGCTTCCGCCAGCCGCTTCTTGGTCTTGAATTTGCCGATGCCCGCGGCCTCTTCGATGATCGCGCGCCGGTCCTGCGGCTTATTGCTCAGAATTTGCCCGATGCGGCCCTGCTCGATGATGGCGTAGCTCTCCGGCCCAAGGCCGGTTCCAATGAAGAGGTCCTGGATATCGCGCAAGCGCGCGACCTTGCCGTCGATCAGGTATTCGCTTTCGCCCGAGCGGAACAAACGCCGGGTGATGGTGACTTCGCTCGGTTTGTGCGCGCCGTGACCGTTGCCGTTCGCGTGCCCGTTCCCATTCGCATGATCGTGGTGTTCAGCCTCTGCGGTTGGATCCACCAGCGTCATCGTTACCGACGCCAGGCCCAACGGTTTCCGGTCCCGCGTCCCGGCGAAGATGACATCTTCCATCCTGGCGCCGCGCAGGCTCTTGGCCGATTGCTCGCCCAGCACCCAACTCATGGCGTCGCTGAGGTTGGATTTTCCACAACCGTTGGGACCAACGATTGCTGCGATTCCCGAACCAGCGAACTTCATCTCGGTTCGGTCGAAGAACGACTTGAAACCTTGTATTTCGACCCGCTTGAGCTTCAGCAAAATAGATGTCCCCTTCCATTATCGTCTCGGGGGATGGGTCTATGGTAACCGCGCTTGCGTGGAAAGTAAAGCGGGTACTCAGCTATATTTTGGGGGTATTTTTTGTTACCTACAATAAGTAGGCCCCACAACTCGGTAGCCTGTCGCAGAAAGGTTGTAACGTCTTCCATCATACGCTATCGTAAGGTTCGATAACCGGCTATGCTGGTTTCATAATTCATGGCCACCGGCGACCAGGCCCACCTCACCGACTACAGCCCCGACGGCGTGGATCTGACGCTGATCCGCTGGATGCTTTCTCTGCCACCTGCGGAGCGCCTCAAATTGTTCGAACAGCACGTGAATGAAATCATTGCGATTCGCGAATTGAATGCAGGAACTTAGGCCAACCGCCACGCTACGGGCCCTGCACGACGGTGGCGTCGGCTTTAAGTCTGGTCGGCGGACTTGCCGCGGTCCTAAACGGCGCTCCGGTTAACACTTTCGATGTTGATGTAGTTCACTCGCGCGACGTCGCCGACGTTGCTCGCATGCTGCCCGTGCTGGAAGGCCTGGATGCAATCCTCCGCATGCAGCCCGAACGGCGTCTGAAACCCAATGCATCTCATCTCGCCTCAGCCGGCCACTTGAATCCGATTACCCGTTATGGCCCACTGGACCTGCTCGGAACAATCGGCCGCGATCTTGGCTATCAGGACTTGGTTCCGCGCTCCGTTGAGTTAGACATCGGCGAAGGCCTGCGAATCCGCGTTCTCGACCTGGAGACCCTCATTGCGATCAAGGAAGAGCTGGCCGGGGAAGAAGACCGCGCCGTACTACCCATTCTGCGGCGAACGCTCGAAGAGAAGCGAAAGCGGGAATTGCACTAGATGATGCTGGGGCGAAAAATGTCAAGCATCATGTGACCGCACAAGGCGAGGAAAATTCAGTGCAAACCACACAAGAAAGCTGAGGCCGCCGCCGATCTCGGCGATTCTGTCTTGGCGCGTCCATGTGAAAACCATCATGCTGGCCAAAAATCCCCACTTCGCAGCAGTCCACCGAAAGGCCTGTCCCCACCTCGCGTGGGCGCCCCGAACGGGAGCGCGCGGCTGAACGCGGGCAAACAGGCGGGAAACCAGGAACGCCTCCCCTCCGACTATCACTACGGTTCCCGGTAGTGGCACGAGGAGTCCTAAGACAAGAGCGAAAAGAAGCCGTGAAACAAGAAGCGGGTATTGAAAGTAACGATAGGGTCCATCGCATGTAAGCAACGGTCCGACGGATGAAGCGGATGGAGCGTAAGCGCTCGCCCAGGTCTCCAAGACGGCACAGCCGAGAAGCATCAGCGTTCCGGCCCCGAAAGCAGCCTGTTCGAGAAGCGCGCTGTTGGAGTGATGCCGTACCAGAGCCCAAACGATATCGTCTCGATCGAAAAAATAGAGTGAGACCGCCACGCCAACCAGCAGCAAGTGCAGCAAAGTCTGGTGACGACATTCAAAATCGGTCGCTTTCATCGCGAAGCTCCGTCCTGCCACCGGCCTTTACACCAGCGTTCTACAATATAGTTTAGTGTTCCAAGCAATCCTTACAGCACTGGCGCTCTCCGCTATCGCGTGTTCTTCGCTGGCTGCCACGCCGGCCAAAGCACATAAACACCGGCACACCGCTACGACCGCTTCCACCACCGCCGCGCGTAAGCACACGGCAGTCGCGACGAAAACGGCCTCGGCTAAGACCACAAAAGCCGCTAGTCGCCACAAAGGCAAAGTATCCCGCCCCCCTGTCCGCTCGTATCAACAGGTTCCCACGCCCGATCGTTACCGGGAAATCCAACAAGCCCTCGCGAGCAAGGGTTACTACAAAGGCGACCCGAACGGCGAATGGGGAGCGGACTCCTCCGACGCTCTGAAGCGCTTTCAAGCCGACCAGAGCCTGATGCCAGACGGCAAAATCAATTCGCTGTCGCTGATTGCCTTGGGTCTGGGGCCCAAACGCCTGAGCGCGAAATCGGATTCTGCGCCGCAACCGGCTGCGCCCGCACCACCCCCACCCAACGCGCCTCAATGACCGTCGGCGTCCCCAAGGAGATCAAAGATCACGAAACGCGCGTCGGGCTGGTCCCAAGCGGAGTAACAGCCTTGCGTGAAGCCGGCCATCGCGTGCTCGTCCAGAGCCAAGCTGGCACCGGAAGCTCCATCCCCGATCACGAATACATCGAAGCGGGCGCGGAGATCCTGGGAAACGCCGCCGACGTTTGGAGTAAGGCAGATCTGGTCATCAAAGTGAAGGAGCCCCAGCCTTCCGAATACGCGTACTTCCGTCCAGACCTTATCCTGTTCACCTACCTCCATCTCGCGCCGCTTCCCGAACTCACGCGCAAACTGATGGACGCCAAAGTCAACGCGGTGGGATACGAAACCATTCGCGAAGCCGACGGGTCGCTGCCGTTGCTCACCCCCATGAGCGAAGTGGCTGGACGAATGGCGGTGCAGGTGGGCGCGGTGTACTTGGAACGCCCCAACGGAGGGCGGGGGATTCTGCTCGGCGGCGTGCCCGGCGTCGCGCCCGCCAATGTCGCCATCCTCGGTGGCGGCGTGGTGGGCCACAATGCTGCCAAAATGGCGGTGGGTCTGGGCGCGCATGTCACGATCATCGATCGCAGTTTGGATCGGCTTCGGACGCTCGACGACATCTACAGCAGCCAGGTGGTGACGTTGGCATCGAATGTCTTTACGGTGCGCGATGCAGTGCGCAATGCCGATCTGGTGGTAGGGGCGGTGCTGATTCCGGGCGCATCGGCGCCGAAGCTGGTGCGGCGCGAAATGTTGAAAGCGATGAAACCCGGGGCGGTGATGGTGGACGTCGCCATCGATCAAGGCGGATGCTTCGAGACCTCACACGCCACCACGCATACCGATCCTGTTTATTTCGTCGATGGCGTGCTGCATTACTGCGTGTCGAACATGCCTGCCGCCGTGCCGCACACCTCCACCTACGCGCTCACAAACGCGACGTTTCCCTATCTCGCCGAGCTGTGTTCCAAGGGGCTGGCGCAGGCTTGCCGCGACAATGCAGCCATTCGGGTGGGTGTGAATACTTACGCGGGACACATCACGCACGCGGGCGTGGCCGAATCGCAGGGGCTGGCTGGGACCGATCTCAAGGCTTTGCTGTAGCCGGCGTGGCGTTTGCCGCAAAGACCTTTTCCGCCCGCTCCGTTTTTAACAAAAGCCCACGTTCCTGTTCTTTAACGGTGAGTGTGGTTCGAGCGGCGTCGGCCGGAACCCTCCACAATTTAGTGATCTCGCGCTGTTCCTTGCGATTCAAAACGAATGCCGCCGGATGCAGGATGGTGCTGGCTTTGTCCCAATGGCCGTTGTTTTCCGTTTGGCCGGTCACTTCGAGGGCGATGGGAACCGTGGCGCGGTCTTCGGTGTTCACCACTTTCACCTTCACGAAGATGAGATCGGTGTTTTGCTTGTCCAGGCTCAAACTCACCTCCAGTTTGGGCGCCTTCGCGCAGCTAGTCAAACCCAGTACAACAAGCAACGGCAGAAACGTTTTCATCATATAAGCCTAGAAGTTTTTGGCGCCTCGGCGCGTTTCTCCAAACGGGCGGCGCGGCGCTGGAGCGCTTCGGAAGGTTCCAATTCCATCGCACTGCGCGTCATTTCCAAGGCCAGCGCATAATTGCGCTCACGCCGCTCATAATACTTGGCCAGTTCCACGTATGCCGCGGCTCGCCATGGATTGTGCGAGGCGGCAAGATCGGTGAGCACCGGAAGCGCGGCGTGTTCGCGGCCCAGCTTCTTTTCAAGCGCGGCGATATCCCAGAGCGTCCGAAACAACAGTTCGTCGGAGAGATTCTTTTCGATGGCCTGGCGAAACAGCGCCAGTGCGTTCTCATGCTGTTCGGCTTGCCGCCACCAGCGAGCGAGCCCGATCATTTCGGCGCCGTGAGAAAACCCAGGCCCTTTCAACGATGTTTGGTCCGCGTGAAATGCGCGCGGAACGATGGCGGTGAGACAGGCCAAAGTCAGGATGTCGATGGCGTTGTGATGAAACACCGGCATCAGGCGAAAGATTTCGTGCGTCCGCACGTATTCAAAATAGACATACGGAATCATTTCGCCCGGCAGATCGCCCTGCCGCTCCACGCCCAGGATTTGATTCTCAAGATCCACCAATCGGCAACTGTCGAATCGCAAGTTCCACAGCCGGCGCGCGCCGAACAACAGGTCCAGGTGCTCCATCGAACTAAACGGCGGCCGCTGCCGTACCATTCGGAAGCGTGTTTCGAGCAGTGGCTGATCGTAAGTCCGGCCGTTGTAAGTGATCATCACCTCGAATTGCTTCAGATGTTCCGTCAGCGCGCTCAACTGGCTGGCCTCTTCGCCGAAATCCCGCATAAAGAACTGACGCACGCGAAAACCTTGTGGGGTGATGCGGCCCACGCCGACCAGAAACGCGTATGTCCCCGATCCTCCAGCCAGGCCGGTGGTCTCAGTATCCAGAAAACACCACTTCTCGGGCGGCACGCCGCGAATCTGTCCGTTCGAGATAGGATCCAGCAGATCGTGCGAAAGATCTTCCAGATCCACAATTCCGACGCTGCCGTGGCGGCGCTGGCGCTCGTAGAGTCTTTCGGTTTCGTAATGGACGCCGTGCGCGGTTGCCACCTCTTCGCCGTGCAACCAATCCTCGGGGAAAGCAAGCGGCTGGTGGCTGGTGGCCGGTGGCCTACGCTGCGGAGTCGTGTACTTCTTGTCGATTCTGGCAATGCGCTTGCGCAGATGCGCGAGCTGTTCCTGAAAGTCGCTCATGCTTCTTGCGATGCCTCTTCCCATTCTTCAAGCAGAGCGGTCAGCGCCGCGCGGCGCTTTTCCAGTTGCGAGGCCAGGCGAATGGTTTCCTCGGCGCTCACGAAATTCGCAAGGCTCTCTTCGTCGTTCGCGATCTCCGCTTCTAACACGGCAATCTTCGATTCGAGTTCTTTCGCGCGATTCTGCCGCTTCTTCAGCTGCATGGGATTGACCCGCTTGCCTGACGGCGGCGGACTGGTGGTTGGTGGCTGGTGGTTGGTGACGCCGTTTCCAACAGAGGGCAAGGTGAGATCGATCTGCTTGCCTTCCTTGCGCCAGATATAGTCTTCGTAGTTGCCGGGGAAAACATTGACCTCGCCATGGCCCACTTCGAAAATGCGCGTGGCAAGTTTGTCGATGAAGTAGCGGTCATGCGAGACGAAAACCACTGTCCCGGTGTATTTCTCGAGCGATTCCAGCAGGACATCCTTGGCGCGCATGTCCAGGTGATTGGTGGGCTCGTCGAGCAAGAGGAAATTCGACGGTTGCAACAGCATGCGAGCCAGCGCATAGCGATTGCGTTCGCCGCCCGAGAGCACGCCGATGCGTTTGAAAACGTCGTCTTCGGAAAACAGAAAACAGCCCAGCAGACTGCGCAGTTCCGTGTTGGTGGAGCGGGGCGCCTCGCCCTGCAGATCGTCAAGCATTCGCGAGTTGGGGTCCAGCTCTTTGTATTGATCCTGCGCGAAGTAATCCACCTCAGCGTTGTGGCCCAGGCGGTATTCGCCGCTAGAGAGCGGCTCGCTGCCTGCCAGCAACTTGATCAACGTCGATTTACCCGCACCGTTCACGCCAACCAGGGCGATACGGTCGCCGCGCTCGATGATGAAGTTTACGCCGCCGAAGACGAACTTATCGCCATAGCTCTTCGATACATCGTGAAACTCGGCCACGATGCGGCCGCTCGGCTTGGGCTGCGGAAAAGTAAAGTGAATGGTTTTCTCATCGTTGGGCAGCTCGATGCGCTCGATCTTTTCCAGCTCTTTGATCCGGCTCTGCACTTGTTTCGCTTTCGTGGCGGTGTAACGAAAGCGGTTGATGAAAGCCTCCAGATGCTCGATGCGCTCCCGCTGATTGCGATACGCGGCTTCCAGCTGCTCCATTCGCTCCTGCTTTTGCCGCAGGTACTTTTCGTAGTTGCCCGAATAAAAATGCACTCCGCGATTCCAGATCTCGACGATCTTGTTGACCGTCACATCCAGGAAATAGCGGTCGTGCGAGATCAGCACGAAAGCGAACGGGTAGTTGGCCAGGTATTGCTCCAGCCAGTTGCGAGCTTCCAGATCCAGGTGATTGGTCGGCTCGTCCAGCAGCAACAGGTTTGGTTTTTCGAGCAGTATCTTCGCCAGCGCGATGCGCATCTGACAGCCGCCCGAAAAATCCTCGGTGCGTTTGTTCCACTCCTCATGCGGGAACCCGAGCCCAGACAGCACGCTGCCTACTTGCGCTTCGATCGCATAGCCGTCGCGCGTGCGGAATTCGCTATCCAGCTGATGGAAGCGGTCGGCCACCTGCGCATAGTCTGGCCCTGCGGGATCGAGTTCGCCCATCTTGTGCGTGAGCTCTTCCATCTCCACTTCCATTTGCTGCAGAGAGGCGAATACCGACATGCACTCGGCAAACACGCTGCGGCCGGAGAGCGAGAGTCCGTCCTGCGGCAAGTAGCCCGAACTGATGCCGCGCGTAACGCTGAGCTTGCCGTAGTCGAGCGACTCCATGCCCGACAGCACCTTGAGCAACGTGGTTTTGCCGCTGCCGTTCGCGCCCACCAAACCAGCACGGTCCTGGGCCGTGATCATCCAGTTGAGATCTTCAAACAGCAGCTTGGGGCCGAAGCGCTTGCCGGCGCCGGAAAGTTGGATCATCTCCTTCTAGTTTCTCGTTTCTCGGGAGCCGTTGCTCAAGTGGCCGTAATTGCTCACGGCTTTCCCAGACTGCACAGCGGATCGCCGATCACGATGTTCATCCAACTCAGCACAGGTATGGCGAGATAGTAGCTTTCCGCCAGATTGCGGCCGTGGAAGTAAGCCGGCAGCAAAATGTTGGGACGCGGCGTGAATTGCAGGTAGGGTTCGTAGACATGACCGGAAGCGCCGGTCACGCCGTCGTGAATATAGTCGGCTGTTAAGCCTTGCGGCGACCCTGCGAAAGTGGCTTTGGCATCGCCCCAGGCGCCCATGTTCCAGGTGTCGGGAGGCCGCGCGAAGCTGCGTCCGTTGGTGGATACATATTCCGTCATGATGGCGCCCGGCAGCCAACGGAAACCGAGATGCCGTTCTTTGCGGTCGGGGTCGTTCGATCCCCAGGAAGCGTAGGCGATCACATCGGATTGGTGCGAAAGCACCGTGCGCGACGTATCCAGCACCAGGCGGTCGCGCGGAAGCTGCGCAGCGGCTTGGAGCAGCCAGGCATTGCCTTGTGTGTTGTCGCTGCCTTTCAGATCGATCACGAATTTTCCGCGATTACGGGCCAGCAGCGCGCGATCGACGATGCCTTTGACGTCGTCAAAATCAAATCCGGCCAGGCGCGTCACAAGATAAATGGGGAAATCGGGATGCCGGAACGGGGCGTTGATTTTGCCGAAGAAGGGATTTGCGATACCAGCGGGCAGCGGGTGGGCGCGGCCGTGCAAATCGAAGTACAGCAGGGTCAGCTCCGAATCCACGGAAGCTGCCTCGGCAGCCAGGCCTAGATTTCCGCGGACCTTCAAAGGGACGCCGGCCGTGGTGACAATGTAAAGCACCTTCTCTGTGAGGTTGTGCCCGCGCAGGTAATTTTGGATCGGGCGTGCGATCTGTTCGTCGAAATCGGAACGCGAGATCTCTTCGCTGGTGCTGGCGTTGAGGCGGCAAATATTGGTCGCGGGAATGTGGCGGCGTTCGGCGTAGTACTCGCCGATCTGGCGCGAGAGCGCGGAGGTTTGATTGACGACGATCAGTACGGAATCAGGCGGCTGGCCGGCCAGAAGAGGCGGCAAACAGAAGAGAAGCAAAATTCTAAGCGGCAATTTCCATCTTATGCTTTAGCGCGCGGTTTGCGCCTCATGCTGGCTCGCCATTCACGCCAGTCCGCGGTGGTGGCCTTCACCATGGCGGTGGCGGCGATGTGAAGCCAGTCGGCCGGTCGTTTGGCGAGATCGCGCAGTATTAGTTTGCCAGCGCGCGGAGTTCCCAGATGTACGTTGGCCGTTTCGAACCCCATGGCGCGGAGCAGCCTGGATTCGTCGCGTTCCTTGGGCATGGAAGCGAGCTCAACCCGCGAGCAATCGGGTGCCAGCCGCCGGACAATCCAGCTTCCGCGCAAGTGGACGAAGGGATCGATGGCACGGACGGATTCGTCCAGAGCCTGCTGATAACGGATGCGTTCGGAAGTTTTGCCGGAAGCGGCCCAGACGCACGCCGAAGGGGCCAGCGCCTTGGCTTCGCGTGCCACTCGCGAGCCGCGGCATATCGCAATTCCGACATAGCGCTCGCGGCCTAGGCTGCCCAGGCCGGCAATCCGATGAACGACTCGATAATCGAGTCCTGGCTCAGGCAGCAACCGCTCGATGGCTCGCCGCGCGCTCTTGGGAACCCGGCCTTTGAACGTCGGGAGGGCGTCCAATTTCTGCCAATACTGTGCCGGGTCGCGCAGAACCCCGGTGACCATTTGACGCAGCCATTCGTGCTCTTCTGCAAGGACATAGGGGACGCCGCCCATTTGAAGGCTCTTCTTATAGCCGGTCAGGATGGCTTCACAGGCGTCCTTCGCCGCGATCTTGAGCCGCTGTTCGCGGATGGCAATGTGCGCGCTAGCGGCCAGCCGAACCAGATCGATCGTGTAGGGCAGCTCGTAAGCTTCGTCAAAATCGTTGATTCCCCAGACCAAGCGGCCTTCAATGTCGCGCCAAGTACCGAAGTTCTCGACGTGCAGATCGCCGACCGCAAGCACGCGCGGCGCGCGAGCTTCGTCCGTGCAGAGCTTGGGCCAAAGTTGCATCCAACGGTAAAAAGTTGCGCGCAAGAACGGAAACGTATCCTGCGACATGGCCTGATGTTTGCGCTGAAGATCGGCTGGCAACAGGCGGATGTGCTTGGCGAGCCACGTTTCGTAGGCGCGAGTAGCTTTGACGACGTTCATGGTTTTCGTAAGACCATTCTAGCGGTTGGGAGGCGGAGCTTCCGTGCTAATCTCTTGCTGACCAGGCATGCAGATTCTGATTGACGCCACTCCGCTGCTGCTCAGAAGCGCGGGCGTCAAGAATTACACCTATTACTGGATTCAAAGTCTGTGGCAGCAAGCGCGGAACGACCGGATCCTCACGTTGCCGGCGCTTGCCTGCCTGGGTCCCCTGAATCACGAGCGTTCGATTACCGGAGCCGCGCGAACCTACCTGCACCTGGGCCGGATTTTCGCCGCGAATGCCGTGCCATCGTTTCCGCTGCTGCGCTGGACCATGCCCAAGGCGGACGTGTTCCATGTATCCAATCAGATCCGCTTTCCTCCCAAGGGCGTGAAGCTGACCGCAACCATCTACGATATGACCTGCCGGTTGATGCCGGAGTTACATACGGCGGCCAACATTGAGGCCGATGAGAGCCTGGCGAAGAATGTCCTGGCTCGAGCCGATCGCCTGATCGCCATCTCCGAAAATTCCCGGCAGGACGCGGCGCGGCTGCTGAACCTGGATTTGGGACGAATTGAAGTGATTTATCCGGGTGTGCCGGAAGTTTACTTCGGTGCCCAGGCGCGCCCCAGCGAGCGGCGCTACGTCTTGTACCTGGGAGCGATTGAACCGCGCAAACGCGTGGACACGTTGCTGGATGCATGGAGCAGTTTTCGCTTTCGCGGCGATTTTGATTTGGTGGTAGCGGGCGCAAGCGGATGGGCCGGTGAGAAGACGCTGGCCAGGCTGGCATCGCGGCCCGCCGGAGTGCGGTATCTGGGATATGTGCCGGAAGACGAACTCCCGGGCTTGATGGCTGGGGCCAGCGCGTTCGTTTATCCGTCGTTATATGAAGGCTTTGGATTTCCGGTGGCGCAGGCCATGGCGGCGGGCATCCCGGTGATTACTTCGAACACGTCGTGCCTGCCGGAGGTGGCGGGCGAAGGCGCCCTGTTGGTGGATCCTCGCAGCCCCGCGGAAATTCAGGCGGCCCTGGAGAAGCTGCTCACATCCACCGAATTGCAGCGGAAGCTCGGCCAGGCGGGCAAAGAACGCGCTCAACAATACCGCTGGGACAACAGCGCTCGCAAGAGCCTGGAGTTTTTCCGGCGGGTGGGATAGCGCGGCTCATGCGGATCCTGGTAGATATCACGCCGCTGCTGTTGCGCAGCGCTGGAGTCAAGACCTACGTCTATAACTGGGTGCAACATCTGTCGGAGCAGGCTGGCAACGATCAGATCCTCACCTTTCCGCACGTTGGAAAGCTGTCGTCGCTGGATCATGAACGGTCCATGCTGGGTCCTATCCGGACGTTCTCGCACCTGGCATTTCTCATGTTGGGCAACAATGTCCCATCTCTGTCGGGCTGGGGAATGCCCGCCGCGGATGTTTTCCATGCCTCCACCATGATCCACAGTCCTCCGCGAAAGACCAAGTTAACCGCCACAATTCACGACATGACGTGCCGCTTGATGCCGGAGTTGCACACGCCCTCGCATCGGAAAGCCGACGAGAGCTTCACGAAACATGTCCTCCAGCGGGCGGAGCGCTTGATTGCAGTGTCGGAGAATACCAAAGCCGACGCGGTGCGGCTGGCGGGTCTGAATCCGGAGCGCATCGAAGTGATTCATTCGGGCGTGCCGGAGGTTTATTTTGGCGCCCAGGCGCGGCCGAGCGCACAACCCTACATCCTATTCGTGGGAACCATCGAGCCGCGGAAGAACATCGACACGTTGCTGGATGCGTGGAGCAGTTTTCGCTTTCGCGGCGATTTTGATCTGGTAATCGCTGGCGCGAGTGGCTGGGCGAGTGAGAAGACGCTGGCCAGGCTGGCATCGCGGCCCGCCGCAGTGCGATATCTGGGGTATGTGCCGGAGGACGAACTTCCGGGCTTGATGGCTGGGGCCAGCGCGTTCATCTATCCATCCTTATATGAAGGCTTTGGATTTCCGGTGGCGCAGGCCATGGCGGCGGGCGTTCCCGTAATTACCTCGAATACTTCTTGCCTGCCGGAAGTGGCGGGCGAAGGCGCGCTGTTGGTGGATCCGCGAAGCGCATCGGAAATCCAGGCGGCGATGGAGAAACTGCTGGTGTCGCCCGAGTTACGGCAACAGCTGGGAACCGCAGGCCAGGCGCGAGCCAAGCGTGACTATCGATGGGAGACCTGCGCGCGGAAAAGCCTGGAGTTTTTTCACCGAGTTTGAGATCAGAACCCCGATATGACGAGGCGGAACCGAGCGGCTTCACATTGCTGGACCGCGCGGCGAAGTAGCTATTGCCCCGTACCCGGTGCAATAAAGAAGTCCCAGACTTGCATGTCGACTTTCTCCATTGAATACTGGACCACTGCATACTCGCCGGGTTCGAGCGGCTTTTGCGGCCAGATCTTGAAGAGCTCATCGCCCACCTGTTGGCGAAACACTTCCACCAAATCCGGCTCTTGAGTGGTTTCGTTGACCACGGGTTGGATGGTCAGCTTTTCCACTACGCGATTGCCTTTATGTTCGCTCAGGCGTACGATGCCGAAGCGCTCTTCATCCGAGAGCCGGATATAGAATTCGGGGCTGCGATTGGCGGTGCCTTGCGGCGCGTGCAGCCCATCGAGTTCAAGCGTGGCTTTACCGGGAACCAGGGGAATGGGGCTGATGGCCTTCAGGACGCTGCGGCGTTTGTTGGTCACCACTTTCGATTCGCCGATTTTCAGCGGAGTCAGGTTTTGCGGCGCCGTCTTCTGTTCGTCAATCAGGTACACGCCCTGTTCCATAGGGACGCTGGCCACTTCTTTGCGGGCGGCGCGCTCGGCCTTGTTCTCGGCGTCTTGAGCGGCGGCGTCTTCGCGGATGGCGTCGGCACGGGCTTTGATTTCACTCTTGGTTTTGTCCAGATCCACCAGCGAAGCAGGCACCTCCTCCCAATCGTCGCGATCCAGGCTGTAGAAGCGCACGCGATCGCTTTCTACCTGATACTCGCGGACTAGTTGATAGCTGCCGTCCTTGAGGTAGAGCTTGACGTTTTCGGCGCTGGCCACCAGGCAGAAAGCCGAAAGCAAAAGGCACAGCTTCCGCATGGTTCAATCTCCCGCTGGTTGCAGCCCGACGCTGCGCAGAAGCAGGAACTGCGAAAGATTTTCCGAACTCAGCAAGCCGAGCAACTGGCCCTCCTGCATCACCAGCACGCAGGCGCCGGAGTGCGCCATCAACGGCAGAACGTCCGCGAGATCCTTGTCGGGTGGAACGCTCGAAAAGTCGCGCTCCATGTAGCCCGCGATGTAGGCGTCCGGCCCTTCGTGCGCCATGCCGCGCAGCAGTGCGTTGCGTCCCAGCAGGCCAAGCACCTGGTCGCCCAGCACGACGGGGAAATCCTGCTGCGATGTGGAGAGCAAAAGATTTGCGGCGTCGCGAATGGTGGCTCCGTGCGCCAGCGTGCGATAGCCGGTCATCATGGCGGCCCGGACGGGGATGCCTTGCGTGAGCGACCGTCCGCGCGAAGCGGCGCCTTCGTTGGCCGCGCCCAGATAGATGAAGAAAGCGACGAACGCCAGCATGGGCATGTAGATGAATCCGTAGAGCCCCATGCTGATAGCCAACATGCGGCCAGACCAGGTGGCGATGCGCGTGGCTTCGTATTCCGATTTCAGACGCGAAAGAACGGCGCGCAGCATGCGTCCACCATCCATGGGAAAAGCGGGAAGCAGATTGAATCCGGCTAGGATGAGATTGGCGAGAGCGATGCGGTCGGCCAGATTCGCATCCGCCGGCTGCGCCAGCGCGAAAAGATTCACGGGACGCTTCTGAGAATAAAGGACGGCGATGATGAATACGGCGATCGCGAGATTAACCGCGGGTCCCGTAAGCGCGGTCCAGAATTCCTCCCAGGGCTTGGCGGGACGTTCCAGGCGCGCGACGCCGCCAATGGGATACATGACAATCTCGAGAGTGCGAATGCCGTAAAGCGAGCTGACGAAGGCGTGGCCAAACTCATGCAGCAACACCGATGCGATCACCGCCAGCACGAATAGCGTGTAATTCCCGGGCGATTGGTTGCTGCTGAGACCGATGACCACTAAGCAAATCAGCAGCAGGACGAAGGTGAAATGGAGGCGAATGGGAACGCCCATCAAGCGGACGGACCCGATGGAGCCTGAACTCGCCGCTCTAGGAGTGCTGCCTTCCTGTGCCAATGATGCCCCTGCAATGATTTTGACACAGGGTTTTGCAAGCGCGGGGCGGCTTACTGGTCCGCGGGCTCGGCTGATTTTGCCAGGATGTCGTATACCGGCTTGTTGTCGGCGTAAACGCGCCACTCTTGAATCAATCCGCCGCGGACCACGGCGCGCCAAGCGGCCGGAGTTTGCCACTTGTTTTCAGGCAGCAGTTCTCCATTAACCCGAATAGTGCCGCTCGCCGATCCAACACTGCAACGGTGTTGCCGTTATGAAAGATGTCGTGGTGCGAGACCTGGTAATCCGGGCACATCGCGTAATAGACACGAAAGCCGGCCCGCATTTTTTCGCGGCCATGCATGGAATTGCCGAGCGCGTCAATGAAGACGTGATCCTCCGTGATCAGCTCGGCCACCTTGTCCGGATCGTCCTGATTGATGGCATCGAGAAACGCGAGAACCGTCTCAGATGCCGGCGTACCAGGCGTAACCGCCTTCTGGCGACGCGGAGCCCAAGCCCGCGCCGAACTGTTTCAGATCATCGGTTACCGTCAGGCGCGTGATGTATTTTACGCTCTTGTAGCCCAGTTGGCGCGGAACGCGCAGACGAAGAGGCCCGCCGTGGCCCACCGGAAGCTCACCGCTATTCATCCCGTAGGTGACCAGAGTCTGGGGATGCAAGGCATCGGCCATATCGAGGCTATCCCACCAGTCCTGCTGGAACGAAAAGTAGACAACATATCTCGCTTGCGGCAGAATCCCCACCACGTCTAACAAGTGGGAGAGTGGAACGCCGGTCCATTCAGCAATGTAAGACCAACCTTCTTCACAGGCCAGGTGAGTGATCTGGCTACGGGAAGGATGGCTCTTGAGTTCGGCAACCGAAAACGACGCTGGGCGTGCCACCATGCCGTCCACCGCGAGCCGCCACTCAGCGAAACCTCCCTCCTGAAGGCGCTTGAACGCTCCGCCTAACGGAGCTACTTCGTTCGCGAATGGAGGTTTCGAAATCTCGCTCGGAGGAAATTCACGGGCCATGGAGTGGCTGGTCAGTATCCGCTGCGCTGCATAAGTCAGCGTTTCGCCCGCGCCATAGAAACCGGCATGATCGGGCGGGATCAGTCCATAGCGCTTCGCAAGGACGTCGGCTACGGCCAGGCCCGATGCGCCCGCCGCTGCCGCGATCCCGGCGGTGATCAGTTTGCGGCGTGAGAGATCGCTCATGCGGGCTCCTTATTTGTGCCAGCGCGGCCCGTGATCATCGCGCGCATGCGGTTTCTTAGCCCGGCTAGGCAAATCATCATGATGTGAACCAACAGAAAGAGCAAAAGGAACACGGAGACGAAGAAATGAATGGTGCGTGCCGATTGCTGGCCGCCCAACACAGAGACGGCGGATGGAAACACGGACGCGATGGCGGGCGACATCGCCAGACCTGTCCAGATCACCAAGGGAAACAGAACGAAGATCACGACCACGTAAGTGAGCCGCTGAAGTAGGTTATACGACCACGCTTCTTCCTCACTCGGCCGCTTGAAGCGCAAATGGTTCGCGATTTCAGTGGAGAAGGCCCGCCACGAAAGATCGGCCCCACGGGGGAGCAAGTCTTTCCGCAAATGTCGGGTAAACAAGCTGGAGATTATATACAGGAGGCCGGTCAGTACAGCCACCCAGGCGGCTTGAAAGTGCAGATACCGGCTCCAGCCGTTCTGATCCGGCAACACATAGCCGTAGCCGGTGGGCACGGAAGCCCTCGAGGAAGGGATCGGCAGTTTGAACAGCGGAGTAGTGAATATGTTGCCGGTCTCGCCCCAATAGAAGCGCGGGTGAGAGATGAGGATTTCAACACCGGTGACCAGCAAGGCAAGAAAGCACAGGGTGGTGATCCAATGAGTGACGCGGACCAGGGCAGAGTGGCGCGAAGTTACCGTCCTGGCTGGGACGGATGCGGCAGAAGTTGCGACCCAAACCGAATCGCGCATACGGAATGCTACCAAGTGGCGCGTAGTTGCGCAAGGCGGGCAGGATGTCGCGGTCGTAGTGAAAAACCGCAACCCAAATCAAACCGAATGCGCTAGCCTGGGGCACAATGAATGACCCCAACGGCTACGCGGAGCGCGTCCAGCGCGTTGTCGACTACCTGGCCGAGCACTTGGACGAAGCGCTGGATCTGGAGGCGCTCGCTCGAGTAGCTTGCTTTTCGCCTTATCACTTCCATCGTATTTACCGCGCGTTGCTCGGTGAAACAGTGAGCGACACCGTGCGCCGTTTGCGCCTGCACCGCGCGGCTATCGACTTGCTCGACCGGGATCTGAGCATCGAACGCGCCGCCCGCCGGGCTGGCTATGCCAGTCAAGCAGCATTCACGCGCGCGTTTCGCGCCGAGTACGGCAGGCCTCCCGCCCGTTATCTCGGGGCGCGGCGGGTTGCCCAGTTCGACCAAGAAGGGAACCCCAGCATGTATAAAGTCGAAACCATCACCCTGCCCAGAATACGCGTTGCCGCGATTCACCACCGCGGTGACTATCAACTGACGAGCAAGGTCTTCGAGCGACTAATGACGGTCGCCGCCACCACGGGCCTCTTGACGCCCGATACGCGCTCGATTGGCGTCTTCTACGACGATCCGGCCTCCGTGCCGGAGGTTGAGTTGAGGGCGGCCGCCTGCATCACCGTTCCGGACCACTGGGCGCCTTCTGGCGAGCTCACCGAAGCGCACATCGAAGGCGGGCGCTACGCGAGGATCGTTCATACCGGGCCCTATACGGAGCTCAAGACGGCCTATGACTGGCTGTACCAAACCTGGCTGCCGAACAGCACCGAGGAGCCGTGCGACCTGCCCTGTATCGAGGAGTACTTGAACAACCCACGGCAGGTGCCCGCCAAGGACCTCGAGACTGCCGTGATGATGCCGCTCGTCGGGTGAACGAGGGGCGGCGAAAGGAGACGTCTCTAATGCCCTCATCCATTCTGATGCCGTCATCGATTTTGATGCCCTCATCGATGTTCAATCCCGCCGTGCGTGCGCGGTTCCAGGAGCGCATTCGTTCGCTCGGTCCGGGTGCGCAGCGCCGCTGGGGGCGGATGACCTCCAGCCAGATGGTGTGTCACCTCATCGATCAACTCCGAATCGCACTCGGCGAGATGCCCACCCAGCCGGTATCGGGCGTTGTCCGATATCCCCCGTTCAAGCAGCTCGTGATCAACGTCTTGCCTTGGCCGAAAGGCCGGATTCAGGGTCCTCCGGAAGCGTTCACCACCGTTTCGAGTGAGTGGGAGAAGGACCTGACCCGGCTGCGGCAGCTCCTCGAAGAGTTCGGTGGGCGGGAGTCTCAGACTGAATGGGCGTCGCATCCGATGTTTGGCCGGATGAGCGGCCGTCTGTGGAGCCAACTGACGTGCCGGCACTTCGATCATCACCTCACGCAGTTCGGCGCATGAATGAACACGTGGCCGTGAATTGCAGGACTGGTCGCTTGGACACGGGATCGGCGGTGTGATCCAATGTGGGCATGAACGCAGGTAGGAAGACGTTTCAACACGAGTGGATTCTCGAGGCATTTGTTGAGCACCCCACCTTCTTCACCAAAAGCATGTTCGGTGGTCTTGCCGCGTACCTCTTCGAGCGTCAGATGCTGTTGCTTGTTGAACCAACGAAATCCGGTCGCTGGAACTGGCACGGGGTTTTGGTCTGTACGGACTACGAATATCACGCTTCCATTCAAGCCGAGTTCCCGGCGTTGATGCCGCATGAGGTTTTACGAAAGTGGCTTTTCATTCCTTCGGCCCACGAAGATTTCGAATCCACCATGCAAGCAGTGGCGAAGCAAGTAGTAAACAATGACCCGCGCTTCGGCATCTTGCCCAAGGGTCCGAAGCCGAGGACGCGAAAGCACATCGGAGTGCGACATCTGGGACATGCTAGCCTGCGGACGTGATGTTCAAGACGCGAATGCTTGTATCATTCTTGCTGGCTGGCTTACTGGCTGGCGCGGCCATCGCCCAGGCGCCGTCCTACACGCCGAAGCCCTATGGCAACCTAAAGCAAGTGATGCGCAGTGTGGCTTTGCCCAACTCCAACATCATTTTCGCAGTTCAGGAGAACCTGCCCAAGACCGACATGGACTGGCAGAAAGTGATCAACGCCGCCGTTGCCATTGAGGAGCTGGAGAATCTGATCATGATACCGGGCCGGATTCGGTCCAATGGCCAGCCGGTGCCGGTCCAGAACCCCGATTACGCCAAATACGCCGCGGCCCTGGTGCCCGCTGGAACCGAATGCTTGAAAGCCTCGCTGAAAAAAAGCAAGGATGCCGTGGGCAATTGCACCGATACTCTCAGCCAAGCCTGTGACAACTGTCATAAAGTTTATCGGGACGTCCCTCAAAAGTAGGGCCTCGGAACTAGAAGAACCCCGTGTCATATCCGGTTTGTGACCGGCTGTGACCGCGTAATCCTGGCCCACCGGCCGAGATCATGCTAGTCTCCTGGTAAAGGCAAAACATGCGATCTCGATGTCCACTTTTCGCTCTTTTGCTCGGGGTGATCTTGCTCGGGACGCCCACTTACGCCCACCATTCCGTGGGCGCTGAATTCGACCTGAGCAAACGGATTACCTTGCAAGGCCGAGTGACCAAGATTGAATGGATGAACCCGCATGTGTATATATATGTAGATGTAAACGCGGGCGGCAAAACCGACCACTGGGCCTGCGAGACTGCCGGTCCAAACACCCTGGCGCGGCAAGGCTGGAGCCGCATGTCGCTCAAAATTGGCGATCGAGTGACCGTGGTTGGATACC
Organism: Bryobacteraceae bacterium; assembly: GCA_049518655.1. Taxonomy (GTDB): domain Bacteria; phylum Acidobacteriota; class Terriglobia; order Bryobacterales; family Bryobacteraceae; genus Palsa-89. The sequence continues at coordinate 54,183 of JBEKRO010000003.1, read as the reverse complement.
GCGCCAGGGACGGAGCGTACGTGGCGTCGGCTCGGGAAGTGGTACTCGCTGATGGACGGAAGGTGTTTGTCGGGTCGCCCTATGATGGCGGCCCTAAGTCGTAAGCGGGTGGTATACTCACGGCGAACGGCCTGTGGAAGGGCTGTTTGGAGGTATCGCTTATGCGAACCAAGCGACTTGCTTTGCTTGCAACCGCCGGTTTCCTGCTGGCCGCCCTGCCAGTTTTAGCACACCATTCGTTCAAAGCCGAATACGACGAGAGTAAGCCGATCGAACTAAAAGGCACCATCACCAAAATCGTCTGGAACAATCCGCACGTCCTGATGTACTTGGATGTGAGAGACGACAATGGCAAGGTGGCGAAATGGGAATTGGAGCTCGCCAGTCCGAACGGACTGATGAGCCAGGGTTGGAAGGTGGATTCACTCAAGCCCGGGGAACAAGTGAGCGTCAACGGTTTTCGCGCGCGGGATGGCTCCCATATGGCCAACATCCGAAAAGTCACGCTTGAGGCGCGCTAGGGACCAATCTTCTTGAAAACACGCGTGCTGGTCTAGTCACACACCGGTCACTGACTCCTTGAAGACCGGCCGGCCTCGTGATGAAATCAGCTCCTCCACTAGACTGGGGAAAGTGCATCTGAAGCGAATCACGTTATTCGTCTGCGCGGCGCTGTCGTCGGCGATACTCAGTGCCGCTACTACCGGCAGCATATCGGGCACGGTGAAGGATCCCAGCGGCGCGGTAATCCCTGGCGCTACGATCACGGCCACTGACTCAGCCACCAATGTTCAGAGCAAGACCGTGAGCGACGACAAGGGCTTCTATGCTTTCCCCAGCTTGCCCGTCGGGCGCTACAACGTCAAGGTGGAAGAGGAAGGTTTTGGTACTCAGTCCCGGAACAATCTGCAGGTGGATGCCAATGGCGCGCTGGTAGCGGATTTGACACTCGAGATGGCGGAAAAGATCGAAGAGGTCACGGTTTTAGAGAATGCCGCTCAAGTAGAGACTGCCAGTTCGCAGATGGGCGAGGTGGTTACCGGAACGCAGATGACGTCGGTGGCGCTCAACGGCCGCAGCTATACCGACCTTTTGGCGCTGCAGCCGGGGATTGTTCCCATGTCCACGCAGCAGCCCGATTCCATCGTCATGGCCGGCGCGTCGGTGGCCATTGCCCCCTCCGGTGGTTTGAACCCCGGCAATCAATCCATCAGCGGGCAGCGCGAAGACGCCAACGGCTTCATGGTGAACGGAGGCGACGTCAAGGAGCTAATGAATGGCGGCACGACCATCATTCCCGATTTGGACTCCATCGCCGAATTCCGTGTGCTCACCAACAACGTCAACGCGGAGTACGGCAACTATAGCGGCGGCATCGTGAACGTGGTCACCAAGGGTGGGGGCAATCAGATTCACGGAACGGCATTCGAGTTTCTCCGAAACACAGATCTCGATGCCCGCAATTTCTTCTCGCCGGATCGCAGCTTCTACCGGCAAAACCAGTTTGGCGGCACGGCGGGCGGGCCCATCAAGAAGGACAAGATTTTCTACTTCGCCGATTATCAAGGGACGCGGACCGCGCAGGGGATCGACACGGGCTTGATTCCGGTTCCGACGCTGGCCGAGCGGGCGGGGAATTTCAGCGCTCTCTCCAGCGAGTTGACGGGCACGGTGGGCGGTCCTTACCTGGCGAATCTGTTGTCGCAAAAGCTCGGCTCCACTGTGACGGCGAACGAACCATACAGCCAGGTTTTTCCCGGAGGGATCATCCCGCCAAATGTTTGGTCCGCGCCGGCCCAGCATCTGCTGCAGTACATTCCTCTTCCCAACGACGGACCGGCGACCTTTTCTACCGGCGCTGAAGGCGAAACCGTTCGCGACGACAAGGGCAGCTTCAAAATAGACGCCAACAGCGCGCGCTTCGGGCTGCTATCGGCATATTACTTTTTCGACGACTACAGCTTGAACAATCCCTATCCCACTGGCCAGGGCGGCGCCAGCGTTCCGGGCTTTAACGCCTTGACGCTGGGGCGCGCGCAACTTGTCAATCTCGGCGATACCAAGACGTTCGGGCCTTCGACGGTGAACGAGCTGCGTCTGAGTTACATGCGCGATTCGAATAACGTTGGACAGCCCGCCGGGGGTGTCGGTCCTAGCCTCGCTTCGCAAGGGTTCGTCACCGGCATTGGCACTCCGGGTATCGTTCCGCTGGCGCCCTCCATCGAAGGTGTGGAGAACACCATCTTCAATTCCTTCGTCATGGGCACGCCCATTACGAATTTGAAACAGGCGAATAATACCTACGCGGCGAACGACAACGTGTCCAAGGTCTGGGGATCGCATACGTTCAAGGCTGGACTGGAGTTCAGCTTAGAGCAGGTGAACGTCAATCCGAATCCCACGTTTAACGGGTCGTTCCTATTCTCGGGATCGCAAACCGGGATCGATTTCGCGGACTTCCTGATCGGCGTCGCGAGCAACTACAATCAGGCGGATTCGCAGGCTTACTACATCCGCCATAAGTATGCCGGAGGGTTCGCGCAGGATAGCTGGCGCGCAACCTCCACGTTGACGCTCAACTATGGCGTGCGGTGGGATCTGATGGAGTATTGGTCGGAGAAGTACAACCAGATACCGACGTTCATTCCGGGCGAACAGTCCGTGGTTTATCCCAATGCGCCCGTTGGCTTGGTCTACGTCGGCGACAAGGGCGTGCCCAGCACTCTGGTGCCATCCAGCAATCGCTTCTCTCCCCGTCTGGGTCTGGCTTATTCGCCCGGCGCAAAAGACGGCATACTGGCGAAGCTGACGGGCGGACCGGAGAAAACCAGCATCCGAGCCGGCTACGGGATTTATTATTCGGTGATCGAAGGCAACACCATGGCAATTGACGAGCCGCAGCCACCCTATGGCTTGAGCTACACTAGCCCCGGCCCGCCGCTGTTTGCGACGCCCTTTATGACCGCCGCCAACGGCTCATTCACCGGCAATCCTTTTCCCTTGACGTTTCCTCCGCTGAACGCCTCCGCGTCCCATCCGAATTCGAGCGTTAACTTTTCCGGGTTCGAACCCATCGCCGGAATGACCGCGCCTCCGCCCTGGAACACTTATCCGTACAACGAGAACTATTTTCTTTCCGTCGAGCGGCAGTTCGGCGGGGACACCGTGCTGAGCTTGAGCTACGTCGGCTCCGAGGCGCATCACCTGTTGCTCGTTTATTCGGCGAATCCCGGCAATCCGGCATTGTGTCTGCGATTAAATCAGGAAGGTGCCACGCCCACCTGCGGACCGATCGGAGAGGACACCACCTACGTATTGCCGTCCGGGCAGACCGTCCAGGGAACCCGCTCAGGGCTGGGCCCGGCATTCTCCAACGACGACTACGATGCCAGCGTCGGGAACTCAAACTACAATGCCTTCGAGGCCACGCTGCGCCACTCCACCAAGAACCTGACCTTCTTGATTGGGTACACCTACAGCAAATCAATCGACCAGGGATCGAGTATTTCCGATCCCGCGAATCCCTACAACTTGAGCGCCACGCGCGCACTTTCGGCATTTGATTTAACGCATGATTTCGTCGCCAGCTATCAATACAAGCTGCCGTTCGAACGCTTCTTAGGACCCGTCAAGGGTTTGACCAGCGGATGGGAGCTTTCCGGGATTACGCGGGCGAGCACCGGTTTTCCGGTCACATTAAGAGCCGACGGCGATTTGTCCCTGATGGGAAGCATCCCAAACGGAGTGAACAATCGCAGTCTGGACCTGCCCGATTACAACGGCGCTCCGCTGAACCTCAACGGCAATCCTCGGAATGGGCTGCCGTATTTCAACACGTCCGCGTTTACCGACAACGCCCTCGGCACCCCCGGCAGCGCTTCGCGCCGCTCGTTCTATGGTCCCGGGATGCTGAACTTTGATATGGCGCTGTTGAAATCGTTCCAATTCACCGAAGCACGCTCCCTGCAATTCCGGATGGAAGCTTTTAACGCGTTCAACCACGCGCAGTTCTTCGGACCCGCAGCCGTGAACGGAGACGTCAATAGCGCCCTGTTCGGCCAAGTGGTACACGCTGCTCCCCCGCGCCTGATGCAAGCCGCATTGAAGTTTACCTTCTGATCGTTTATGACCCGCCGTATATTGCCAATCTTTGTCATTCTCTCAGCCTTACTATTTCCCTGCATCGCCATCGCCCATAACGTATCGAAGCGGGATGCTTCGTTCGTCCAATCGAACCAGGGCACAGCAGTGGCCGCGTTCGTTTATTTGGGCGCCAAGCACATGGTCACCGGGTACGACCATATTGCTTTTCTGGTCGGCGTAATCTTTTTCCTATACCGGCTGAAGGACATCGTCCAGTACGTCAGTCTCTTCACCCTGGGGCACAGCATCACATTGCTGGCCGGCGTCCTGGGAGGATTCCACGCCAACCCATACTTCATCGATGCAATCATCGGGCTGTCGGTGGTCTACAAAGCCTTCGACAATATGGACGGGTTCCGCCGGTTCTTTGGATTCGAGCCCAACACAAAGGCCGCTGTATTGATCTTTGGCCTGTTCCATGGATTCGGTTTGGCGACGAAGCTGCAGGAGTTGGACTTGTCGAAAAACGGGCTGGTCACAAACATCATTTCCTTCAATGTCGGAGTGGAAATCGGGCAGGTGCTGGCGCTCACCGCCGTGTTAATCGCGCTCAGTGTCTGGCGCACCCAAAGCGGTTTCTTGCGACAGGCTTTTACGGCGAACGCGGTGCTGATGACCGTCGGCTTCGTTCTGGTTGGATACCAGGTGGCAGGGTATTTCGTGGCGGTGTAATCAAGGTGAATATGATTGGACAACAAGACGTGCAACCCGTGCAGGCGCCGTCCAAGAGGGCGATTGCTAAGGCGACCGGCATCGCATTGGGTGTTGCCTTGGTGATTTTGTTCACTGCGGTGCTGCCGGCGGAGTATGGAATCGATCCTCTGAAGACCGGCGCGCTCCTTCATTTGACCGATCTCGCGAAAGCCAGCGCCGTGAAGCAAGAAGCGAAACCCGAGGCGAAACCTGTGACCGGCGCTCGTCCCACGGCCGCGCCTGCTGGCATCTATACCGCTCAACCGAATTCCTACAAAGTGGATAGCGAAGACCTCTCGCTCTTGCCGGGCGAGGGCGTCGAGATTAAATACCACATGCAGAAGGGCGCTGGAATGATCTACGCGTGGAAGGCAACGGGCAACATCCTCTACGAATTTCACGGCGAACCGGACAAGAAGCCCAATCCCGACTATTTCGAGAGCTACGAACTGGACAACCAGGTGGGCAAGGATCACTCCTACGGCTCGTTCACCGCGCCCACCACGGGCATTCACGGCTGGTTTTGGGAGAACAAGGGCAAGAAGCAGGTGGACATCCACCTGGTGACGGCCGGCTTCTACGACAGCGCCAAAATGTACGCGGGCGACAAGCCGGACGAGCTTACGATACAAGACGCAAAGTAAGCCGCAGTGGCTCTTCACTCGGATCGCTGCGCGAAATTCCGCACCCGATCGGAGCGCTCTCCGCGAAAGCCCGTAATCCCTGCGTCTTAAGTCCCGGATCGTCTGGTTGCACAAATGCGTCAGGTTGCGCTTAGGACGAAAGGGACTTCGTATGACCCGAATCGCGGCCGCAGTTTCGCTCGCCGTACTTCTCGCCGCTCCGCTGTACTCGCAGTCCATTAGTAGCGGCACCGTTTCTGGATCGGTGCTCGATCCGGATCAGATGGTAATCCCCAAGGCCCAGGTGCAGCTTCGCAACCAGGTGACCGACTACACTCAAACCACCATGACCGACGACAGTGGAACATTCCGATTTAACAATGTTCCGCCGAACATGTACGAGATCGTCGTAACGGCAACCGGCTTCTCCGCCAGGAGGGAGCCTCTGGAGGTGAGCAACCCGGTTCCCATCAGCTTGACCTTTACACTCCAGATGGGCGAGGTCAGCACCACCGTGGACGTCGGCGCATCCTTTTCGTTAATCGATACGGATCCATCGGCGCATACCGACTCGAACTCGACGGCCTTTATGAAACTGCCTTCTTTCGATCCGGCCTCGGGCTTGAGCAGCATCATTAACAACAGCACGGGAGGCACGGCCTCGGATGCGAATGGGTTTTTCCATCCCTTGGGCGATCACGCTCAAGTAAGCTTCATCATCGATGGCCAGCCCATCAGCGATCAGCAGAGCAAGGTGTTTTCGACCCAACTGCCGCCCGACGCCATCCAGAGTATGCAGCTCATCACCGGTGCTCCCGATGCCCAGTACGGCGACAAATCCAGCCTGGTGGTAAACGCGACCACGAAATCCGGGTTAGGCGCACGTCCGTTCGGAAGCATCGAGGCCGTAGTGGGATCGTTCGGCACCTATGGGGAAAATGCCACGTTTGGCTGGGGGTCCGCCAAACTGGGGAATTTCATTGCGATCAATGGCATTCGGACCGGCCATTTTCTGGACACACCCGAGTTTGTGCCGTTCCATGACATCGGCAACAGCGAGAACATTTTCGATCGAAGCGATTTTATCCCGGACGGCCGCGATGCGTTCCATCTGAATATTTTTCTGGCTCGCAACTGGTTCGAGGTCCCCAATAGTTACGATCAATTGAGCCAGGATCAAAAGCAGCGCGTGCTGACCTGGGATGTGGCGCCGGGTTATCAGCACACCTTCGGATCAACCACGCTGCTGACCATCAACCCATTCGCGCGGCGCGATCAGGTGAACTACTACGGGAGCCGCGATCCTTTCGACGACACGCCAGTCACGGAATCGCAAAATCGATTTCTCACCAATTATGGGGTGAAAGCGGACGTCTCTATTTCACACAAGCGTCATAACCTGAAGTTTGGAACACAGATTCAACAAACCAGGCTGGAGGAGAACTTCAGCATGGGTGTGACGAACCCTTCCTTTAACCCGGTTTGCCTAGGTCCGAATGGAGCGGCGCTCGGATTGCCTGGAGTCACCGACCCCAATGAGTGCAGCTCCATCAATCCCTTGTACGTTGCCAACCCCGCACTCCTCCCCGGCCTGATCCCCTACGATTTGACGCGCGGCGGATCGTACTTCCAGTTTCACGGGCTGGGCAACATCAATCAAGCCGCGTTTTACGCCACCGACGACATCAAGATGGGCGATTTTACCGCCGACATCGGTTTTCGGGACGATCAGTACAACGGGTTGGTGTCGAAGAACGGCCCGCAACCGCGGCTCGGCCTTTCGTATCTGGTGAACCGCACCGGCACCGTGCTGCGCGTCGCGTACTCGCGCACCTTCGAGACCCCGTTCAATGAGAACCTGCTGCTTTCGAGCGCCACTGGAATCGGTGGATTGGCTCAGAATATTTTCGGCGCCAAGGGCAGCTACCCTATCGAGCCTGGGTTTCGCAATCAATTCAACGGCGGTCTGCAGCAGAAGATCGGACACTGGCTGGTGTTCGACGTCGACTACTTCTGGAAATTCACCCACAACGCCTACGATTTCGATGTGCTGTTCAACACGCCCATCACGTTCCCCATCGCCTGGAATAATTCCAAACTCGACGGCGTGACCGGCCGGTTGAGCACCATCAGCCTTCACGGGTTCCAGGCTTCCACTAATTTCGGACACACTCGCGCGCGTTACTTTCCGCCGGAAGTGGGCGGGTTGATTTTCCAAGGTACGGCCAACGTGCCGGGCGTTTTCCGGATCGATCACGATCAAGCCTTCCAGCAGACCAGCAACCTCCGCTATCAACGCGGCAAGGACGGGATGTGGGCCACTTTCATCTGGCGCTACGACAGCGGTCTGGTGGTTACCGGCGTGCCGGATGCGGCCGCTGCCTTGAAGCTCACCGCCGCCCAGCAAGTGGACATCGGTCTGGCGTGCGGCGGCGTGGACGCTACCTTCCAAGACCCGTTGCGGACGTGCGGCGGAGCCGACGTGACGTCTACATTGCTGACTCTCCCGCAGACCGGAACCGAGAACAACGATCACAACCCGGATCGCGTGAAGCCCCGGAATTTATTCGACATGGCGGTGGGTACCGACAATTTGTTTCACGCCGAACACTACAAAACCGTGCTTCGGTTCACGGTGACTAATCTTACCGACAAGGTGGCGCTCTATAATTTTCTGTCCACCTTCAGCGGAACGCATTTTGTCGCGCCTCGGACCTACCAGGCATCTATCGGGTACGTCTTTTAGAGGTTGCTAGAACTCAAATTGAATGCGGGCCGCCGCCATACGGGGCGCGGCCAGCGCGGTGCCCGAGAAGAGTCCGGCAAAATCGATCACGTTGAGTTGGTTGGTGAGGTTGGTCACGTCCACCTGGAATCGTACGGACTTCTTCTCCTTTTGCTTCAGGATCACGCCGGCCGAAGCGTTGAGCGTGAACCCAGGCCGGGCGCGCAGATCGGAGAAATTCACTCGATTCAGGATGTCCTGGCCGTATTGCGCCGCCGCTTCCTGGTAGGTGCCATCAAACTCTGTGGGAAGGCCGCTGTCATACGTGCCTCCAACTGCCAGCCAAATGTGCCGGTTCACTTCATAGCGAACACGCGCCCGGACGGTGTTGCGTTGGTCCTGCGACACCGGGAAAACCCCCGTGGTGATCGCGATGGCTTGCGCCGCGTCATCGCCCAGGAACAGCCCCCCTGTAACCGGCAGATAACCGTTGCCGCGCGAATTGGAGTAGCTGACATAGCCGGAAAATGGTCCCCAACGCGGGGCCTCCAGCTTTACCTCCTCTCCGTAAATGGTGGCTCTGGAGAAGGCGATCGGAAAGCTCACGCCGGTGTTCAACAACAGATCGTCATCGGCGTAATTGCTCACGGCACGGTGATAGAGATTCCCGTCGATACGAAGCTTGCCGAATAGCGCCTTGGAAAATCCGGCTTCAAAGAAGTTACCCCGCGAAGGTTGCACCGGAAGGCGCAGCACCCGATCGCTCAAACTGGTCACTTCCGGAGAACTCGCCACCAGCAGATTTTCAAACGCCGGAGTCTGGAACACGCGATCGTAGGAGAACCGGAAGACCACGTCGGCGGGCCGCCAATAGTAAGCCGCACCCAGGCGCGGGCTCCATGCCGACTGGTTCACCAGCAAGTCATAATGATCGAACCTCAACCCAGCGTTAAAGGTAAAATTGCGCCAGCGGATCTGATCCTGCGCGAAGACGGCCTGTTCGCGATCGGGCGCGTGGCCCAAAAAGTTGAATGCCGGTGGAGTGGCGGGATCGAACTGCGTGGGATCGGTGATCTGATAACTCAGCGCCTCGCGAATCGACGCGAAATCTCCTTCCACGCCGACTTTGAAGTCGTGAATGCCGGAGTGTGCCGCGATGTCGCCCTTCACGTAGCCCTCGCGATAGCTGCGGTCCTGGGTCACGATCATGGGCGTTGACAGCGGATTCGACCAGAATCCAGCCGTGATATCGCGCGCCATGGCACGGAACTCGCCCAAAACATTGGGCGAAAAAATGTGAGTGTACGAAAACTGAAGCGCGGTCTCATAGCTGTTGCGATCCTGCCGTTGCCCGGCCGCTTCCTGCACCAACTCATTCGGCACCAGGAACCTCGACTGCTCCCGGCGGAAAATGATCCCGATGCGGTCATGATTGCCCAGATCGCGTTCATAGTGGCCCATGAAGTCCTGAGTGACGCCGTGGTTGGTGTAATTCTGAGTGACGGGCGGATCCAGGAACCGATCGGTAGTCGCGGTCGCCGCGCTCAGGCTGAGCGTATTGCGATCCCAGCCGTATTGGCCTTCCACATAGCCGCTGGCAGTATCGAAGCTGCCGCCCGATGCGATCACCTTGCCATGAAATCCGAGGCTGCTGTCTCGCGCGGTGCCCACTTCCACCACGCCGCCTAGTTTGCGGCCGTATTCCGCCGGATAGCCTGCCGTCATCACGTTCATCTCCTGAACGTCGTCCGAATCCAGGTCGGCGACATAGGCCGCGGATCGGTTGTCGGTGAGCGGAATGCCGTCGATGACGTATTGCACCTGATATTCGGATTCGCGCGGATGAAGAATGCCATTGGCTTCAAAAACCCACCCGGGCTCGGTAACCACCAGGCTGCCGAGAGAGCGTCCGGGCGACGTCGTGGGCGCGTTCTCCAACGAGTCGCCGCCGATGCGATAAGCCGAGTTGGATCGATGCGGATCGAGTAGCGTCTCATTGTCGGTAACGGTGACCGCGCTCTGGGTGGGCGCCACGTTCAGGGAAAGACTGATTTCTTTTGGAATGTTGGATCGAATCTCCACCAGCGCCTGCGCCGGCGTGAATCCTGGACGCTCGGCCGCCACTTTGTACAGCCCGAACGGCAGCCGTTTGGCCACCGCGTGACCTTCCTGGTCGGCTTCGAAACTGTGCCGGTATTGATTGATCTCGCTCGAAAGATTCACGGAGGCGGGTACCGGCAGCCCCATGGCGTCGGTGACTGTGACGCGGAGTTCGCCTGTGTCGGTTTGAGCCGGCAATACGAAAGGCAGCAACAGGGACAACAGGAGCGCGTTTCGTGGCCGGAGGAAAAAGTACATTCACCTATATATTCCCAGGAGCGGCCTCCTGTTCGTAAAATAATGCGAACGAAACCGCCGGTGGGAGAATATAGAGCTGAGAGCTTATTTTTGGATGCCGGAACCAGACTCGGTTGCGCGATGGGAACTTGTGGCGGGCGGAAAGTCGGAGCGCGCGCCGGCTCCAACGGGTAATGAGCAGGAAGTCGTCCAGCTATTTGATGAACTGCGAAGCCGGTTGATGCGCTACCTGCTGGCTCTCGGACTTCCCGCGCAGGATGGCGAAGAAGTGATTCAGGAAGTTTTCCTGGCTCTCTTTCAGCACCTGCAAAGAGGACGGTCCCGGCAAAACCTGCGCGGATGGGTTTTTCGAGTGGCCCATAATCTGGGTCTGAAGCGCCGGCTGGCCAAAGCTAGGGAAGCCACCAGCGTTTTGGCATCCGGGGAGGCGCTGGCCGCCATTCGGCCCGATCCCGCCGAGAATCCCGAGGAGCGCCTTTTGAGCAACCAAAGGTATCAGCGATTGCAATCGGTTCTCCGCGCGCTGCCTGAGCAGGACCAGTGGTGTCTCTCTCTGCGCGCCGAGGGACTGCGTTATCGCGAGATCGCCGAGGTTCTCGATATCTCGCTGGCCTCAGTCTCCGTTTCGTTGGGGCGATCGCTGGCGCGGCTCAGCCGTGCCGACATGAATCACGGATGTTAACCATGCCGCATCAAGACCATCATCTTTCCGACCAAGATCTGGTTCTCGCCGCCGATGGCGAGCTGACTCCTCGCCGGGACGCGGAAGTTCGCGCTCACTTGTCCGCTTGCTGGCAATGCCGGTCTCGTTTGCGCGGCATGGAAGGCGCGATCGCCGATTTTGTTCAGCTCCACTCGGCGACGCTCGATCCGCAATTGCCGCCGGCCGCTGGTCCCCGTGCGCTGCTCAAGGCGCGTCTCACAGAGGACGCGCGGCAATCGGCTGCTCCACGCCGCCTGGTACTGGCGCAAGTGGCGTTTGCTTTAACGCTGGCTGGGGTGGCGATTGCTCTGGTTCTCTATCTCGTACCACGCCCCGCCACAGCTTCCGTGCCGCGGCCGCAACTGACGCCGGGTGCGGTGCGCCCCGTGATGAAGTCGGATGTTTGCGCCGTCAGCGGCAATCAAGTGTTGGTTGTGCCGGTGGCGCTGCAGCGGCGAGTGTTTGAGGAATATGGCATCCGGAATGCCCGCACGGATGCGTACGAAGTGGACTATCTCATCACGCCGGAGTTGGGCGGCGCCAGCGATATCCGGAATTTGTGGCCGGAACCATATTCGAGCACGGAGTGGAACGCGCGGGTGAAAGATGCGTTGGAGCAACGGCTCCACCAGATGGTCTGTGATGGCCAACTGGACTTGGCCACCGCGCAACATGACATTGCCACCAATTGGATCGCAGCGTATAAGAAGTATTTCAACAGTAACCGGCCTCGCCAGAACTAAAGTTCCGTAAGTGGAAGGCCGACACTGAGCCGCGAACACAGTGAGTCAACCAGTTCCAGTTCCTAAGGCGGTCGGTGACAGACGGCATGCATTGGTGTATTCTTAGCCCTGTGCTGTGTCCGTTTCCTTCTCGACGCTCAAACCCGGAGCTTGGAATTCGTCGACGCTACGAAGCGCTCCTCACCGTCGCTTTTGTCATTCTGGGTACGCCCTTAGCATCCACGCATTTGGCCGCTCAGTGGCTGAAGTACCCCACTGCGGGTGTGCCACGAAAGGCCGATGGCAAGGTGGACATGTCGGCCTCCTCGCCTCGGATGGCAGATGGCAAACCTGACTTTTCCGGAATCTGGACTACTGGCGAGCCTTATGATCGCCGCGCGCATGGCTTGTCGAGTCCTAAGGATCTCCCAGGCCCGAGGGATCCGCAAAGTTCGCACGACGCGCAGAGTCCTGGCGACCCCACTGCAATCGTTGGCTCGCGCCAAATGGCCAATATCGGTATCGATCTGCCCGGAGGGTTGCCCTATCGGCCTTGGCTTGCGGCACTCGCCAAAGAGCGCACCGACAATCTGGCGAAAGACGACCCCCACATCAAGTGCTTGCCCGATAACTTTCTTCGCGCGTACGGGATGCCGCATTTGCTCAAGTTCGTTCACTCGCCCGGTCTTTTGGTGGTACTCAATGAATTGAACGCCGGATACCGCCAGGTGTTCACGGATGCACGGCCGTTGCCCGAAGATCCGAACCCGACGTTGCAAGGATATTCGTCGGGGAAATGGTCTGGCGATACCCTGGTGATCGACACGATCGGACTGCGCGACGATACTTGGATCGATTGGAATGGAAGTGTATTGACCCAGGCCGCCAAAGTGCGAGAGCAGATCCGGCGCCCAGACTTCGGACACCTCGAAATCCAAGTCACCGTCGATGATCCCAAGGCTTATACCAAGCCGTGGACGGTAACGTTAAAGCAGCGTATCGTTGTCGACACAGAGTTGATCGACGAGATGTGTTTGGAGAATGAGCAGTCTCTCAAGCATATGAAGTGATTCCCGTTCTCCGGCCGATCCAGTCTTCGCCGACGGTCGCGCCGTCTCCGGCAATCAAGTGTTGGTTGTTCCGGTGGCGCTGCAGCGGAGAGTCTTCGAGGAATATGGCATCCCGAACCCCCGTCTGGATCGCGGAGCTCTCATAGCCCGGTCAAGCTATACATCCAAACGACGTTCAGCCCGCATCACCACAGTAATTTCCTCGAATGCCGTTCCCGGCCAACATCCACATCGTGGATTTGACGGGATTGATGTCCGCGAATCCCATCCGAGATCGATTTGGGATTGTCGACGATCCTAATATCGCCACTGGTAATTTTTGGGGCACGAAGCTGGAGCCCGGATTGGCGGTGGGCGTTTATCTCCTCGATCTCGTCTTCCAATTCACCACGACGGTCAGAGGTGGAGAAGTTGTCGGAGCAGAGCCGGTTGTAGGTATCGCCGCAGCTAGGAAGCCTTTCCCATCGGCGGTGACGTCATACTTGAAATAGTTTGTGTCTCCGTCTGTGAAATGCGGGTCAAAAAGTAGCATCGGAGCGCTGGCTTCGAGGGAAGGATTCTGGCCGGCGGAGGCTTTCACTTCGACCGCATAAATCTTCCTGTCCGCCGCTACGTAGAATAACTCCTTACCGTCGCCACGCCAACGCGGCTGCTCGCCGCCCGCGACGGAGATTCGAATCTCGTGATCGGCGCCGGGAAAAGTCCGTGCGTAGACCTCGCGTTGGCCGGACACGTCCGATGCGTACGCCATCCACCGATTGTCGGGCGAGAGTTGACCATGTAGGATTCTCCGACGCTATCCACTATCCGATCGACGAGCTCAACGCTCGCTACCTCGCAGGACGGTCCGACCGCCTACGCCTTCGGGCAATCGAGCGGCTACTCACGGCAGTCTGCTGAAGCCACTTCCTAGACCCTTGAATTTTGTTGGGCTGCATAACGCTCTGAAACCTGCAGGACTTGCCTCAGATTTGGAGGTTGCTCCTAGCCTTGTCGTCACGTGTAGATCAATGTGCGGGCACTTGGCCCTAAACGCGGACGCGCGTCGATCGCGCGAGCCAGAGGTCAGCTTCGAGGAAGTTTGAATCAATGTCGACCGCGCGGACTAGATTCTCCCCTGATACGCGCTCCCATGAACGCAGCCGAGGAGCAAGACCAATCGCGATCGGCCGCGTAAACAACCCGACCTCGCAATCGAGCTTAGTGTCCCGCGCACGATACACTTCGCCCATGCCGCCTGCGCCGATGGGCGCAACGATCTCGTAGGGGCCGAGCCTGTCACCTACAGCGAGAGGAGCATGGATACTGGAATAGTTAAATCGCTGTGTCGTCACTCAGGACCTATCCGCCGACGGCCGCCCTCCCCCGTCTATCGACGACTCTAAGCTCTCGCGGGGGAATGCTCGCACGCGTAAAAGAAATCGCGCTCTACCCCACCAGTACCCGATTATCGGCTAATCCTCGTCCGTATCCGTTCATAGCGTAGCCCGACCGATCCATTCGAGTAGGACTTGCATTCTGTCAGCTTGAAGTCGCGCTGCGGGAACTTGCCCGGGAAGCCGGGGATGCCATCGCCTAACAGTATGGGGCCGACGCCGATGAAGAGTTCGTCCACCAAATCCTCTTCGAGGAAACTGCGGGCCAATTCGCCCCCACCTCCCAGATAGATGTCTTTCCCCGGGCGGCGTTTTAGCTTTCTCACAAAGGTTGTCAGAGATCCGCTCACCACTTCGAATCCCGCGCGTTTGCCCGGCCTCCATCGCCGGGAAATTACGTAGTTGGCCATGCCCGGCGTGTCGGGCATCTCGCCACTCTTGCGCAATTCCGCCACCGCTGCTGCGGTCTTGCGGCCCATGACGGTGGTGTCGATCTTGGCGAAGAAGTCCGCCATCAACGCTTCACCTTCTTTGTCCATGACCAGAAAATCCATAGCACCGTTCCGCCGCGCAATATAGCCGTCGATGCTCATTCCGAATCCCAGGATGACTTTTCGTGGCATACCGCGATGGTAAATGGACGTTCACTCACCGTCAAGATCCTGTGTAGTCGCATAGCGTAGATCGCCCTGTATACGGACGATGGTTGGAGTGGCACTTATTTGCCGAAAATATGCACGAACGATTTTTCGTTCTCGTTGCAGATGTCTCCGATCAGTTCGGTATCGAGCATGGGGTGCAGGTAGCGCTTGGCATGCCAGGGGCGGGTATACACACTGGGATCGTCGACGGTCAAGTCGACCTCGAGGCTGCCGTAGGTCGGGCGACGAATTCGCTCGATCGTGCGGCCGGAAGAGGTGAGTGGGTCGCCTTTGAGATCAAGCCACAAGCCGTCTTTGTACCCGATGGTCTCCACTACCAGCGCGTCGCCCTCCCAATGTCCGACAGAGTAGCCTTTGAAACTGGGGAAGGGATCCTTGGGGAGCCGGCGTCTGTCCAGGAAAATCTGTCGGAACTGCACCATGTATTCACTCAGAATGGTTACGGACTCGGCGGTCTGGACGACCTTTTGCGGGAAGAAATCGGCCCACTGGCGAACGGGCGAGATAGGCAGACAGCCGGTGGTCGGGTCGCCTCTTCGGTCTTCCACCAGGTGTTGCTGCACAGAAGCTTCGACGCCGGCACGATAGGGAAGCTTCGAGGTGGTCCCCTCTTGCCCGTCCTCCGAGCCGTTAGCGGTGACATCGAACAGCCCGATCGGGACCCCTAACGGGACGTCAGAACAACCGAAGACCTTGCCAATCCCGTCAAGCGTGCATGGCATTCGAATTGGGTTCCAGACGCCAGAAAAATCGGGAGTCTTGCCATCGGCCAGCTTCGGCGCGGGCGTGCTGAGGTCCGGTTTTCCGTCCCGGCCCCGCGGCACGCGGCTGGTCTTTACGTCTTGCCATTGAGCGCACAGGGGTAACGTCGCGCACGCGACGGCCGCCAAGACCAGTTTCCCCGCTATGGATCGTGCCGTCATATGAATTCTCCCGACAGAGACTATACATCAATAGGCGGTTGAAATGGATCGTGAAGCGATCAAGATTCGACGCCGCCGGGCGGGCCTGAGCACGCGTTTACACAATGACACTACCGATTCTCTCTCCCCTGAAACGCCCGCCCATGAACAGCAGCCGGGGAGCAAGCCCAATCGCGATCGGCCGCGTAAACAACCCGGCCCGCCACCACCCCGGCTAGGCTCTTTTTCCTACCCGGCCAATCCCCGCGTCCCAGTCCCAAATTGCCGCCGGCAAACACAAAAACAGGCCTGATGCGCCTCTCGCTAGTCACCAGCCACCAATCACCAATCCCCAGCCACGCTTTGACGCCGAAATAGTTCGCCGCACCCGCGATGTATCCCCGCACCCCCCCTGCGGCGGGCCCGAGCCGCCATCAGATCGGACGGTGTAAAATGAAGCCCGGCCGCTTTGTCAGCGGCTTCAGGAGAGACCATGAAGACCAATATGAATCGACGATCCTTTGTAAGTGGCGCGGCGCTCGGAGCCAGCAGCATTCTAGGCGGCGCTTTGAACAAAGCGATCGCCGCCAGCGCCAAGGACACTTCTGGACAAGGTCCAGTGGCGAACACCACTGCAGGAAAAGTCCGCGGCGTGGTGCAAGACAACAAGGTCAACGCATTCCGCGGTATTCCTTACGGCGCTCCCACCGGTGGCGCGAACCGATTCATGCCGCCCGTCAAGCCTGAAGCGTGGTCAGGCATCAAGGAGACCGTCGAGTGGGGGCCGGAAGCGCCCCAGGGTCCTCACACTGAGATTCCGGAAGTGGCGGCCACTATCCCCAAGCAGACCATCAGCGAAGATTGTCTTCACTTGAACGTCTGGACCAACGGACTGGACGCGCGCAAGCGGCCCGTGATGCTATGGCTGCACGGCGGCGGATTCACCAGCGGCAACGGCAGTTACACCATGTACGACGGCGCCAATATGGCCCGTAAGCACGACGTGGTGACGGTGACCATTAATCATCGTCTCAATTCATTTGGTTTTCTCTACCTGGCCGACATCGGCGGTGAGAAGTTCAAGAACGCGAGTAACTGCGGGATTCTGGATGCGGTAGCGGCGCTCGAATGGGTGCGTGACAACATCGCCAATTTCGGCGGCGATCCAAACAACGTGACGATTTTCGGCCAGTCGGGCGGTGCAGGCAAGGTGAGCACGCTCCTGGCAATGCCCGCGGCCAAAGGTCTGTTTCATCGCGCTATCGTGCAGAGCGGCGCGAACGTCAAGGGAGTTTCCACCGAAGATGCTACCAAGACGGCCCACACTCTGATGGAGAAGTTGGGAGTGAAAACTGCCGACGATCTGCAGCAGGTTCCCATGGATCAATTGGTAGCCGCGACACTCAGCACGCGCGGGCTGCGGCTGGCGCCGGTGGTGGATGGCAAAACGCTGCCGGGTGGTCCGTTCGATCCTACCGCTCCGGCTATATCGGCGGATGTCCCGTTGCTCATCGGGTCCACCGAATTCGAAGTGAACTTCTTCCCAAACACGAAGCTGGATCCGATCGACCCCGCGGAATTGCACACTGCCGTGAAACAAGCCACGCGCGCGGACGACGCGGAGGTGGACAAGTTGATCGCCGTTTACCGTAAGGGCCGGCCGAACGCCAGCGACATCGACCTTTCCCAAATCATCGCGTCGGACGGTTTCCGATCGCCAGTGATCACCGAAGCCGAGCGCAAAGCGGCGCAGCCCGCGCCAGTATATATGTATTACTTCACGTGGAAATCGCCCGTGCATGATGGCAAGCTGAAGGCGTTTCACACGCTGGAAATTCCCTTTGTGCTCGATAACGTGGATGAAGCGAAGTCCATGACCGGTTCCGGCGCCGATCGCTATCCGCTGCAGGAAAAGATGAGCGGCGCTTGGGCCGCCTTCGCGCGCACCGGCAATCCGAATCACAAAGGGCTGCCGGACTGGCCGGCTTTTAAAACCGATCAGCGCGCCACGATGATCTTCGATAACCAGTGCAAGGTAGCGAACGATCCGCATAGCGAAGAGCGCCTCGCGCTGGCCTCAATTCGGCCGTCGGCGCGCGGATAAGCGCCAGCGCGGGCAAGCTTAACGCCTCAACCTGAATAATTCATGAAAATTACAGGCCTGTTTCTGTATGCAGAAAACGCTCGCAACTGCATGCACGCTCGACTAAAATCCTCCTTGACGCGGCACTCGATTTGTAATATAAATTGTACCCGTTAGTGCTTTGTCAATTTGAGTAAGTTTGCCAGTCGGCACCGGGAATGCCGGCCTCGCATTGGACCCGCGCTCTGTTGGTGTCGCTGAGTTTTGCTCACTTACAGACTACGTGCCTGGCGCGTCTTCTTTTGACCATTCTTCTTTGATGGCCATTCGAGCACTTCGTAAGTGACAGCGTTTGTACGCTGCAACCTAGTTCGTTGGAGGAAGTATGAGATTGTTCGGGTCTGGCCAGAAGACTGGCGTGTTTCAAGCATTCGCGGTAAGCGTGGGGCTGTTGCTGTGTTCTTTGCCCGCCCTTCCACAACTGAACTTAGGTCGTATCTATGGTGCTGTGACGGACCAGAGCGGCGGACTGGTTCCGGGCGCCACGGTCGCGGTTACCGACGTCGCCCGAGGGGTTACTCGAACGCTGACTACCGACCCTGCGGGCGAGTATGCGGCGCCCAGCCTGGTTCCCGGCACGTACAGCATCCGTGTGGAGGCTAAGGGATTCAGTGCGGCGGTAAGGCAAGATGTAGCGGTGGGTGTCGGTCAGGATGTCCGCATTGACCTTGCGCTTCAGACCGGCGCTCAAACGCAGGAAATTGTTGTTACCGGTACGCCGCCCATCATCAACACCACCAGCGCCATGATCTCGACGACGATCGAAACCAAGAGTCTGGAAGATCTCCCACTAAACGGCCGCCTCTTCACCAAGCTGCTGGACTTCACGGCTGGAGTCGCCGGCAGACCCGGTGGCAATACGCCCACTTACTCCAGTAACGGCGCGGGCACCATGACGAATGTCTGGATGCTGGATGGCGTTGACGACATGAATCAATTCGCTGCTTCGGGGCCACTGTTCGGCGCTACCACCAGCGCCGACGAACTCACCGAGCTGCCCTTGGACTCCATTCAGGAAATCAACGTCAGCGCCAATCCCCGGGCCGACTTTGGATGGGGGCAAGGTGCGGTAGTAAACGTTGGTCTCAAGTCCGGTACCAACACGCTGCATGGATCGGCCTATGCTTATGGCCGTTACAGCGGATGGGACGCCAAAAGCCCGTATCTTGGTCCACTGCCTAAAGCCGACGACGATTTCAAACAATTCGGAGGGTCCATCGGTGGAGCCATCATCAAAGACAAGCTCTTCTATTTTGGAAACTATGAAGGATTCCGCTACACGGTGGGAGCCCCGGGAATCTTGCAGGTTCCTAGTTCACTGAGTCTGGGCGGCGACACCACCAACAGCTTGCCGGACGCCATCGCGGATCTGAAAGCAAACGGCATCCAGCCGAATCAACTGAGCTTGAATCTAGCAGGCTGTACGGCCGCAGGCGCTTGCAATCCGCACGCGGGAATCTTCACCAACGGAACGTCCAGCCCACTCCTCTCCTCGGGCTTGGACAACATCGGTCACTCCGACAACTATGTCGCAAAAATCGACTACCACCTCAATGACAAGAACTCCATCAATGGTGAATATCTCATAGGCAACGCCACCGATCAGACCGCCGGGCTCGGCCTGCAACCTTATTGGGCGAACATCGACCACAACCGTGTCATGGTGGTCCGGGGAGTCTGGGTCTACGTGCCCAACTCCAGTTGGGTGAACGAGGCCCGGTTTGGTTATGACCGGTACAATTTGCAGGACTACAACGGCGAATGCACGCAGAACTTAGGCCAGCCGGATTACTACAAAGCGTTCGGTTTCGCTTCCGGCATCAATGCACCCTCACCTGAGTGTGGATTCCCGGTGATCACCATTGGCAACTTTACCGCCACCGGCGCCGGCCAATTCATTCAGGATCAGTTGGTCTTCCAAAACACCTACCATTTCATCGACAGCGTTTCGTACACGCACGGCAGACACCTGATCAAGTTTGGCGGCGAGTTCGATCACACACTCTATCGCGGATATGGCGCGCCAAATTATCTGGACGGTAACGTTGCGTTCAATGGCGGAGCGGCTTTCGGCACATCGACGCCTCTCGAAGATTTTTTGGCCGGTGCTCCATCCAGCGGCCAGTATCTGGTGAACCCTCCGTTAACCACCACGGGCTTCAACCGCTACTCGGGGTTCATTCAGGACGATTGGCGGATCTCGAAAAGACTGACTCTCAACTTGGGATTGCGCTACGAATACGAGCCGCCCCAGGTGGACAGCCACAACGCGTGGGGCAATTTCGATCCCAACTCACCCACCGGCATGGTGCAACAGACCAACGGCAATGCGCTCTATAAGACCGACAAGCGCGATTTTGGGCCTCGCCTAGGCTTCGCTTGGGACGTCTCCGGTAAGGGCACCACCGTCGTCCGGGCCGGTACCAGCATCACCTATGACACCGTTCCGATGGACGCCCTGGTTACCTTCCAAGGCGCCAGCCTGCCTTCCATTCCCACCGGCTTCACCCTCTATAATGCGGATGGCAGCATTCGGCCGAACTCGGGTACTATCCTGTCCGGCGTCCCCGTCTTTGGGCCCTCCCAACTGAACTGGGTCTATAACGCTCCGGGCGCGCCTGTCGTACCCGTGTTCGCTGGTGGAGCGAGCTCGCTGGCATGCGGCGATGGCATTGGCTCCAACCCGGCGCCCTGCTCACTTCTGGCCAAGAACCCGAACGCGCCCCGCAGCTACATGACCACCTGGACCGCGGCCGTTCAACATGCCTTCACCAACAACCTTTCCTTGAACGCGGCCTACGTCGGCAATCACGTCAATGGACTGCCGGAGTACGTGAATGTCAACCAGCCGACTCCGGGCGCTAACGATGCAACCTCCGAGCAGGAGCGGCGTCCCTACTTCAGCAAGTTCCCGTACTTCTCGAATATCCTTGATTATTCAAACGTGGGGTGGTCCAATTACGATGCCCTGCAACTGAGTCTGGTGGCGCGTAGCTCGCACGGCGTTACGGCGCAAGCCTCCTACACTTTGGCGGACGCTCACACCACACAGAGCGCGGAAAGCGACAACTTTCCCTTCTTGAAGGACAGCACCAATGTCAGCAGTTCGTACGCGCCGATGAATAGCACGCCCCGCCAGCACTTCGGCCTCACGGTGACCTATGATCTGCCCGGCAAGAAGGGCTTTGGACAGGCGCTCGAAGGCTGGTCCGTAAATAGCTCCGTCAACATTCTTAGCGGGGTGGGTGTCGATCTGAACGACTTCATTATCGACTTCTCCGGCACCGGCAACATCATTCCGTTCCAGGGAAATTATTGGAATCTGTATGGAAATGCCAGCGACTTCAGTAAAATCTTCGGGCGCACCACACCGATTCCTTATTTCAGTGGCGCCAGCATCCCGCAGGCTTGCACCGCGGCGGCGTCCGCCGAGCCAACCAATTCCAGTGTGCCGGGCAGCAGCGGCCTGGCATCGCTGGGAGCATTCGGCTGTTATATGGCCGGTAAATCGGTAATCGTTCCCCCGGCCTTTGGAACCATCGGCAACATGTATCGGAATGAGATCACCGGCGCGCCGTTCCGCGAATGGGATTTCTCGGTAGCCAAGAATTGGAGATTCTACGAGCGGCTGAACGCGCAGTTCCGAGCCGAATTCTTCAACCTGACCAATAGCCGTAACTACGGGCCGGCCAGCGGCGAGCCCCTGTTTAACAGCACCTTCGGTGTGTCCACCTCACCAGTGAACGCAGGCAACGCAGTGAACGGTACCGGTGATTCGCGCAGGATACAGATGGGGTTACGATTCACGTTCTGACAACGTATTCGATCAGGTAACATTTGAGCCGGGGCACACGCCCTCTCTCTGATGTTTACTAGACCCTCGATCTTCCTTTTCGCGGCGTTTGCGAGCGCATTCGCTTTGCAGGCCCAGGACAATCCGCTCAGCACCGAGCTGAAACAGAATTACGATCAGCGCAAGGGTGCGCTGCTGGCGGAGGCCGATAGCATGCCCGACGCGGATTACTCTTTCAAGGCAACACCGGAAGTGGGAACGTTTGGTTCTCGTGTGGCCCACGTCGCAGACGCGCAGATGATGATCTGCTCGGCGGTGAAGGGCGAAACCAAGAAGGCCGACACGGCGGGCAAGACTTCCAAGGCCGACATCATGGCCGCGCTCAAGGCTTCGTTCGATTATTGCGACAGTGTCTATGACACCATGACCGACGCCACCGCCACCCAGCAGGTGAAGATCTTCGGCCGGCCTCAAACCAAGCTCAGCGCTCTGTGGGGCAATTTAGGTCACGATAGCGAGATGTACGGTTACATGGCGGTCTACCTGCGGCTGAAAAATTTGGTGCCGCCCACCAGCGAACGCCGGCCTAAGTGATCCTTGTGATTTCGGCGAAGCCTTCGTCCCTGGACGGCGGAATCATCTGGTGCGCCATTTTGCGGATGGCCTCTTCGGGAACGAACCGTTCGCGCGCTTGATTGCGGGCCATGCAGATTTCGATGGGAACATCGAAGAACAGAGCTTCCAGCGTACATCCATAACGTTGCGCGAGCTTCACGTACGGTTCGCGTTCCCATGGCGTCAAGTGCGTGGCGTCCACGTAAGTGGCTGGCCGGCCCGCTCGGATGCGCTGGCGAATCAGGTAGCGAATCACGGAGAAGATGCGCGAGTTCATGGTTTGATCGTGCGGATCGTCGGCGATCAGACGCCGGATTTCGTCCGATGAGACGGCGTTCACGCCGAGTCGCGCGAGATACGTCGATTTGCCGGAACCGGGCAGCCCGACAGTAATGATCAGTTTCACTAAACGAGGTAGCGGCCAGCGTTGAGAACGCGCTCGGCGATCCGGCGGCGAGCGGCAATCGCGTTCACTGGCTCAAACTTAGTGAAGCGCTTGAGCACCGCAAGGTTCGTGCGCAAAGCGTCGCCTTCCGAACTGGCGGCGAGGACGTTGCGCGCGGCGCTTTCGACGATCTCCATCGCTTCGCGCAGAAACACGGGGCAAGCGTCCGCCGCGATTTCGCCTTTACGCAGCTTCGCCAGCTTTTGGGTGCGGAGGTACACCGATTCCATGACGAATGCGTTCATCGCAACGTCGGTGATGGAGGCGAGAATCTCTTGCTGCTCCTCCAGCGCCGTCCCGAACTGTTGATAGGCGACTCCCAGTGCAAAGAGCGCGGATTTCTTGGCGTTTTCGACCAGCCGTGCGTCTTCGCTTGTACCGGACCCGAGCGTTGGCCCAGCCAGAATCTCGGCTTGCAGCTTCTTGACCGCTTCTACGAGCGGCAGCTGTCCGCGTTGCGCGCGCTTGAGCAGCATTCCAGTAGCGAGCAGCCGGTTGATTTCGTTGGTGCCCTCGAAGATGCGGTTGATGCGCGAATCGCGATAGCAGCGTTCTACGACGTAGTCCTGATGATAGCCGTAGCCGCCATGAATTTGGACGGCCTCATCCGTTACGTAATCGAGCATCTCGGACGCATAGATTTTGATGTAGGAACACTCGGCGGCGAACTCCTCCACCGCCTTCAGCTCGGTTTGAGCGGCATCGGGTTGATCCCACGAAAAACCTTCCAGCTGGCTCTCGATGAGCCCCACCACGCGATAGGTCGCGGTCTCTGTAGCGAAGATCCGGATGGCCATTTCCGCCAGCTTGTGCTGAATGAGGCCAAACTCGGCGATCGATTTGCCGAAGGCCTTGCGCTCTTTGGCGTAGTTCAACGAAACGCGCAGCACTTCCTTCGCGCCGCCACAGGCGAAAGCGCCCAGCTTGAGACGGCCGATGTTCAGGATATTGAAAGCGATGATGTGGCCACGGCCTATCTCGCCGAGGACGTTTTCCACCGGCACCGGCACGTTGTCGAGATAGATGGCCGTGGTGGAGCTGCCCTTGATGCCCATCTTCTTTTCTTCGGCGCCGGCAGCCACTCCGGGAAACTTGCGCTCCACCAGAAACGCGGTGAATTTCTCGCCGCCCACCTTCGCAAAGATGGTGTAGAGATCGGCCGCGCCGCCGTTGGTGATCCACATTTTCTGTCCGTTGAGGATGTAGTGCTTGCCGTCCGGACTTAAGTCGGCGCGAGTGCGCGCGGCCAGTGCGTCCGATCCCGCTTGTGGTTCGCTCAGCGCGTATGCGGCGACCAATTCCGCGTTCGCCACTCGGGGAAGATAACGCTGCTTCTGGTCTTCGGTGCCAAACAGCAACAAGGGCAGCGCGCCGATGCCACTTTGGCCGCCGTGCCAGGCTGCATAGGAGCCGTCTTTCGCGATGCCTTCCGCTACCAGCATGGCGGAAGTGAGATCCATCTCCATGCCGCCGTATTTTTCGGGAAGATGCACGGAGGTAAGGCCGATCTCACCGGCCTTGCGCAGCACCGATACCGCGACGCCCGGCTCTTGATGCTGGATCGCGTCAACGTGAGGGGCGATTTCCTTGGTCCAGAATTCTTCGGTGGTGCGGATAATGGCCCGGTGCTCATCGGTAAAGTCTTCGGGCGAGAAAAGTTGTTCCGGCGAGGTAGGCTCGATGAGGAACCCGCCGCCCCTAGGCTTCGTGGGAGAGATTGTCGAGGATGCCATCGGAATTGTTCCTTATCAAATTTTCGAAAATGCCGGCAGCGCCTTGGCCTCCGCCGACACACATGGTGACCATGCCGTAGCGCGCATCTTTGCGATGCATTTCGCGCAGGATAGTAGCGGTGAGTTTCGCCCCGGTGCACCCGAGCGGATGGCCGAGCGCGATGCCACCGCCATTGGGGTTCACGCGATCGAGATCCAGACCGGCATGGCGAATCACGGCCAGAGCCTGTACCGCGAAAGCCTCGTTCAACTCGATGACGCCGATGTCTTCCTTCTTCAGGCCGGCCAGCGCCAGCGCTTTGGGAATCGCCACCACAGGCCCGATGCCCATAATCTCCGGTGGCACGCCCGCCACGGCAAAGCTGACAAATCGAGCCATCGGTTTCAATCCCAGTTCCTCCGCTTTCTTATCGGACAAAACGATGGCTGCGGCAGCGCCGTCGCTGGTTTGCGATGAATTGCCCGCGGTGACAGTCCCGTCGGATTGAAACACGGGTTTCAGCTTCGCCAGCGCTTCGAGCGAAGTGTCGGCTCGTGGACCTTCGTCTTTTATGAACGTCCCGGAACCGTTCAGCGGAACGGGCACGATCTCATCGTCAAACTTGCCCGCAGCTTGTGCGTGCAGAGCGTGTTGATGGCTGCGATAGGCGAACCGATCCGCATCCTCGCGGCTGATGCCGTACTTCCTCTGCACCTGTTCGGCGGTGAGGCCCATGCCCATGTAGATCTGCGGCAGATGATCCACCATCCAAGGATTAGGCGCGAATTTATTGCCCGCCATCGGGATCATGCTGAGCGACTCAGCGCCGCCAGCGATGATGATTTGCGCGCCGCCGGAACGGATGCGATCCGCGGCCATGGCGATGGCTTGTAGGCCCGAGGAGCAGAAGCGATTGATGGTGATGCCAGGCACCGAATCGGGCAAGCCGGCGCGCAGGGCGGCGATGCGGGCGATGTTCATGCCAGACTCGGCTTCGGGCATCGCACAGCCCAGAATCACATCGTCGATTTCTTCCGGCGCGATCGACGGGTGTTTTTCAAGCAGACGCCGGATGACGATGGCCGCGAGATCGTCGGGGCGGGTGTTGCGCAAGGTGCCCTTCGGGGCTTTGCCCACCGGCGTTCGCAAGCAATCGAGAATTACTGCTTCCATGGTTTATTCAAAGTTTCAGTTTCGGAGCGGTTTGCCCGTCTTCAGCATATACTGCATACGCTCCTGCGTTTTCGGATTGCCGCACAGGCTCAGGAAGGCCTCACGTTCCAGGTCCAGCAAATACTGCTCGGAAACACTCTGCTGGCCGGAGAGGCGGCCTCCGCTCAAAACATGCGCGAGCTTTTCCGCGATGATCAAGTCGTAATCGCTGATGAAGTGGCCCTCACGCGCGGACCAGGCGCCCAGCTTCATCAACGCGTATGCGCTTTCGCCCGCCACTTTAATATCGCTGCGCGGCACGCCGGGCGCATAGTTGGGCACCAGCGAGAGCGCCAGCGCCTTGGCGTCGAAAATCAAGCGTTCGGGATTCATCGAGATCGGGTCGGCTCGATGGAGCAAGCCGAGTTTCTGCGCATCTTCCGCGCTGGATGAAACTTTCGCATAGCCGATCAATTCGAAGATTCGCAGCGGATCTTTTAACCGCGCGAGCAATTCCTTGCAGCCGCCACCCGCCGGGATTAAGCCGACGCCCACCTCCACCAAGCCAATATACGTTTCCGCCGAGGCTTGCGCGCGCGTGCAATGCATTACAAGCTCGCAGCCACCACCGAGTGCGCGAGAGAACGGCGCGGCGACCACCGGTTTCGCGGCGTACTTGAGAGCCATGTTCATCTGCTGGAAGCGCTGGATGGCGAGATTCAGATCCTCCCATTCGCCCTCTTGCGCGGCCAGCAGCACCAGCATCAGATTGGCCCCTGCGCTGAACGTCTCGCCTTCGTTGGCGACGATCATGGCGTCGAAGTTGCGATTGGTTTCTTCCAGGCCCGCGTGCACCATCGCGATGTTGTCTTCACCGAGAGTATTCAGCTTGCTATGAAATTCGACACACAAGACGCCGTCGCCCAAGTCGACCAGTGACGCGTCGGTGTTCTCAAAGACTACGCCCTGACTTCGCTTGCGGTCTCGCAGTGTCAAAATGCCCGGCCGTGGTTCGATGGCTTGATAACTGGTGGAGCGAAAATCAAAATATTCGGTGGTGGGCCGGCGGAGCGGTTCGGGCGGCCGATAGAGCGCGATGATGCCCCGCGCGAGCGCATCTTTAATGTTGGATGGAAGGGCGCGCCGCTCCATCTCCAGGCGTGTCACCACCTCGAGAAAACCGATCGCGTCCCACAGTTCGAACGGACCGAGCTTGTGGCCATAGCCCCAGCGCATGGCGCGATCGATCTCGACGATGCGATCGGAAATCTCGGGGATCATTTCCGCGCAATAGAGAAACAGATCGCTCAGGATCTTCCATAGGAACCGGCCCGCGCGGTCATCGGAGCGGAGCAGGGTACGGACGCGCTGGCCCAGGTCCTCCAGGTTGCGCACGGCTTCCACGGCAGCGAAGCGAGGCCGCTGGAGCGGCTGGTATTCGAGCGTCTTCCAATTGAGCGCCAGAATCTCGCGATCTTTGCCGGCGCGCTTGTAAAAACCCTGGCCGGTCTTGTCGCCGAGCCACTTGTGCTCGATCATTTTCTTCTCGAAATCAAGCGGAAGGAAGCGCTCGCGCCACCGGTCATGGGGAACAAGATCGTAGAGATTTGTTCCGACGAAGGCCCAGACGTCGATGCCCACCAGATCGAGCAGACGGAAGCTCGCGCTGTTCGGCACACCGATGAGAGAGCCGGTGAGCGCATCTACTTCTTCAATGGTGAAGTCCTCTTCCAGCATCGTCTTGCCGATGGTGCCGCCCAGGAAGCTTCCGATGCGGTTGGCGATGAAGTTGGGCGTATCCTTAGTCCGCACCACGCCTTTGCCGAGGCGCCGATCGGCGAACTGCTCCACATCCGCCAGGATCCCCGGATCGGTCTCGGGACCGGGAATCAGCTCCATCAAGTGCAGGTAGCGTGGCGGGTTGAAAAAGTGAGTGCCCAGGAAGTGGCGGCGGAATTCGGCCGGGAAACCTTCGGAGATTTGGGCGAGCGGAATGCCGCTGGTATTGGTAGAGAGAATTGCGCCGGGCTTACACGCGGTGTCCACCTTGCGCCAGAGCGCGCGCTTGGCATCGAGGTTTTCGACAATGGCCTCGATAATCCAGTCGCAACCCGCGAGTTTGTCGAGATCGTCCTCGAAATTACCGGCTTGGACCAGCGCAGCCTTTTCTTCGACAAAGAATCCGCCCGGGCGCTGTTTCAGGGCATTTTGAATTCCTTGCAGCGCGGGTGCATTGCGATTCGGATGGCCGGCAACATCGAGCAGCAGCGATGGAATGCCCGCATTTGCGAAATGCGCGGCGATGCGCGAGCCCATGGTCCCAGCGCCGAGCACCGCAACACGACGAATGGTTCGCATGCGATCTCAGCGCCAGAGCAGCGGCGCATCCATGCGAACGTCGAAGAGCAGAACTTCGCTGGCGGCGTCAAATTGAAATTCGAGGTCGCGAGCATTCGCGATCCCGACGCCATCGCCTTGCTTCAGCTCGAGGCCCGCTACGCGGAGCTGGCCGTGTACTATCTGAATCCACGCGCCCCAGCCCGCTTCGATGGCGTGCCGGACGGCATCGCCTGCGCGAAACAATCCCGCGTAAATCCGAGCGTCGGTGTTGATGGGCATGCTGCCGTCTTCGCCGTCGCGCGAGACGTACAGTCGAAACCGGCCTTGGCGTTCCTCCGGCGTGAATTTGAGTTGATGATAGGCCGCTGTTGTTCCGGGCCGGTCCGGGATCAGCCACATCTGGTAATTGTGTTCCACCACATCCGCCAGATTTTCTTCCGAATGGACAATCCCCCGGCTTCCCGCGCTGATGTGCTGCATCTCGCCTGCCGTAATGGCCGCTTGATGGCCCATGTTGTCGCGATGCGTCAGCGTTCCGGCCGCGACGTAGGTGACGATCTCGGCGTCGCGATGCGGGTGTGTGGGAAAGCCGGAACGCGGCTGTATATGGTTCTCGATCATCACCCGCAGCGGTCCGAAATTGTTCCAGACCGGATCGCGATAGCCGCCGAATGAGAACGTCATGTAGTTGTCGGTCCAGCCAAAGTCCTCGAAGCCGCGTTCCTGGCTGCGGCGCAAAAGGATGGTGGGCGTCGAAGTTGCTTCGGACTGGGCTTGCTGCTGAGTTTGCATTTTAAATATTCACCGCGCTCATGTGCTGCTCGGGATAACGTGTCCCGGCCGTGCTGCCTTTCGGAAGCACGCGATCGATTTCGCGTAACTCCACGGGAGTGAGCACGATATCCAATGCTTTGAGATTTTCTTCTAGGCGCGATCCCTTTTTGGTGCCTGGGATGGGCACGATGTCTTCGCCCTGCGCCATCACCCACGCCAGTGCGATTTGTGCCGGAGTGGCAGTTTTGGCATGCGCGAGCGCTTCAATATGACGAACCAGGTCGAGATTCTTGTAGAAATTGTCACCTTGAAAACGCGGGTTGAAGCGGCGGAAGTCGTTCTCCGGAATGTCTTCGGGCCGTTTGAATTGGCCGGTCAGGAAGCCGCGGCCGAGCGGACTGTAAGCGACAAAGCCGATGCCCAATTCACGAACCGTGGCCAGGATGTTTTCCTCCGGATCGCGAGTCCAGAGCGAATATTCTGTTTGCAGCGCACTGATGGGGTGCACTTGATGCGCGCGCCGGATAGTCCCGGAGGCAGCTTCGGAAAGGCCCAAATACCGCACTTTGCCTTGTCTTACCAAATCGGCCATCGCGCCCACCGTGTCCTCGATGGGCGTCTTCGGGTCTACGCGATGCTGGTAGTAAAGATCGATCACTTCCACATTCAGGCGCTGGAGCGACGCCTCGCAACACGCACGAACATATTCAGGACTGCCATTCACGCCCAGGAATTTTCCGTCCGGCGATCGCTGATTGCCGAACTTGGTGGCGAGCACGACGTCTTTGCGCCGGCCCTGAATCGCCCTTCCCACCAGTACTTCATTCTTGAAAGGACCGTACATGTCGGCGGTATCCAGGAAGTTCATGCCGCGATCGAGCGCCAGGTGAATGGTCGCGATGGATTCGGCATCGTCGGTGTTGCCGTAAAACTCCGACATCCCCATGCATCCCAATCCCATGCGCGAAACTTTTAGCCCGAGCGAACCTAATGCGACTTGCCTCATATCTGAGTCCTTTCGTAAGTGGGAGCCCTTATGCCAGCGGTATTTCCGGTTCGGGGGCGTGATGCCGGCGCAGCGGCACGTCGCGCAACATCACGTGCAGTATTATGGCGAGCGTCATGATTACCGCGCTGGCGAAGAAAATGCGTTGCAGGCCATGCAGTAACCCGATCCGCACGTTCGCGAGCAACAATTGCAAGAGCTGACGCCCTTCCGCGGAATGGCCGAACGTCGCATCCAGCTTCGGGCGCAACTGGCCCAGCAATAGCGGATTGGAAAATAGTTTCAGCGCCGCGGGCGGAGTGCCGGCTGGAATTCCTGCCAACAGATCGTGATGATAACTGGTCAGCAATACGCTTCCGAAAATTGCCACCCCCATGGTGCTGCCGATGGAGCGAAAGAACGCCGTGGAGGCCGTGGCCGCGCCCATCTGTTTGCGCGGCGCAACATTTTGTACCGCCACGGTGTAGACCGGTTGCAGCAGGCCCATGCCAGTGCCCGCGATAATCATCGCTAGAATCACGTCCGCGCGTTGAGTGGCATCGCCCATGCGAGCGAACAGGATCATGCCAGCCGCGACCAGTATCGATCCTGAGACTGCCGCGATCTTATAACTTTGCAGGCGCAGATTGAGCTGGCCTGTGACGATGCTGCCGGCGACTGCGCCCATCATCAAAGGCGTGAGCAGGTTGCCGGATTGTGTGGCCGATGTGCCCAGCACTCCTTGCATGAATAACGGCAGATAAATGATGACGCCGAACATTCCCATGCCCAGCACGAACACGGAAATGGAGCACAGCACAATGATCGGATTACGAAATAAAGAAAGCGGGATCAGCGGCTCAATGGCCTTTGTTTCGGCTCGCAGAAACACCGCGAGCATCACGACGGAGAACGCGAGCAGCGATTCCACGCGCGTGGAACTCCAGCCGTAATCGGTAACCCAGGTGAGCGCGAGCAGCAGAGGCACGATGCACAGGATGAGTGAAATCACTCCCGCCCAATCGAGACGGCGCTCAATGCCCTCCGGGTGCAGTTCCGGGAACTGCCAGTAAATCGCAACGATCGCCACTAAGCCCACGGGCAGGTTCACGTAAAATGCCGCGCGCCACGAGACGTGATCGGTGAGCCAGCCGCCGAGCGTGGGTCCGAAGATGGAAGCCAACCCCCAGGCCGCGGCGAAGAAGCCTTGATACTTGCCGCGTTCGGCCGGCGAAAACACATCGCCGATGATGGTGAACGCGAGGCCCATCATCATACCGGCGCCGATGCCTTGCAGGCCGCGGAAGACGATGAGCTGGTTCATGCCGTCGAGGGGCAGAAAGGTGAAGGTTCCCGCGGCGCCACAGAGGGCGGAGGTGAGCACAAACATGGTGGCTCCGCCCAGGAAAAACCATTTCCGGCCATACATGTCGGATAGCTTGGCGAAGATCGGAACCGCCAGCGTGGACGTGAGCAAGTAAGTTGTCGAGACCCAGGGATAGCGGTCGAATCCCGAAAGCTGCGCGATGATGCGCGGCTCGGCGGTGCCGACGATGGTCTGATCGAGCGCGGCCAGCAAGACCGACAGCATCAGCCCGGTCATGGTCGCGAACATTTGCGGACGCGTCAGCCGGATCAGGCCGGAGGTATGGAACTTGGGCTCGACGGCGGAGGCGGGCATTCCTCATGTTAGCCTTTTTCGGCCAGCCTTTCATGGTCTATTCATGCCGTAGGAAGGCCTATTGCAGTAAGAAGGCCCTATTGATGTAGTGCCGCCTTCCGTCTTTAGCCGCTCGTTAAACTCGACGCGCGTAAGCCTACCGTACTGGAGTACCGCTATCGAAGGAGCCACTCTGGAGTACCGGTATCTTCAGGGGATTTACGGAACCAAGCACAACTGGCAAAAGTGAATGAGGCAGCGCGGGAAGACCGCGCGCGTCACGGTTGGACGAAATCTACTTAGCCTCAACCGAAAGGAAAGACGAGCAGCATGAGCACGGCAACAACAACCCCCATTCCGCAATACTATGCCAACCATTTCCCGGACACCTTCGCTTTTGAACAGGTGTGCCGGCGCGGCTTATCTGTTGTGCGACCGCTTCTTCCGGGCGCCCAATTCGCCGATCCGGAGGGCTGGAACCATGGAACCACGCAAGCGCCTTCCTATTCCGCCTACGGCAGGCTGCGTGCGTTGCTGACCCTCAACCTGGCACGCTCGCTCAATCCCAAACGCGTTTTGGAGATCGCGGCGGGCGACGCGGCCCTCTCTGCTTGCCTGGAACAATCGGGCTCCACCGTGGTGGCCAACGATCTTCGCCGCGAGAACCTACAGACGTCCGTGGCGTACTTTGAAAACTGGGAACGCATCGGGATTCTGCCAGGAAACGCATTTGAATTGGACCCGGCCGCCACCGGACAATTCGACCTTGTAGCCGCCTGCGAGATTATAGAGCACGTGGCGCATGCGGCAGATCTGCTCAAGCATTTGCGGCGCTTTCTTTGCCCCGGTGGCCGGATTCTGTTGACGACTCCCAACGGGGCCTATTTCAGAAACAAGCTGCCGACTCATTCTGAGATCAAGGATTTCACTGAACTTGAAACCCGGCAATTCAAACCGGACGCTAATGGCCATCTGTTTTTGATCACACCCCGCGAGATGCGCCAACTCGCCCAAGAGGCGGGGTTGGAAGTGGAACGCATGATGCTCTGGGGAACGCCGTTTATCACTGGCGAATCCGGCTTTCGCATGTTGCGGCCAATTCCATTGCCGTACTATCGCCTGGAACTGCTAGCTCAGGGTCTGGGAGAAGCGATCAAAGAACGGCTGTGCAACGCGATGACTGTCGTTCTCCGATAGCGGCTGGGGAACAAGCGCCTGTTCCGTGCGATGAGAGAATCGATATTGGGGCACGGCCCATTGAAAGGGAACAGGCTGGGATTGGCAAAAGCGGATACTTACTTGCGCGCGGCGATAGACCAGGCACGCAAGAGCTTGTCGGAAGGCGGTATTCCGATCGGCGCCGTGCTGGTGCATGACGGCCAGATCATTGGGCGAGGCCACAACTGCCGGGTCCAAAGCGGCAGCGCGATCGATCACGGCGAAATGAACTGTCTGCGCAATGCAGGCCGCTTGCCGGCGAAGATTTATCAAAACAGCGCTATCTATTCGACGCTTTCTCCGTGTCCCATGTGTAGTGGTGCGATTGTGCTGTATAAGATCCCGCGCGTGGTAGTGGGCGAGAATCAGACTTTCCTCGGAGCGGAGGATTATATGCGCAGCCAGGGCATTCAGGTAGACGTGCTGCAGGATCCGGAATGCATTCAGATGATGGCCGATTTCATCAAAGCGAATCCGGCGTTGTGGAACGAGGACATTGGAGTTTGAGGCATGCCGGAAATCCAAACATTGAGTCGAGCATTGTTTCGGGATCTGATCGAGCAGGCGCGCTGCTCGCCCCGGCTTCGCATCAATCACAACTTTCACGCGTCCATGGAAGACAATCCGCATCGCTTTTTGAACATGATGATGAAAGGGACGTATGTTGCTCCGCATCGCCATCTGGATCCCCCGAAGGACGAAGCGTTCCTGGTTTTGGAAGGCCAGGTCGCCTTCTTTGTCTTCGATGACACAGGCCGCGCGGTGCGCACGGAAGTGGTGGGCGGCGATCCCATCGGGATCGACCTTCCTGCCGGTGTTTGGTACACTCTGACGCCGGTATCGGGGCATGCAGTCTGTTACGAAGTAAAACCGGGGCCCTATTCGGCCGCGAATGACAAAGACTTCGCTCCGTGGGCGCCGCGCGAAGGCGATCCGGGAGTGCCGGCATATCTCGAGAGCTTAATGTCGGTACTTAAAAACAAACATGCTTGATGGTGTCCACCAGCGCGTGCAATCCGGCTGAAGCGAATATGCTGGAGCTCTTTTCGAAAACCTTTCCATAGGCGATGCCAGCGATAGTGGCGAGAATCATGTAACGCCAGTTGGGCAGCGGTCCGGGGCCGTTGTCGAGATGCGCGCACCCAAAGATGAACGCGGAGACCAGCAGCGTCGATGTGCTGGCTCCGAATCGCTGCGCGATGCAATTCTGAATCAGGCCGCGGAACAGGATCTCTTCCGGGAGCGCGGTGATGGCCAGGATAATCAGAAACTGCGATCCGATGCGCGTTCCTGACGGATTCGGAGGAAAGTGAAAGGGCGGCAGGAAGCCGATGGTCCGTCCGAGCGCGATGAGAATCGGCGCGCAGGCTGCGAAGCCGATGAACAAGTTGACCAAGTCGCAGCCGGATCGCGGCAAATTGATTTTCATTCCCGTGAGCCGGCGGAACCAAAGAAATATCCAGAGCGCGAGCAAAATGGCGACCCCGTATGCGACGAGATGAAGAGTGCTCTGAGCTGGCTTCGGGATGAATTGATGCCCGACGGAAAATTCGAGAGGGAACCATAGAAGTGCGATAACGAGGAAGTCGAGCCGGGTTGGTGGAGGATGGTGGCGTGCTAGATACGCAACAACCACCGGCAAGAACGTATAGGCCAAAATCAAGGCCGCTAACGGAAAGCTGAAGGCGTTCAGATGGGCCGCGACTGCCAGGAAGACGGCGGACAATACGGCCGGAATCGCAAACAAGAGATCAGGCGCCTAGGATTTCGATATACCGCGCCACCGCTTCAATGCCGCGGAAGAAATTCGGGAGGTGCAGCTTTTCATTGGGCGCGTGCAGATTATCATCGGGCAAGCCGAAACCCATCATCACGCTTGGAATTCCCAGGTATTCGTCAAACGCCGCGACGATTGGAATGGATCCGCCCGAGCGAATGTACACGGTGTCCTTGCCGAATACCTGTTTCATGGCTTCGGCGGCGGCCTGAATGAAACGATTGTCGGGATTCACCAGCGACGGCGGCGCGTTATGGATGGTCTTGTACTCCGCCGTCACGCCTTTGGGACAGGCTGCCGCGACGGCCTTCTTCAACTGCGCCACAGCTTCCTCGGGCTTCTGATCGGCCACCAGGCGCATGCTCACCTTGGCCAGCGCTCGGGCGGGGATTACGGTCTTCGCGCCTTCACCAGTAAAGCCCCCGCGAATACCGTGGACTTCGAGCGTGGGCCGCGCCCACAAGCGCTCGAACAGCGGAATTTCCGGCTCGCCTACCAATTCTTTCACCCCGACTTCTTTTTCCTTGTACTCGGTCTCGTCGAACGGCAGCCGTGCCCACGCGGCCCGTTCCTTGGAGCTCGGCGGCACCACGCGATCGTAGAATCCTGGAATACGAATGTGCCCTTCGCGATCCTTCAGCGTTGACAAGATTTCCGCGATGGCCTGCAGTGGATTGGGCGCAGCCCCGCCGTACACGCCGGAGTGCAGATCGTGATTGGCGCCTTCCACCACCAGCTCGCCATAAATAATGCCGCGCAGACCCACGCAAATGGTCGGCAGTTCCGGCGCGAACATTTCCGTGTCGCAAATCACTGCGGCGTCGCATTTGAGGCGCGCGGGCTTGCTGGCCACGTAGGCCTCGATGTGCTCGCCGCCGACTTCTTCTTCGCCCTCGATCAAAAACTTCACGTTGATCGGCAGCCGGCCATGCTGCTTGAGCAGCCCTTCAACGGCTTTGATCAGGATGTACGTCTGTCCTTTGTCGTCGGCCGATCCGCGCGCGTAGATATTGTTGTTGCGGATGTCGGGCTCAAAGGGTGGCGTCTTCCATTCGTCCAACGGATCGGGCGGCTGCACGTCATAGTGCCCGTAGAACAGCACTGTCGGCTTGCCGGGCGGTGCGCCCAGCCATTCAGCATAAACTAACGGATTGCCCTGACCTTCGATCAACTGCGCCTGTTGCAATCCCGCGCGCTCCAACTCGCCGCGCACAAATTCGGCGGCACGTTGAATGTCCGGCTTGTGCTCCGATAGCGTGCTAATGCTCGGAATGCGCAGGAAGGTCTTCAATCCTTCCAGATAACTGTCGTGGTGCTGTTCGTAATAGTTCATGCTCGTCTCACTTCGCGATGAGCCCGACTTCGCTCACGATAATCCCCAATTGCCGAACGTCTCCACCGGTGGGCGGCAGCGCGTGATCCAGCGAGAAATCAATTCGCACCACATCGCCCTGCAGTTTATCGGCAGGCACGTCGCGGGTATAGGTGTATTGGCCGGACTTGGTGTAGACCTGTGGGTCCAAATTGGCGCCTTGAATGGCAGCCGACAACTGCATCGAATTCACCTTCTGAAGCACGACATCGGGAACGGCCAGCTTCACTACCAATTGTGCGCCCTTCTGATTGGAGTTCAGCGGAGGTGAAAGATCCACGGCGAAATCCTTGCCGGTCCAGCGCCAGGCGTTCTGTTCCACGCCGTAGAAGCCTTTTGCAAACTGGCCTGCCACATTCGGATCGCCCGCAAAAATGGTGCTGAGGGGCGCCTGAGCCTGGCCGGAAGTCCCATGGCGGCGATTGCAACTGGAACTCACCAACAGGAACGGAATGATTAGCAAGGTCAACGAGAGTGATCGCATGGTTTTCGTTATGTGAACTCGATGTGGGTGGGGGGTCAGTCTCCACATTTCTCAATATCTACCAGGCAACTGTAGAATGTGGGGCCGCCGCCGATATCGGTCAGCCGATCGGATGTGAGCGCGTTGATATTGCGATAGTCGGGGGCCAATTTGTTCCAGCGCACCGATGGCGCCAGCACTACGCCCGACCGGACCACGCCATTCACACTCGCCATCAACGTGCAACTTCCGCGATGGTTAAAGACACGGACGCGGTCGCCGTTTTCAATGCCGCGCGCGCGGGCATCTTCGTCGTGCAGGAACAAAGTGGATGTCTGCATTCCTGCGGCGCGATCATTGCCGAAGGTGGAGTTCATACTGTCGTGGCTTTTGGCCGAAACCAATTCCAGAGGAAAGCGGGCGCGCAATTCGGGAGCGCCGAGCCGCGATTCGGTGGGCGGCACATAGTGGAGCGCGTCGGCGCCCAACGCGCACTTGCCGGAAGGAGTTCCGAAACCGCCGTGCGCGAAAGGCAGAAAAGGCTCGGAGTCCGGCGCGACATTCAATCGCACGGAATGCTTGCGTTCCAGCCGATCCAGGGTAATGCCCCGCAAGAAGGGATGATCGGAATCGAGCAGCGTGCGAATCATCTCGTCTTCTGAATCCCGGAAACAAGGGTCGTCGAAACCCATGCGCTCGGCCAGCAGACGGAAGACTTCCACATTCGACTTCGTTTCACCGGGAGCGGGCAGCACCGGCCTGGCAAGCTGCAAGTGATAATGCCCGTACGCGAGATAGAGATCGGTATGTTCGAGGAACGTGGTAGCGGGCAGCAAAATGTCGGCATGATCCGCGCTATCGTTTTGAAACTGCTCCAGCACGACGGTGAAAAGATCGTCGCGCCGCATACCGGCCAGCACCAGGTTCTGATTGGGAGCGATGGACGCGGGATTCGAGTTGTACACGACCATGGCCTTCAGCGGCGGATCGTTCAACTGCGTCAGAGCCTTGCCCAGCTCCGCCATATTGACGATACGCGCCTCGCGGCCGAGCGTCGACCGGCGCTGCAGCTCCGGCATTTCCAGGCCGGCCCTATTGACGTGAAACGCCTGACTGGTGGATAGCTGCAGTCCGCCGCCCACTTCGCGCCACGATCCGATCAACGCGGGCAGAGCCGCAATCGCGCGTGTAGCCGATCCGCCTCGCTCGCTGCGCTGGATGCCGTAGTTGAGCCGGATGGCCGCAGGGCGGGTGGTGGCGTACTCGCGCGCGAGGGAAAGCACGTCTTCGCGCGGAATTCCCGTCAGTTGCTCCACGCGTTCGGGAGGATACTCGTTTGCCAATTGAGCCAGTGCATCAAATCCGTTGGTGTAATTCGCCACGTACGCGGCGTCGTGCAAGTTCTCACCGATGATGACGTGCATCAGTCCCAGGGCCAGGGCCAGATCGCTGCCGGGATAGATGGAAAAATGCTTGTCGGACAGGTGGCCGGTGCGAGTGCGAACGGGATCGATGGTGTAGAATCGCGCACCATTGCGGCGCGCTTCCACGATGAACGGCCACAAATGGACGTTGGTGGCCAGGATGTTGGCTCCCCAGGCGATGATCAGCTTGGAGTGGCGAAACTGCTCGGGTTCCGTGCCATACCTCAGTCCGAGCGTCGCCATCAATCCGGCGCCTCCGGCGGCGGAGCAAATAGTGCGGTCCAGCCGCGAGGCTCCTAAGCGATGGAAGAAGCGCCGATCCATGCCGCCGCCATTCAGAAATCCCATGGTGCCCGCGTAACTGTAAGGCAGGATCGCTTCGGGTCCGTAAACGTCGGAAACCTTCCGCAGCCGCTCGGCAATGGTATCCAATGCTTGGTCCCAGGAAATGCGCTGGAATTTGCCTTCGCCCTTTGCCCCGATGCGCTTCTGCGGGTAGAGCAACCGGTCCGGTGAGTACTCGCGTTCTAAGTACCGCGCCACCTTGCCGCACAGGAATCCGCGGGTCACCGGATGGTCCGGATTTCCGCGCAAATGGCTGCCTTTGGCGTCCTCTACATTGATCAACAAGGAGCAGCAGTCGGGACAATCCAGGGCGCAGACGGAGTGTCGCACTTCCGGCATGTTTCGATTATAGCTTCGCCCGGGATTCTAGCTTGGCGGCGTCGAACTCGTTCATTCGGAAGGCGGGCTCGTGAGGCATTCAGGCTCAGAATATCGCGATGTCGGCGGGTAACGATGCAACGCTCGCGATAAGTGATTGGCTGGGGCCTCAAAATCCGGGAGGAAAGGCGGTGATCGGCCGGCGTGGAAACCGTTGGTTCAGCAGCCGCGTCTCGCATGATACGGCTGGTACCGAAGGCGGTCTTGGAAGCGGATTTTACAATGTGGCGGCCGTTTTTGGCGTTACAATCGATTTGAGGAGTTTTGCCATGCGTCGCCTCGTCCCTGCGCTCTTGTTCGTAAGTGTTTCCCTAGTAGGTGCGGGGGGACTCGCCTTCGGCCAGGGCCACTCGGGCGGATCGTGGTCGCTGGGCGGCTTCGGCAGCGTGGTGTACCCGGGAATGGGACATGCACCCACGGCCACCCCGCCGATCGGCCAATTTCGGAACGGAGGGTATTCGCGAGGCTTCGCGAACCCCGGGGTAGCGGCTCATCCTCAGCACAGCGGCACGGTGATTGTGCCGTATCCGGTTTATTACGGCGGGTACTACGGGAGCGGCTATTATGGCTCCGATCCTTCCGCGGCTGGTTATTCGAACGGCTACGCTCCCGGCTATGCCGATGATGGTTCGCAAGGGGGGCCGGGTCTGCCGTCGATAGTGATCAATCAGAATTTCGTTCCTCCGCAAGCCAATCCTCAGGTGCGCGAGTATACGGGCGACCAGCAGCCGCAAGCTCCCGATCAATCCGGTTTGAAGTTGTACCAGGCGCCGCCTACGCATCCCTATGCGGACGCGGCCGCCGCTCAGCGAGCGTCGTCGGGCGATCAGGCGACGATTTATCTGATTGCGCTTCGCGACCACACCATCGTGCAGGCGCTGGGCTACTGGATGGAAGGCAGCACGCTGCACTACGTGAGCGCCGAGCATACGCTCAATCAGCTCAGTATCGACTTAGTGGATCGCGATCTTTCGCAGAGATTGAATGATGAGCGCGGGCTGGATTTCCGGTTGCCGCAGGCGAGATAGTGCGAAGCCGGACCAGGGGTCCGGCGCGGACGGGGCGTCCGCCCCACCATGCTATGGACGTGGCTCGGTGAGGTTGGTGTAGTTTCTAATAAACTCGGCGTCGCCTTCGAGAAAATCGTAGTCGCCCAGCCGCTCCCGCGACGTCCATAGGATCTGTTCGAAATCCAAATTCTTCGGCTCGCCTGAAAACTCCACCACGCGATAGAACATCAGCATGATGGGCCAGCGACCCTGATATTGGAACTCATAGCGCCCAATCTCGGGGCCTACGCGCGCTCGGATGGCGAGTTCTTCCTGGAGTTCGCGCACAACCGCTGCTTCTGGTGTTTCGTCTGGTTCCACTTTGCCACCCGGAAACTCCCATTTCAGCGGATGCTGTGCCGTCCGCTTGCGTTGCGCGATCAGGATTTGCCCGTCTCGCTCGATCACTGCCGCTACTACGGTGGTCACTGCGTCTCACGTTGCATAATCAGAATGAGCCTCTATTGTACAGCGAAGCCTTCCTGGACCATTTCAAAAATCCGCGCAACGTGGGGGAGCTTTCGCCGCCCGCCGTTACGGTGGAGATTTCGAATCCCGCGTGCGGCGATATCCTGCGTTTGTCCGCGCGCTTTGAAGACGGCCGGGCCGCCGAAGTCCGCTATAAAGTTCGCGGATGCACGGCGTCTATCGCTAGCGGGTCCGCCCTGACGGAATGGATGATTGGGAAGTCGCGCGCGGAATTGGCAGCGCTGAACGCGGCAACCATTGAATCCGCCGTGGGTGGGCTCATCCCGGAATCGAAGCACGCGGCAGTGCTGTGCGTGGATGGACTGAAGGCGCTGTTAAAGGTGAAGTGAGCTTCCGATGTGCCTGGTGGGATGCCGCCTGTTGTTTGCTGTTAGAATCCGGATAGCTACTTCTTTGTTATGCCTGAATTACCATCTACTCTCGGAGCCCTGAAAAGCAGCAAATTTGGCGAGCGGTACCTTGCCTCCGGTACCCCGGGTGAGCGCACCGTCAAAAGCGAACTGCGTGAGAACCTTATCTGTAAGCTGCAGCGCGGGGAGGACCTGTTCCCGGGCATTGTGGGTTTCGAAGATACGGTAGTCCCTCAAATCGTCAACGCCGTGTTGTCGCGGCACAATTTCATCCTCTTGGGCCTACGCGGGCAGGCTAAAACTCGCATCATCCGCATGCTCACGGGTTTGCTGGATGAGCATTTGCCTTACGTGGCCGGCTGCGAGATCCGCGACAATCCGCTGCATCCTATTTGCCGCCGCTGCCGCGATCTAATTGCCGAGCAGGGCGATAAGACTCCTATCGCATGGCTCGACCGGGACCGGCGCTACGTGGAAAAGCTCGCGACGCCGGACGTCACCATCGCCGACATGATCGGCGACATCGATCC
This sequence comes from Bryobacteraceae bacterium, assembly GCA_049518655.1. GTDB lineage: Bacteria > Acidobacteriota > Terriglobia > Bryobacterales > Bryobacteraceae > Palsa-89. Next base: position 13,191 of record JBEKRO010000003.1, on the reverse strand, counting down.
CATCAAGGCCGCACGAGGCGGGCACGAGCTGTCCAATGAGATGACGGTGCATTACGGACTGCTGCCGCGCGCCAACCGGGGAATTTTCGCCATCAACGAATTGCCGGATCTGGCGGGCAAGATCCAAGTGGGGTTGTTCAACATCATGCAGGAAGGCGACGTGCAGATCAAAGGCTATCCGGTCCGCCTGCCCCTGGATATTATGCTGGTGTTCACCGCCAACCCGGAGGACTATACCGCGCGCGGCAAAATCATCACACCGCTCAAGGACCGCATCGGCAGCGAGATTCGTACTCACTATCCACTGACGGTGGAGCAAGGCTTGTCGATCACCAAGCAGGAATCGTGGGTGGAACGCGGGTCGCCTATCCGGTTGGAAGTTCCCAACTATATTCGCGAGATCGTGGAGCAATTGGCGTTCCTGGCGCGCGAAGACAAGCGCGTGGACAAGCGTTCCGGCGTCTCGCAGCGGCTGCCTATTTCAGCGCTCGAAAATGTAATTTCGAATGCCGAGCGCAGAGCGCTGAAGGCGGGTGAAGACCTGGCCGTGCCGCGGGTGCTGGATATTTATGCCGCTCTGCCGTCCATCACCGGGAAGCTGGAACTGGAATACGAAGGCGAGCTCAAAGGCGGCGACAACATCGCGCGCGAGTTGATCAAGAGCGCGGTCGGCAAGGTTTACACCAATTACTTCGAAGGCGTGAATGTGGCGCAGATCGTCCAATGGTTTGAGCTGGGCGGGTCGCTGAAGATGGACGATTCGGTGGACTCGGCGAACATCCTGAAGCAACTCGCGAAGATCCAAGGGCTGCTGGAAAAGACCGGGGCTTTGGGCCTGGGGGCGAGCGAGCCGGATGCGGTGCGGGCGTCGGCGGCTGAGTTTATTTTGGAAGGGCTGTACGCGCATCGCCGCATCAGCCGCAATGAGGAAGTAGGATTCACGGCGGGCGAGCGCAAGCGCGAAGCACCCGAGGGGAACGAGGGCCGGCGGCCGCCCCGGAAGCAGTTTAACTAAGGAAGCAGGCAGTTCATGAAGTGGATTCACTACACTCGTTTCACCGGCGATGATTTCGGACTCAGCTCGGAAGACCTTCTGAAAGCGCTGTCCGATTTCTTCCTTGAAAGCGGCTTCCAGAACCAATACATGGGCTTCAGCGAGTGGAACCAGCACACGCTGGAAGACCTGAAGAACGCGCTGCAGCGCGCGCTTGAACAGGGCGACACCTTCGATCCCGATCAGGCCCAGCGCATCCAGCAGGCGCTTGAAAACATGTCGCCCGAGCAGATGGACGATCTGATGAATCGGCTGGTCCAGAAGCTGGTGGATGACGGCTACATCAACACCGATCAGCAGCAGGCCAATGAAAGCGGCCCAGGTGGGACGGGCAATGCCGATCGCAAGGTGGATGTTCAGATCACGGATAAATCCATCGATTTCCTGGGATTCAAGACGCTCAAGGATCTGCTTGGCTCGCTCGGGAAATCGAGCTTTGGCGCGCACGATACGCGCGACCTGGCGACGGGGGTTGAAACCAGCGGGGCCGCGAAGCCATACGAATTCGGCGACACGCTGAACCTGGATATCAGCCAGACGTTGTTTTCGGCCATTCAGCGCGAAGGGCTGAAAGTTCCGCTCAACTTGGAATACTCCGATTTGCACGTGCATCAGTCCGAGTATCAAAGCTCCTGCGCTACAGTGCTGATGCTGGATTGCAGCCACAGCATGATTCTTTATGGCGAGGATCGCTTCACGCCGGCCAAGAAGGTGGCGCTCGCTCTCGCGCATTTGATCCGCACGCAATATCCGGGCGACAGTCTGCGCTGCGTGCTGTTCCACGATTCGGCCGAAGAGCTGCGGCTGGCGGATCTGGCGCGAGTGCAAGTGGGACCTTATTACACCAACACGCGCGATGGCCTGATCCTGGCGCAACGGCTGCTGAACCAGGAAAAGAAGGACATGAAGCAGATCATCATGATCACCGATGGCAAGCCGTCGGCACTAACGCTCGAGGACGGGCGCATGTACCGCAACGCGTTCGGGCTGGATCCGCTGGTGATCAGCCGCACGCTGGAAGAAGTGGGGCGCTGCAAGAAGCAGGGCATCCTGATCAATACGTTTATGCTCGCCAGCGATTTCGGGCTGGTGAACTTTGTCCAGAAGGTGACGGAGCTTTGCCGGGGCAAGGCGTATTTCACGACGCCCTATAATCTGGGGCAGTATTTGCTCATGGATTATATGAATCGCAAGACTCGCACCATTCACTAGGCGTCGAGAAGCATCTGTAGGCCTCCGCGCAATTCTTCTGCTGGCGTATTGTACGGCACGCCAAGCGTTTCTGCGGCTGCCATTTCGTCCCCTGGCATCCACTCGTCTGCGCTTAGTCTCTCGACGAGCATCCTGATTCCTTGCGGATCCTTGCGTTGAGCGAGCCCCCAAACGGCTTCATTGCGCGCCATTTCATAACTATCGTTGAGCCGCTTTCGCAACGCGTCACGTATCTCGGGCGAGTCCACCTGCCATTGCGTGCCTAGCGCAAATGTCGCCCAGACGCGCACTTTGTCATCTAAGTCGTCCAATAGCTCGATGATCGTTGCGATTGCGTCGGCACGTTCACTTCCGTTCAGCCCATTAGCCACCGCCCAGCGTATGTCCGGATCGAGACTTTTCCGCAGTGAAATTAGAGCGGAGATGGCCTTGTCGCCTCCGAGATGTGCGAGCGCCCAAGCTGCCGCATCGACTACTGTTGGGTCTTCGTCGCACAGATGCTCAATCGCAATAGCAACACTCTCTTCCACGTGCGGCCTCTGAGATTGCGGTTTGCCGGCCCCAAGTTGAGCGAGCACATTGAGGCCGCGACCCCGTTCCACTGGCACCGCGGATCTGCAATAGATAACCGCCAAATGGAAAACGTCCTCGGTGCCCCGTAAACGGAGCACATGCACCGCATCCCACGCGGTCTCATCCTCCCAATCGCCCTCAAGAGTGGCATGGAATAACTCCTCAGTCGTCTTGTTCTCGAGGTTTTTTTGTTGGTCTGATGTCATCTCGCAGGAAATCACTTCGGCTTGGTGGTCTCAAAACGAATCTTCTGCAGCATCGCCGCGTCGGTGGGCAGCTCTTTTGTACCCGCTGGAAACCCGTTGGAGGTGAGCAGAAACGCGAGAATATCCGCGTTCTGTTCGCGGCTCAATTGCCCCGGCTTATCGGCCGGCATGGAGGTTTGCATCTTCTCGAACAGGTCGTCGACCGTTTGTCCGCTCCAATCGCCTTTGAAATCGGGGCCCGACAGGGGCGGGGCGGTTCCGCTGCCATCCAGGGCGACGCCGTGACAGGATGCGCACGCCTTGTTGTAAACCTCTTTCCCGCGATTCGCTTGATCCGGAGTATAGATGCCGTCCCAAACGGAGCCGGATTGTTGAGCGCAGAGGATGGTTGCTCCAAGGAAGAGCAGGCTGATCGCAACTCTCATTCCGCCTACCATTTTACGCGGATTGGCGTTCTTGACAGATGCATCTTCTATGCAATACAGTGTCGTTGATATAAGACACCGATTCGACACTGAGAGATTCCTTCGGCGCAGCCGTCTATGGGAGAATGTTCTCGATGAAACGTTTGCAAAACTTCGCGCTTGGATTGTTTGTTGCGGGATGTATAATGCCCCTCCTGGTATACGCAGCGGCGCCGGCCTGCGATCCCGATAACGGCGGAATTACGCTGCCGCCGGGATTTTGTGCGGTGGTCGCCGCGGATGGCCTAGGCCCGGCGCGGCATATCGTGGTGGCGCCCAACGGTGACGTTTACGTCGCGCTCCAAAGTGGAAGGAACGGCGGGGGAGGCGTGGTTGCGCTGCGCGACACCAAGGGTGACGGCCACTTCGACATGAAGGAAACTTTTGGCGAAGGCAGCAGCACCGGCATCGGACTGCGGAACGGCTACCTCTATGTGGCGAAGATGCAGTCTGTCGAGCGGTACAAAATGACGCCGGGCCAATTGAAGCCGGCGGGGCCACCCGAGGTGGTGGTGATGGGATTGCCGGGCGAGCGACAGCATGGCGACAAGGGGCTGACCTTCGACGGCAAAGGCTCACTGTACGTCAATGTGGGCGCGCCCTCCAACGCCTGTCAGACCAAGGACCGGACCGCGAAGTCTCCGGGCCAGGACCCGTGCCCGATTCTCGAAAAGCACGGCGGGATCTGGAAGTTCGATGAGAACAAGCTAGGGCAGACGCAGGAAGATGGCGTGCGCTTTGCGACCGGCTTGCGCCAGATGCCGGCCATCACATGGCACGATGGCGCGCTGTACATAGCGATGAACAATCGCGATCAGTTGGATATCCTCTGGCCGGGGCAGTTCACCGCCCAGGAAAACGCCGAGCGTCCGGCCGAACCTCTTTACCGCGCCGAGCAAGGGTCGAACTTCGGCTGGCCTTTCTGTTTCTATGACTACGGCCAGAAGAAGTTTTTGACGAATCCGGAATACGGAGGAGACGGCAAGAGTTCGGACCGTTGCGGCTCATTCACCCCTCCCGTGGCTGCTTTCCCGGCGCATTGGGCGCCCGTGGATATCATGTTTTATTCCGGCAAGGAATTTCCGAAGAAATACCAGGGCGGAGCGTTCATCGCGTTCCATGGTTCCTGGAATCGCGCGCCGATGCCACAGGATGGCTACAACGTGACGTTTCAACCATTCTCAAAAGGGAAGCCGTCGGGCGACTTCGAAATATTCGCGAGCGGATTTGCGGGTAAAACACCTCTGATGAACCCGGCCGATGCCACCGCGCGCGCCGATGGAGTGGCACAAGCGCCCGATGGGTCGCTGTACATTGGCGATAGCCAGAAGGGCCGTATCTGGCATGTTTATTATCGCGGGAAGTAGCGCTTCACCAGCCAAAATTGCTGACCACAAAATAAACCACGGGTAGCGCGAACAGGCTGCTATCCACGCGGTCCAGCCAGCCACCGTGGCCCGGCAACAGCGTACCACTGTCCTTCACGCCTGCGCCGCGCTTGAGGGCCGATTCACACAGGTCGCCGAGTTGTCCTGCGATGTTCGCAACCACCGTCAGACCGAGCGCTTCCAAGAGTGGTACGGCGGGCAGCAGCGATCGGAAGTAAAATCCGCCATAGATCACTGAGGCGACGGTTGACGCGATGGCGCCCTCCCAGGATTTGGCCGGACTCACGTTCGGCGCGAGTTTGTGCCGCCCGATCATGCGGCCCACGTAAAGAGCGGCGATGTCGCCCGACCAGTTGAGCGACAACGCAAAGAAGAGCCAATACGGATTGATGGCGCGCAAATCGACGGCGCATCGCAGCGAGCCGAAAACATACACCACGCCGAGCAGCAGCGCCGCGGCATCCGGCAAGGTTTGCGCCATCTGGCGCGACCGCAGTGCGAGCGACATCGCCATGATGGCGATCAGTACAATAAACGCGCGGTCTCTGCCCGGCAGCAACAACAAGAGCAGCCCGGCCACGTGCCCGAACAGACCCGGCTTCCCGATTCCATGCAGTGCGGCGAGCTCGGTATATTCGCGAAAACAGAGCACCGCCACGATCGCGACTGTAGCGAGGAATGCCCATTGCGGCGCCCACAGCACGATGTAGCAGAAGAACGGAATGAGCAGCAGCGCCGTGACGACGCGCTTCATCGCGCGAGCGAGCCGGCTACTTCCACCCACTCGTCACTATTGGTGGCGCGGTTGGCAGCGGGCCTGGCGGAGGGACCCAGACCGCCGAACCGCCGGTCGCGTTTTTGGTAGTCCACGATGGCGTGCAGCAGGTCGGCGCGCCGGAAGTCCGGCCACAAAGTTTCTGTCACATACAGCTCGGCGTAAGCGATCTGCCAGAGCAGAAAGTTGCTGATGCGCATTTCACCCGAGGTGCGGATCAACAGATCGGGATCTGGAAGGCCTGCCGTATAGAGCCGGGATGCGATGGCTTGCTCATCAATGCGCAAATCTTCCAGCCGTCCCTGCACGCGCGCGTCTTCCAAGATCGCGTTGAGCGCGTCCACCAGTTCGGCCCGTCCGCTATAGTTGATGGCGACGTTCAACCGCATGCCGTTATTGCCGGCCGTGGCCTCGATCGCGGTTTCCAGTTCCTGGCGGACGCGGGGCGGAAGCTGATCCAAGCGGCCCATGCAAGTGAATCGAATCCCGTTGCGCGTCAGATCCGGAAGCTCGCGGCTGAGATACAGGCGCAGCAAGCGCCACAGCATGTCGACTTCAGTGCGGGGCCGCTTCCAATTTTCCGCCGAGAATGCGTACAGCGTCAGCGCCTGGATGCAGAGGCGCGTACACGTCTCCACGGTGTTGCGAACAGGGTCCATACCAGCCTTGTGCCCCGCCACGCGCGGCAGGTTGCGACGCCTAGCCCAGCGTCCATTGCCGTCCATGATGATCGCGATGTGGGCTGGCAAGCGGCTCGGATCAATCGAGTTGGCGAGAATCCAATCCTTACTGCCGGGCTTGAGGACCTCGAACAGATCTTTCATTGACTGCATCGAGCTAAATTGCTATGGTACACCGGATTGGCGCGAGAAGCTGCCAGTTCGGCTACTGAATGGGAATGGTGGCTCCGGACTGGGTTTGCTCGCCGCCGATCGCGATAGTCACCGGAACGTCGCCGCTCGGGGCGCCAGTTGGAATTCGCACATTGAATTGATAGAGTCCGCTGATGGAACCTGGCGAAAGTCCGGCGTAGAGAACGTCCGAGGGTGCCAGCGTGGTGGTTCCAATCGCGACAGTGACCTGATTCGCCAGCGTTGCCATTCCCGTTGCGAGTTGTCCCGCCGGAACCAAAGGACTGGTGTCGCCGAAGCCGGTGCCAAAAAGCGAAACGATATCGCCTGGACTGGCGGACGATGCTCCCGCTACCACGCTGGGGTCGGCGACAAGCGTACCGGTTCCCGCTTGTTCGGCTGCGATGCTGGTGGAGTTGGGGAACACGAAGAAGGCTGGTGCGAACGTTTGTAGCGAATTGAGCGTTGCGACGGCGCTGCTAACACCGGTTCCAACTTCAGGATTGATGAGAACGGTGAGCGTTACCGGACCCGTTCCTGAGAATTCGGGCATCTGCGCATTAATCTGGCCGGGGCTCACGTATGAAATTGGCAGTTGGACCGGCTGAGGCAGCCCCGGCCCAGTAACTTCAACAGCGGCGCAACCTAATTCCGTGGGATAAGCTCCGTTTACATAGTCGCCCAAGCCAGCGGTCCTTTGACGCCCCGAGGTCTGGAAACCCGTTCCGAAGATAGAGACCATCGCCCCAGATGAAAACCCCGGTTGGAAGGAGGCCCCGTTCAGCACTTTTTGAAATACCGGCTTTACCACCAAGTCGCAGCCTCCGGCGTTCCTCAGGGTCTGGGTGTAGGTGTAGACGTAGTCCCCGGTGGGCAGGCCATCTCCATTCGCGGCCACGGCGGACACATAGAGCTGTAGCCTTCCGATCTCCTGCGAAGGCGGCATCCACGCGACATCAAACTCGTAAGCTGCGCCGTTGGCGCCACGGGGCGCGTTCAAGTGTTCGGCAAACTGCCGGGCGATGTTGCTGCTGCAAGGCGCCTGGGATCCGTACTGCGTGCCGTCGTCGCACACCACTTGTACCGGCTTTGTTGGATCCGGCACAGTAAATGTCCCCGACGATAACGTCTCATCGCTCTGTTCGCGAATCGTGATTTGGAAGCCCCAACGGGACGCATTAGCGTTCTGCACTACGATGCGGATCAACTGCTGGACGCTCGGGACATAATCGGTTGCCGTCACCTGGAGCGACCCGGACAGATCGTTGATGGGATTTCCCGTATGGCAGGTGCTGCAGTTCTGGCCGCCGTGATCGGTCGGGGCGCCAGTGTAGCCAAGGCTCGGTGTTACGCTTTCGGCGAAAATCGCGGGTGTCAGGAGCGCGAGCAGTGCGAAAGATGCGAGGCGAGTCATCGAAAATAAGACTGCGGAATGTGCGAAAAGTTACGTCAGCTTATTACCTTACAGCGCTAAGCCCACTTACTGTTCGGCTAAGCCCCCTAATGCCTTCTTAGTCATCGTGCTGAGCGGGAACGCCCCTAACCCGCTCTTGGCCAACCATCTAAAGCCATTTGGATGAGATTGGACCGATGCTCGATAAACCTGTACTAAGTAAGTGGTGTTGACGATGGTATGGCGAAATCCGGCGGCCTGGCCCCGCGTTTTCGCGTCAGGTACTTGTTCGCGTTCCGGAAGCTCCCAGAATCCGGCCAGCCGCGGGCTATCGGACGAACGTTGCCACAGCAGGATCTTGTCGCCCTTTTCGATCAGCAGTAAGTGCTTCTCCCGCTGGACGGCGCTCGAACGTCCGCCGGTCAGTGGCAGCTGATTTTCTATTCCCTGCTGGCGCGCTTGGCAGTGCAGGCGGACGGGGCAATCCGGGCACAAGGGCTGCTTCGGCACGCAGACGGTAGCGCCCAGCTCCATGAGAGCTTGATTGAATTCGCCCGGCCGTCTTCGATCCAGCAAAGCCCCGGCGACCTCCCGCAGGCGCGCTCGCACAACCTGCGATTTAATGTCACCGCGCTCGGCCACCATGCGACTCAGTACCCGCAGAACATTTCCATCCAGCACCGCGTGCGGCTTCCCGAATGCAATGCTGGCCACTGCGGCCGCGGTGTAATCGCCGACGCCGGGCAACTCGAGCAGCGCGGCGTAGTCGCGTGGAAAGTGCGGCAACTCGACAATAGCGCGTGCGGCCTTCTGTAGATTCCGCGCGCGAGTGTAGTATCCCAATCCGGCCCAAGCCGCGAGGAGCGCTTGTTCGGGCGCCGATGCCAGCGCGGGAGCATCCGGGAACAAAGTGAGGAAGCGCTCATAATAGGGAACCACCGCCGCTACGCGAGTCTGTTGCAGCATGATCTCGGAGATCCATATCCGATAAGGATCCGCGGTGCGCCGCCAGGGCAAATCACGCTGGTGCTTCCGATACCATTTCAGCAAGCCGCGGCGAATCGCAGATATATCGAGCAGCATCTTCGCTTGGTCCACCATCTGGGAACGAGTATACTGTCACCAGATTCCGTGAGCGGCCGTATCATTCGCAGATTCCTTTGGAGTGGCTTTGCATTGCTAGCGGCTTCGCTGCTGGGCATGGATCTGTACGTGGCGCGGCATAGCGCCGAGCTATGGCGTCCGCTGCTGGGAGTCACCTTGGCTGTGTTGGTGCTGGCGGGCCTGCTGGCGTTCCTCTTCATACGATCGTTCTCTCATCGTGTGTTTCAGATCCGCGCCTACGCCGAACGTTTGCTGGATCCGCCGGTTTTCGAACAATCGCTCCCGTCCGGCGACGACGACCTGGGTCTGCTGGCGAGATCGCTCCAGCGCACCGCGCCCCGCATTCGCGAACTGATCGAAAGTCTGAAGCTGGAAAGCGCGCGTCGCGAAGCGATCCTGGCCAGCATGGTGGAAGGCGTGCTCGCCGTGGATAAGGATTTGCGCGTCACCTTCTGCAACCATTCCTTTGCGCGCACCGTGGACGCCCGTCTGCCGGTGGATCCCGGCATACCGCTGCTGGAGCTGGTGCGAGATCCCGGGCTGCGCGAGATCATGACCACGGTGATCTCCACCGGCGAGCGTGTGGAACAACGCTTGACTCTGCCTGGAGCCGGGGCGCGTTCCTTCGAAGTACTGGCCGGTCCCTTGGGATCGCCCGCTACGCGCGGGGCGCTCGCTATTTTGCACGATGTCACCCAACTGGAGCGACTGGAGCGGGTCCGCCGGGATTTCGTGGCCAATGTATCGCATGAATTGAGAACGCCGCTGGCCGCCATCCGCGGCTACGCCGAAACATTGCTCGACGGCGCATTGGAAGACTTGGAGAACAACCGGCGCTTTGTCGAAGTGATCCTGGCCCAGGCTACCAGGCTCAGCAATATTGCCTCCGATCTGCTCTCGCTTTCCGAGCTTGAATCCACGGCTCTCACCGCTCAGCCCCAGCCGGTTTCCATCCGGTCCGCGATCGAGTCCGCTCTGCGCACCGTGGAATCCGCCGCGCGTGTTCAAGGCGTGCGTCTGGTGTGCGAAAAGCTGGACGATCTGAAAGTTGTCGGGTACGAGTTGCGCCTGGAGCAGGTTTTCGTCAATCTGCTGGACAACGCCGTGAAGTTCAATCGTCCGAACGGCGAAGTGCAGGTGGAGATGCGACGCAATAACGGCAAGGTGCGCATCCTGATCGGCGATACCGGCATCGGAATTCCGTCCGAAGATCTGCCGCGCATCTTCGAGCGTTTCTATCGCGCCGACAAGGCGCGATCGCGCGCCATGGGGGGGACGGGCCTGGGCCTGTCGATCGTCAAACACGCCGTGGAACAGATGGGTGGAACCATCCAAGTCCATAGCCGGTTGGGTGAAGGCTCCGAATTCACCATCGAACTTCCCACCGCCTAACCTGCTTCGTGAGCCCCTCCGACCGTAACGCGATATTAACGCAATTGTCATTTATCGCTAACGCGGTGCAGCTATTCTCCCTTAGGCGGCCACAAATACAGGACCGTCCGCTTTGGAACAAAATCTTGAAAAAACCCAACTTGGGATGGAGAAGATGAAAGCTAAAACGCTAGGAACTGCAATTCTGTGCTCGGCGATTCTGTTAGGCAACTCGCTGCTGGGACAAGTATCCGCGCCGGTTGCCCCCTCGACAGACAACGATGTTGCAACATTGAAGGCGCAACTGGCCGAGCAGCAGAAGCAAATCGATGCTCTCAAGTCGGCCATGGAAGAACAGAAGAAGCTGATAGAAAAGGCCGCCAGCAGCGTGCCGGCGCGGGACAGCCAAGATAGTTTTGCGCTGCCACGAAATAAGGCGCTCGGGGAGGTGGCGAGTACCACGCCGATCCTTCCGTCGATTGCGCCCGTTGCGCCCGTGGTTGCCCCCGCGGTGAATCGTGGGCAGGCGCCAGCCGGCGGCGGCAACCCGTGCGAAGCCGGTCTCGACGCGAATTCCGTGCCGCCTTATTTGCGGTTGGGCAGCGTCTGCATCATCCCCATCGGCTTCATGGACGCAACGTTCGTGTGGCGTGACAAGAACGCGGCCTCGGGTATCGGAAGCAATTTCGGCAGCGTTCCGTACAACAACACGGTCAACGGAAAGATCTCCGAAGACCGCTTCAGCATTCAGAACAGCCGGCTCGGGTTCCGCGCGGATGGAGACTGGAAGGGCACCCACTTCATCGGCTATAACGAGTTCGATTTCCTGGGCTCCAGCGCTTCCAACGCCCTCACGGTCACCAACGGCGCGGTCGTTCCCCGCATCCGCCTTTATTGGGTGGACGCCAGAAGGGGCGGCTGGGAATTTCTGGCTGGACAAAGCTGGAGCATGTTGACGCCGAATCGCAGAGGAATTTCTCCGCTCCCGGGCGACATCTTCTACTCGCAAGTCATGGACGTAAACTACATGGCGGGCTTGACTTGGAGCCGGCAGCCCGGCGTCCGCGTACTCTACCATTTCGGTAACACGGCAACGTGGGGTTTCTCTGCCGAGAATCCCGATCAGTACATCGGCGGTTCCGGCGGTGGCTCGTCAACCGTCCTGCCGGCCGCGTACACCAGCCTTTCCGGGACTCAGTTGGATGCGGCCAACATCTATAACGGCGTGCCCCAGTTGACGCCCGATTTCATCTCTAAGTTTGCCTGGGATCCCACGTCGCGCTTCCACGCCGAAGTTGGGGGCGTGTTAAGCACCTTCAAGATTCTCAATAACCCGAGCAATTTGACCAGTGCTCATTACAGCACCACGGCCGGCGGCGGCGTCCTCTTTAGCATGAACGGTGAAATCTTCAAGGGTTTCCGCCTCATCACCACCAACTTCTGGGGCGACGGCGAGGGACGTTACCTCTTCGGCCAAGCGCCGGATTTAGTTGTGGGGGCGACCGGAAACATAAGCCTGATGCATTCCGGCGGTACCGTGAATGGTTTCGAAGCGAGAACGGGTAAATTCCTATGGTTTGGCTATTACGGCGGTATCTACATTCCTAAGAACGTCCAGATCGATACCAACGGAAAGCCCGTCGGCTACGGATATGTCGGCTCTTCGAACAGCCAGAACAAGGCCATTCAGGAAGTGACGTTCGGATTCAACGAGACCGTTTGGGGCAGCCCGCGCTATGGCGCGATCAATTTGATCGGCCAGTACGAGTATCTTACGCGTAACCCGTGGTACATTGCGCCTAACAGCCCGGACCAAACGCACGACAGCACGATCTACTTCGACATCCGGTATACGCTGCCCGGTAGCATACCGAGCTTCTAGAGCTTCAGTGAAGCGGAGAGAAGGATTCGATTTATGAAGAAACAGATGCTTTGGATAGCAGTATTGGCCGCGGCCGCCTCGGTGGCCGCCTCAGCCGAGACCATCAATGCGGCGGGGGCAACTTTCCCCGCCCCCATCTATCAAAAATGGTTTGAGGAATTCCACAAGGCGCACCCCGATATCCAGATCAATTACCAATCCATCGGCTCCGGTGGCGGAATCCGCCAGCTGGTGGAAGGTACGGTGGACTTCGGCGCCTCCGACATGCCCATGACCGACGAGCAACTGTCGAAGGTCACCAAATACAAAGTGCTCCATTTTCCAACCGTGCTCGGCGGTCTCGTTCCCACCTATAACGTGCGGGGCGTGGCCATGGGAATGAACTTCTCTGGCGCGACTCTGGCTGGTATCTATCTCGGTACTATCAAGAAGTGGAACGATCCGGCGCTGGTGAAGGACAACCCCGGTGTGAAACTACCCAACGATGACATCACCGTGGTTCATCGCTCGGACGGCAGTGGCACAACCTTCGTCTGGACCGACTATCTCTCCAAGGTCAGCCCAGAGTGGAAATCGAAAGTGGGCGCCAACACGTCCGTAAATTGGCCAGTCGGGTTGGGCGGCAAAGGCAATGAAGGAGTGGCCGGATTAGTGAAGCAGACGCCGAGTTCTATCGGCTACGTCGAGTTAATCTACGCCGTCCAGACCAAAATGGAATACGGCTCTGTCAAGAATCTTGCGGGCGCGTTCGTTAAGGCGGACTTCAACTCGGTTACCGAGGCTGCCGCGGGCGCTGCTAAAGAGATGCCAGCCGACTTCCGCGTCTCCATCACCAACGCTCCCGGCAAGACCGCCTATCCCATTTCCAGCTTCACCTGGCTGCTGATCCCGGATAAGATCGCCGACGCGACCAAGAAA
>JBEKRO010000002.1:0-185464 GCA_049518655.1 Bryobacteraceae bacterium | reverse complement strand
TGAAAGCGCGAGCCCGGCTCGGAGAGAAAGATGCGTCGATGAGCTCTGTTGTGCTAATCGTCAACGTCCTCGGAAAGAAGGACGATGTCCTACGCCTCAAAGTTGCAGGACGTCATTACGATTCGCCAGTATCGACAATATTGGGCGTGCCTCAAAAGGAATGGAAGAGTTTGAAGCGCAGGGCCTCACGTGCAAACGAATTCGTTTTCTTAGGCCCAACTTCAACCGATGTAATCCGCGGAGCAAAGGATACCGAATGGGTGGTACGGGCCCTACCGGTTAAGGACGCTGGCCCCGGCCGCAAGGAGTTCTCCACCGATACTGTATCTCGCGTGGTCCATTCGTTCGGCATCCCGGTCGAGGAAGAACTGTACTCAGTTGGCGAGACAATTCGTCGGATATCGGGCCACGATGAAATGCAGGATCTTCTGCTGCGCCAAATCCACCGGAGAGGCACATTGGAATCGTCGACCCCGAAATGAAGGCATCGGCCCTTTTTCAGTTATCAATTTCATCGTCATACGCCCGGCTCTTCATTTCAGTTGTACCAACTCGCTCCGTACGGTCCCCGCCTCAAAGCCAGCATGAAAAACGTGACTTGGCGTTGTCGATGTTGGGGTGCGGTGGGCCCGGTAAAGCCGGTGCCAACCAGCCTAAGGGACGTGGGGCTGGCCATCCCGCTGCCGGTCGTAAAGACGGGACTCGAACTCGCTGAGGCGCGACTACGCGAATACAGCACCGATGATTTTTGGCGCAGTTCCTACTTTTGAGGAGATCATGACATCTATCGCCGAGATCGATGCGGCCGTCAATCGGCTTCCGTGACACGTCGGAGAGATCATCCGCATATCCCTTCCAGGCAATTGCCGCGGCTTATTACAACGAGTGAACCCGCGGGATCGAAACAGCAACCGCAATGCGTTCGGCAAAGCTGCGAGTATGCAGAATCTAGGATGCCGCGAGTTGGGCCCCCTTTGTTCCCTTGTACGTGGAGCCGGGTATTCGTAGCTCACATCCGTGTCGTGTTGGCGGGGAGACAGCGTTAGAATCGTGCTAAGCCCAAGGCTCTAGTCCAGTGCGCTTTGCGGCATCGTAAAGGTTCGTCTTCAGGTGGCGGTATATCCATTCAATCGCTTCGTGGGTTCTCTCCCAAGGATGAGATTTCCGCAACGTAAAGTGTGCGCCTGCCTTATCGGCCATGATGATGAACCCTAGCAGGAGGGCGCATTCATCCCCTGTGAGCGTTGATACGTCAACAAGCGTTCCACCCATGTCCTCGAAGGTAACGTCATCGGGCTTTACATCGAACGGTGCGAGTGCATTGCCGCTCTTGCCGATGCCGAGCATACTCAGATACGTCCGTCCGACCACCAACGATGCTACGAAGCAAGCATTAAGCCGCTGCACCGGTCCACGTTGAGCCGTCCATGATTCGCGCGTCATTTTGTGGTGTGCAAGGAGAACCCCGGTTCGGTACGGCAGGTCTTCCGCGAAGTGTCGCTCGATTTCGTCTTTGCTAAGTTTGCCCATAACGATTAAACGGAAGTGGCCCATGTCTCGAAATCTATCGCCGGGAACGAATTCACATTCTTGAAGCCGTGTCCCCGAAAATCTTCTACGATGAGGTCGCTTGTACTCCGGCAATGTACATTCACGATAGCGTCCCGATTAATATTTTCAAACAGCAGCTCACGAGCTTTCACATCAGCGGATGGCATACTGTAACCGTGGATGAACACCTCGGTTGCATCACGAAGGCGCTGAGCCGCAGCGGTCCAAAGCGGCAGCCAAAACTGCTCCCAGTAGAACTTCTTTTGCGGATCGGGCAGAATAAACGTGCCGGAATTGTTGACCGCCGCTCCATTCGGCCCGATCCGTGCGTCAACAAGCCCGTCATAACCAAGAATGTTCAAGTCGCGCGAGAAGATGAGCGGGGGAGGATTCTCCTGCATCGGCGTCTGAAACCAGTTCACACTTCCGTGCAATTTGTAAATCGTCGTGGGTGAAACAGGCCGGTCGGCGAAAGCGGTAAAACCGTATCCGTTCCCGATGTCCCACTTTCCCGCCTTAATGAGCGCCCGTTCCAATGCGAGGTCGTAGTTGAGCGTGATAACCGTCGAGTCAGGACCGATTCGCTTCTCAGCAAAGCTGTCGTAGGCGGTTAAACCGGTACGCTTCTGTTCCGTCTGATAGAACAACTCCCGGAACGCCATTATCAGGTCGCTGCGAAGATATTGAGGGTAGAACCCTTCTGCCGGCTCATCGGGATTCCCGCAAGCCTCTCCCTGCATGCGTTTGGTGCAGTCGTGGAAAATATCCTTGTAGTCCTGCCGGTATGTAGTGGTTCCAGTTGGCTTCACCCGCTCGTGCCCGGATTCTTCGAGCCTTCCAAGAATGCCCTCGAAATCATTGAGCGATCCGAACGTTTCGCGGACCTGGACGATACGATTGCGGCACCAACCCACCCGATCCTCAGAATCATCGCAGCCGTCAAGCCAGTCGGATAAGCCCTGGAGCAGCCTCGATGCCAAAGGATAGCCTGCGTTCGCCGATGCTCCAGCTCCCAGAACATAGGCTGTCATGTGATTTCATCATACGCCCGCTCCCTCCCCAGGCCAACAACATCGATACTTATCTTCACGTGAAACCTGCCTCAGTCCGGCCTTCACGATTTTGCAAACCGCGGCCCGCGATGGCACGAGTGGCAGCTTGCAATCAGGCGGTCGCGTGGCTCTCCGGTTTTTCACAAGATCGGCTGATGCTGGCCGCAAAACCGGGCACGACACATGGGTTGACAGGCACGGCCGCCGCATCCACCCGGTGCTACGCCACAAGTCCGTATCCATTGCCTCTCTGTACTGTACCGGAATGGAACTGGAGGCCCAGGGTGGGTGCAGCCGCACGGCGTTCCTGCGGAAATTCAAGAGCTAGTGCGCTGCCAGGACCGTCGGTAGGCGGTGCAGTATGGCCTCTAAGCTATTGATTTTACAGTGGGAGGTGCGTTCTATTCCAAAGAGGCTCACTGGAGGTATATGAAGAGCGCGCCAAAGTCCTTAATTATGGAAAAATAGCGCCTCAAGTATACCTTTTGGGTGGACTCGGACACATGGTTGGTATATCATAGCTGCATAACTTCTCCCACAATGCGAATTTCAGCATGATAGATATACCTGAAGCTCTAGAACCCGCCCGCTTTTCGTCCCAAGCCCGCGCCAGGCTTTCCGCCGTGCTGCAAACGGCGAAGGACTTGGTCACGATTGAAGATACGATGAAGGCTCTTGAGACGGACCGGTCCACGTCGGCAAAACTCCTATCAAGGTGGCAGCGCCAAGGCTGGCTTAAGCGCGTTGGACGCGGCATCTACGCACCCATTCCACTCGATGCGCTCACGACGCAGCAAGTTCTCAAAGACCCTTGGGTGCTGGTTCCGGTACTCTTCGCGCCGGGCTACATCGGCGGCTGGACCGCAGCTGAGCACTGGGACTTCACCGAGCAACTCTTTCGCAGCATCTTCGTATTCACCGCGCGATCCTTTCGCACGAAAGAGCAAACCATCCAGGGGGCATCCTTCACCCTCACGAGCATCTCGGAAAGCGCGATATTTGGAACCAAGATGCTCTGGCGGGGCCAAGCACGAGTAGCAATTTCCGACAAGCACCGCACGATCATCGACATGCTGGCAGACCCTAGGGCAGGGGGCGGCATCCGTCACGTCAATCAGTGCCTCCAAAAATATTTGCGCGATTCAGAAGCAAGCACCGATACGCTCATTCGCTACGGCGAAATGCTGGGCAATGGAGCAGTATTCAAGCGACTCGGATTCCTCATGTCTCAGCAGCCCGGCAATGAACCGCTTGTGCAGTCATGCAGGGAGCGTCTTACTCAAGGCAACGCAAAGCTTGATCCGGCCTTGCCATGCAAGCGTCTCGTAAAGGCGTGGCGGCTGTGGATTCCAAAGACCTGGGACAGGGAGCAGCCGCATGATTGATCGCCGCGAGCTTCTTGCTAGCGCAGGCAATCTTGGCCTGCTGCCCAACGTTGTCGAAAAAGACTACGTCTTGGGCTGGCTACTTGCGGGCATCTTTAATCATGCTGCGCTCAAGGACAGTTGGGTATTCAAAGGCGGGACGTGCCTCAAGAAATGCTATTTCGAGACGTACCGCTTCTCGGAAGACCTTGACTTCACGTTGTCGGACGAGTTGCATCTGACTCTCGATTTCCTGGTATCGACGTTTCGAGAAATTGGCGCATGGGTCTACGAGCAGACTGGCATCGAACTCCCGCCTGACAAGGTTTACTTCGAGGTCTTTCAAAATCGACGAGGGCGAACCGCCGGGCAAGGACGAATCTCCTATCGCGGTCCCATCGCTCCGGCGTCAGGTGACCTGCCAAGAATCAAGCTCGACCTCACACTCGACGAGGTGTTGGTCTTGCCGCCGGTCAGTCGGCCGGTATCGCATCCATACTCCGACAGCACGGACGACGGCATACATGCGCGTTGTTACAGCTACGAAGAGGTCTTCGCGGAAAAGGTGCGGGCGCTGGCCGAGCGGGCGCGTCCGCGCGATCTCTACGACGTGATCAATCTCTTCCGGCATGATGAGTTTCATCCCGCCGCCCCAGTCATCCATGACACCTTGTCGAAGAAATGCGCCTTCAAAGGGATTCCATTCCCGACTCTCGCGGTGCTCTCGCTCCTGCGTGAAGAGCTTGAGGCGGACTGGGTCGTCATGCTCGACCACCAGCTTCCTGCATTGCCGCCGGTAGATGCTTTCTGGAGCGAACTTCCAGCATTGTTTGCATGGCTTGAAGCAGGAACACAACCCGCCGTTCTCGCGGCGTATCCGATGGGAGCAGGGGATGTCGTCATCAGGCCCCCAGCAGGTTCCATCTCGATCCCCGGCATGGCGAGTTCGGCACCGATTGAAATCATTCGCTTCGCCGCTTCAAACCGCATACGTGTGGAACTCGATTACGTGGATGAAAAAGGAATTCGCGGTACCCGCATCATTGAACCGTACTCCATGCGACGCACGCAGGCTGGAGATATCCTTCTTCATGCCCTGCGGGCGGACGGTACAGGACATCGAAGCTACCGGGTTGACCGCATCGTCGCAGTTCGGGCAACGAAGCAAAGCTTCACGCCACGCTACGCGATTGAACTCACACCGATGGGTCCAATCTCCGCTGCGCCGGCTTCGTATTCACCGCGAATCACAACATTCAAACCGGCAGCGCCCTCCCGAACAACCGGCAGGACAGGGCCGATCTACGTTTATCAGTGCAGCCGGTGCAGCAAGCGCTTCGAGCATTCCAAGCGGGATGCCACTCTTCGGGCACACAAAGACAATAACGGATGGCCATGTTCTGGCCGTCACGGCGTTTGGGTGGAGACGAAGTGATGCGAGTGACGTAAGAAGAATAGCCGTGAACCAGAGGATGATTGAGAGAAATGATGGGAAAGAACACCAAGGCAATCATTACGGTCTCCACCCGCGAGGCGACGCTCAAGAAACGCTTCCGACGCCACCTCAAGTCGTTGGGCTTTCAGAAGGCCGACGATGGCTCGCTCCTACCTCCAGGCACCGGGAAGGATGTCGTGCGCACCATCCACGGCGCACAACGAAATGATCGCTTGGCCGCCAGCCAAACGTTTCTCTCCGAACGTCTACCGAAGCTCATGAAGCATTTCGCGTCGGGGGACGACGTAGATCCTGCGAAGATTTCGCCCGTGCTCCAACCCATATCCAGCAAATCATGGGAAGGCGATTTATTTCGGCTTGCCTCCTTGACATGGTCGGTGCCTGTATCCAATGGCTTCGGTCGGAGGCTGCGATTCCTCGTCTGGGACAATCACAATGGCAAGCTGATCGGCATCATCGCCATCGGTGACCCCGTCTTCAATTTATCGGCTCGCGACAACCTTATCGATTGGGACGTAAAAGCGCGCGGAGAACGGCTCGTCAATATCATGGACGCCTATGTTCTCGGTGCGCTCCCGCCCTACAACGCACTTCTTGGAGGGAAGCTCGTCGCCTGCTTAGTTCGCAGCCGTGATGTCTACGACCATTTTTCCAAGGCCTACGGAAAGACCACCGGCATCATTTCAGGGCAGGAGAAGAAGGCCAGGCTGCTCGCCGTCACAACATCCTCTTCCATGGGGCGGTCTTCGGTATACAACCGGCTGAAGCTCGGCGGAATGGAATATTTCAGTCCTATCGGCTATACGGGTGGTTGGGGACACTTCCATATCCCCGATAGCCTGTTTGCGGACCTTCGCGACTACCTCCGTGAGATCGGCCATTCGTACGCCGACCAGCACCAATTCGGTGAAGGCCCGAACTGGCGGATGCGCACTACCCGGGCTGCGCTTGGAGCATTGGGTTTTAACGACGATCTGCTCCGCCACGGAATTCAGCGGGAAGTATTCTTGAGTCAGCTCGCCGATAATGCCTTGAAGATTTTGCGCAGCGGAAAAGGTAAACCTGATTTGTCATCCCTTCTTTCTGCCGATGACGTCTCAAATCTCGCTGTGGAACGCTGGATGCTCCCCCGGTCGCAGCGCATGCCCGAGTTCAAGCTCTGGAAGCGCGAAAGCATCGAGGCGCTCATTTGGGAGCCGCGCGCTGAGGTTCCGCTTAAGCTTCGCAAACTGGGCTAACCCCTCGTAAGATGACTCTCATGGCGATGTCTCTCGATCAATGTCAGCAACGGTTGGAGAGCCATTTCGCGCAACTCGCATCGGCGAGGTCCTTTTCAGAGTTTCCATTGTTTGCCCTTGAGCACGGCTTGACGGAAGACGAGTTCGATGAGATCAGAGAGCTCTTGCACGCCGAATTGGCGGAAGGGTGGAGGATGGGAAGACATTGGCTCGTCTGGGTCGCGTATGCGACAGAACTGGGCTATGACTACGACGGCGATGAATATTGGCATTCATTTGAGCAGCGCACACCGCGTTGGCGGGAGCCGATCACCTCCACTCGCCGCAACCTACTCCGCACGTGGTTTTCCAAATTCCAGACCACTTACCAAGGCGTTAAACCGTCCGGCCCGTGGGCCGAGTGGTTCTCGATCATCGCGTGGCCAATCACCCATGCCATCCTGCCCAGGTATCTTCAATGGCAATTTGCAAAGACCCTGTATGACTTGCGCTACCAACTTGCGCATCTTGAGACCCTAAGTCCGAGCGCCGTCGGCTCACTCCTCGCCGCCAACGCTTGGGACGCCTCGTCGCGGTTCAGGGAATTTCTCCAACAACAGGAACTCGCAGGTCGAATCGTCCTTGCGCTGCTGAGCGACAGGACCGTGGAGGGCCAAAGCCCTATTTATCCTCAAACCCTCGAAAGGCTCGTCGCCGATCTTGAACAGGTGCAAAGCACCCGTGAATGGCTGGGGGAGACTCGGCGTCTGGTTGCCGACCGCTTGAAGGGCGCGGCGCGAGGGCCCGGCGAAGCACCGATGGACCGAGCCGCGGAGCACGGAGGTGACAACAACGCAACGCGCGACGCGCTGCGTATCCGCCCGACGCTGATGCTTCGCCGATCGACAGCCTCAACGTGGTCCATTGTCATCGACATTCCCAGTTTTGCAAGTGTGGCCAGGTCCCAGCCCGACCTCCACGCGCTGCTGCGCAGTTCCCGATGTAAGATCACTGGAACCGGCGACACCTGGCTACCGAGCGGTTGGCTACTTTCCAGTTCCCGCAGAAGAGTACTGAAGGGCTGGCCCGGCGCGGGCACACCGCTTGTGACGTTTGAGCGGCCAAACCCGGACCTGGATCAGTGGATCGCCCGTGAAACCCGGCTGCCCACCGGACCAACTTGGCTCTGCCGGATCGGAGGCGATGGCCTCGCCCGCGAGATTGCTGGCCGCATGGTTCGACCTGGCCGAAAATATATCCTGATCAGCGAGGCTGAGATTACCTCCCGTTATTCCTTTCTTGCGCCGTGCAAGGTGGACTGCACTGGAATACATGCTGTCCTTCTCTCCATTCCCGCCACTGTCTCTTTCGAGACCATGAAGGCATTGCAGCAATGGGGCTTGCAGGTGGGTCGAACCGTACGCATTTGGCCAGCCGGACTTTCCGGTCGTGGCTTCGACGGCGAAGGGCGAAGCGAATGGCTAACGACCGAAGCGCCCTGTTTCGGGATCGTGCACGACCATCCCGTAGACGCCTATAGCCTTCGCCTAGACAGCGGGGAAGAGTCGCTTATTAAGGCTACCGGCGTCGGCACTCCGGTCTTTGTGAAGATGGCACCGCTTCCGCCCGGACGGCACACGCTTCTGGTGAAGGCGCGCCAAGGCTATATGCCCGGCGTAACCACATCATCTCCAGCGGAAGGCATCATCACTTTGGACGTTCGGGAACCCGAACCCTGGATTCCCGGTACAACATCACACGCCGGGCTTGCTATCTCTTTGGACTCGGACGCGCCTAGCTTGGATGGGTTTTGGGACGGCAACGTAGGCGTCAGCATTCTGGGTCCGGCAGGACACCAAGTCACGTGTACGATCAGCCTTCAAACGGCGAGCGGGAAGGAGCTACTCGCTGAACAGATCGGCACCTTTGATCTGCCGGTTGCGCCCTCGGAATGGTTCAAGAAGTTCCAGCCATTCGTGAAGGACGAACGTCGGACATGGACCTACCTCGAAGCGACTTCCGGTCGCTTCCTGGTCAGCGGTGACGAACTGGGAGAATACGCCCTTCGCCTGGAGCGCGACGTAAAACCGGTTCGGTGGGTGTGCCGAAACACCCATCGGGCTACGACGGTACGCCTAATCGACGATGCCGGTGGCGACGACGCCTCCACCTGCCGTTTCTTCAGCTTTCGGAGCCCCGCCATACCGACTAACCTCGACGCCGAGACAATGATGGCCGGATTTGACGTGCCAGCGCCCGGCGGGATATTCGAGGCTCGGCATGGGAAGTTCCAAGACACAATCGACATCAGCATCCCACCAAACGGACATGGCTTTGCAGACCTTCTGATCGAGCCAGATATGCTCGGACTTGAGAGTGACACCTTCCCCATCACGAGTATTCTCGAAGCGGTGACGCTTTGGAGCGACGCTCGGCTGCTCGGACCGCTCGTCGCCATCAGGCGCAATCGTGTTATTGAACGACTGGTCAACCAACTGTATAGTCGGCTCTGCGGTAAACGCTGGGCGGATGCAGAGGCCGCCTATCTCTCAAGTAGGCATTCGGGACTCGACAGACAGGCGCTTGAAAGATCGGTCGGTGGCCCGCCCGCATTTCCCATTGTCTTAGGCCGCGAATACGACCGAATGGAAGCTGGAACAAGCTCGGGTAAGTATTGGTTTTCCGGGGTTGCGGCTCGCTATCAAGTCTCTACAGACCAAGGTCTGTGTGAATTTGCTCTACAGTTTTCCAGTCACCCTCACGAATTACCTCCGATACCGCAATCTATACTTGACGGATTACTCTTAGAGATTAAAGAAAAGAGCGTGCTGTTACGCGGCGCAAGGTTGGTAGCACTGCTTGCCGCGAGCAGGAAGCCCGGACCTTTTGGTGGTGTGTTCCCGAGGTGGAAATGGTGATCGAAGAAAGTTCACGCGAAGGCGTCCTGAGGACAAGCCGTGAGAGTTTGGGCCTGTCCGCTGCCGATGCAGACCTTATCGACGACCCCATGCTCGCGGCGTTACTCCGGCGTGCCGCAGGAATCCTCTGCCCGTGCGCGCCCTCAACGATCATCGCGTCGGTCCTGGAAGGACTCCAGTATCTCGTGGAAGACGGGGATTTGACCGAGAAGCGGCTCGCCGACTTAGCGGACAGGTTGATTATCAGCGGCGACCTGCTCGAACTGAATCAGGTGACGACCGATGACCCGACCGTCAGGGGCACGTGGGTCTTTGCAGCGCCGCCGAGTTTCGTCGAGAGGCCCGACGGCAGCATTTTCTTGCTTGGTATTGTGCCGGACGAAGTTACGCCCCTGCCAGCATCACTTGCCGCGCGCATCGTTCATGAGGGTTTGCTGCGAGTCCTCACGCCGGAACCTTCCGCGAACCTGCGGTCCGTTCTTCGCGACCTTGGATGGCTTGAACTTTCCAAGACCGCATGGCTCAAGGCTCCCAAGACAGAATCCGCCGAACAAATGCGAGAGTCGATGCTCCAGCGGCTCCATGGGCAGCCCGCGAGCGGTGCCATCGCCGACGCCTTGATTCTCGATCCCTCCCGCGACGCCCATTACTACGCCGGTCGCTGGGTGAATCCCACCGACCAAAATGGACACTTCGTTGCGCGCAGGCCGCAGGCGCATGGAGCACCGCTTTGGGGTTACGCTGCTGTCATGGGCGGCGCGGTGACCAAGTTCCTCGATTTACCCATAAAGGGAATGCGCTGGCGCGGGTGCGATGTCGCATGGCACCTCCAAATGGCAATCGACGACGGTTTGGGAATACGGCAGACCTATATGTGTCGCGCAGCACCGGACGGGGTCTACCTGGATTTCTTTTCGCCCTTACCGCTGTGGGCTGAGCGACGCCTGGCCGTTCTCGGTCGTCCAGCCCCTCGGGAAAAGTGTTTGTTCACCTACTGGATACCGCAGCGCGAAGTTCCGTCCGAGGAGGGATTTCTTCGGGAGACACTGTGGCTGGCACGCGAGAATTGAAGAGCGAGACAAAGCATGATGCAAACGATTCAAGAGACGATAAAACAGTTGCATGGTGCGCTGCGAGATTACATCGAAGCGACCTATCACATCAGTGCGTCGCCTCTGATCGAGCAACGAAAGGAGCTCCTTGACCGGCCAGGGGTGATTCACCAGATCCCCTACATCGAATCGACGCCGCGCTACCAGAGCGGCGAAGGATACTCCGCCATCAAGGGCTTGTCACCATCTGCGCTGAAGGCCTACTCCATTCTTTCCGCGCCAGCAGGCAATCTCCCCGCACTGCTTTACGACCCGCCGTACAAGCATCAATCCGAGGCTATCCGCTACACCCTCGTCGATGGAAAGAACCTTCTCGTCATGACGGGGACCGGTTCCGGTAAAACGGAGTCATTCCTTCTCCCCATTCTGGGAAAACTCGCGCACGAAGCCGAAAGCCAGCCAATGGCTTTTCGCGACCAAGCTGCCGTTCGAGCGCTCATCCTTTATCCGATGAATGCGCTGGTGAACGACCAGCTAGGACGTTTGCGCGCGCTCTTTGGCGACCCTCGCATCGTAACCCTGTTTAACGGGTGGGCCAACCGACCGCCGCGTTTTGCGCGATACACAAGTCGCACGCCCTACGCCGGCATCAGGACGCGCGAAAAAGATTCCGTGAAACTGAAGGCCTTCGACGACTTCTATGTGGAGATACAGCGTCTGGCGCAAGGGCCTGTATCAGACGAACAGAAGCAAGCGAGGACGTTGCTTGAGGAATTGAAGACTCGCGGAAAATGGCCCGCCAAGCCCGACTTACTCGCATGGTTCGGTGACAAGGGTACGGAGTGGCAGGATCGTAAGACGGGAGCATTCCGGCGCGCCGTCACGTTGCCGGGTGACATAGAACTGCTCACACGCAGTGAAGTACAAGTTGCGCCACCCGACCTTCTGGTGACGAATTATTCGATGCTCGAATACATGTTGATGCGGCCTATCGAGCGGCCCATCTTCGATCAGACGCGCGATTGGCTGGAGAAGAATCCGAGCGAGAAATTTCTCATTGTCCTGGACGAGGCGCATCTTTATCGAGGCGCGGCAGGCGCGGAGGTTGGTCTCCTGCTTCGGCGGCTCCGAGACAGATTGAATATTCCTCCCGAACGCTTGCAGGCCATCTGCGCGACCGCAAGCTTCAAGGATGCAAACTACGCACCGCTATTTGGCGCACAGCTCACCGGCCTGCCGGCCCAGACCTTTGTGCCCATTCAGGGCGACTTCGCCTGGAGGCCGCACGCCGCTCAGGGGACAAAACGCGACGCTGAGGTTCTATCAGACGTTGACCTTGCCAAATTCTACAGTCTCGAAAGTGACGAAGATCGCGCCACTCTGATCACTCCTCTTTTTGAATATCGACACGTGCCTCGTGGTGGGACACTCGAAGCCCGCTTATACCAAGCCCTATCAGAATTCCCGGCTCTTGGCCTGCTGATTAACAACACCATGAAGCAAGCGCGGCCTGTGGAGGAATTGGGGCGTGAGCTATTCCCGGATGCGCCACCCGTTGAGGCCGACGCCGCGGCGACCGTCCTCATGGCACTCGGAAGCATGGCGCGAATCGATCCAAAAAGTCCCGGCCTGCTGCCTTGCCGTATCCACAATTTCTTTCGTGGACTCGCTGGCTTGTGGGTGTGCATGGATGCAGCGTGCGCCGAAGTGACCGAGAACGAGCGAAGCGGCATCTGTGGCAAGATGTACAGCCAACCGCGCGAGCGGTGCGACTGCGGAGCGCGAGTCCACGAACTTTATACCTGTCGGTTTTGCGGTACCGCCTACGCCCGTGCCTATACCGATGATGTGGACAATCCCTCCGCCCTTTGGTCTGAACCTGGCCGTCGCTTGCGGATGGATGAGGGCGAGACAAGCCCACTGCTTCCCCTCGATATGCTCCTTGAAGAGCCGAGCCCAACCCGTCCTGCCGAGCCTGCCGATTACGACCTTGAAACCGGGCGCGTGAATCCGAACCAGCACGGACCTCGGATGCGCACCGTCTATTTGCGACAAGACCGAACCACACCGCCCGTCGATGACGATGGTGACGTAGATCAGAGCTTGGAAGCGCGCGGCCAGTTCATTCCCTGCGGGTGCTGCGGGGAGGTGTCTCGCTTCGGCAGATCGACGGTACAAGACCACCAGACCAAAGGTGATCAGCCCTTTCAGGCATTGGTAGCCAAGCAGATTCAAATCCAGCCCCCGAACGCTAACAAGCCCAGCCGGTTTGCTCCGCTCAGGGGACGCAAGGTGCTGGTCTTCTCGGATTCCCGGCAGGTGGCGGCGCGCCTGGCACCGAACCTGCAAATGTATTCGACCAGGGATTCGCTGCGCTCCCTGATCGCGTGGGGGTACAAGCGTCTGGGGGCCGTCTCGATGATGAGGCCGCTCGTCAGCCTAGACGACCTCTATCTGGCTATACTCCTGGCTTCGAAAACGCTCAGCGTGCGTCTGAGGCCAGAATTAAAGGCGGCTGAAACATTCGCAGCCGAAGATACAGTCGAACTCGCCGTTTCGGACGGCAGCGCGGAAACCGACCACGGCCTGCTATTTCTTCTCACCAAGATGCGCTCCGACAATCCTCCTCAGGCCTTGCTCGAAGACATCATCACTACCGTGCAAGATCGATTTCTTGGACTTGAAGCGCTTGCACTCGCTTCCCTCTGTGAACGCAGCGAATTGACCGCGAAGCTTGAGAAACTTCCAACCATTCCTGGATTTGTGGAGACGCCTGAGAGCAAGGTTGCTCTGGCGCGCGCCTGGCTTCGCTGCTGGCGTAACTACGGATTCTGGCTTAGTCGCATGCCGTCATCGTGGTGGAAGCGTCCCAGAATCCAGGGTGTGAGCGTCAAGGGCAAGAAGGGCAAGGGCAAGTTCGATGCCATGGACATCGTGATCAAGGATAAGAACGCAAGGAAGCTCTTTAACAATACATGGACTCCCGAACTCCTATCGCTCTTCTCAACCGATATGGGCGGCGAATACCAACTCCGGGGTAGCGACCTTTCCCTGCTCTTTGAAGGTTCCTGGATGCGTTGTGCCACCTGCAAATCGGTGCACCGCCCGGTACCAGGCGTGCCACATTGCCTCGATTGCGGAAGCGAGAACGTAGGCACGCTTGATCCCGAGAAGGACCCCGTGTTTCTTGCGAGGAAGGGCTACTACCGCAGGCCGGTAATGGCGGCTCTTGCGATGCCGCCCAAAGAGCCGATGGCGCTAATCGCAGCCGAACACACGGCGCAGCTCAATGCCCCGCAAAACGAAGACATATTCTCGCAGGCAGAGAAGAATGAATTACTCTTTCAAGATGTAGCACCCGCATGGGGCAAGGAAGCGCGTCGCGCCACCGCGATTGACGTTCTCTCCAGCACCACCACGATGGAGGTTGGTATCGATATCGGCGCGTTGTCCGGTGTCGCTCTGCGAAACATGCCGCCGGGCCGTGCCAACTACCAGCAACGATCAGGTCGCGCCGGACGCCGAGGTAACGCCGTCGCAACGGTGGTTGCGTTCGGTAGTGCCGACAGCCACGACGAACATTACTTTGCCGAGCCCGACGGGATGATTCGCGGCGACGTGGTCGATCCCAAGCTCACGCTCGACAATCGCGAAATCACGCGCCGTCACATCCGCGCTTTCCTGCTCCAGAACTACCATCAGGACCGACTACCCGACGTAGACGCCACGCAGCCGCACGATTTGTTCTCGGTGCTTGGCAGCGTATCAGGCTTTCGTTCGGAAACGGCCATACTCAACATCCATGATTTGGCGGACTGGCTATCGGGCAACGAGAAGGCGCTGCAAGCAAGAGTTGCGTCTTGGATGCCGAGCGAACTTTCATCGGATGACCGCTCGATACTGCTTACGGAACTGAAGACGGATTGCATCGCCGCAATTAAAGCGGCGATTGAGTTCCTTCCACAAGAGGAACCCAAACCCAAAGACAGCGAGGATTCGGACTCCAGCGAAGACGCTCCAGAAGAGGATGCGGAGAATCCGAACCAAACCCCAAACAGCGGTCAGTTGCTTGATCGATTGCTCTATCGCGGCGTACTTCCGCGTTACGCATTCCCGACGGACGTAGCGACCTTCCATGTCTTTGATACCGCCAGGTCAAGCCGTTTCCGCCCCATCATGCGCTTTGCGCCGTCGCAGGGCCTACCGATTGCCCTTTCGCAATACGCCCCCGGCAAACAGATTTGGATATCGGGGAAATGCTATTCCTCGGGTGCCGTGTATTCCGTGATGCCGGACGAACGTTTCCGGGCGTGGGAAGAAAAGCGGCTCTACTGTGAATGCAGCGCGTGTGGGTTTGCACGGACTTTCGAGATCGGAGAGATTGGTCGCGGTGACAAGCAGGATTGCCCGGCATGTGGTTCGTCTAATACCTTCGGCGAGGCACGATATTGGCTGCGTCCGCCGGGCTTTGCCCATCCGGTTGAAGTGGAGGAAGTGACCTCACCCGATGACATGCCCGAGACAAGCTACGCCACTCGCGCCAAACTCACGATGCAAACCCCATCGGAGGAGTCCAAATGGACCGAGATAAACGACCGTATCCGAGTGTTAAAGGAACGCAAGCATCTGCTGGTATCCAATACCGGACCCAAGCGTGACGGCTACTCGTACTGTGTAAAATGCGGGCGTATCGAAGCCAGTAGCGATCCAACGCCGTTGCTTACCGCTCCCCACCGCAAGCCGTACCCAGACGAAAAACAGCCGAACTGCGAAGGTGTAGGCCCCACCCGGCATATCGTGCTCGGCACCGATTTCATTACCGACATCGCACTGTTTTCGATGAGCGTGGAGCCGCCGCTACGCTTAAGGCCGGGCCAGTATCCGACCGACGTCGCTCTGCGCACTGTTAGTGAAGCATTAGCCAAAGCCGCGAGCCAGATACTAGAGATCGAGCCGGGAGAACTGATGGCCGAATATAGGCCGTCACTGACAGCCGAGGGCCGCGAGGGTTTGAAGGCCGAGATCTTTCTCTACGACACGCTGCCTGGTGGTGCCGGGTTCGCTAGCCAGTTGGTGGAATGCGGGAATGAATTGTTCCAACGTGCACTGAAGCTCATGAGAACATGCCCGGAGAACTGCGACGCATCCTGTTATCGCTGTCTGCGCAGCTTCAAGAACAAGATTGAGCATAGGCTACTTGACCGGCATGTCGGCGCGGAGTTGGTGGAATACCTGCTGACGAACCACTTGCCGGATTTCAACGCGAAGCGGCTACAGAATTCCACGACTCTGCTTTACAACGATCTTCTCCGGCAAGGATTGGACGGCGTTGTTTTTGAAGCAGGCGTGGAGTTATCCGTTGCGGGTCCCGGCAAAGTGACAGTTCCGATTCTGGCGGTCAGCGATACTGGGGAGCGTTTTGCAGTCGCCCTTTCTGGCCCATTGACAAACGATCATCCCGCCGCGCCATCCTTAAGAGAGTTGAGAGAGTTGCCGGAGCAGACGGACGACCTGAAGCTTATCGTGGTGAATGAGCTTCTCGTTCGGGGTAACCTTCCCGCTGCAACCCGTCAAGTCAGGCAGCGTCTTGGAGTATAGTCGGTCACAGTATCGCGACGTGCTTCAGTGAAAGTCGTGTGACGAGACGCTGGCGCCTGTTGGCACTGGACATGGCCGCACATCAAGCGCCTTGACCGAAGCAACGCCGCGCTGGTTTTGCAGCACACCGTGCACCAGCAGATACGCATGACTGACGGTCACGCGGAGGCGCGCGAACACGTCCGGTTTCAGGATGATGTTCACGATACCGGTTTCATCTTCCAGGCTGAGAAAGACGAACCCTTTGGCTGTTTGCGGTTGCTGGCGGCAAATGACCATGCCGGCAACGCGAATCGAGCATCCATCGGGTAGGTGCCTTACTTTCGCCGCCGTTGCGACTCGCATCTGGTCTAGCTGCTCGCGGTGAAAACGCATGGGGTGCGCGCCGATCGAGAATCCGGTGTTGGCGAAATCTGCCTGCAGGCGTTCGATGGGGTTCATCGGCTTCAATGGTGACGGTGCATCTAGCGGCAGTGCGTCTTCGAGCAGTTCCCCCACTGGCCGCAAGGCGAGTTCGGATTGCCACAGCGCGTCGCGGCGGTGACGGGACTGCTGACCGATGGGATTAAGCGCGCCGAGGTCGGCGAGTGTTTTCAGTTCGTCCTTCGAGATTTGCGGAACGCGGCGGCGCAAGTCATTAATGCTTGCAAAAGGGATGCTGACAGACGGCGATTGGCCGCGCTCCGCCATAATCGCCTCTGCGGTCTGCCGTCTGAAGCCCTTCACGTAGTTGAATCCTAGCCGCACTGCGAGTTGCTCGTCGCGCGCTTCGATGGAGCATGGCCACTGGGATTGCTCCACGTCTACCGGCAGGAAGTGTAGGCCGTGGCGCTGTGCGTCCTTGAGCAGCGTGAGCGCGCTATAGAAACCCATCGGCTGGTTGTTTAGCATCGCCGCCGTGAACGCTGCAAGGTAGTGACACTTGAGATACGCGCTGGCATAGGCGATGAGCGCGAAGCTGGCGGCGTGCGATTCGGGGAATCCATATAGCGCGAAAGATGTGATCGCCTTCACGATGGTGTCCTGCGTTTCGCCAAGGATGCCTTTGTTCGTCATGCCAGAGCGCAGGCGCGTGTCGATATCGACCATGCGCTGTTCGGAGCGTTTGAAGCCCATCGCTCGGCGTAATTCCTCGGCTTCGCCGCCGGTGAAGTCCGCGGCGATCATCGCGATGCGCAGCAGTTGCTCTTGAAATAGCGGAACACCCAATGTTCGTTTCAGCACCGGCTCCAACAACGGATGCAAGCAGACTACCTCTTCTGAACCTTCGCGCCGCCGCAAGTAAGGATTCATCATCTTGCCGACGATGGGGCCTGGGCGAATGATGGCTACCTGCACCACGATGTCGTAGAAATTCGCTGGCTTCATGCGGGGCAGGCAGGACATCTGGGCACGGCTTTCCACTTGAAACAGTCCGATAGTATCGGCCTTTTGAAGTGCGGTGTAGACGGCGGGATCGTCAGCGGGCAGATACGCCAAATCCATTTCCTCTTGATAGTGATCGCGAATCAGTGTGATCGAATCACGGAGTACCGCCATCATGCCCAGGCCCAGTAGATCGACTTTGATCAATCCCAGATCCGCGCAATCGTCCTTGTCCCATTGCACGATGACACGGCCCGGCATGGTGGCCGGTTCGAGAGGAACAATCGAATCGAGTTGGCCTTGGCAGATCACCATGCCGCCAGAATGCTGGCCGAGGTGGCGGGGAAGATCGAGAATCTGGCGTGATAATTCGCGTAGCTTGGCAACTCGCGCGTCCGTAACATCCAGTCCGGCGGCCTGAAACTGTTTCTCCTGGGTGAGCGGGCCGGCGCGCTTGTCCCCTGGAGTTTCGCGCGAAGCGCCAGAACTGTGCTCCATCTCCCAACCGCCGCGCGTGGACAGCTTCGTCAGGCGCCCCAGCGCCTCGTCGTCGAAGCCTAAGGCTTTGCCAGCATCCCGAAGTGCGGATTTGCTCCGATATGTGATGACGTTCGCCGTCATCGCCGCGCCGAGCTTGCCATAGCGTTGATAGACGTACTGAATGACGCGCTCGCGATCGTCGCCGCTGGGCAGGTCGAGGTCAATGTCGGGCCACTCGCCGCGCTCTTCGCTGAGGAAGCGCTCGAACAGTAACTCCATTTTGATGGGATCGACAGCGGTGATTCCCAGCGAATAGCACACCGCGCTGTTGGCGGCTGAGCCGCGCCCCTGCACCAGAATCCCTTCACGACGGCAAAACTGCACGATGTCCCATACGATAAGAAAGTAACCGGCTAGCTTCAGATGCTCGATCAACTTCAGTTCGCGTTCGAGCTGGCGATAGGCCTTTTCGTGATGCGCACCGTAGCGCCCGAAGGCACCTGACATTGTGTGGGCTCGCAGCACGGAGTCCATGGTCTCGCCGGGAGTGACGGGATAGCGTGGGAATTCGTAACCAAGATCAGCCAGTGTGAATTGCAGGCGAGCCGACAGTTCCAGTGTTCCGGCAATTGCCTCCGGTTCGCGTGCGAAGAGACGACGCATGGCGTGCGCTGGCTTCAAATAGCGCTCCGCATTGCGTTCAAGCAGTCGGCCTGCTTCGTTGATATTGGTCTTGTGCCGGACGCAGGCGAGCACGTCCATCAACTCGCGTTGCGCGGGCTGCGCGTAGCGAATGCCATTGGTAGCAATCAACGGCAGCTCCCATTTTGCGGCGAGGACTTTCACCCACTCGTTGCGAACTTCTCCGCTACGGTCCAGATGCCGCTGCAGTTCGGCGTAGACCTTGCCGGGGCCGTAGATATCGACGAGCGTTTCCACCGGTTGCGAGCCATCCGCGATGCAGACCAGCCCCGACGCAAACTGCCGAAATTCGGCATCGGTCGCCGCCGCCGTGCCTTTGGCCGAGCGCAGCTTCATGGTAGAAATCAGGCGGCATAGATTCTGGTAGCCCGTGCGATTTTCCACCAGCAACACGTATCGTCCACCTGCGGCGGCGGTGATCTCCGCGCCGATGTGGGGACGAATGCCAGCCGTCTTCGCAGCCTTGTAGAAGCGTGGTGCGCCACTCAGATTGTCGGTATCAACGAGCGCTATCGCCGGAATCTCCAACCGTGCGCATTCCGCCACCAACTCTTCCGGCAGCGACGCGCCTTCCAGAAAACTGAAGGCCGAGCGGGAATGCAACTCGGCGTACATCAGTCGTAGCTCCCGTCGAGAAACCACTGTTGCGCAGCAAAATAGACTCGATAGATCGCGCTGTCTTCCAGCACCACATCCCATTCGTCCCGATTCCAGGCAGTAGCGGCCCACCAATCGCCCGAGGTGCGCCAAGGGCCAGCGGCTTGGACAATTTCGCCGGAGACACGTTCGGAAACGATACGCTGGAATCGACCATCACGGCGAGTGATCTGCGCCATTACCGGCGGACGAAAGTAACGGAACGCTAGGCACAATGCCGCTCGCGCCGCGTCTTTGGGCGCGCTGGGCTCGAACGCGCAAGGACGGAAGCGATAGGCGTCTGGTCGATGCGTGTTGAGAATTTCGGGCGAGCCTACGCGATTCTCCCCGGCGAGCGCTCGCAGACGCGTGAGCAGCGTGTGCAGCTTTTCGGGTTCCGGCGTGGCGGGCAGAAACAGTCCGTTTTGCAGAACGCGAGGCTCGACCGGATCGAGTGTGATCTTGATAGCGATCATGGCTGCTGGGGGTGGATCGGCCTCCAGTGCGAGTTGAATCTGCTTGAGCAGCGCCCGCGCGTCGCGCATGGGAAAAGGCAGGTCGAGAACGCGACGGCATTCGCCGGGGTCGAGAGTAAGATTTACAGTGATGCGGTTGGTGGCTTGCCCATTGCGTTGTAACTTGCCTGTGAGTTCCTGCAACTGTGCCGAGACGATGAACAATAACGGTTCGAGCAACTCAATTGGATCTTCGAACTCCTGCCAGATTGCGTATTCGGGCGATGGAGATCGGATATCCAGGATCGACTCGCCTTGTCCGAGCGCGAGCAGGCGCAGCCGGTGCCCCTCTTCCCCCAATCGCTCGAAAAGACCGATTTCCGGTAGCGCGGCAAGATCGCCCAGCGTGTCGATTCCCCAACGCAAGAGAGTCGAATGCAGTTCTGGGGTTGCCGGGAGCACTTCGACGGGCAGAGAAGCGATCACTTCCGCTTCCTTTCCAAAGGGAATGATCGTGACTCCCGGGATGTTCCTCGCCGCCAAAACCGCCGCTGATGGGTTCGACGCAATCGCGAGATTTGCCGCAAGGCCCATCTCCGTGCCCCGGCGTGAAATCGCGGAGGCAATCTGGTGCTCGTCTCCAATCAGCCGATCCAGACCGGTGATCGACAATACAACCGTGTCGGTTGCGACCGATTCGACGAGCGGAGAGAATTGCCGAGCCAGTTCCGCCAGCCGGGGCGAGTTTCCAAACAGGCAGGCGAACACGTCAAACCTCCGCGAACTCCTCTGCCCGCGCCTCCATGCTCACGGGACTGGTGCCCATCGGTTTTCTTGAAGACGCTTCCATCGCTAGGCACCGCATCGTCTGAAACGGAGCTTCGCCGCGCCATTGAACCGTCTGTTGCCGTAACCCGAATTGCCGGGTCGCGCACGACCGGGCAACGGATTGGCGCGCGAGAATCAGCATCAGCGTCGGCGAGTGTTCGATCGCGCGGCGAAAGCGATACCAATAGGAAACGGGCACTCGATCAAGAGCTGCTGGGGCCATGTCGCAGAGGTCCAGCAGAATCAGTCCAAATCCCCCGCTATGCAGGATCATGTCCGTCGCGCGGAGCGCCGTCTCCAAACGATGTCCACACTGCACCCACAACAGTTTCCCGAGGTCCGCGCCAGCCTTCTGTGCCGAGGCCGGATCAAAAGTATCATGGCTATCCACGACCGCCACCACTTCTCCCCCGAGCGTGGCCGTCGCCAGCATCGAATGCGCCAATGCCGTTCGCCCGGTCGATGGTTCCCCTAAAATTTCGCAGATCGTCCCGCGCGGCAACGCCGCCAACCCGTGGGTTAGATCCTGAAATTCGCGAGGAGTCCTCTCTGCTAAAAAGGAAGAGAGAGGACGCGCCGATGCTGCCATAGCCATAAGGATTCGCCTTTTGTTCGCCTATGGCAATTGTGGGCTTTGGCGGTCGGCGATGTCAAGAAGGGGTGGTCGAATCGGGAGCGTGCATCGTCGGGGAACTAAGACTGCGATCAGACTGAATTACGTGGCAAATGACGCTCGCTGGGATCAACCACGCGGTTTGCCTTCGGTAACCCAACTTTCCATTCGCTTGACGATTTGGCTCAAGGGCGCATCGAGCGCGTCTGCGATCTTCCAAAGACGGCTGATGGTTGGGTTAATGATGCCGCGTTCGACACGGCTGATGTAGGTTCGGTCGAAGCCGCATTCGGCGCTTAGTGTCTCCTGCGATTGGCCCGCTTGCTCCCGAAACTCGCGCAGCACGACACCGACCGCCTTCTCTTTGAGGGCGACCGGTTGGATGTGCCGCTTTGGACGTTGCGGGGGCAAATTCGATGGTGCTATCGTGGCGCATATAAGCCAACGGCATATACGCCTCATTTGCGTTTGCGGTTGGGTTGTACTGGCGGTTCCGATGTACTTGAATAAGGTCACCTTGATGGGCTATCTGGCGCAGGATGCCGAAAGCCGGGCGTCCCGCGATGGGCGTCCCTACGCAGTCCTCGACCTTGCCACGAAAGAATCCTGGAAAGACGGCCGTGGCGAATGGCAGTCGCACTCCGAAACGCATCGCTGCGTTGCCTGGGGTCAAAAGCTCGCCAGCTTTGCTGCGGCGTTCAAGAGAGGATCTCATCTCCAGGTCGAAGGTTCTCTTCGCAACCGGGAATTCGACAAGGACGGTGTCCGTTACCGTGTCTCTGAGATTCGCGTCTCATCGATCGTCAAGATCGACCGGGCACAACGCCAGATTGAATCCATCGTACCCGACATCGAGTTCACCGATTCGATCACGTAGCTTCACCTTCCTTTGCTACTGCCGACGCCGAAATCGCGTCGATTTGTAGCGTCTGAGCCATGTATGGCCCTCCTGAAAAGGGCAAGTCATCGTTCAGGAATCTTTCTCCCCCCGTGGTTCCTTGTTCCCGACGGTGTGACGCGTCCCGACTCGACGACCGCAAGCCGCAGAATGGCCAGACGCGCGGATCACGCTTGTTGATACTTCGTCGGACTTGATCGACGGGATTCTCGGACTGGGCCTCCTTGCCGTTTCTGCGATAGCTACGAATCGAACTCGCTCCAATCCCGAACGCGGCCCTTGGAAGCCGTCCGTGCAACTCACCCTCTCATCAGCGAACCGACCATTCGAGCATCTGGTATCCGGTTTCACGCCATCCATCGCTTGTCAGCATCAGCCCCGTGAACAGGATGGTTGGTTTGGTGAAAGACCTCAGCGTCAACACGTCGGAATGGATTGAGAGAACTCTCCGGCGATGATTGGTTCCCCTCCTAAATCTGCTCACCGGGTCTGTCGGGCACTGCTTCGCTTGACGGCCTGAGGGCCTAGCCGCGCCCTGCGCTCGCCTGCGTTCTGCTTTGTCGGCTCCCCCAGCCGAGATTCCGCCCTGCGGGTCCGTTCGCATTCGCTCACCGGAATCTCGTCCGGTGCCCCCAACAATGCACTCCGGCTCACCGCTTCGCTCTTGGGAGCGGCTCCGCTCGCTGTTTCGTGCCCCGACAGACACCGGGAGCAGAAAAAGGAGAACCACTTATGTACGCCAATCGAGCCACTCTCATCGGATTCCTCGGCAAAGACGCCGAAGTCAAAACCACCAAAAACCAGACTTCCTTCACCGTGCTGTCGCTTGCGACCAAGCGGAGTTGGAAGAACCGCGAAACCGGAGATCGCCAGAGCGAAACGACCTGGCATCGCTGCATTGTGTGGGCGAAGTTAGGCGAATTCGCGGCGACTCTCAGCAAGGGCGCGCACGTGCAGATCGAAGGCGAGATTCGCACTCGCGAGTACACGCAGAAAGGCACTGGCAAGAAGGCCCCGGACGTGAAGAAGTCGATCACCGAAGTCCGGGTCACTTCGATCCTCAAGCTGGACCGCACTCATGCGCCCGGCAATTCCGCGCCCGCGGGCGGCGCTGCTCAGGAGGTGGCCGCGTGAGGCCACCTTCTCTATCGAGGAAGTCCACAGGGCGTGCGGCGTTAGCACGCCTGAGAGGGACTTCGTCCACCGGGAGGAACACACCATGACTACCGCGCAAGCCAAACAACTCAGCGAAGACGCCATCGCGCGGCTGATGCAGGCCTTGGAGCAGGGCCAGAGCGACGCACTCAAAAACTATCTCGCGGTCATGGCTCGCTTCCATCGCTACAGTTGGGGCAACTGCCTTTTGATCTACTGCCAACGGCCCCAGGCGACGCACATTGCGGGTTTCCACGCATGGCTCAAACTCCGGCGCTACGTCCGCAAGGGCGAAAAGGGCATCGTCATTCTTGCCCCCATGGTGGGGAAGAAGAAGGCCAAAGAGGAACCCAGCGAAGACGCGCACACCCGGCTCTTCGGGTTCCGCGCGGCGCATGTATTCGACGTGAGCCAGACCGAAGGCGATCCGCTACCGGAGTTCGCCACCACTAAGGGTAATCCGCAGGACTTCACCGAGCACCTGAAGGCGTTTCTCTCCACGAAGGGGATCGCTCTCGAATACTCCGACGAGATCAGGCCGGCCAAGGGCATGTCGTCCGGCGGCAAGATCACGATTCTTCCCAGCCTTGACCCTGCCGAACATTTTTCGGTGTTGGTTCACGAGACCGCACACGAACTACTCCATCGCACGGAACGCCGCATCAAGACCACTCATACCATCCGCGAGACCGAAGCCGAGGCCGTTGCGTTTGTCGTGTCCAGCGCCATCGGGCTTGACGTGAATTCGTCTAGCTCCGATTACATCCAGCTTCACTCCGGCGACAAGGCCACGCTTGCCGAATCGCTGACGTTCGTCCAGCAAACCTCCGCCGAGATCCTAGGGGCGATCAGCTCCCAGGGAAACGGCGGTCAACCCGCAACTCTAACCCACTAGAAGAAAGGAACAGAACCATGAAAAACGTACAACAGAATCACATCGCCTCTCCGTATTGCGATCTGCCACTCATGCAGTTGCAGGAATCGTCCACCAATCCCCGCCGCCGTTACGATGAAACCGCCATGCAGGAACTCGCAGTCAGCATCCAGTCGCAAGGCATCTTGGCTCCGCTACTTGTCCGGCACCTGGAGTCCGGCCAGTTCGAAGTCATTGCCGGATCGCGCCGTTTCCGCGCGGCCAAGATCGCGGAGCTTCCCGAAATCCCCGTGCGCATCGTCGAGATGAGCGACGCCCAGGTGCTCGAAGCGCAATGCGTTGAGAATTTACAACGCGAGGACGTTCACCCTCTTGAAGAGGCGAACGCCTTTACCGCGATGCTACGGGAGCACTACGATGTCGCAGCCATTGCGTCCAAGATCGGCAAGCCCGCCGCCTTCGTGGTCAGCCGGATTCAGTTGACGCAACTGATCCCGCCCATCGCGGACGCGTTCCTCGCGGACAAGCTGACGATTGGCCACGCGATTCTCATCGCGAAGCTTCCGGCAGCCCATCAGCCCGAAGCATTCACGGCGTCCTACCGGAACGTTTGGATGACCGAAGGCCAGACGCCGATTCTCGTTCCCGTGAAGGAACTCGCGGCATGGATCGAATCCAACATTCTCATGGAACTTCGGACGGCACCGTTCGACCGAAAGGACGCGGAACTTGTGCCGGAAGCGGGGAGTTGTCACGACTGCCCAAAGCGAACGGGCGCGAATGCCCTCCTGTTTCCCGAGAGCCACCGCGACTCCTGTTTGGATCGTGAGTGCTTTCAGGCGAAGATCAACGCTCACGTCGCGCGGTCCATGGAGCAAAACCCGAAGCTGATCCAGATCACGACATCCTGGAATGGCCATCGAAACGGTGGTCCACTCAGCCGCAATCATTACACCGAGATCGTCGCCGCCAAGCCCGGCAAGAAGGCCAAAGCGGACCACTCTCCCGCACAGACCAAGTGTCCTCATGTGACGGAAGGCCTCGTCGTCGAAGGCGCGGATCGTGGCCGGACCCTCGCGATTTGTGCCGAACCGACTTGCCCCGTCCACCACGCCGAGGCGCAAAAGGTGCGAGAGGCCCAGCAGGAGATGCGGGCAAGTCAACGCAAAGAAGATCAGCGCCGGAAGGAGGACTTGATAGCGCGGCAACGGATTCTTTCCGCGATCCTTCAGAAGGTCTCCGAACCCACCAAGGCCGACCTGGAACTGATCGCCACGGAATTCTTCGGGAAGCTATCCCACGAATACCGGGCCGTAGTTGCGGAGGAGATGAGGCCGGTTGGCAAAGACAAGCAGCCGTCTCAGAAGGACTCAGCTTCCGCGTTTGAAGCCAAGCTACGCGGCACCGACCAAGCCGGTTTGAACCGCCTTCTGTTGGGAATGGCCCTGTTGGACGCGACCTTCAACACGTTTTCGAGCCAGGGCGCGGAGCGGTTGGAGGCCGTCGCCAAACGCTATCGGGTGAACACCAAAACACTCCGGCAAGCCATACATGCTGAACTGGCTGAAAAGCTGAAGAAGCAACAACAGCGGCGGAAGGAACCGGGTTCGGGCAAAGGCCGAAGCCGGAAAACCCAAAGTAAGGGTGCTAAGGCGTAGCCTTCAGGCGGCTCTCGAAAGGGAGCCGCCTTTCTCTCCTCAGCCGCGTCGATCTTGTACAAACCGGAAGCAGGGAGAGCAGTTGGACAAATGTTCAAAGATCGGATCTTCGATCGCAAACTCTCTTGGATTGCGGGCGAAAGCGGTCAACGTCTCGGCGGGCGGGCAGCCGAGCCTATCAGGATTGGGGTG
Organism: Bryobacteraceae bacterium; assembly: GCA_049518655.1. Lineage (GTDB taxonomy): Bacteria > Acidobacteriota > Terriglobia > Bryobacterales > Bryobacteraceae > Palsa-89. Next base: position 159,400 of record JBEKRO010000002.1, on the reverse strand, counting down.
GTCTTCGGACGCCGTCTGCTCCAGCAAACGGAAGACCTCTTCCTGGGTCAGCTCCTCGTGAGTTGACCCCTCTACGCGATTGTGGGGCATCGACTGATCTTGCCTCCACCGACGGGCTCCGGTCAAGTATTTTCTTAAGGTGTTTCTTAAGGTGTTTGCGGGTACGGCTTATGCGCTGGGAAAGCGTATTGGGCGAAATACCAAGCTGAGCGGCGATCTCGTTGACTGAGAAGCCCCAGTACAGCCGCCAGAGCACCCACCGCATGGTCGGGTCCAGACTATCGAGGGTTTCGCGCCACGTGATCGCCTTCTCTATTTCGGCCTCAGGCTCCGCGGTCTGTCGCCTGCCGATGGCGCGGAGAAGATCGTCGTCGAGCGACACGAATCGCCGGGTTCGCTCAATTTCCCGATCCACCAGGTTCGTGAACGTGCGAAACAAATAGGCGACGGCGTCCTCTACCGGGCGCTTCTTTTTCGCACGCGACGCCAAGTACACCGCGCGTTCGGCGAATTCGAGGGCGCGCGACGGATCGTTGATGTCGCGCGCACGGTAGTTGATAAAATCGCCACCAATCCGTTCCGCTGCCTGGAGAAACATGGGATCGGCGGGGATTCCTTGAGCATCGACAGGGCTGACCCAGAGCACGAATCTCGGGTCGGAACTGCAACGGCGGGGGAGTTCCGAAAGCATAAGTATTCTCGCATCGTCGTAAAAATAGTGGGGCGCGCCGGCACGGTAGGCTTGCGAGTCGCCAAGACACGACGACCCCACAATCGGAACCTACCCCATTTGTCAAGCGCCGTCCATGACTTTGTAGTCCCGGATTATTAGCTTTCAATGCTGTGTTGTGGGTGCGTAATGCGAACACATTTTGACCGAATCTGAGTGTCACATTTCCGCACGGTGAAATCTCGTGTCATTAAGGGGCAAATCCCCAAGGAGACGATCGATGAATCTAAACCGCTTCCCGAAATGGCGCCCAGATCTGACGCGCGCCATCCGCCGTCATACCCGCATCCTTTTGCCCGCCGCACTTCTGTTGACCTCCGTTCCGGCCTTTGCCCAGAGCGATCCCTGGGACAATGCCGTCCAGGTTCTTCAAACCGCCTTTACCGGAACGATTGCCCGCGGACTTGCGCTGGTGGCAATCGTGGTGGGCGGCTTGATGTTCGCCTTCGGTGAAGGCCAATCGAAACGTATGCTTGCCGGCATCGTCTTCGGCGTCGGCATGGCCATTGGAGCGGTCAACTTCATGGCATGGCTGTTTCCCTAAGAAGATCTAGAGTTCCGCGCGGAGGCTGCCCTCATGACCAATCCATCCTTCTCCGACAAGACGAAGCTGAACCAGCCGAACCTGCATCGTGTCTCAAAATCGGTCAACAAACCTCTCACGATTTGGGGAGCCGAGCGGCGGCTGTTTTTCCTCGCCCTGATCATGGGGGCAGCCACTTTTAACTTCTTCGCGTCCCTGTTGAGCGGGCTGTTAATGTTCGCAAGCCTCTACGCCTTCGCCCGCTGGGCGACCGCCACGGACTCTCAGATTCTGCGCATCCTGCTCAATTCCTCGAAATTCCGGAAGCTGTATGACCCCGGAAAGCGCGAGGCTTTCGGTTTCACGATGGTCCGCACACTTCAGGAGGCCATCCATGGTTAGATTCAGCGACATCACGAAAGAGTACCGCGAGGCGGGGGCAATGAATGGCCTCATCAGCCTGTACGCGGTGGTTGACGAGCATACCTTCCTTACCAAGGGTGGCCACTTGGTGCAAGTACTTTCGCTCGGAGGGGTCGATCATGAATGCCTGGACCACCCAGAGATCGATCACATCTCGCGCAGATTCGAGGCCGCGATGCGTATTTTCACCGGCCCCTTCCGAATCTACCAGATCATGTTGAAGCGGGATCATCCCGTGCTGCCACAGCATGAATACCCAAACCCGATGGTCCACGAGGCGATTCGAAGCCGGATCGAGCATCTTCGCGCAAAAGCAGACGCCCTGTACACGGTTGAGCTGTTTCTGGTCGTTGTTTATGAGGCCGGCTTGGGTGGGCAGCGGAGCACGGATCGCATGCGCGATGCGATCCGCCAGCCCCACCTTGCCATAGCCGAATGGATGTCCCGCGACAAAAGCCTCCGGCTGCTTGAAGGCGCCCTTGCGCAGGCCGTCACCGCGCTTGCGCACAAGGTCAATAGCTTTGTTGTGCAGCTACGCGATATCACTCGCCTCGAACTCCTCGACACGCAGGCCGCGTTCCGTGTGTTCGCGCGGCTGCTGAACTACGCGCCCTATAAATCCGACGTCATGCGTCTTAACGCCGAGGAGAATGTCGATTATCAACTCACTTCCTCCGCCCTGGAGTGCCACCGGAATCATCTTCTGCTGGACGATTACTACGTCCGTGTGCTGACGCTCAAGGAGCCACCGGCCCAGACCTTCCCCAATCAGCTTGCGGCGCTTCAGGAACTTCCTTCAACTTTTATTGCCGTATCCGAGTGGAAGCGCGAGGACAACTTCGCTATGCGGAAGGCAATCAATAGCCAACGCCGCCATCACTTCAACTCGAAAGCGTCGCTGATGAACTATGCGAGCTGGCGGGATCAGCCGAACGGACCGGAGGAGATGCTGATCGACGATTCCAAAGTTGCGCATGTGGCTGACTTGGGCCAAAACCTCCGGGAAATGGAGATCGAAGGCCACTATTTCGGGCATTTCAGCCTGACGGTCATTATCTACGGGCTCGATCCATCGCGGGTGGAGCGCTCGGTAGCCGAATGCTTGAAGGTCTTCTCCACTCATGACGCCGCGCTCTTCGATGAGCGCTACAATCTGCTCAACGCTTGGCTCGCGGCGGTTCCTGGCAATAGCTTTTACAATCTCCGCCGGTTCTGGCTGATGAACTCCAATCATGCCGATCTGGCGTTTCTGTTCAGACATTCGACCGGCGAAGCATGGAACCGGCATCTCGACCGGGAATACCTGGCGCTGTTTGAAACCGACCACGGATCGCCCTATTTTTTCAATCTCCACTGCGCAGATATCGCCCACACGCTGATCCTGGGCGCCACCGGCAGCGGTAAGAGCTTTCTGTTGAACTTCCTGCTGACGCACCTGCAGAAGTACGAGCCGTTCACCTGCATCTTCGATCTGGGTGGCAGCTATGAGGCGACGACACAGCTCTTTGGCGGCACCTACCTAAAGGTGGGCATTGAGAAACTCGGCTTCACCATCAATCCCTTTTCGCTCGCGCCCACGCCGGACAATCTCCACTTCCTGTTCAGTTTCCTCAAGGTCCTGATCGAATCGAACGGTTACCAGATGGACAACGCGGGCGAGCGTGATCTGTATGAAGCCGTCGGCAACCTGTACGAAGCGCCCGCGGAGATCCGCCGTATCCGGTCGCTGTTGGGCATGGTGCGAAAGCCCCTCGCCGAGCAGCTTTATAAGTGGACCGCCGAAGGCCAATACGGAGCGCTCTTTGACAACGTGGAGGACAATCTCACGTTCGCGCGGTTCCAGGCGTTCGACTTCGAGGGTATGGACAAGTACCCGCAAGTCCTGGAGCCACTTTTGTTTTACATTCTGCATCGCGCCAATGCCGCCATTCACAATGTCGCTGAGGCCACGGTCTCCAAGTGGTTCGTCCTGGATGAGGCGTGGCGGTTTTTCCGCAACGCCACGACCCGGCTCTATATCGTCGAAGCGCTCAAGACCTGGCGCAAGCGCAACGCCGCGCTGATTATGGCCACGCAATCAGGCGAGGACCTGGAGCAATCGGAAATCCTGCCCATCGTCGTCGAGAGCTGTCCGACCAAGTTGTTTCTGGCCAATCCCGGAATGGATGAGGACTGGTATCGCCGGATTTTCAAACTGAACATCACCGAATCGCAGATGATCGCGAAACTGATCCCGAAACAGCAGATCCTGCTGAAGCGGCCGGATTTCGCCAAGATTTTGAACCTGAACGTCGATCCCAAGGGCTATTGGATCTACACCAACAGCCCGTATGACAACCAACGCAAGCGCGAGGCCTTCGCCCAGTTCGGATTCGAACAGGGTCTCGAAGTACTCGCAAGGAGTAAATCATGAATCGAACCTTAGTAGCATTGCTGTCTCTCTCCCTAACCTGTGGTTCCCTGATCGCGGCGGACAAAGCGCCGCCGCCCCCGGCTGCCACGGTAAACGATCCCCTTGCAGCCCGCGTCGTCGCCTACAGCGAAAAGGATGTTGTTCCGGTCAAGGCGAAAGTCCGATACACCACGTTGATCGTGTTGCCGAAGCAGGAGTCGATCCTCGACTACACCTGCGGCGACAAGGAGTTTTGGATCGTGAACGGCACGGCCAACTTCGCGTATGTAAAACCGGCGAAGGAGAAATCGGAAACCAATCTCAATCTGATTACGGCCTCCGGCAACGTCTACAGCTTTGTTCTGCGCGAGATCTCCGACACTCCAGGCACGGAGCCGGATCTGAAGATCTTCTTGGAGCCCAAGGAGGAATCGATGCTCTCGGCCATCAGCGGCGCTCCAAAGTTCGTCTCGGCCACGCAGGTCGATGACTATCGGCAGCAGATGGAAATCGCCAAGCAGCAGGCGCGCGATGCCAAGGCGCAGGCTCAAGCTACGGTCGATCAAGAAGTGAGCAAGGTCCGATCGGACTATCCATCCAAAGTTCACTTCAGCTATCGCTTTCCGGCTAACGACAAGCTGTTCCGCGTTGCCGCCATCTACAACGACGGCAAGTTCACCTACATTCACGCCAACCCACAGGAAGCCCCGGCGGTCTATGAGCTGAAGGATGGCAAACCCAATCTGATCCAGTTCCAGTTCAAGGACGGCGTCTATGTCGTCCCCAAAGTGCTGGAAAGCGGGTATCTCGCCATCGGCAAGAAGAAACTTAACTTCATTCGCGAGGAGTAGCGATGCCTGACCCAACCCAAATTTCCGATCCCCAGCAGCAGCCGGGTGGCGAAATACGCGACCGGTCACTACGACCCGCTGGACTGCTGCCCAAGAATATGCAGACCTACGTGATCCTGGCTATCGCCGTAATCATGGTCGGAGCGATTGCATTCAGCGGTGGCGGAAACAGCTCCAGGCAAGCCTCGAACGCCCAGCCAAAAACGACGGTGATCGATCCCAATCTCGCACGCATCCAGGATTACCGCAATCGGATCGATGAAGAAGCGCGCAAGCTGGCCGCAGAGCAGGCACAACTGGAACAAACCAAGCAGGCGCTGGGATTGCCGGGCGCAAACCAGGCGACGGCGGCCCCAGCGCTCGGCGGTTCTGCCCCAGTACGTCCGGTAGCCATGCCGCCGGCCTATCCTCCACCGCCTGCGCGGCCCGACAAGAGCGCCATCGAATCGGAAAAAGAAAAGCGCGAATACCAATCGCTGTTTGCTTCGAATATCGCGCTCACTTACAGAAAGGAAGGGGACGCGACGGCTGAACCGGCCAGCGCAGCGAAACAAACATCCGAGATGCCACGGTCAACTGCGGCAGCGACGGTCGCGGGAACCCCGCCTCAGGTTCCGCTCCTTTATAACTGGCCGTACGCGGCACCGGCCGTGCCGCTGCCGTCTCCAGCGCCTGCCGAATCACCGTCATCTTTACCAGCCGCGTCCGCAACCACGACCGCTGCATCTTCAAAGGGCGAGACTACAGGGGCCGAACCGGCAGAGCCGCGCGGTTCGGATTCCGCCCGCGAAAACGGAACTCGTTCGCTCCAGCGCGAGCACATCGATCCGGCTCTTCAGAAGGCAGGCGGGAAAACATACCGCCTCTTCGAGGGCACCATCGTCGAAACGGTCCTGACCAACCGCCTCGAAGGCAGCTTCAATGGACCGGTGAACTGTTTGGTCACTACCGATGTCTATTCCCACGACGGTCAGCACTTGCTGATCCCCAAGGGTACGCGCGTACTTGGTGAGGTCAAACGAAATGACGCCTTCGGGCAGCAGCGCCTCGCCGTTGTCTTCCACCGCCTCATCATGCCGGATGGTTATTCCGTTAGCCTGGACCAGTTCAAAGGCCTCAGTCAGATTGGCGAGACCGGCCTTCGCGATCAGGTGAATCATCACTATGCGGAAATCTTTGGCGTCTCGCTCGCCATCGGCGCGATCGCGGGCCTGTCCAATATCAACACCACCGTCGGCCTCAGCGAATCCAGCTTGGACGCTTACCGGCAGGGCGTTTCCGCGAGCCTCTCGCAGAGCTCGCTACAAATTCTCGACAAGTATCTGAACGTGCTGCCTACGTTCACCATCCGGGAGGGCCAACGCATCAAAGTCGTTCTTTCCGATGACCTGATGCTGCCCGCTTACGACCGGCATCAAATCCCGAGCGACTTTTGAAGGAGGTTCCAAATATGCTCGTTCGACTCTTATTGCTCCGGCGGCTGTCGCCCGTACTGTTTTGGCTCAAGATGACCGGCATCATCGCATTCATTGTTGTGTTTCTCGCCTTTGCCGCCGAATGCGGTTTCTTGCTCCTGCGAGGGCTCCATCGAATCCCGGCCCAAGCACCAATTCACGCGACCGCCCCGCGGTGAAGGCCAGATCTGAATTGAATCGACTGAAAGAAAGGAATTTGCCATGAAACGTATCCTCTTATGTTGCGCCTCCCTCACCCTGGGAACCGGGCTGATCTTCGGCCAATTCTTTGGCTTGGGGATGCCCGTTTTCGACTCCTCGGTTTACCTGGAGGCGATCACCCAAGTCAGCAAGCTCATTCAGCAATACAACCAACTGGTCCAGACCTACCAGATGATCACCAACCAGTACAATCAAATGCTCTGGATGGCCAAGGAACTGCCAGGGAATCTGGCGCGCTTCCGGGCCATCCCCACTCCGTGGTTCCTCTCCGCCGCCACCAACACCTATGGCACGACTGGCGGATGGATCGGCGCGATCAATACCGGAACGAATGTTTACGGCGGTTATCAGAGCGCCACCGAGCAATTGATGCCCTATGGGGCGGCTCTATCGTACGTTCCCGCCGATCAGCTAGACCGGCTGCGGAAGCACTATGCCACCATCGAGCTGACCGACGGCGCGAACGAGGATGGCATCGAAACCATCGGCACGCTCCGCAGCAACGCGTCCGAAGTCGAGGCTGCCATCCAGAGTCTGGAGGACGACTCGTTCGATTCCAACCCCGACTACAACACCGAAATCGCCGTGCTTCAAAAGATCAACGCCGCCAACGTCATTGCGCTGCGCAACGGGCAGGATTCGAATAAGCTGCTGACCGCCCTTGCCGAGCAGCAGTTCGTCGAAGCCAAGCGCCAGCGCGACGCCGAGGTCAAAGCCATTAACTCCCACATTCAACTGATGGGCCAGGGCCAGGCAGTCCTGAGCGATCAATCGTCCAGTTGGACCAGCGCCATGCTGGGCTACCGGCTGTAGAAGCCGGGCAACCGTAAACGAAGAGGAAGTTTCCGCGCGGGGTGAAACATGGGTACACCGGATTCCATGACCGATCTGTTTGCTTTTTTGAGCGACCTGATGAACACGAACTCGGGTTTGTTCCAGTCCATCGGGTTGAATCTGTTCCGCGGGTTCGCCATCATTCTGCTGGTCTGGTTCGGCGCAAAAGCGGCGCTGGGGAGCGCCGACGGCCGGCGGAGCTTCCACTTCGATCAGTTCGCGGCACTGGTGCTCACCATCGCCTTCGGCTACGCCATGATCAAGTACTATTCGACGCCGATCCCCGGCATCGGAACAAGCTTCTACCGGCTCGTGACCGACGAGGGCACCAGCCTCGCGAATCAACTCAACGCCGCGACTCTCCAACAGGTCAAGCAACGCCTGGACTCCATGTATCTGAGCATGGAGAGCCCCACCATGATCTTTGCGAGCGCCCTGGAAATCCTGCACTTTGCCATCCTGGTGCTCGCCATCGCACTGGCGGAGGCCGCGGCTTTCGCCATCATCGCCTTCGGCTATATCGCCGCCGCGATTACTGTACTCGTCGGACCGCTCTTTGTCCCGTTCTTCATCGTTCCGCAGATGGAGTGGCTGTTCTGGAACTGGCTGAAGGCCCTGATGCAGTACGCCTTCTATCCCGTCATCGCCAATGCCTATGTCTACGTCATGGGAAACCTGCTCAATCATTTCATCGATTCCCATCCGCCGCCCTACGATTCGGGCAACATGGCGCTGTTGTTTCTGCCGCTCTTGTTCTTGTTGCTCGCGTTCACCTACGGGATCGTAAAGACCCCATCACTAGTGAACTCGATCTTCGCCGGGAAATCGGGAGAGAGTGTGGTTCCGAAGTTCTAAGGGAGGTCAGTGAAGATGACATCGCTCGAAGCCAATCGCATGTTGCCGCCACCCGCCCAGACACGTGGCGCGCAGCGCTATCTGGAGCAGCACAGTGTCCTCCTGGTCAGCAACCGGCAGCTTCGCGTCGCCCTTCTCGCCCTGACCGTGGCCTGCCTGTCCCTCGCATTTACGAGCCTCCGGACGCTTCAGGCCTTCCGAGGCTTTAAGCCGCTGGTGATCCGTATCAACGATGTTGGCCGGGCCGAGGCCGTCTCATACGACGGCCTCACCTACCAACCGCGCGACGCGGAGGTGAAATACTTCCTCATTCAATTCGTGACCCGGCACTACGGGCGCATAAGCGCAACGGTGCGCGAGAGCTACTCCCGATCGCTCTACTTCCTGGACGGGCGCCTGGCCGATGCAATCATCGAGGCCAATAAAAAATCCAAGCTCATCGAGACCTTCCTGGCCGGAGAGGGAGACGAGATCGAAATCGAGGTCGAGAACGTAACCATCGAAGACCTCCGCCAGCCGCCGTACAAGGCCACGGTGGACTTTGAAAAGATCTACTACGCCAGGGCCGACCATCGCGAGACGCGTCGCGAAAAATACGTTGCCAGCTTCATCTTTGTGGTCCGGGACCGCGTACCGAATGCGTGGATTCCGGTCAATCCGCTGGGACTGACCATCACCTACTTCCGGGAGGATCAGGCTTTCCAGTAGCCGCGACGCACGTCATGATTCCCAACATCTTCTTTGCGACAACGATCATCTTCATCGCCATCGGCTTCCTGCTGCTCCAGGAATGCGCCTTCCTCATCCCCTACCGCACGCTCCTGCTTGAAAAGTACGGCCGCGTGATTACCCTGTTTGCCGGCCTGCTTTTCTTCAATCTCTTCGCCCTGATGTACCTGATCGTCCGGAAGCTGCTGCTCAAGGAGACGGGCCGCAAACTGGCACATATCGAGAAACAGCTCCGGACCGGTGAGAGCATCTCCGAGGAACTCTCGCGCCGATTGAGTGAGTAGACTTCCATGGGCCGCGGATTCGAATACGACGAGAGGGCTTTCGGTGATCGGGAACCTCAAGCTGAATCGCAGGCACGCATGCCCCTCTCCCAGGGACGGGGCGGCGGCTCGGGAGACGCCGAAGACCGGCGAAGAAAACCTCCTGAGGAGGCGCTATCGGAGCTTCGCACCATCATCGACCAAGCCGCCGAGGACAAACCGACCGTCTCCGAGTTTCTGGATCGACTTGAACGCCAGGACGTCACCCCGGTAGCGAGCATCCAGGCCAACGGACGCTGGAATGGCATGGTCTACGAATTCCGGCATGTTCGAGTCAAGGGGTCGCAACTGGGGCGTCCTTATACCGCCAAAGGCCTTCAGGAACGCCGGGGAGTGCGCTACGATCCGGCGCGCGACGCCGAGCGATTGGGTCGAGCATCGATCGACCCGGCAACGGTGCGCCCCTCGCGTGACCGCCAGGATACCGAATTCGACCGCTCCACCCGATCACGTGGCGCGGACAGGATGACACCCGCGGAACGGACCCTTCTCAACGATGTCGGCCGGTTCCGCACAGTGGCTCTTCGAGATCTTGAACACGCACGATATCCCGGACACGCAAGCCTCCTTGAGCGGGACGTGAAACGCCTGGTGGCCGAGGGTCTGCTCGAACGCCGCACGATCGCCACCGATGCGCGCGGGAAAACTGCCACCTTTCTGGCGCTGACCCGGCGCGGGAAATCGCTTCTCAAGCGCTCGGACCGAGACCAGACTGGAGACCCCCAGGCTCTCTACTCCGGCTTCGTGAAGCCGCGCGAGATCGTCCACGATGCCGGGGTTTACAGAATGTATCTGGCGGAAACGGAACGCATCGAGCGGGAAGGCGGACGAATTCAACGCTTGGTCCTCGACTACGAACTGAAGAAGCGGGCCTACTCTCCACTCGCCAAGGCTCACGATCTTCCACCTCTCGAATATGCCGAGCGCCAACAGGAAATCGCGAAAGAAAATGGCCTCCACGTAGTCGATGGACATCTGGTCCTTCCCGACCTGCGCGTCGAGTACGAAGACGCCCAAGGCGCCGCACGCCATGTCGATCTCGAATTGGCCACGCAAAACTACCGCGCCGCGCACATTCGTTCCAAGGCCGCGGCGGGATTCAAGGTGTATGCCGACACACGTTCCGGGCATCTGTCGGCCGTCCTCGACGACCATGATCTGATCGCCGAACTGCTCAGAAGTTGAGGTATTGAACCGTGATGGAAGAAGCCATCTCTGTCTTTCAACGCTTTGGATACGATGCGAATGAAGCCGGGTTTCTGGCTCTCGCCGCGATCCACTCCGGCTACTTTGTGCGCCGCCAGTTTGCGGAGTTCCTCGGTCAGGAGCGCGGCGGCAATGCTCAGCGGTTCATCGAAAAGCTCCTCCAAAAGCGCCATGCGACCTTCACGCGCTACCACCTGAACAAGTTCGTCTATCACATCCGCGCCAAAAAGATCTACAACCGGCTAGGCCAGACCGACAACCGGAATCGCAGGGACAAAGCTCCGCTCACACTGAAACGCAAGCTGATGTGCCTGGATTTCGTCCTGGCGCATCGGGGGAAGCGGTTTCTTGAAACCGAGTCAGAAAAGGTCGCCTACTTTGCCAGCGACCGGGAAATTCCAGTGTCCGCCCTTCCCGTGCGCCGCTATGTCTCTCACAACTCCAGTAGGGTCACCGACCGCTACTTCGTCGACAAGCTGCCGATCTTCGTGGACGGCGATCCCACCTCTCCCGGTGCGCCGCCTGTGGTTCATTTCGCGTACGTAGACGAGGGAGCCGAGACGTTGCAAGGCTTTGGGACTTTCCTTAAACAATACGGCTCGTTGTTTTCGGCACTCAAGACGTTCGAGGTCGTCTATGTAGGCGCAACCGGCATCTGGTTTGGGAAGGCGGCCCTGATGTTCGCGCAAATTGCGAGAGATTCCATCCAAATTCCTTTCACCCCGGAAGAACTGGAACTTCGTGACTACTTTGAGATCCGCCGGAAGTTCGAGGCAAAAGATTTTGCGGGCCTTGATACGGATCGAATCGTCCGCTACCGCGATGAGAAACGCCAGTACGCGGAGGCGGCCTATGAAGAGCTATTCCGTCGTTGGCTCGTGGAAGGTGACTCGGCGTTGAATCGCAGAAAGCCGCCGTCTGGAGCAGCGCATAGATCGTTTCGCACGATGCTGGTCCCACATGACTACGACATCTTGGGAGGTATCGAGCGTGCCTCGTAATCTGGAACGGTTTGGCGAAATCGTACGACCGCAACTCCGGTCGTGGGAACCCAAATTATCGGTCCACGGGACCGAGGTACAAGGTGTTGCGCTAAGCGCAGGTTACGCGGTCCTCCGCGCCGGAAACCGGCACGTGGGACCACTATGGCAGGGGGCGGTAGCGACCCCGGTATTTGGCTGGCTTCGCCCGCCAAATACCTTGTGCACTCCTATCGTCGCGTCACGGGTCGCTACCGCCCGCCTGACCATCAAGTTCTGAAGGAGGTCTCTCATGTCGTCGCTTATCGCGAAGCAGCCAAAGGACACCCGCAAACAAACCACAGTTTCGCTCAAGGGTTCGGTCGTTGCCGACCTCGAACTCTATTGCCAGTTCATCGACAGCGCGCGCGATTGGGTCATCAACGAAGCGCTCAAGAACGTATTCAGCAAGGACAAGGCGTTTCTCGAATGGAAGGAACGCGGTGGTTCACTCGCGACCAACGGGAATGGAGCCGTCAATGCAATGTCAGGCCCGGACAAACCATTGCCAGAGAGACCGAAAAGTCCACGAGTTCCCGCAACCGAAACCAGCAAGTCCGCTTAAGGAATCCCGATGCTTCGCACTATCGTTCACCATCGCGCCCTACTCAGTTTCGCCTTGAGCTGCTCCACCGGGCTGGTCCTCATCCGCCGGTATCCGTTCCCGGCGGATGACAGCATCCTCCAGATGATCCTCTATCAGAAGCCGTGGCTATTCGATTCGATCCGGTGGACGTACACCGCGATGCTGTTCTCAACGCCACTCATCGGATTCTCCATCGCGTTTGCGTTGCTCTACATCTTTGCGATCAAAACGGACCAGACGCTAGTCCGCAATCCGCTTCCACTGTATCCGCCACCGGCAGAACGCGAAAAGCTGTTCCTGGTCGTGGGTGAACTTCATCACGCGAAGACCCCAACTCCGGTGGAGCATCCACAATGGTTGGTTATTCCCGACCGGGGCTTGTTCACGGGCATGGCCATCTTTGGAGCCGTGGGATCGGGCAAGACGAGTGGGTGCATGCTTCCCTTTGCCGAGCAGATCCTTTCCTATCAAGCTTCGGACGCCCAGCGGCGCATCAGCGCACTCGTTCTCGAAGTGAAAGGAGACTTCTGCTTCAAGGTGAAGAAGCTGCTTTCCAAGTACGGGCGCGCCGATGACTACGTCGAAGTCAGCCTGCATTCCGAATTCCGCTACAACCCGTTGCACAATGACCAGGACGCCTACGCGCTGGCGTTCGGCATCGCATCCTTATTGAACAATCTGTTTGGGCGAGGCAAGGAGCCGTTCTGGCAGCAGGCTTACACCAACCTGGTGAAGTTCATCATCCTACTGCACAAGGTTCTCTACGATTACTGCACGCTCTTCGACGTCTACGCCTGCGCTATCAACCCCCAGTTCCTGCAACGCAAGATCGAGGAAGGCGAAGCGCGATTCGAAGCCGAGTACCTGATGGTCGAAGTCGAGACCTTCGAGGCCAACCCCGGCCTCGACGACCACGGATTCGTATTGGACGAAGAGTTGGAGCGAATGAAAGCTCCGTTTACCGATGCGTTGCGAGACTACTTGATCTCCAGCCGGATTCCCCAAGAGACCCAAACGGAGACCGGCGGGTCCGGCACCGGCGTCCCCATCCGGGATGAAAGGAAGCGCCAACAGTTCGAAGCCGTAAAGCGCTGGTTCTTCGACGACTGGCAACGCATCGAGCCGAAGCTGCGGACATCCATTGTGGAGGGTATCTCGGTGTTCCTCTCCCTGTTCGATGACAACCCGGATGTGAAGCGAGTGTTCTGTCCTCCCAAAGAAACCTACGACGCTGAGGCGAACCGAAATGGGCTCTTCGGGAAGCCGCTGGCCCCGTTCAGTGAACTGCTTGAGGAAGGCAAGGTGGTTGCCTTGAATTTTCCCGTGTCGATGAATCCTGGACTCGCCAAGACCATCGGGACGCTTATGAAACAGGATTTCCAGAGGGCAATGTTGAACCGCATCCCGGTGATCGAGCAGAATCCGCAACGGCACTTCCGGGAGGTCCTCTTTCTTTGCGACGAGTACCAGGCTTTCGCCACAGTGGGCGAGAGCGATCCGTCAGGCGATGAGAAGTTCTTCGCGCTGTCGCGGCAAGCCAAGTGCATTGCCGTCGTCGCCAGCCAGTCGATCAGCTCCTTGCGCTCAACGTTGACCGGTGAGGCTTGGCGCAGTCTGCTGCAGACGTTTCGCACCAAAGTCTTCCTGGCCTTGAGCGATGACTTCAGCGCCGACATAGCCAGCAAGCTCTGCGGCAAAGAGGAGGTGCTTCGGCCCAATTACTCCATCAGCGAAAACGGTCAGGACGCCCGCGTCAGCATTTTGACGGGCCGGGCGGCGGCGCATCGATCTACGCTGAGCACGTCAAAAAGTTACAACACCCAAATGATGCCGCTCTTCGAGCCCAAGGTCTTCTCGGAACTGAAGAACGCCCAGGCGATCGTCTTGGCGTACGACGGCCTGAACCCCTTGCCACCCACGTTTTGTTACCTCAAACCCTACTACCTCGATCCAGATGTCAGCTATTTCGATCACCTGGCCGCCGGGAGGATTTAGCAAGTGAAAACGCAAGGCAATGGCCGCGGGCTGCGCCAGGCGGTCGAAGGGATGAAGGCAGTTCATCGGATCGCGACCGGCATGGAGCTCTCGGCGGAAGATGCGATTCGGTATTTCCGCGACCCTAATGCGTTTTCCCGTTTGGTCGAGTCGAGCAACGCGCTAAACGATCCGATCCGCCGGAAGGCGATAGAGCGATTGATCCAGAAGGGAGCGACCAATGGGGTTTGAACTGATCCTTCCATTTCTGCGTCCGATTGAGCGGCTGATCCTCGATGAACGTATCTCCGAAATCATGGTGAACGGTTCCGGGCGGGTGTTCATTGAGCGCGACGGCGACCTGTCGGAAGTCCCCGATGCCGTCCTAACGGAAAAGAATCTGCAAGTCGCAGTACGAAATATTGCGCGGGCACTGGGCGACGAAATCAGTGAGGAGCAACCCTTGCTTGACTCACGCTTACCGGATGGATCGCGCGTCGCCGCCGTTATCCCTCCCTGCAGCATCGGGGGGACCACTCTTACAATTCGGAAATTCCACTCCCGCCAGTTCACCGCCGAGGAGTTGGTTCGCATCGGTTCGCTCACTGCGGATTTGTTGCGCCAGCTTCGCCAAGCCATCGCCGACCGGCGCAACATCCTCATCAGCGGCGGCACTGGCACCGGCAAGACGACGCTGCTGAATGCGCTCGCGGCATCCATCGCCGATCAGGAACGCATTGTCATCATCGAAGACACCGCGGAAATCCAACTCGACAAACCGAATCTTGTTCGATTTGAAGCGCGGCGCGAACAGCCTGGCCTACCGGCCGTCGCGATCCGCGACCTGGTCCGGGCCACTCTCCGTCATCGCCCGGACCGAATCCTGCTCGGAGAGGTCCGCGGTGGTGAGGCCTTTGATTTGCTCCAGGCTCTGAACACCGGCCATTCCGGGACCCTATCCACCATCCATGCGAACTCCGCCCAACAGGCCCTCACTCGATTGACCAGCTGCGTATTGCAAGCCGGAGTCGAACTGCCCTACGCGGCCATCAGGTCCAACATTGCCGACGCTGTGAACCTACTCCTGCACATCGAACGTCGGCAGAGCCGTCGCTACGTTTCCGAACTATTGGAGGTCGAGCACTATGACCCAGCGGAGGACAAATTCACGCTCGCAACTATCTACCGGCACGAGTAGATCCGGCGGCGCAATGGACCCGGAGATCCCAGTCCGCTATCTCCGCGAGAACTTTCAACCGGGCGACCGGGTCGCTGTTGTCTTAATCCAAAAGCAGACGCATCGGGTCATCCAGCGAATCGCCACCGTAGACAAGATCAGTGAGCGGGAATTCCAGGCATGGCTCCGCCACGCCAACGCCAGCCGCTTTGAAGTGTACATCGGGATGAACGCGCTGAGACCAGACGCTCACTCCCGTACCAAGGAAGACGTTGCCGCGATTCGTCACGTCTACCTGGACTTCGACCACAACGGTACCGCCGCTGTTCAAGCGATGACCAGACGCGACGACCTTCCAGAACCCAACTACTTGGTCAATTCCTCGCCAGGGAAATGGCAGGTAGTCTGGAAGGTCGAAGGGTTCAAGCAGGAAGACGCGGAACGCCTCATGCGTCACCTTGTCCGCGAACTGGGTGCCGATCCTGCCGCCACCGACAGCAGCCGGGTTCTCCGATTGCCCGGCTTCATGAACCACAAATATGGAAGGCCCTTTGTGGTGAGGGCCGAATCCCGTTCCACTGCAACGTACAATCCGGAACACTTTCCCCGCTCACTCGAAGACTCCAAGGGCAGTCGCAGCATCACGAGCACGACGCCGGACAGGGGTGTGGCGCGAGGGATTTCCCAGTCTGAACGCGATTGGGCCTACGCCCGGCGCGCGCTGGCGCGCGGTGAGTCGCCAGACAAGGTCCGCACTGCAATCGCCGCGTTCCGCGCTGGCCAAAAGGCCGACGTGAATCAATACGCCGAGCGGACCGTGCGAAAAGCGACGGAGTCGCTCCAATCGGATCGGGCCGGAAACTCGGAACCCGAGATTGAGGCGGCGCGTTGAATCGGCAGAGGCGCTATCAGGTCGATTGTTCGCGCAGCAACTGGATCAGGGCTCGGAGCGCCTCGGACCGGTTGTCCGCGCGGTAGGCGACCCCCGTGTCAATAAACAATCTCGGTCCGCTCAACTCCCGAAAGACCACGCCCGGTTCTCGAACTCGTTCCGCAATCGATCTCTTCACAAAGCCTATGCCGGCACAGGCGCCCACCAGATCGAAAAGTTCCGAGACCGTATTGATTTCGTGGACGATGCGGGGCACATAACCCAAACGCTGGCAGGATTCAAGGAAGTACTGGTGGAGCGCCGGATGGAGCGCTCTGGCAATCCAAATGATCGGTTCGTTTGCGAGGTCCTGGCGATCAATCTCGGAGCGTGGTGCCAGCGGATGGCTGTCGTGTAGGGCGACCACCAGCTCATCGTGCCAGACACAGTGCGTTTCCAGGCCCTCTCCATTGGCAGGCAGCTCGATGATTCCCGCCTGGAGCGTACCGTTGAGGAGCAGTTCGAGCTGAGTCATCGAATATGCGCTATGCAGCACGAGTCTCGTTCCCGGCACCCTCTCGGCAAATGCGGATTGGAGGGCGACGAGCAGGGACGGCCGGAACCAAGGACTGTAACCGATCGATAGCACCCCTGTATCCCCGCGACTGGCCGCGTGACCACATTCCATTGCGCGCTCGACATGCACAAGTGCCTGTCGGGCCTCAGCCATGAAAGCCGCACCTGCAGCGGTCAGAACAACTTCTCTTGTCTTGCGCTCAAACAATAGGTAACCCAGGACACCCTCAAGATCCTTGATTTGCTTGCTCAGGGCCGGTGCGGAGAGATTCAGACGTTTCGCCGCGCGGCTGAAGTGCAGTTCTTCTGCAACCGCAATTACGTAGCGGAGAAGTCGAAGCTCGACGTAGTGCTTAGCGACCGATGGCGCATCCATTTGTACTTCTTGTACTTCGACATCCGGGCCAGAACGGTTGCGAGTTGACCGAAAGTCCGTATCTGCTGAGGCCGCGGGCGGGCAAACACCGTGGGATGTGGAGATTAATCCTCCGAGAGGATGGTCAATGGGTCAGACGGCCAAGCGGCGAGGACTACATCTTTCTTGGCCGTGGCAAAGCCCAGCATCTCCACCTGAATCGTCCAAGCTCCATCCAGTTGAATTCCTTGGTGAACCTTCTTTCGACTCCCTATCACGCCGTTCCCTAAGTGTTGCTCGATGGCCATTGATCGCATTTGCTCTACGAACTGGTTACACAATGCGTCGTAGAGCCGTTTTCCGTGAAATGTTCAGAAGACAATCTTTATCGACAACTGCACGGCCCGAGGTCCCCCCATGGAAAAGAGCGAGTTGTAGCCTCCGCCCGTCGAAGCATTTCCTGAGCCGAAGCTCGAATTCATCATGTTTTGGGACGAACCGAAGTTGGGGGCCGTGAAGACGGCACTCGGCGCTGCAAAATTGGGGTGATTGAAAATATTGAAGATGTCCGCCTGGAACCGAAGGCGAACACGCTCGCCGATCTGGAAGTCGCGATGAATGCCGAAGTCAAGTTGCTGTAGCGAAAAGCCGCGCAAGGAGTTGCGACCCGCGTTACCTTGACCCGCTCCGGAACTGGCTCCCGGTGTAATGCCCCCGCCAGGCCGGCAGAAAGCTCCAACTACGCTGCCTTGATAACATTCTGCTGCCGCGGCTTGCGCGTCCGTGGCGCCCAGTGGCGCACCTGCAGGGGCATTATTGAGGGCAAAACCACCTGGACAAGAGCCATATTCGGCAATGCACTGCGCTCCATAGACGTAAGCTGGCACGCCGGGAATTATATTCGCGCGCGTGGTAAGCGTATAATCCGCGCCTGGACTCAGGTAAGCGACAGGATTGACCGGAGGGGCTGTCTGAAAATGATAGATCGGATCGAAAGACCAATGCCCCAGAACGGCCCTTGCAAACCTGCTGCTCTTGAACGGCGTGGGAGCGTCATACACCAGGGACGCCGCGAACGTCTGACGGATATCGAAATCCGAACTGGAGTAGTTAGCCGAGAAAGGGAATACCGCGCCCGAATTGAAATTAGAAGCGTTGTCCAAAGAGTGTGCCCATGTGTAAGAAACATTCGCCCCCAACCCGTCGTAGAATTGTCTCTGAAAATGAACCTGTAAGGCATTGTAGTTGGAGCTGGCATAGTTGCCATACACGATCAGGTTTGTGGGAAACGTGGGGCTCAAGGGAACGCTGACGGGCATCGGGGACAGTCCCCCGAGCCTGGAGACCCCAAACATCGGTATGGCTCCGATCAGATCGTTGCCGATAGCTCCTATATAGGAAACCTCGAGACTTTGCTGGCTGCCGAGGGCCTGTTGTATAGAAACGTTGAATTCATAGGAGAAGGGCAGCTTCAGATTCGGCGCCGCAGCCTGCGCCAGGCTGGTGTATGGAGAATCAGGGCCGATATTCGCCTGGATCGGAGGTGGTGTTGTACAACCGGAGTCGGTGAGCGGGAACTGGGCGCTTCGAGGATTACACGCACCAGGCGGAAGCCCCGGCGCAAAACCGGTGCTCGGAGAAAAGGGGCCGAGCGTGGATGAGGCCGCGTCGTTTCCAGTATCGTAGAATTTTCCAAAGCCCGCTCGCAGGACGTTACTCCAGTTCGGGTTCCGAAACATCTGGTAGGCAACTCCGATACGAGGCGCAATATTTCCCCAGGTCGTGGGATAAGGTGCAGTCCCAGGAGGGGCGATCCCAACATTGCAGATCGTCGTCCCTTGCACAAATTGCGGAGTCGTGGTGCATTGGACGGGATCAAAATGTGTCAACGAGAAAAGTGGCTTTCCGTTCAGGCTGTAAGGCGCGGGGTTAATTTCATACCTGGCACCATAAGTGAGGGTTACGCGGGACGCAATCTTCCAGGTGTCCTGGGCGAAAAGCGACCAGTTCTGAAAACGAAACTTCTGTTCGGTATTGTGCGCGATAATCGAACTCTCCGCAATTCCGCAGATAAACTGGGGGGGGCCACCACCAGGCCCACCACCGACGGTTACGCCTCCCATGCCCGGAGCGGGTCCGGTGCCCACAGGTCCGGTGCCCACTGGCCCGCCGCAGGATGCCGGTTGAACCGACGAGTAGAAGTTGGCATTTAAATCGAACGGCGCCTCATTTACAGTTGGGTCCGTCAGACGGAAGTCCAGACCGAACTTCAACATATGAGATCCCCGGCTCATGCTGAACGTGTCTACAACGTCGAATTGCGACTGTCGATTACTCGCAGCCGCGGGCCCGATATTCAGATTCGGGATACCGAGACCAGGGAACTCGAACGACAACAACATATTCTGTAGCGAGTATCCTGCCGGAGGCTGTGCGAATCCTGACGGGAAGAGGCTTGCCAGACTTCCAGTGAAGCTTGGAGCGGTCAGCGACTCCTGCAGCGTTGCGCGGGAGTAATTGACGCGCAGGTCGTTGTTCATCGTCGGACTAATCACGTTGCTAACGCCAATTGTGCCCGAATCGCTGCTAAGGTCGATGCCGGTATTGTTGATCGATCCAAGCGATCCGTGGGCGACCGTACTGGAGGGGGCCTGCACATATCGGGCAAATAAGGTCGCCTTGCTGCTCAGTGCATAGTCTATGCGCGCGCTTCCGGAATCAAGTTGTGAAGTATTGGGAAAAGCTGACGTGAATGGAGTAAGACAGGTGGGTATGGACGTACACGTGGACCCATTGCCTTTCGACGGATCATGAGCGGCGAGCGGGTATGCATTCAGAATCTGGGCCATGTACCCGGAATAGGCCGGCGTAGTGCTATTGGCGGCCTGTTCTGCCAGATACCGCGCATCCCGGGTGAAGGTCTCCGCCGTGCCCGGCTGCGCATCGGTAAGCCGCAGACCCTCGTAGGAAACGAAAAAAAACAGCTTGTCTTTCACAATTGGCCCACCCAGTACACCGCCGAAGTCATTCTGATGCACGGTGCCTCTCGGTAGACCGGCCCGGTTGAGAAACCAATCGTTTGCATCCATGACGGTGTTACGGAAATAGTCAAATAGATCGCCATGGAAGGAGTTCGTCCCTGAACGAGTGAGCAGCAACACCTGGCCGCCCGGAGTGCGGCCGTTTTCAGGCGCAAAGGTGGATGTCGTGATACGAAATTCCTGGAGGGCGTCAACCGACACCATCCCGTTAAATCCCCCCAACGCGGTTGTACCGGGCAATGAACCGGTGCCACCCTGACCGATCAGCCCGCCTGAACTGACCCCTGTGTTTGCACTTACACCGTCCACCATGAAATAGTTTGCATCCGCGCGCTGGCCATTCACAGTGAATTGTCCTTGAGTATTTTGGACGGTACCCGGACTAACCGAGGACGGGTTGATCAAAGTGACGCCGGGCATCAGGTCCAGGAGGCCCTGGAAGCTTCTTCCGTTCAGCGGCATATTCTCCACCGTTTGGCGATCAATAACAGTGCTGACGGACCCGTCGGTAGTGTTGAGTAATTCCTGGCCGCCCTGCACTGTGACCGTCTCCCTGGAGTTCCCCACGGTCAGAGTCAGGTCGATCTGAACCCGGTCTCCGACGTGGAGGCTCAGGTTT
This sequence comes from Bryobacteraceae bacterium, assembly GCA_049518655.1. GTDB lineage: Bacteria > Acidobacteriota > Terriglobia > Bryobacterales > Bryobacteraceae > Palsa-89. The sequence continues at coordinate 138,640 of JBEKRO010000002.1, read as the reverse complement.
CTTCGGACCACGGGCTGAAAGCCCGGGCTATCGACGTGAATCTCATATGGACCAGGCGGCAGGGAGGAAAACTCATAAAAGCCGACGGCATTTGTTGTACTTGTCCACTTCGCGGCGGTGTCCGTTCGGACGATCATGACATCCGCCTTGGGGACCACAGCGCCGCTCGGGTCTGTCACGACGCCCGATACGGCCGCCTGTTGAGCAAATGATACTCCAGTTGCGGCGACCGCAAGGCACACATAAAGAAGGGCTGACGTCAGATGTGCAACCCACTTTCGCAAGTGCGGCGGATTGGGGCAGAAGGCGACGGCAAGGACGCGCGGCCGGGTTAGAAAGCCGCGTCCTTTCGCTGAGTGCGGGCTTTGGCGCAAGAGTGTACGTAAGCGTGTCATATGATGTGATCTCGTCTTTAGGGAACTTTTGGGCTGACCTCTTGCCTCATTTATCTGTCCCCTCGACGGTGTAGTCCGAAGGGACCTGGAACAGTGATGCCGGTGGCTCGGTCCGCTGAATATTAGTTAGCTGGTACGATGAATTTCCGAAGCGTGGATCAGTGTGTTTGGCTAACACCGTTGCTTGCAGTTCTTGCGAAAACCAGCGCTCGTCTGTGATCACGAGCGGATTTTCGTTTCCCACCTGACCCGCGGGAACCGTCAGCGTGGTACGGCTTCCATCGGCCTGCACTCCCCCAATTGACTCTGAGCCCAGTGGGTCCGATTTTGATTCGTCGAGAGTGATCTGCTGCACCTGCGGAGCACCTTGAGGCCCGGCTAGAACCGGTCCCTTAGTTCCAACGCCGGCACGCGCCATTCTGAAATGCCGCCCCGACTGACTTCCTTGCGTCGCCGCGTTATTAGTCGACGTCGAAATCAGGCCGGGCTGAGATCCTCCCGCGGACGACGGAAGCTGGCGAGCGACATGATCTGGTCCGAGAACGTAGTTTACTTGCGCCACCGGATCGCTAATGAATACTGTTTTCAGTTGTTGGCTGCCTCCTGCCGGTCCGGCAACAATCTCTTCCCAGCGTGTGCGGCCCTGGCTATCACGCGCCGCAGTGACGGTTTGCTGGTTCACAACATGGCTGCCGTCTGCCAGTGTTTGATCAGTTTCGATGATTGCGTCGGCGGTGAATGGTTGGCCTGTTACGACCATGCTTGTGAAAGGCTGGCCTGTTCCCACGTTGGCGATGGAGGGTCCACCACCAAGAGGCCCCGGAAGTTGTACTTGCGCCGAGGATTGGGCGAAGCAACTCCCGAAGCCGACGAATGCGAACACGAGCGCGAAATGAATGATCTTCATCTTGATGTTCTCCTTCTCGAATCTGTATTGCCTCGACTTTTCCTTCCGGCCGCGCGGTGATCGACTGCCCTCAAAGCTTCCGACCAGCTCTATCGGATCGGGGGCAGGCGGCAGCCCTTTCGCCGGGACTACTGCCGAAGTGAAGGAGGAGCCGAGAGTCCGAAAAGTTTCTCATGCATGAAGGACGCAACGCCGGCCCTCAGGGCTGAGGCGATTTCGTCAAGGGCATGTCAGATTTACTTAACGAAGATTTGACATTGCGCCGTTCCACGATCTGGCTGGCAGGAACGTCTACTATCTATGCGTATCCGTCCTGTGGCTGCGGCGCCGGATTTCCGTCTCAATTTGCGCATCGTTTCGCTGGCGACCGTTGTGTTGGGGCTGCTGGTCTTGGCGGTTCTGCAATATCGCTGGATCGATGAGGTAAGCGACGCTCAGGAGAACCGAGCAAAGTCCCATCTGCGTGAAGAGATCAGACTGGTATCCGATGCCTTCGATACCGAAGTAACCCGCGCGGCGCTGGCATTCGAGATTCCTGCCGGGCCAACCTCGTCGATGTACGGAGAACTGGAAGGAACTTGGGATGCATGGAACCACGATGCGCGTTGGCCGCGGATCGTCTCCGGACTTTCGTTTCTGGAATCAGCGAACAGCGGCTGGCGCGTGCGCCAATTTGGCGAGCCCGCCCACTTTGACGTTAGGTCGATTCTGCCTGCAGAAGCTTTTGGGGCATCGCCTCGGTCACGGCTGAACACAGGGGATCTGAATCAAGATCTCTTCGTCGACGGCAACCCTTCCCTTTTCAGGCCGCTCCCCTCCCTGTCGGAGCCTCTCGGCGAGCCGCGAATAAACTGGGTGCTCATTCGCTTTAACGAGAAGTATCTCGCAGACGCAGTGTTTCCGCAGTTGCTGGAAAAGTATTCCACTGACGAAGACCGCGTGGAATTCCAGTTTGAGGTGAGGGCGCGCAGAAGCCCGGCCGCCTCCGGCGATATCATGTTTGCTGAGCTATTCCACTACCGTCCGGACTGCCTAACGAAACAGGCTGTCGCCTTGACAGCAATGTTGCCCGGCGGCTACAGGACGCATGGTGCCGCGAGAAGCGCAAATGGCATTTCCACTAGCTCTTCCGGCCCGGTATTGCGATCGGACATCGATCAAGCGACTCCGCTGAACACGTTGCTCCAAACTGTCGGCCACTGTCAAATGCCGCTCGATCCGTCTGGCCACGGTCTGATGCAACTCGTGGTGCGCCATCGACAAGGCCCCACGAGCGCTGTTTTTACCCGATTCCGGCGACGCAATGAAATCGTTAGCGGGGCGGTGATGGCAACACTGTTAGTAGCGTTGGCAGTCCTTATAGTCTCTACTGAACGGGCGCGTAAACTAGCTCGTCTGCAAACCGTAGTTGCGGCCGGCATATCCCACGAGTTGCGGACGCCACTGGCGTCGCTGCGCGTAGCCGCGGATGATCTTAAGAGCGGCCATGTGGTATGTGTTGAACAGGCTCGACGCTATGGAGAGATCATCGATGCGCAATCCCGGCGGCTCGGCCACGTCGTCGATCAGGCGCTCGCTCTCACCGGGCCAACTGCAAACAGCGCGCCGTGCCTTCGGGCCGTGTCGGTTCCTGAGATTCTCGGCGCAGCCGTTAATGCTTTAGCCCCTAGGCTTAGCGCGGCGAGAATCGAGGTCGAGAAACGCATGGCGCCCGATGTCCCAAGGATTCTAGCTGATCCGGAATTAGTGCTGCGCTGTTTGACCAACCTCGTTGAAAACTCAATCAAATACGCTGGATCGGAAGGGTGGCTTCTATTATCTGCCCGAGCGGGTCGCCACTTGGGCCGGTCCGTTGTTGAACTGAGCGTTGAAGATCACGGCCCTGGCATTCCGGATGACGAAGCAAATGCCGTGTTCGAGGCGTTCTACCGCGGCGCATCTGCACGCCAGACACGGGAGCCGGGCAGCGGGTTGGGTCTGGCGATCGTAAAAAGCGCCGTTGAGGCGCAGGGCGGCTGGATCAAGCTGGAGCGAGCCGTTCCCAACGGCTGCAAATTTCGGATGTTTTTTCCTGCCGAGGATCATGCATCGGTCCATTCCGCGGAGTCCGAGGCAGCACTGTAGATGCCGGCCCCGCTGATTCTGCTGGTCGATGACGACGATTCACTGGCGACGCTCCTCGGCGACCGCCTTCGCCGAGAGGGATACAGCGTGAAGTCCTGCGGCGATGTGGCTCAAGCGAATGATCTGCTGAAACACCAAAGCTTTGACGTAATTCTATTGGACGTGATGCTGCCCGATCGGAGCGGTTTGGAGCTTTGCGCCGAACTGCGAGACCGCAATATTCAGACTCCTATCTTGATGCTGACAGCCCGCGGCAACGTGGCGGACCGAGTGACGGGATTGAGAATCGGTGCCGACGACTATCTTCCAAAGCCATTCGAGGTTTCGGAACTGCTCGCCCGAATCGAAGCGTTGCGCCGGCGCGCCGGGCGCAATGGCGATGCGGATACTATGCTCTACGAGTTCGGAAATGTCTGCGTGAATTTCGACAGCCAGAGCGTCTCGCGATCTGGTAAACCGGTTGAACTCTCGCGCCGGGAGTTCCAGATGTTGAGCCATTTGATCCGGAATCGAGGGCGCGTAGTTCTCCGCGACGAATTGTTGCAAGCTGTTTGGAGATATCGCGTGCTGCCTTACACACGAACGGTGGACGTACACATGTGGCAGCTCCGGCGGAAGCTGGAAGCGGACCCCCAGCAGCCGCGCTTCCTCACCACTATTCGCGGGACCGGCTATCTTTTTGCGGAGAATACGGCTGCGGAAAGAAACATCCCGACTCCCAACGCTCAGGGCAGTGAATGAATCCAACCTTAGTTTCAATTGTCGAGTTGATCCAGATCCCGACCGCAGGCAACGCGGTCACTAGAGGTTTCAGATGCCGAGATCGGCGCCGGAACAGGGCGTACAGGGGGACCGAGCAATCCCAGATGCTTGATTACAATTAGAACGATCACGCCCGACACCACTGCGGGCCGACAGGGCCGTATGTGACCGAACGTAGTACAGGACTACTGAATGACCGGCGACGAGCCCGATTCGCTCACAAACCGGCCTGGTGATTCGAGTCTTTGTGTTATCGTCGCTCGCATGGATGCAAACTTGACCAATCTGAGAAAGACCTCTGTGGAAAAGCTTAATCAGTATCTGGTTGAACGACAGAAAACGTTCGAGACACGCAAAGATTTCTCAGCTTGGACCGCCCAGCAGTATGTAGAAATGCAAGCGGAACACGCTTGGTTGAACGCCAAGCAGGCATTTGAGATTGAGCTCTACAACGCATACGGGCAGTGGGAATCTGTCCCGCCCAAGAGCTAGTTCTGTGGTTTGTTCTCGGGGCATTGGTCAGATTCAAAAGCTCTCAATCCTCGTAGTTTTGTGGACAAATGCTAAAGCAGATGCCCACCTGACGAGGTTTCCATGGGATCAGCCGCAGAAGGGCAAGTAGTCCATATCGCTCCACTGGCAGAGATGCCGATACGGGTTCGCGATGCCGCCGCGTATCTTGGCGTCAGCCCACAAACGGTGTATCTTTGGGTTGAGCGAAAGCGGATTCCCCACTTCCGCGTGATGGGTCGCAACATCCGGTTTCTGAAATCGGACTTGCAGCCTTTCCGCGCGCAGTTCAAACAGGAGGTGGAGAATTGGCAAGACCAGTGAAGCATGATGGGAACTTGTACAAACGCGATGGGTCGAAAATCTGGTGGATGCACTACCGCGACAGGGACGGTATTCGCCGGCGGGAATCGACTCTGTCCGAAGACTGGGGCGAAGCGCAGAAGTGCCTCAGGGAGCGCTTGCAAGCCAGAGACAACAACACACTGCCCGCGCTGCGCCGTGGGCAGGATCTCACTTTTGGGGAATGGGCGGATTTTTATCTGGAGAACTTTTCCAAGCCCCCGTTCCGTGCGCTGAAAACCCATGAAGTCAACCAGCGTGCGCTGAAGCACCTGAGAGCAATGTTCGAGAACATCAAACTCGCCGAACTGACCGCTGACGATATTGAGATGTATCTTCGTGGGCGGCTCAAGCAGCACGTTATGGTGAAGGCAAAGGATGGATTCGTCAAGAAGGGCGTACTGAAGGCAACGACGGTACATCAGGAATTGCGAGTGCTGCGTCGCATGTTTAATGTGGCGGTGCGCAAGAAGTTCCTGTTCGCGAATCCATGCGCAGGCGTCGAGTTTCCGGCAAGAGTCGATGGGCTCTTCCGGCCGCATTACGTGGCTTGGTCTGAGCAGCAGAAGATCGAGTTCAGCGCGCCCGGCTACCTGCGCAACGTCATCCGGATCGTCACCGAAACCGGACTTCGGATCTACAAGGAACTCACTCCCATGAAGAAGGAGCAACTTGATCTGGAGAATCGGACGGTATGGATTCCGGACTCGAAGACGCCCAACGGCGTTGCCGAGGTTCCGTTGACCGAGATTGCGGTGGATGCATTCCGCAGTCAGCTTTCGATCTCAGGGCCAGGCGACTACATGTTCCCAAGCGATGACAATGCCGACGGCTTTCAGAAGACGTTCAAGACCGTTTGGCATGCGACGTTGCGACGGGCAGGTGTTCGATACTTTCGCATCTACGATCTCCGCTCGACGTACGCTACCCGGCTCAGCGCCGGTGGTGTAGCGGACGAGTGGGTCACGCAGTTACTCCGGCAGGGCGATGCGAAGGTGTTCAAAAAATACTCGCAGATGAAGTTGCAGATGAAGCGAGAAGCGCTGGAAAAACTAAACCGTCAGGCCAACGAAGGCGGTCTGGGTTTTGTCACAGCCCAGCCGAACTGAAGGGGGTTTTGACACAGTTATGTCACAGTTGGGGCAAAGGACAAGCGAAAGAGATGGACAGAGGATCAATCAACTCGTTTGGAATCAACGAGTGATTTGGTCGGGGCGGGGCGATTCGAACGCCCGACCCCCTGCGCCCAAGGCAGGTGCGCTACCAGGCTGCGCTACGCCCCGACATGTGGTGCTCTCTTGATTTTAAACCACTTCCTGAATTTGCGATACCGTCCAGCCTGCCCAAATGGAGCCAAAACCGCTCCGACCGTGGCAAAACCGTGACAAAACCTCATCAGCTAGTTCTCTCCGTGCCAAAACCGAGCAGGCCCTCATTTGCCTTCCGGTTTATCTTCTGCAACGCCTCGCGCTTCATCTGCAGTTTCATCTGTGAGAACTTCTTGAACACCTTCGCATCACCCTGCCGGAGCAATTGCGTCACCCACTCGTCGGCCACACCACCCGCACTAAGCGAGTCGCATAGGCAACGTCGGCAAAATCCTACCGGGCATCAGAAGACATTGAAAACGGTGTGGCAGGCCACTCTGCGAAGATTCCGTGCCGCCTCCATTTGCGGAGTGTAGTAGACATGGTGGACTCGCGCGCCGTCCCTTCCAGCATGAGGTAATTGCGTCCCGAGGCCTCCTCTTCACCGTGGACCAAGATCCTGCCCTCCAATGTCGTCAAGCTGCGAAGGTCGAGTACCTCCAGTGGGAGCCGCTCATCGGACATCAAGGCGCCATGCGCCGCCAGCGTTTTTTGACGGTCACCGCTGCGTTGCATGGCTCGGAGGAAATTGGATCGAGGGCACGCGCGCTAGCGTCGGTTGGCAGACGAAGGACAACTGCGAATTTCGTTGGGCCATCTCAATCCGCTGTACAAGGGCACGGATAATCTCGCGCTTCGTGGTCCAGTCTGCATCGCTCAGCTGGTTCTGAACGTGGCTCGAGATTTCAGTAAGGCGGTCCCTAACCGATCTTAAGTGCGCCTGCCGACCTTCATCCGAAGTTTGAGCGGCGATGTTCGCGTCGATCTCCGCTACCAGGTGCGGGCGTGACATGAGAACCATGGGCGGCATGGTCGCGTTTCCAGCCTTTTGACACGCGACCCATTATAGTTGAGCGGACCGTTACGCACCGCGGCTCAAGATGTTGAACAAGCCGAAAACAACCGAGCCGATCTGCCAACGTCGCTATTCGCAGAAATCACGAAGCCACTCCGCCCCACGCCCGATTGATCAGGGTTGCCCTTCAACGCTGACGTTCTGCACCAATTCCCGTCCGAGACAGATATCCTGCTACATCGCTAACGAAGCTATGAACCGAAACCTCGGCGATGCGGCGACCGACGATCGCGTTCACTGCTTTTCCCACAGAACCAAGCGGTGGTTCGTAAAAGCCCGAGAAATCCAACTGCGTTTCGGTGCTAGTCAATGGATAAATCGAGAGTTCCGCCTTCATGAACGGGAACAGGCCGGGCATTTTCGCCGACTGCCATTCAAGCTGCAACCGTGTAATGGGCCCCGTCATCGCTTCGTGTGTCTTCTCTTCGATGTTCTTGACGGAGATAATGATCTCAGCTTTGACCCCGATTCCGCCCATGTCGACGTGCAGTGAGGAGGCGATCGATTGCGCCCGGGAAGCAGCGGCATTAGTGGCCGACTGGAACACCGCAAGGGCGTCTTTGCTCAGCACATCGCGAACTTGCTCATAGGGATGATTGACGTAGTCATAGCAGCGAATCTCACGACCTTTACTCATTGGAATCTCCGTCCTCGGGTCAAGCTAATGTCCAGCGCTCGTACCATATTTGCGATCTTAGCCGATGTTGTAGATCGAACGCACCTTTGCTGGTTCGTCCGAGACAGCTTGTCCAACGCGCTGGCGGGAATCAGCCCTGCGCAGAAACAGCGTGACAGAGTCGCCGACTCCGCCTTTTTCTGGCCGTCTCAGTTACATTTTGGGAGATTCGGCGTGTTTACCGAGATCGCGCTCAATCACCCCAACATCGTGGTGATCTAAGCCGCCGGCTCGCAGGATGGTGTGTTTTACGTCGCCACGAATTGCTGGAACGGCGCGTTAAGTTCGCCGGCGATGCCCCGGTGCCGCGCGGGGTGACAATGGCTTCCTTTCTGCGCCCCAATTTTGCCCCGTGGCTTGTTGTCTGCATCCGACGTGAATCTGATCGGTGCCGATCGGGCCAAGGCCCAGGGTTCAAGAGCGACGCGCCTAGTGATAACATCCGCCTTCCCAAAGAATGGTGCTATTGGTCCCCGGCTGCGGACTTGGCACGCAGCATTCGAGGGAGGACGATCAGGGCGCCACCGTAACAAAGAAGCGAAACGACCAGAGGGAGGTTGTGTTCATTGATGAAATCCCGTGTCGCGAGCTTGTAACCGCCGAGGGCCATGAATCCGTATAGCAGCCACACCAACTCGGGCTTCCTCCAGCGCGTTGCCACCCAGGCAAGCGTTAGCGATAGCCCCGTTAGCACTAAGGTCGCCAGGGTATCCGCCGGAACGCTGCCGCTCTCTCCGCCCACGACTGTGCGCCACATCGCCAGGACGGCGTACGCAGCCAATCCCGCCGTGATCCAGACGACATGAGCCGCAAGCGCCAGCGAAGTAATCTGGTTGCGCCAATGGCCGGGCGCGCCGGAGGAAATTCCCATGATCGCTACCCAGGAGACGGCCGCAGCCAGAAGTACACCAACGGATGCCAGCCATTCCACCGGGCCGGCGCCGATGCCGAACAATACCGGCAAAGGCTGGCTTGTCGCGCCCGCGACTGCGGAGCCCAGCAACAGATAGACCGCGCCGTGCAGCCCCAGAGTGGGCAGAACGAACGCCCGCGCTACGCAGCAGCAGGCCACGGCGGATGCGCACACAAGAATCCAGAATTCGGAACGGGAAAAGGGAAGAAAGATCCCTACCAGTACGAGGAAAAGGCCGAAGGTGGCGAGGGCACGGAAGTTCCTCTTGTTATCACGCTCGAATAATAGGAACGAGACTGCATAAAAGGCTATCCCGGCGGCCAAGGTGGCGATCCCGAGGCCGAACATAACCGCACGTTGTTCCTTGAAAACCCAAACCGCGCCTCCGATTCCGATCAAAAGAGCCGCCCCTGTCTGCGCCATTTCCGCGAAGGCGAGGGTCCTGCGCCGCACGACCGTCTGGCTTACGGCGGTCCCAATATAGATCAGCGCCAGCGCGAGTTGCACGGTAAGCACGGCGTGGGGTGATACGGGAATCCAGGCCTCCGGCATGCCGCGCGGACTCGACATCAGATAAGAGAACAGGAGAACCGAGGAGTCGGCTGCGAGGGCGGCGAAGGCGCGCGCGCCCGGCTGCAGATCGCGGCATGCGGCGAATTCCATTGCGGCCGCGATAACCAGCAACGCCGTTGTGAAAGGGACGATGTCGTTGCGGACCAGCAGGAGCGCAACTACCATGACGATCGAAGATACGCCTGCAATAGTTCCGATGATCCTGTGCTGCGTCCTCGACCCGAGCACAAGTGCCACGAGAGCAAAGGCGGCCAGCACTCCGGAACTCGTCCCGGCTGACATGACCTTGAGGCGCCCGGCGGCTTCCCAAACCAACGGCGCGATGATGAGCACCGAAGTGGAACAGCTCAGAGCGGCCGCGAATTTCGCCTCGACGGGCGAACGCGCGGCGACCCAGAGCCAAATGAGCCCGTAGATCAAGCCGATGGCCACACCGGTGGCTGCGGGCAGCACTCCCCAATCGGTCAATGCGCGGAGGACGTAGGCGCCAGCGATCGCGACGAGCATCCTGCCCAGCACGGGCACAGTATTTGGCGGCAGACCGAACCATGCGGGAAGTGGAGGCGGCAAGACAGGTACCTCTGGCGCCGCGACTGGCCCCTCGCGCGCCGCGGCCGTCGACGCCAGACGCGCTTCCAGGTTCAGAACCCGTCGCTGCAGGTCCTGAACCTGAAGGATCAATTCGCTTAGGTTGCCCGATTCGGGAACCGGACCCGATTTGGTGGATGGTGCCGACATAGCCTCCTCCTAGCCTCCATCAGACTTTCTGCTCCGCCCAAGGCGGAAGCAGTTTCAGCAGTCCCCATAGAATCAAGAAGGGCAGGATCATGAGGCCAATGGCGGGCAACAAACCTTCGCGCGCCGCAAACGCCATCTTGTAGGTCGTATAGCCCAGGAAACTCTTTGAAAAGAGTTGCCCGCCGATGACCACATTCCAGCGCATGGCGAAGATGCCGATCAGGGTCAGAGCGGCGGCCAGAGTATAGATTCTGCGGCGGAGTATTTCGCCCAGTTTCACCACCTGAACAAGTGCGAGGAGAGCGACGGGAACCAAAGTCCCGAGGATAATCTGCAGAACGATCTGCGACATAAAGAGCTGCGTGTGAACCATGAAATCCAAGGTTCGAAACGATTCGCTGGATTCGTACATGCGGTGGACAAGATCCAGCATCTCGAGCGAGAAATCGATGAGGAAGATGTAGAGCAGATACTTGGCTACCGTATCCAGGCAAGCCATGTCGATCGGGCGATTCCGGATGTAAGTCACGGTCTGGTAGACGAGAAGAACGACGGCGATGCCGGAAACCATCGCCGAGAAGAGGAAAACCACCGGCATGAGGGGCGTGGACCACCAGGGATTCGCCTTGACGGACCCGAAAATGAATCCTACGTATCCATGCAGGAGGAACGCAGATGGGATGCCGATTAACGTCACCATCCAGCCCACGCGATCGTCCACGTGGAGGGACTTCGCATCGATGTTCCGGGAGCCGAGGGTCAGAGCCGAATAGATCCACTTCATCACGCCCTTCCGGGAGCTCGCCGAAAGGACGATGTCCTTGCGATAGTCGAGCCAGATCTCGAGCAGGAGAACCACCAGCAGGTACCAGAGATAAACGAATCCGAACATCGCCATGGCAGACGTCCGGTGCGGCGTCATATACATTTCAAGCGAGCGCTCGGGGTGTCCGAGGTGCAGTTGCAGGGGCAGGGGCGCCACCAGGAGAAACGCCAGCGCGGTGAGCAGCGACAACCGGTAGATGGGTTGGACCGCTACGATATGGAAAACTCGCGCCAGCGAGGCAAGAATGAAGGCGCCCGCCACGAGTCCGGTGATGAACGGATAGAGAACGATCAGGACGCTCCACGTCAGTTGCACTTCATTCGGATACATGAAGCCCTGGACCACGGGAGGAAGGGTGTGCATAATCCTTACCTCACCGACCCGTCGAGGTCTTTGTAGAAAACCTTGGCGCCCGTGGCCATTTCTGGTTTGAGGACCTGAACGGCATTGACGCGAAGGAACTCGTGTACCGGATCCCGGGGATTCTTCAGGTCCGCCAACCGGCGGGCGCCGGTCGGGCAGGCTTCGCAGCAGGCCGTCGTCAGCCCTTTGGTGATGCGGTGATAACACAAAGTGCACTTGTCGGCGACGTGTTTGGTGGGATGCAGATAACGGCATCCATAAGGGCAAGCCTGAACGCAGTAGCCGCAACCCACGCAGTACTGCTGATCGACCAACACGACGCCGTCCGGCGACACGTACGTCGCGCCCACGGGGCACGACTGGACGCAGGGGGAGTGGGCGCAGTGATTGCACAGTTTCGGAACGAAGAAGCTCTTCACTCCGGGCGTATTCCGGACCGGGAAGCCCTGCATGCCACCCGCCGGGGATTCCACGTGTGGATGCTCCATGTCCTCGCCGTTGACTTCATAGCGCTCCACCCAGGTGCGGAAGAATCCCTCCGGCACGTCGTTCTCAAGCGCGCAAGCGCGGACGCAGTTACCGCATCCAATGCACTTCTGGATGTCGATGGTCATGGCCCACCAGTGGTCCGCCATTCTGTATTTCGAATCCGCTGCCAGAGCGCCCGACGGACTTTCGAACGCTTCCAGAGCGGCTCCCGAAAGGACGATGAACTTTCCCGCTGCGGCCAGCAATTCGCGTCGACTTAAATCCATGGTTTCTCCTCTCAGATCATGGGCTGATGGGGATTGTGGCAAACGCCGCAAGCGGTATCCCCGGCGTGCTCGCGCGAGACGACCTGCGGGAACGTTTTCGGCTTGGCCGAGTCCGCCTCGTGGCAAATCACGCAGAGCTTTGCGGTGTCGGGGAGCACGGGTTTCTGACTGGTGAAGTCCTGCGCGTGGCGTCCGAGCGGCCCATGGCAGGCTTCGCATCCGACATTGGCGTGAGGACCTTTGCTTTTTGCTGTGACGATGTCGTCGTGGCAGGCAGCGCAGGCCTCGCGGCCGGCGAAGACGGGAGTCCGGGCGGCGATTTCATCGAGAGAGCCGGGGCGGTAATGTCCATACTTGCCGAACTCCGGGGGAACCAGGGCATGGCGAATCGCGAAGAAAACCAACACGACAATAACCGCTACGCACGCCAGCCGGATCAGATGTTCCGAGCCCTCAAAGATTCTCCTCATGCCGGTGGTTGAGAAGCAAATGCCCCACCGTTCGTCGCCGCACCGATCAAGCCGCCTCGGCCGCTCAGGATTCAAGCAGGCAAAGAGGTTCTACGGCGTAATGTCGCCACTTGCGGTCGGGAGTAGAAATAGAGCCTGTGCCAGTTCGCGCCGACAAAAGTGAGGTTCTGCGCTAAAGCGCGCAGGCTCTCAGGAATCGAGCGAACAAGGGGTTTTGAACGCTTCGGGCACGCGCCTGCGTGCCAGCTTGTCGTCACACACCGCGCGTCGGCGAAGCCAATTGGGCATGGCCGGGATCCTCCATCATCTATTGCTTCGCCCTGCCACAAATCGACCGGCTCGATTGGATTACCGCAAGTGCCCAACGCGCAAGATGGTTTCCGTATGCGTCGTAATATGGGCGCGAACACGTTTGGCGGAAGAGAGCGCGCACTGGACATCGTGCGCTATCGTTCGTTCTATTCGGTCACAGCAAATCCGTGCGTGAGGTGAAGTAAACTGGCAGCTCCCGAGCAGCGTAAGAACGCGTAAGAACCGGCGCCAGCAGCAATCCTCGTATGGGATGCTGCCTCACTCACGGCGTCATCTGGTCGGCCACCAGCCACGGGTTCAGTCCCCATGGAAAACGAGCCCGGGGCGGGCCAGGCGCTCATGTGGCGGGGAGAGACCACCCTGGCGTGCCTTACTTGCGTGAAACGTAATTCAGATAGGCCGCCAAATCCGATATGTCTACGGGCGAAAGGGTGGGCCAGGGCACAGCCTTGTCCCAAATCTCCCGGTGCATCTGGCGATTCGATCCCCACGCGATTGCGGCCATCGAAAACGGCGTGAAGACCTTGCCGGAACGGGGGCTTGCGACGGCTCCCATCTGCGCGTCGCTGTGGCAGCCGACGCAGCCCTTGGCGGCGAACGCTCGTTGACCACGGGTGACGTTGCCCGCTGGTCCGCGATACTGCAGGTCCCAAACATAGGCCAGGATTTTCCGCAGATCTGCTTCCGGGACGGTGGGAAACGCTCCCATCAGCGGCACGTGGTTCCAAACGCCCGCACCGATGTCGAGAAACGTCTTGTTGGCGAGCCGGGCTTCCAGAGCAAGCGGGCCTCGATGACATTGCTGGCAGTTATGCTCGAAAGGGAGCTTGCCGGTGGATGCTTCAGGCAGCGAGAGCCGAGGCTCTGGCGCGAGCTTTTGCACATACTGAACGTAGGCGGCGAGATCCCCGAAGTCCCGCCCGTCCAGCTTGGGCCAATCCCGCTTACGGGCGGCAAACGTCTCTTTCATCGAAGAAGCGTGGTTCCACATCTGGCACACCAGTGCCGCCGGATCATCCACGCTCTTCCAGGCGGAAACGGGCGGGCCCGGACCGCGGCTTGGCATAGCAAGGGAATGGCAATCGGCGCATCCTTTCGAATTAAAGACCTCTTGCCCTCGCCTCGTCTGCGCCGGGAACTGGAAGATCCGTTCCGAGTACAGATACGCGAATACGTCGCCCCACTCCGCCTCCGCCAGCACCGGACGGGGCACACGCTTCGCTGAGATTTCGCGCCACATGGCGGGAGTGTGATTCCACAACGCGCTGGCGAAGGCCGAGGGCGTAAAGGCGGAGACGGAATTCACCGCGAGATCAGGTGCGATGGCATTGGCCTCATGGCCGCTGCCTTGGGCGTTCACGGTGTGACACTCCAGGCAACTCTGGTCCTGCACCACGGTCGAGCCGTGTTGCGCGTCGGCTGCCCACGCGCAGGCGGTCAAGGCAAGAAGGAAAATTCTTTTCATACTTCCTCACGGCATCCAACGGCCCAATAGAAGATCGCTTCAATCCCTTGCTTCAGAGAATCTATTTTTCGCGAGACTCAACCCCTAATGCTGTTTAGCGCTCGATCTTGAACCCGACTTTCAGGGCGACCTGAAATTCCTCCACCTTTCCGTTCACGATCCGGCCGCGCTCCTGGACAACCTCGAACCAATCCATATGGCGAAGGGTTTTGGACGCTTCGGCGATTGCGGCCTGAGTTGCCTCGGCAAAACTCGTTGGAGAGGTCCCGACCAGTTCAACGACTTTGTACGTTCCTGTCATCTTTGATTCCTCCTTTACAGATGATCCATTGTCCGGCATTTTGCAGTGAAGGGATGAGAGTGTCAAATTTCGACGTCATGATGATCTCGCGATTCGACCTCGGTCCAAGGCACGCCTTACCAGAGTCCACCTTTGCACAGGAACGAGTTCATGATCTGCACTGCTCACTATCCGAAGCGTCATATTGATGGGTTGGAAGCGCGATTCGTGCACGCTGGTCCGAAATGCAAGCCGATCCCAACACCGCTCATACACTGAGGACCGGGCAGGGTGACTCGCCAATAATAGAGTAAGCGTTCTGGTGTAGGCGCCCGGCAAGTCCCGAGCCGTTGTGCCGACCGATGACCAATAGATCGGCAGACCACTCTTTGGCCGCACAGGTAACGACGTCTGATACCTTGCCTTGCGCCATAGCAACGTTGGCGCTAGTACCAGCCGCTCCCTGGAGTTCTGCAATCCGAGTTCTTGCCTCGGCAGCACCCGAAGCGGCGAACTCTCGATCAAGATATTTTTCTAGAGGGCCCGCTTCCGCCTCCGCTGCGTGCACGATTCTTAGGTCAGCCTGGTGTTCGCGCGCCAGCCAGCCAGCCCAGTCTAGAACGGCTCGGCTCCGTTCCCCGAGGTCGAGTGCACAGAGCACCTTCTTGCAGGCGATCCTCGCAGAGGTTGGCGTCTCTTGCGAGTGAATGTCGGTCCAAACGGGACACTCTGCGTCATGTAGCACCTTCGCGGTGATGGATCCCAGAAGAAATCGACGGTAACGACCAAGCCCGGAAGTCGGCATCATGATCAGGTCGGAGCGCCATGAACTCGCCGTCTCTACAATTTTGGTCTCCGTCGCGCCTATGATGCAGTTGCTGAGCGTCTGGAAATCGTGAAACTCATCGATGAGGAATGCAGTTAAGTCCCTTTCAAGATGTGGCTGGGCTACCTCTGGGTAATAATGGTCGCCGGTTTCGACGACGTGAAGCAGCATGATCTCGGCTCCGAACTGACTGGCAAAAGCTCTCACGTATCGTGCAGCGCCGATGCAGCGCTTTGAGAAATCCACTGGAAATAGGATCTTTTTGACGACGGGCACGCGGTATTCCTTATTCTATAAGTTAGGCTAGCGGCGTCCCGGAACCCAGATTTTGTCCGGCACCATCACTTCGATATCGGTGATATTGCTTTTGACCGTTACTTGCTGAAGCGTGCCGGTCTCACCAGGGTTCGCGAGGAACTCCAACAAATACTGATTGGCAAGATGGTCCGCTAGATCGGCGAGGAACGGCGCTAGAGAAGGCAATGGCCCATAGTACAAAAAATAGGCCTCGCCGCCGCTTTCATCCGCAACGTGTGCGAGCTGGATTTGCCCTGCATGGAGCTTAGAAAAATCGCTCGCGAGATAATCGGCGCTTGGATGATAGATCACATAAACGATGACGCCCGCGCGTTGAGCTGCTTCAAGCGCTGCATCCGCGGACGGGTCTTGAAGCGCGTCCGTTGACGCTGGATTGACTCCGTTGGAGATCATCAGCACCACACGTCGTGACGAACCCTGCGGCCAGCCCCTGATCAGATCTGTAAGTGCGCCAAACGGACTTGCGGGTTTGCTACCTGCGGGAGGGTTGAGAGCCCGGACCGCGCGTTCATGATCCAGCGTTGGATTCTCGGCCACCTGCAAGCGCCCGTCTTGGATGTACGCCACCCCAACAGTGGTGGTCGATGGTTGAGAACTGATGAAGCGACGCAACTCCTCGAACTTTGACCCTGGCTCGCAATTCGAGTAGTTATCTACGAGCACAAAGATTTCGAGTCCAGCATGGTCGCCGCGTAGCGGGGCCAGATTAGTGATTAGCAGCGGCTCGTAGCGCTGCGTAACGATCAGGTCATCTGGCGTGAGCGTCGGCGGTACATGGCCATAGTGGTGGCCAACCGTCACTACCATCTGCACGGGTATGCCCGCTGGAGATCCAGTGTGAGCCCAAGTAAACAGCGGGCATGCGAATGCCAGCGAAGCAAGCTTTGCAATCTTTCGCATATCGTCCTCTCAGAATTCTCCGCCCTTTAATTGGCATTCATCTCGCCAAATGACTAAGGTTGCAAGCTATTGACCCCGAATCAGTTTGCCGTCATAGCTGCTTCGAAAGCAGGTCCGGGCTGCGTTATTTCACCCATTTGGCTCTCGCATCGGGACCGCCCGGCTTCACATCGCTCACGGCCACGCTCGTTATGCCCAACGCAATGGCCGGCGTAGCGGACGGATGAGGCAAAACGAAATGGTCTGCCACAGCACTCTGTCGCGATTTCAGTGAGCGCGTCAAGAGCAGGACGATCTGACGACTATAGGGGAGATCGCCGACTACCAGCAGTCTGACAACTGAATCCGCAGCCCTGTATTTCACAGTGCGGCAGGTCTTGACATTACTTGATGGTGTCAGCGCTAAGAAAGGATCTTTGGCCCACATTTTTTGAAGCGTGAGCTTCGAGATCGGCGCTTTAGCTAGTGTTTAGTGAGCCGAGTCTCCAAGGGCGTTAAAGGGAAATGCGAGTTCCGCTTGGTGTGCGCTAATGGCGTTCTGGCACTTGGGTTCCATCGGTTTGGGCATCGTAACCTAGATTGCCGCTATGGCAGCGTTCACGCATGGACGCGGCCGATTCCATCGCCAGAACCCTCCTGGTAAAACTCGATGGTAGCCCAGCCCTCGCCAATAGATTCTTTCATAGCTCCGCATCCAAAGCCTGGCTGAAATTCCGCAGTTCGACTGGGCCCTGAGGCGCAATTCCCGCAGAATTACGGATTTAGCCCGAATACGAACGGTAGCTGATTGCAGCTTGGTCTGGAAGAGGCCGAGAACATGCGAAGCATGATAGAGCAACCGTACCTGGAAACGAAGCCCATTCCATCCGCTGGTCCGTACGAGGGGGTGATTCAGGTCCCTTCACTACGATTTGCTGAGAGACAGGAAGGAGGACTCATGTTTGAACAAAGTGTCATATCGAATGGCAAGACGCGCCGGACGTGGACCGTTCTGGTGGCGTTTGCCGGCCAACTGCTCGCCAGCCTGGCCTAAATTACTCGACGGCCGTACCCGCCTCTCCGATTTGCGCTTGCAGGAACCCTGCGCAAGATCAGAACGACTGCCACCACGGTTGCAGCCAGAGTCAACGCTCCCACAGCTGCATGCACCATAGTCACGACAATTACTGCCTCGGGGTCGATATCAGGCGCTAAACCCATGGAGAACAGCGCGAGTCCTATGAAGAATTGTGCGGCCGTGATGATCAGCAATGTAACCCCGGCGGGACGCAGCGGCTCGTTCTCGGGACGGTAAAGCAACACCATGGCTAGCGCTGCGACGAAGATCGCAACCACCAATGCTCCCAGAACATGCGGGATCACGTCGATGATGCCGTGACGGAAGGCGACACCCAGCGCGGCTTGCCCCAGCACGATTGCGGCGGTGATCATCGCCAGGATCCGCAGCGATGGACGGCCGCCGGCGATGATCGGGACCCGCACCCCAGCGCTCGATGTGAACACAGCGATGGCAGTTGCGGTCGCAAAGAAAAGCTGAGCCAGAGAGGCATGGGCGAATCTCACCGCGGGTGGTTGGGGCACGGTGATGAACCCCAGCAAGGTCTCGACGATCACGATGGCCAAGGCGATCCAGGCGAGCCGCCGCATCCAGAGGCGCCGCTCTGTTTGTAACAGCCAGATCACGAGACCAACCGTGAGGATCCCCGCGGCCATTCCCACCATGAGATGGCTTTGTCCGAGGGAATAGAGCGGCCGTTCTTCGTTGGTGGTAAATGCGGCGCCCGTCACTATGGAGACGAGAGCGGCGGCGGCAAGGAGAAAGGCGTAGCGGTGCAACCACTGGCTGGCGATTGGAATCATTGCCGCTGGCCAGATTCGGCGTTTTGAAGTTCGAGCCCCACCCGCTCGCCATTGATGAGTACGAAACCGGCATTGATTAACTGCTGGCCAGTGATGTCGTACTGTTGGTAGCGCCGAAGTTCAGACATCGGGAAAAAGAACTCGACCGACTCGGTTAGTGCGGAATCCTCGCTTTGGCCCGGCAGGTGGACGGTAGAACTGAAGACAATGCCGTCGAACTGAGGGCCCTCATTGAAAAAGGCCAATGTTGGCCGTAGGAGATGGGACACGTGACGGTCGAACGCCAGCGCCGCGATGCGGTATTGCGAACCGGAATCGGACGGCGCGAGCGTGGTGGTAACGGACAACTGCAGATAGGATGCATTGCGGAAAGCGATCAGTGTCGGCGGCGCGTACGAAATGAAATGCGCCTGGGCGTCCAATTCGCGCACCATGCGGTCGAGCAGGGTTTGAAAGGATGCCTGCGCTTGCTGCAACGCCTCTGCCGAAAGGTCGCGCGAGGGCAAGGGCGACTTCACTGCGGCGGCTACCGGACTCGGCGCCGACGGCTGTTTAGCCGGCAACTGCGCCGCCACCTCAAGTTGCTCGGGCGCCGGTTCTCCCCACAACGCGGAGGGCTCGCCGTCCACATACTCACTGCATTGGCTCAGAACCGCGATCTCATCCTCGGCGCCTTTGCTCGCCGCCAGTTGTGCCGCGACCTCGCGGGGAACGATCAACACCACGTTCTCCGGCCTTTCCATCCCAATTCCCATAACCTGCTTGCGCACGTGATGCGATACTTCGATCGCCAGAGCGGTCACTTCCGGCTCGTTCTGAAGAACGGGCACAGTGGCGCGAAGTATCGGCAGCATCACATCGGTGTAAGTGCGCTGGAAACGCTGTCTACGATCCATGGATTGGTCCGAGTAAGCGGCGAAATAATTGCCCGTCACTTGCAACACCGTGTGGCCTTGGAACTGGGCGAAGCGAATGGAGCGCTGATCGGTTTGTAGCTCCTGCTTTTCGGTCACATCGAGCGTTCGGCTCAAGTAAAATTTGTAAGGATATTGATGCGCGGTGATGTCCACTGCCGCGGCCTTCAACTCCTGGAGGTACTTTTGCTGGAGCGCGCGCAGGGCCGGATCGACAATCTCGGCCGGCGATAGCACTTGCGAGCGGATTTGTGGAACAGCAGCGATCAAAGTTGCGACGGCAAGAACAACTTTACCGTTGCGCATAGACAACCTCCCTGGATTGGTATGGCGGATCGGCGACGGCCCGAATGTAAGCGGCGAGCGCGGCGATGTCGGACTTGTTCAAGGTGTGTTCGTAAGGCGGCATTTCAGCCGACTTACCCAGCGCGGGTCCACCGTGCGAAATAATTGCGAGCAGATCTGGATCACTCATCTTATTCAGGAACGCGCCATCGTCGAATCCGTGAGGTTGCGCGACCAGATTGTCGTGGTTGGACACGCGCTCCGGCGTCGATTCGGAATCGTGACACCGTCCGCAGTAGAAGTCGCTCAGCTGGCGGCCCTGATTCTCTTGGAATCCAAGGGCGAGTTCGGCGATTCGAATCTCGACTGTCTTTCCGCCGGCCCCAGTTGTAAAAGCTGCGATCTGATAGCGGCCAGCCAGGGTGCCGATCGTCACGGCCGTCGTAAACTGGCCATCTGATCCCGTAACGCCGAAGTCGGGCTCGAAGGCCGTTCCATTGACGGCACGGAACCAAACGGAGGCTCCGGCCGCGGGCGCTCCGTGTCCATCGTTTACTTGAACCACGAGCGGTTGGTCCAGTGGTGTTCCGATGGTCGCGACCTGCTTGTCGCCGCTGACTGCAACAATGGCCGCGGGCGGCGCCGAGGGAGGTTTCGCGGCCGGTTGCGTGCCAGGGCGTGAGCAAGCGAGGGTGAATGCGAAAAACGTGGCGACGAATCCAGCCAGAACCTTTCTCATTTGCGAGAGCCTTTCTGTGCCATCAAAAAGGCGGTCAGCGACGCGGCATCGGAGTCGCTCATTTTCCAGTCCGGTTCAAGCGTGCCCGGGCGCAGTGCCTGTGGGCCTTTCAACCATTGATAGATCCAGGCGGCGTTCAACCGGTCGCCCACCTGCGTCAGAGTGGGTCCCACATATCCTTTGTCCTTCTGGGGATCGACGATGTGGCAGGATTGGCAGGCGTACTTGGAATAAAAGAGCTGGCGTCCTTGCTCGATTGAGGCAGAATCCGAGGCGGGCTGGAAGGAATCTCGGTCGAACGCCGGCGTCTGATATGCGGTCAGAATGTAATCGGTGAGAGTGACCGCTTCCGCGTCGGTGACGTTGAACTTGGGCATGCGCCGAATGAGGGCGGGTCGCAACGTGTTGGGATTCTTGAAGAAGTTGAGCAGCCATTCACGCTGGATGGCGCTGCCCTCCCAAGTCAAATCGGGCGCCATGTCGCCGCCCCGCGCGTTGATGGTGTGGCAACTGAAGCAGTTCAAATCGCGCATCAGCCGCCCGGCAGATCCCGCAGGTTCATAGTTGCTGGCGGGGCTTCCGGCGATCCGCAGGCGAGCGGGAAGAGCGGTGGCGCGATCCGTCTGGGCTAATAACGCGGTGACGAAGTTGTCCACCTGAGTGGTCGACAGATTGAATTGCGGCATTTTCAGTGCGGTTCCGAAGCTGCGCGGCTGCTTGATCTTGGCCGCGAGATAAGCCGGCAGCGTCTGCTCCATGCCTGGCGCGAAGACGATTTTGGCTAACGGACGGGAGCCAACCGTCGTCAGATCGGGTGCGAAATCTTCGGGCCGGCGAATCCCGTTGATCTGATGACAAACAGCGCAACCCATTTCGGTGGCGAGCTGCTTTCCGTGCGCGATCTGCGGCGCGGTGGCCGCTTCCAGGTGCATGTTCGCAACGAAATCGGGCTCGGTCTTGGTCCCGAGAAAACCGGCGATCAATGAAAGCTGCTTGTCATCGAACCGGTAATGCGGCATGAGGGTTTCCGGATCGTAGGCTTTGGGATTTCGAATCCATTCGCGCAGCCAATCCGGTTTCACTTTCGTGCCGATGCCAGTCAGTTCGGGACCGACATTGCCGCCCACCAAGGTGCCTGCCGCATTTTGCATGGCGTGGCAGGAGGCGCAGAACGATTCGCCGTAGGCGCTGGATCCGGCCTGCGTGTCTGCATCCGACGGAGCGGTCGGGTTATTCCTCGCGGGAGGCGTGCCTCCTCCTTCCACTGGCGTCGACTGCGAGATCAGAAAAGCCGAGATGTCGCGGGCATCGTTGTCGCTCAACTGAAAGTTGGGCATGGTGGCCGTGCTCGAATACGCCTGGGGGTTTTTGATCCAGGCAAAGATCCATTCGCGCGTGGTCTTCTGGGAGACGTGCTCGAGCGACGGGGGATGATCGGCGGGAGTGAGCCGCGCTCCATGGGGCAGTGTCAACGCGTGGCAGTGTACACAGCCGTAACGGGCCAGCAGCGCGCGTCCGGCATTCAATCGCGGTGTTCCCACCAGCTTGTCCATGTGGCATTGGCCGCAAGAGGCTTCGAAATACCGCGCGGGGAGCAGCGGCTCCTCCCAAGCCTTGGTGCTGCTGTGTGCCTCTATCACGGTGGTGGCGACACCCTGGCCGCGATGACAAAGGGCGCATCCGAACTCATCGAGCGAGTGCGGAATGGGCGGGTGCGGCCGGAAGGGTTGCGTGGACACGTTGCGGAGGCTGGTCTCCTTCATCGCGAGGTGGCAGGAGGCGCAACGATCGACCACGCCGAGTTCCGGAATCCAGGTCTGATGGACTCCTCCCTGAAAGCGGCGCTGGAGCGTAAGGGCGTCGTCGCGGCCCCGAATCAGCCCGAGATAGCTTCGCTGATAGCGGTACCATTCGCGGAAATGATCCCGGTAGGGAACGATGGCGAGCAACAGCAGTAGCAGCAGCCCTAAGGTGCCGAAGGCGCGAGCACTGTCGCCAAACAGAGCTTTTCGGATTGCGGCCAGCCTTAGGCGAATGGTCATCTCATGCGCTCCAGGGCCAAACCCACGACCATCCGGGGCCGCGGAAGAACGTACCGATCGCCGTGAGCAAGGTGGCGGTCACCAGGAACCACGTCATGATCCAGAACGAGAGCGGATGCGAGGAGAGCCAGCGGTGGGCGCGGCCCGAGTGCTGAGATTCCCGAGCCGCGTAGAGCATGGCCACGCCGATGATGACCGTGGGTGCGAGCACGGCCCAGACTTTAAACACCAGCAACAGGGCAATCAGCGCCAGTGAAACGACGGAAAAAACCTGAAGCCGATTGCGGCGGTTGCGGGACCACACGCCTTCGGCCTCAACGTTGACGTTGAAATACGGGATGACGATCAGGGCGATGACCACTAGCGTAGGGATCAACACGCCTCCCACCACGGGAGGAAAGTAGTGCAGCAACTCCTGAAGGCCCAGAAAATACCATGGCGCTTTGGCTGGATTCGGCGTCTGCATCGGATCCGCCAGGCTTTCGAGCGGTGCGTTCCAGAACAGTGCCATCAACACGAGCACGATGGTCAGCACTTCGCAAGCAACCGCAGCCCGGAAGAGGCCCTCGGGCCACGTCATCACGAACGGATCGCTTTCCGCTTTCACTTGAGGCGACGTTCGACGTGTTAAGAATGCAACGCGAACGGGCGTCTTGCGGCTGTCGGATTCCACTACCGCTTCGAACGCCTTCGGCTCATTCATGAGGCGCCGCCTTGCCGGTGTGCAATCCGCCGTCTTTGCGAATACGCCAGAAATGAATGGCGATGAAAAAGGCCGCGGCCAGTGGCAGCACTACGCAATGCAGCACGTAGAAGCGCAGCAGCGCGTTCGCGTTCACGGTGTTGCCGCCCAGCATGAGGAATCGTACTTTCTGGCCGAGCACAGGAACCGCGGACATGATATTGGAGCCCACCGTAATGGCCCAGAAAGCCAGTTGATCCCACGGAAGCAGGTAGCCGGTGTAGCTGAGGAATAGCGTGATGATCAGCAGGACGACGCCGATCACCCAGTTGAACTCGCGCGGCGTGCGATATGCGCCCCGGTAGAACACCTTGAACATGTGCGCGAACACCAGGAACACCATGGCTTGCGCCGACCAGCGATGCAGATTGCGCAGAAACACGCCGGCCGAGACGACGAACTGCAGGTCCTTCATGTCCGCGTACGCTTGCGGAACGGAAGGATGGTAATATAGCATGAGCAGGATTCCTGTGCCGGTGAGAATGAGGAAGGTGGCAAGCGTGAGAGTCCCCAGGTACCACGTGACGCCGAATTCCAGGGATCGGCGCCGCATCTTCACGGAGGCCAGATGCAGGAAGACATTCTGCTGGATCGACAGCGCGCTGTGCAAATTGCCGGCGCCCGAGCCGCTGCGGAACACCGAGCGCCAAACCTTCGTACCGCGCAGATCGTTCCAATAGCTTTCAATAGCCTTGGCCATTCGTTAGGTCCTCAAGAACTGGTCCGGCGTCACGATTGTGGATCGATCTACCAGCAGGTCGCCTTCATCGCTGATCGAGATTTTCAGCCAGGGGAGCGGCCTGGGCGCGGGCCCGGCGATCTTCACGCCGAGCGTATTGAACTTGCTACCGTGGCAGGGGCAAGCGATGATGCCGAGTTCCGGCTTCCAGGCGGTGAGACAGCCCAGATGGGTGCAGGTGGCCGACAGCGCGTAGAGGCCCTGGGCTGCGTGTACGATATAGATTCCCGCTGTTGTATCGGGAGTCACCGAGTCGGGAGGGAATCGATCGGGCGGGCCGGCGTTGGCAATGGGCGAGGGCTCATACAGCACGTTCGGCGAAAGGAATTGATAACCAAACGCAGCCGCGCCGCACCCCGCGACCGCTACCGAGCCCAGTCCGATTTTGATGAGCGTATCGCGCCGCGTGACCTCGCCAGTGTCCTTTGGTTCCATGGCTGCTCCTTTCATTGCTTCTGTTCCGCCTCCCGCCGCGGATAGAGCGATTGCGGCGGAATCAACCCAGTAGGACTCTTCACCACCCAGTGATAAGCCTCCATCGTGATCACGTCCACCGGGCAGCGCGCAGCGCAGAGCCCGCAACGGATGCACTTGGTTTCGTCCTTCAACATCGCCGAACCGGTGATGACGCCCAGTTCGTCGGCGGCCACGTCGTCCAACTCCACCGCGTAGAGCTCGACGTTGTCGCGGATGTGCCCCAGCGCCGCATCGGGGAAATGAATCTGTTCGAGCGGCACCAATTCGAGGCAGCTTTCCGGACAAACGTCCACGCATCCGCCGCAAAGGATGCAGCGCGAACCATCGTCTTCATTGCCTTCAAAGATGGTGTTCGTCCAGCAGCGCAGGCAGCGCCGAGCCTCGCGCATGGCGCCCTCTTCGTCGAATCCGATCTCGACTTCCGTCATGCCGGTACGCCGGTCGAGCGGCAACATCGGCACCGGCTGGCGGGAGTAGTCCATGAAGTCGGCGAACATGTGATGGCGGTCCAGCACTTCGACTTCAATCTCCGGGTCCGGGTGCCGGGCGCCGCGCAGATACTCGTCGATGCCCATGGCGATCTTCTTACCGTCGCCGACGCTGTCGATGATGAGGCGCGGTCCGAAAACGCAGTCGCCTCCAGCGAAAATGCCGGGCGCCGTGGTGGCCAGCGATTTGGGGTCGGCAACAATCAGGCCGCGAGGGCTCACCTGGACGCCATCCTCCGATTGCAGAAAATCCAGCTTGGTGGTCTGCCCGATCGCGAGAATCACGGTGTCGCATGGGATGACGGACTCGCTGTTGTCGTAAAACACCGGGTTGAAGCGGCCATTGACGTCGAACACCGATTTCGTTTTGATCACTTCGAGGCCGGCCACACTGCCGTCCCGACTTACCACGCGATTCGGTCCGAAACCGGCGTGCATCACGATGCCCTCGGCCTCGGCTTCTTCGATCTCTTCCAGCGCGGCCGGCATCTCGTGACGCTTCTCCAGGCAGACGATGTTGACCTCGCGCGCTCCCATGCGCAAGGCGGAGAGCGAGATGTCCATCATTTCGTGGGTAGCCACGGCCGCGATGTTGTCTTCAGACGGGACGGTCGCGTCCTGCTCACCCGCGTGCTGCCGCAGAACCTCGCGCGCCGCGGAGCGCGCCACATCCATGGCAACATTGCCGCCGCCAATCACCACCACGCGTTTGCCGATGCTGAACCTGTAGCCGAGGTTCGAGTTCAACAGAAAGTCGATGCCCTTGAGCACACCGTCCGTCTCGATGCCTGGAATCGCCAGATCGCGGCTGCGATGCGCGCCCACGGCGATCACAACGGCGTCAAATCCATCCTGGCGCAGGCCGGCAATGGTGAAGTCGCGCCCCGCCGCCTGATTGAGCTTCAGCGTGATGTCGCCCAGATCGAGGATCTCGCGTACCTGCGCTTCCACTACGCTGCGTGGCAGGCGGTACTCCGGAATTCCCAGGCACAGCATGCCTCCGGCTACCGGCGCGGCCTCGAAGATGGTGATCGAGTAGCCCAGCAGCGCCAGATCGTGCGCGGCCGAAAGTCCCACCGGGCCGCTGCCCACGATGGCCACGCGGTAGGGCAATTTCTCGGTGGTGCGCTGCACTGGCGTGATCGGATGGCGCGACTCGGGTCCATGCCGCTCGGTAAGAAAGCGCTTCAGCGCGCGAATGGCGATCGGTTTGTCGATCGCGCCCCGCCGGCACGCCGTCTCGCAGGGGTGCGCGCAAACTCGGCCGCAGATGCTCGCCATCGGATTCGGGTCGCGCGCATAGCGATAAGCCTCTTCGAACTTCCCCTCCGCGATGAGCGCCACGTACCGGCCGGCGTTGGTCTGCGCCGGGCACGCCATCATGCACGGAAAATTTGTGTTCAGCCAGTCGCTATCGACCTTTTTGTCTCGAAACCGTGTGCGCATGAATGGCGGCCCGTACAGGTGGGAGCTATTTGGTAAGCGTGAAATCCGCCGTCGCGGTTCCAGAGACGGTGACCGGCTTCGATTGCGCCTTCATGCCCTCTCGCCACGCGGTCACGGTGTAGCTTCCATCGGGAACGTTCTCAATCTTATAAGCGCCGGATGCTTCCGCCTCGGCATAGTATGGCGTAGGCACGACGACGATAAAGCCCGACATCTCGGGGTGCACGTTGCACAGCAGAGGAACCACGCCGGGCGTATCAAACTTGAACGAACGAATTTCGCCCTTCGGCCAAGTACCCATGTTGTGGCTCATCTTCTTGTTGCCTGAAACCGAAGGCCAGAAGATATTGTGCTGCACGGTGTCGCTGTTTAAAAAATCAACCGTCGAGCCGGCCAGAACCACGATGACGTGCGGTTGAAACAGCAGGGACTTTTGGTCCTCAACCACGTGCTTCTCTGGCGCCGGAAATGTCTTGCCGGGAATCGCGTCGATGTAGACCGCCGCCGCGCCCTTGCCGCCCGTGATGGTTCCGCTCAACGTGGCGCCGTGAGCGACAAGTCCTCCGGCCAAGGCAAGAATCAACGCCTTCGAAAAATGTGTTTGGATTGCAGTCATGTTTTCCTCAATGGTTGGTTGGCAAATGGATTAGTACACGAACTCGAGCGCGGTTAGCGCCGTATTCACCCGGAACGGGTTCATCGCAACCGGGTTGCCGTTGGGTAGGCTCCCCAGCGTCACAAACTGCTGCGGCCGGATCTGATATTCGAACGAAAGCTTGATGTTGGCGTGAATCAGGAACTGCACGCCGGGAGTGAATCGATTCCGGCTTGAATCGTAAGGCGCGAAATACGATGTGTTCGTCGCGAACAACAGTCCATTGATCCGATCCGCCGAAGAATTCACTTGATCCCAGCGCATGATCGCCATCACCCAGGGGAACACCAGGTAATCGGCCTGTGCGAAGCCTCCGCTGAAGGTGGCTGGAATGCCGCGCACAAAGCCGGCGGGCGTGGAGCTGCTCGAACCGAGCGGCAGCGGGATCAGCGCTCCCGTCGCATCCACTGGCAGGTTGTTGACGTCGTGACCGAACATATACAGGCCGTAGACGTTGAACGTTCGGTAGTTGAAGCTGAAGTCGCCGCCCACCCGGTAATATGGCTCTCGGTTATTGAGAATCGTGGTGAGGCTGCCCACCACGGCTCCAGGTAGCCTCTGGAGCGAGTCCCCATACATGTAGAACGTCCCGAGGTTCAGGTATGTGTGATCCCGCGGACCCATGGCGCCGGCGGCCTGAATGTCGTGCCGGCTTTTGGGATCGCGCTCGAGATTAAAACGGTAGGACGCACGGGCATAAATGTTCTTCAGGCCTGAATCGGAGCTGAAGCCCACTCCACCATTCGCGCTCGCGGTAGCGGATGGAACATATGGGAACAGATTCGCGGCCTGAGAGATTCCAGTCGTGTTCTGATCGAAAATCGCAACGGAGTAGTGATACCCGCCGTAGAGATGGCCGCCGCTGAGCTCGATTCCTCGTGCCACATTCGCAAACGTAAATTGGTTACCGACGTTCTGCTGCTGCGCCCCGGGAAGCCCTGCGCCGATGTTCGCTTGCTGATAGATGTCGTAGGGACTTAAGTTGATGGTCCGGGCCTGCGTGAAGGGCAGGTCCAGCTCGAACTGTCCGGCACGGAGAGACAGCGAGTCCTTCGGCAATTTCATCACCCGTCCGATGTTGACGAACTTTAGATAGCCGTCTCCGAGTCCACCGGCGCTGTTGTCGCCGGAGACGCTAAGATCGTCGTCCACCCACCACGCGATGTCACTTCCGAAGTTTCCCGCGGTAAAGATGCTGAAGAAGCCGGCTTCGAAATCGGTCGCAGGAACCAGACCAGGGACGGTGCCTGGCGTGGCCAGAGAATTAAACTGGTTACGATTCGATCCCGTGTATTGAAAGAACTGGTTGTAACGAAGTCCCACCGGCGGCATGCCGGGGATCTCGCCGGGCCAGATGGACTTGGGAAACTGGTCTTTACTCGCCTCAGCCCCTAGCATGACTGGCGGATTCTTTACGTACGTCTCGTCGTCCGCGGGAAACTTGAAGCCCGCGTCCTTGAATGCCTTGCCGAAATCGTTTAGCTTCGGGAAGTCAAGATGGCACGTGCTACAAGAAGTTTGGTATTTGCGGGAGAACGGCGGAATTGCAAACGCCTTCGGAGCGATCAAACAGAAAACCGCTGGCAGCACGACGAGGCTCGGCACAAAGAATCGCAGACCAGATGGTCGCATCAGTATCTCCTCTGGGGACATACAACTCCGGCTTACTAAGGCTTAAGAAAACCGAAATTTGTATAACTTCTCGCACGTCGTTGACCAGACGAGGGATGTACGCATGGGGCAAATTAGATGCTCAAAATGCGCGACAGGCAGTTCTTGGCCAGTCCGATGTGTAAAATCACACACTTCTGAGTGTTATGGCGCTCTTTCTCAAGTCAGAGCCACGCCAGGTCAGCTTGTTGGCGGGATGCAGATTAAGAAACGGTTGACCCTCCCTATCGCGGGCATGCAGAAGCGTTGGGTTACGGCTTGGATTGCACGGGACTAACGATCAGATGCTAGGAATATAGGGCTGCCGCCTACCGGCCGAAGAATCCACCCGTCTCCGGACCGACGGAACCGTCCGGGAACCGACGACGCGGCAGTGGTGGTACCGGCATTCCAAACCTTTCGTGCCATCGCCGCCAAACTTCCTTCGTAAATACTCCAACAGGAGCGTTCTCCAGGACCTTCCGGAACTCCTCCAATGGAATATATCGCTCGACCACCGCCACATCCGTTGAGGAGCCGTAAACCATCAAATGCGTCAGGAAATCTGGTAGATCAGCCAAGGTTTCTTCTGGACTGTCGTACCAAACTACCTTTCTCGCCACACGAACCAAATCGGCAGGATACGGAGCCACAAGGGTCATCGCTCAAAACCCCCAAGACTCAGACCAGGTTTCGGATGCAACTTCGGCAGCTTCTCCAGGTCGATGGCTTGTGCCCAGCGGATCAGATCACGTTGCATCGGGGCTGGAACACGATTGAGAGTCCCATCACCAAAAAACTGTAAGGCCCGGACGCTGATCGCGGGATCGAAGCTTCTGTCGATGGCCTTGGCTGCGGCTAAACTTGTCGCGACATCGACCCCATGCGATACGAGCGTGTGAATATCTACATAGTCCTTCCAGGTGGCCCGCACTTGAATAACCCGCATCTTCATGCCAGCCAAATCCGCTAACGAAGCGACCTGTACGCGTGATCCGGCCGCTTGCCGTGGGTCTTCTACCCGGCGCAACGTGTCCAAGCCACCGAAAAAAGCAACCTTCACAACACCTCCGCGGTTCACGAAGGCTTCCAAGTTGTCGCGCTTACGATGCACCCAAACATCTGGGTCATTAGGGTTCAAGTCCCGGAAAAACGGCAGTCGCGAACGCAGACGCTCCGGATCGAAACTTGACGACGAGAAGAAGTCGAAATCCTCGGAAATCCGGTGGCCCAGTTGCAGTGCAAGACCCGTACCACCATAGAGGCGAAATCCGATGTTATAGCATCCAGTTCGGGCCAAAGACGGCGCTGGGATTCCGGCAGAATGTCCAGGCGAGGCTCAAATGTTGCTAGCATCTCTGGAACTACAATACGGCTTGCTGGCGCTGATGTCATGTGACAGACCTCCTCCCACAGCCGTTGGTCGCCGCGTTCGGACCAACAGGATCGCTAGAGCTTAATATCGACTGGTGGTCCTAGATAGCATCACCGAACCGTGGCAAAACCCTCCCGTTGAGCCCACTTGGGTTGCCTTTGAGCGAAAAGCAGATTCCCGGAGGTAAACCAAAGCAAGCTTTGGAGCGGGCCGTCGTGCGCCCAAGGTAGGTGCGCTACCAGGCTGCGCTGCGCCCCGACATGTGAGCTCCTTTGATTTTAAACCACTTCCTGAATTTGCGATACCGTCTTACGTTAGCCAGTCTGGCGGACGTGCGAAGGTTTGCTGACAAAACGGTGTTCAGGTCGCGGGCGATACGCGGCCGGTAAGCGTGAGATCGATTTCCACTTCCTTGCCTACTCGAAGAATGAATGTGCTGGGGTCCTTCAGGCCCCATTTGACATACGGAACTGCGAAGTGGGCCTTCGCGGTGCAGATTGTTCCATCCATGTGAATCTGTGTGGGGACTGTCAGTTCGTGCGATAACCCGTGAAGAGTAAATGTGCCCGTGACCTGAATCGTTGCGTCGCCGCTCGCAGCGATGGTGCCTTGGTAGCTACGCGGAACAAATAAGATATCGGCGAAGTGGGGAACGTCCAGGATGTCTTTGCTCATCTTCTTATCGCGCGTTTCGTTGCCGCTGTTACCGCTGCCGGCGGCCACAACCACGGATCCGGAGATCTTCGAAACGCCAGGATCGAAGTCTACAACGCCACTCTGAACATGGAAGACTCCGTGAACCGAATGGAGGACATCACTGAGGCTGAAGGCCACTTCACTCGATTGTGGATCGATTTTGAAACTCTGTTGCTGAGCGAGAGCATGGGTCGCAAGGAAGAGCGGTAATGCCGACAGGAATAAGGGAATAAGGTTATTCATCGAGTGTCTGCGGGAATGTTGTTACTGTTCACCCCTCAAAGATAAACGAACGCCCACCTTAAACCCGACGCCCGTCTGGACTTGGGTTTCGTTGAGCATCGTCTCCCCTCCGCGTAGCGCTGCTCATTTCGTGGAGAGCGTCAACGTGCACAGAGAGCATTTTCTTGAAAATTGCTGGATGGGAGGTCATAGCGCACATCGCGGCACGTCTGAATTGAGCGTGATCGCCGAGCGCGAGCAAAAGCCTTGCCATCCACTCAGGGCGCCGCGCGATCCGGCAATGCCTCCGCTGGTAGCTAGCCAAATCGCCACACTCGATTGCCTCGGTAAGCGCCATGGCTTGGCGAAACGCGAGACACAGTCCTTCGCCTGTGATCGCATCCACCGATCCCGAGGCATCCCCAATGAGCGCGGTGCGATCACGATAAACCGCTTTGAGTTTTCGTGAAGACGTAACGGCCCCACGCTCGGTGCTCATCATCGCGCTGAGCTTGAGACGCTGCTCCAAATCGGGAAATTCCCGGAGAGCGTCATCCAGGCGGAACTGAGAATCTCGCGAGATCGCGGCTACACAAACGGACTCGGGTGTCACAGGCGTTACGTAAACCTGGCAAGCAGGTCCCCAGTAGAGCTCCATATAGTCCGTCCACGGCTCGATCCGATAATGCCGGCGAAACCCGAAGCGGCGGCGATCGCGGACACATGCGTCGAGTCCCGCCCACTTTCGCACGAGCGAATTCTCACCGTCCGCACCTATGATCCAGCCGCACCGAACCGCGCTGAGGTCGACCCTGGCGCCCCAGCGCAGTTGAACGCCAACGGCTTCGGCCTGTTCGATCATCATGCGATGTAAAGTGGTGCGCCGAACGCCTCGCCCGCAACCCACAGGAAAACTCGCGTCGACAGTGGTGCCGCGATCCAGGAAGCGAATGCCACGAAATGGAAACGAATCAGCAGCGTTTATGAGAACCCCCAGCTCCGACAACGCCGTTAGGGCGTCCGGCATCAGGCCCTCGCCGCAAGCCTTGTCGGCGGGAGGCACAATTCCATCCGCGACGGTTACATTGAAACCCCTCCGTCGCGTCGCGATTGCCGCTGCCAAACCGGCCGGTCCCCCACCGATAATGAGGATGTCGGCCTTTATCACTGCAACAAAACCAATCTTTGACTCCACCGCGCCCACAGGCTCTGTGTGTACGGCGCCGCATTTGGGATCGATCCCGGCGACCTGGTATGAATTGGAGAAATCTTTCTTGCACGTTGTCTTCCATGTCCGCGAGATGCTCTTCTGGACGGATCCTCGTGATCTGGGGGCAATTTGCCGGCCGCTTTCCGATGGAAATTTGTTCAAGTATCAGGGGCGTTTCGTCGAAATAGAGCCGGAGGTTCTAATGATCAGTCCAGTCACTTCAAGCAATATCATCGCTTCTGAAGCAGCACAGGCACGCAGCGCGGCGCCTGCCGCAAAGCCGCCTGCTAATCCTCCGCAGGATAAGGTTCAGCTAAGTCCGCAAGCTTCCGCGGGCGACGTCGATCACGACGGCGATTCTCACTAGTTCTTTCAATCACGTGTGCCGTGATTCCTTGGGCACACGTGTCTCCTTCCGCACCCCACTTTCCACAGCTCTGGCAGACAAACAGTCACGGCATTCATTGTCATAGAGGACATGATGACGGAAGGAATCTATCCTGCTATGCTGCATCAAGACCGGCGTTGTTTCCGCGGGACGGGAACCGTTTGGTCGCGCCTGGCGAGATCTTTGGGACTCATACGGATTCCTGGCGCACGAAAGTTCCGAAATTCAAGTCCGAACTGTTCGAAACCGGGTTTCACCATATTACATGTCCCCCCATCCGGGCGTCTGGCTGTGGGGCCCCGGACGCGCGTGCCGAAGTTGGTGGCATTGGAGGTGCGGTGTGAGCCTAGCGTTGAAACGTCCGAGGACAGAGTAATTACGTGAATGCTCGTTGGGGACCAGGAGGAAAAATGGAGTTGCGGTTGAACAACCAGTGCGGTCGCAGCCACGCTGTGCTGGCGTTTGTTCTGCTTGTGACACCGGCGGTGGCCGTGGCCCAGACGGACGAGATCCAGGTCTACGATGCCGCGATTGCTGAGCCGGGCATTTTTAATTTGATGCTGCACACCAATTACACGCCGATCGGCCGAAAGACTCCCGACTACCCCGGCGGCATCATTCCCAACCACTCGGTCAACGGCGCGCTCGAATGGGCCTACGGCGTCACCGATTGGTTTGAGCAGGGTCTCTATCTACCGGTGGAGAGCGCTTACTCCCAGGGGCGCGGTGGGTCGATTAACGGCTTCAAGATCCGGGAGCTGTTCGTGCGGCCTCATGCCGAGGACCACACGTTCTTTTATGGCGTGAATTTCGAGTTCAGTGTCAATTACCACTATTGGGAACCGAGGCGCATCACCTCCGAAGTCAGGCCCATCGTAGGGGTGCATCTGCACCCGGTGGACATTATCTTCAATCCGATTGTGGACACCGATTACACGGGCGGATTTGGAAACCTCGAATTCGTTCCGGCAACTCGAGTTGCCTACAACCTAAATGACAAATGGGCGGTTGCCGCCGAGGAGTATTCCGACTTCGGGCCGCTGCGCCAGTTCTATCCAATCAGCGATCAATTCCACGAGGTCTGGGCCGTCCTGGATCACCCCGGAAAAATCCTGAGTATCGAAACCGGCGTCGGAATCGGTGTGACGGGCGGAGCCGACAAATTGACGTTCAAGCTGATGCTGTCGCGCGATCTGAACTCTAAATCGAAATGATTGAATGGAGGGGGCGGTGTTGCCCGGTCTGTAGCTAAACTATCGGGCCGAGGTCTTGTGGTTGGTGAATTTGTCGGCCCAAGCCAGGAAATATTTCCAGTTCGGGCCGTCGGTGTGTCCACCGTCGTGCTGGCGCCACGCAAGTTGGCCATCCAGAAGGCCCACATTCACCGGCGGCATTTTCGCAGTGTGGTAGTCCTCGGACGTCCCCAGATCCTTCGCGTCTAAGAGCCTAAAAACCGGCCCTGCGGCCACCGCCGCCATGAAGCTGCCTTGGTGATCGAGCCATTTTGTGTCGCCCTTTTCAGGAATGCCATAGCTGATGAACGTCAACCGCGGCGCGCATAACGCGATCAGCTCGTGAGCATCCACGGGCAAGTCACCGGCGTTCTGGCTCCCAAAAGTGGCGTCAGCGGCGCCATATTTCAGAAAGTTGCCGGCCATCCAATGATATTCTCCCGTTCCCGTGAGGTTTTCTACTGCCTCTCCCCAATTCCGCCGATGCAGTTTGGCGCCTCCTTCTCCGGAAGAACCCACCAGAACGAGAGCGAAGCGAGTGTCAAACGCCATGGTCACCAGGGCGGCTTTGCCATAGCGTGAAGCACCTTCGATCCCGACATGCTTGGCATCCACGGCGTGGTCTGTCTCCAGATAATCCAGACCGCGCGACGCGCCCCAGGCCCAAGCCCGCAATGCCCCCCAGTCGTCCGGTTTGCGCGGTTGGCCCTGGTTGGTGAGCCCAATGATGCCTCTGGTTAAGCCCGCTCCATTGTCTGCCTGAATGCTCACAGGAGTGATGGATGCATAGCCCCAGCCATCGCCAATGAGTTGCTCCGTGGCAGGCGGATCTGCGCCGGGAGTGGGTGGCCTGGGCGGCAGAGCGCCCCGCGGGTAGGTCATCATCATCATCACTGGAACAGGGCCGGTGGCCTTGGCGGGCGTCACCACGGTCATCTGAATATCCACATCGATCAGTGGGTACGAAGAATTGTCCACGTGTCCCACCAGGCGCTTGCTGATCGCCGCATGAGAACCCACCAGGGTGTTCTCCGTATTGGTGACCGTCCACGTCACCTTGGGAACGTTCGTGGGAACCCGGCCCAATACCTCGCGCTCAAAATCCTCGACGATCTCCGGGCGGCGCTGCTTCCACCACATGGCCGGGGTAGTGACCTTCGTGCCATTCTTCAGCATCAGCACTTCGGGCAGATTCGGGAACGGATTCGCCTTGGACTCGTCGTAGTTTGCGTGATTGGGCGCGGTCTCGCTGCCGCTGGGACCAGGCCGCAGTGCCTTGATACCGAGCTGATCCATCATGTTCTGATGGTCTTGCTCCGCGGTCCAATTCATGGGTTGCGGAAGGCGGCTGGTATCAACGGATGCACGGTATTGCTGGCCAGACAGTTCAACCGTGAGACAGGCCGACGCAGCCACCAGCAAGACGATGGACTTCATATGCTACCGAGCGTAATAGCATTCTGAGCGGTTGACAAGTACGGACCGATCAGGAGTCCCGCAGGAAGTAGTCCCCAAAAAGTTGTCGCGCATGTCGAACCCGAAAGACGGGACGCATGCGCGACGGGAACTTTTGGCTAACGGTATGGAAAAACTAGTTAGCTCTTTTTGTCGGTGTCGGCGGCGGGCTTCTTCGCCTTCTTCTTCTTGGCCTTCTTTTCGGTCTTGGTGGTGGAATCCGCCGGCTTATCCTGCGCGAACAGGCTGACGGTTCCCATCAGGAACGACAGGCCGAGCATCAATGTCATGAGTTTCTTCATTTTGAGATCTCCTTAGGTGTCAGAAGCTATATCGATAACTTCTGCACTATCATTTCAGCCGGACATGAACCCAACCTTAAGAGCCTATTAAAAGCGCTTCATTTGCGTTGCAAGTGACGAACCGTGCAGTTCGGGAATATATTCCCTCATCTTATTGAAAGCTAATGGCTTGCACATCATAGACCAGGACCGTCCCCTCTGTTTCGGAGTTTTGCTCCTCTAACATTGTTAGTGAATGAAGAAGGAGCAGCTAGCGAAACGTCTGGCCAAGGAGTCTGGGATATCCTTCGCCGCCGCCGCCGATCAACTGGATTGCATTCTGACCGGGATCCTCCGGCGAATCCGTCACGGACAGAGTGCGTCCCTTCCAGGCCTGGGAACCTTTCTGCCCGGGCCCAAGCCGGTGTTCTATTTTGAACAATGCCTGCCGCCCGGCGCTCGGCGCGCCAAGGGTCCAAGAACAAGGAAGGCTTCCAAGTGATCGAAGCTCGCTCAGACGGCCTCCTCACGCTGCGTATCGCCCGTGTTCTGCGAGAAGCTCTGGAACGGGGCGGATCGGTAGAGATCGATGGGCTGGGCACATTGTCGCCGGGAGGAAAGCGCGGTTTTCGCTTTGTGGCGCAGACCAAGCCGCGGGTGTTCATCGCTTACGTCCAAGAGGACCTCTCGTTTGCCAGGAAGCTTTACGGGGCCTTCGAAGAGAGCGGCTTTCGTCCCTGGCTGGACAAAAAGAGACTGATGCCCGGACAGAACTGGCCACGCGCCATAGAAACAGCCATTCAGACCTCCGATTTCTTTGTCGCCTGCTTCTCGCGCAGGGCCACATCGAAGCGCGGCAGCTTCCACAGCGAACTCCGCTATGCTCTGTTTTGCGCGGCGAAAGTGCCGCTGGATGAGATTTTCCTGATCCCGCTACGACTGGACGATTGCCTGGTCCCGCGCCGCATCTCAAAACAGATTCAGTACCTGGATCTGTTTCCCGATTGGAAAGCTGGCGTTAGCCGGTTGATTGCTGTGATGAAAGCGCAGAACGAAGATCGCAAGCGCAAACGGTTACCGCTGGTGGGCTAGCTTTTTCTTCACCGCATCGGCTTCCTTGCCATCCGGCGAAAGAACCAGGTACTTGGAGTAGGCCTCATCGGCCGCTTTCTTGTCCTTTAGCTTTTCTTCGCTATCGCCCAGCCGCAGGAAAGCCTCAGCGAAGGTGGGATTCCACAGCGTAGCCTCGCGGAACCGGCTGGTGGACGCTTTGTAGTTGCCCTTCTTGAAATAGTAATTTCCGACCTTGAGATCTTTCTCGGCTTCCAGCGGATTGAAGGAGTATGTCTTTGGAGCCAAGCTCTCGTCTTCTTCGGGAGGCTCCTGCTCCTGTTGCTGCTGGGGCTTGGATTGCTCGGGGGGGCGGGTCTTCAGTGGCTTGTCGTCTTGAGCGAAAAGAACCCCTGCCAGCAAAAACCCGATTGCTACTCTGCGCACCACAATCTCAAGTATAGCGAGGAGCAAACGCGCCCCGAAAGAGCCCGATCATGTCGGCGAACGCCTGGTCGGTGGCCTCGGGATCATAGCGCGGGCCTTCATCACGCATAAAGGCGTGTTCGGCGGGATAAAGCTTTATCGTATAGTCGACCTTGGCATCGCACAGCTTCCGGTCGATTTCCGCGCGTCCGGCTTCGGGTACATGCGGGTCGGCGCTGCCCCAGACCATGAGCAGCTTCCCGCGAATCTCTCCCGCCCTTGCGAGCGACCCAGCGTCGGAATCACGGCCTAGTTTTCCATCATGAATGCCGGTTCCGTAATAGCAGGCCGTGGCGCTCACATCGGGCTCTAGTGCGGCCCGAAACGCCAGATGGCCTCCAATGCAGAACCCCATCGCGCCCAGTTGGCCTGCTGCTACTAGCGGATGGTTCGCCAAATAGTCCAATGCGGCACGCCGGTCCTCATCGAAATGCGCCACGGGTGTTTTGGCTGCATCGTCCATCCCGCGAGTTCTGCCCGCATCATCGAAGGGAATGGCCGATCCCGAAGGTTCCACCCGATGATAGATCTCTGGCGCCACAGCCACGAACCCATAGCCGGCCAAACGAGACACGGAGCGTAACATGGGACCAGTGAGTTGGAAGATATCCGAATAGCAGACGATGCCGGGGTATTTTCCGGGGGCCTTCGGCGCAGCCACGAACATCCGCATGGGTGAGCCTGCGGCCGGAATGTCGACGTATTCGGTAGTGATCACCATTGGCTGAATGATACGTCAGACTAATGTCATGCGGTAGATCGTGGAGCTTGAGCCACGGCGTTTATGCCGGACCAATCCAGGACAAAGCTAAAATTGCGGAATATAGGCGTTTGACGATGGCCAAAGGTTCCCTCCTCGAGATCCAAGAAAACGGCTATTGCATCCTTAGACAGCGTTTTTCGCGACACTTAGTCAATGCCTGCCGGGAAGAGTTTTGGCCGATTCTGCTTGCCTACGTTGAGGCCCACCGCGAGGCGCCGAACCGAGGACCGCATCGTCACTTTCTGCCAATGCCGTTTACCTCGCCCAGCTTTGCTCCAGAATTTTTCTTTGACAATGAGGTGCTGAACATCGTGCGCGGGGCAATGGACGATAGGGTGGTCGCTGACCAATGGCATTGTGATGCGGCTGTCCATGGTTCCAAGCACCAGGCTCCGCACGTCGATTATCAACGGCCGCTGTTTTCTGAGGAGCCCGACCTCGAGTTGCCCATTTATATGCTGGTCGTCAGTTTCGGCTTGGTTCCGGTGACCGCATACAACGGGCCTATTGAAATTGCGCCCCGTACTCACCGCTTGCCGCGGAAGGAAGCGCTTCGAGCGGTCGAAGTTTCTGAAATTAAAATGGAGCCGGTCCCACTGGAGATCGGTGACGTATTGATTCGTCATCCTTGGACTTTGCACCGAGGCTCGCCAAATATGACCGATACGCCCCGCGCGCTTCTCAGTATTCGCTATGTCCGTCGCTGGTATGCCGACGATAGCAGAGAGGTCAGCTTCATTCCTCGCGCGGTTTGGGAATCCCTGACACCCGAGCAACAGGGCGTGATGCGGTATCCCATTGCTCCCCGCTAGTCGGCTTATCTTCCGAACCGGCTTCACGACTCGGACGTGATCCACCGCGCCATGCTGCGACAATAGAAATAGCCCCCTCCGATGGAACTCCGGGAAAAAGCCGCCCAACTTCCCCTACTACCCGGCGTGTATCTCTACAAAGACCAACACGGCGAAGTGATCTACGTCGGCAAGGCCAGGAATCTGCGGGCTCGCGTGCGCAGTTACTTCTCCGATGACCGCTTGGCCGAACCCAAAACCGGCACGCTGATCGCGGACGCCCGCGACATCGAATACATCTTGGTGGACAACAACAAAGAGGCGCTGGCGCTTGAAAACAACCTCATCAAGCAGTGGAAGCCTCGTTTTAACATTTTGTTGCGGGATGATAAGACCTTCCCGTACATCAAGCTCACCAACGAGAAGTATCCGCGGGTTTATGTGACGCGCCGCCTTATCAAGGACGGTTCCACTTACTACGGCCCGTATTTTCCCGGCAACCTGGCGCACCGGCTGGTGCACTTCATTCACCGCCATTTCAAGATCCCGTCGTGCAAAGTGGATTTCACGCGCTTGCACACTCACCCCTGCCTGGAGTTCCACATCCATCGCTGCCTGGGGCCGTGCGTGGAAGGATTGACTACGGACGAAGCCTACGCTGCGGCAGTTCGGGATGTGAAGCTGTTCCTGGAAGGAAGGCACAAGGACCTGGCTCGGGATCTGCGCGCACGCATGCGGCAGGCATCCGAAGAAACCCGCTTTGAAGAAGCGGCCGGGTTGCGCGACCTGGTCTCCACCGTGGAAGAGATGGAAGAGAAGCAGAAGATGGCCGCCGCCGAAGGCGACAACATCGACATCCTCGCTTACCATGCCGAGCCGCCGCTGGTAGCCGCCAATCTGTTCCATTTGCGCAACGGCCGCATCGTGGATCGCCGTGAATACTATTGGGAGGACCTATTCGACTTCCAGCCCGACGAGTTCTTCTCGTCGCTGCTCAAACAGATTTATCTCAACGAGCAGTACATCCCCAGCCGCATCCACGTGCCAGTGGATTTCGAAGATCGCGAAGAGCTGGAGGAACTGCTCAGCGAAAAACGCGGCCATAAAGTGGAAATCCTGACCCCGCAGCGAGGGCAGAAGAAGGCGCTGCTCGATCTGGTACAGACCAACGCGAAACATGCATTTCAACAACGCTTCCGCATTATGCATCCGTCGTCGAAGGCCATGCAGGAAGCGTTGCAAGACGCGCTGGGATTGCCCGATCCGCCCAAGCGCATCGAGTGCTTCGACATTTCGCACATCCAGGGCACCGACAAGGTGGCCAGCATGGTGGTTTGGGAAGACGGCCGCATGAAGAAAGCTGACTATCGCAAGTTCATCATCCGCACGGTAGTGGGCAACGACGATTTCGCGTCCATGCGGGAAGTAGTCACGCGGCGTTACTCACGGTTGCAGCAAGAGAACAAGGCTTTTCCAAGCCTGATCCTAATTGACGGGGGGCTAGGACAGTTGCACGCGGCGGTGGAAGCGCTGGAGGCTATCGGGGTGATCAATCAGCCCGTCGCGTCCATCGCCAAGCGCGAAGAGATCATCTACGTCTACGGCCAGGAAGACGAACCGATCAAGCTGGATCGCTATTCGCCCGTTCTGCATGTGATCCAGATGGTGCGTGACGAGGCGCATCGTTTCGCGGTCACTTTCCACCGCACTCGTAGAGGCGCCGCTCGTCTGACATCGGAGCTGGAACAGGTGGATGGCATCGGAGCGAAGACCATCGCCAAGCTGTTGCGCGAATTCGGCAGCCTGGAGCGCGTTCGCGAGGCGTCGGCCGAGGAGCTGGCGAAAGTGATTGGTCCCGCAGCCGCGCGCCGCTTACGCGACTTCTATAATTTGACCGCTGCGGCCGAGTTGAAGGTCTTGAATTCGTGATAGGAAAGTTGAGCTCCACTAGTTTTCGATCGATGCGTGCGATGTTTCTCGCTGCTGGCCTGTTAGGCGGGGCCTTGGCGAATTGGAATGACACGTCAACGGGAATCGATCTCAACAAACTTCCGCACTTTCCGCTCACCAAAATTCGATCCGGCTGGTTAAAGGACGGTTCGCGCGTGACGTTCGACGGGATCAGCGCGACTGCGTCGAGCGGGGACGAGCAAGAGGTGCGATTGAGCGGCGTGGGAAAGTCGGGAAAGAGGTGGGAAGCCCGCATTTTCGGTCTCGATGAGGTTTGGCGAGCCGATCTGGACGACAATGGCACCCAGGACCTCGTTCTATTTGCAGCGGGGCCGAATTTCAACGGCCGCGCCGTGCCTCTGTTCTCGCTTTCCGTGCTGCTGATGGATCGAGAGGGAATGCCCGTTCCCTTCTCCACGGACGTTTATAAGGGCGAAAACGGCGACGGAATCAAGCATTTGGTTGATCTAAGTCACGACGGGCATGCTGAGTTGTTGATCAGCGATTATGACGAGCTTCCATCCGACCCCCTGGTTGGCCCCTTTTGCTCAGGCCACTGGGTTAGCCAGCTCTATCGGTTCAGGAACCTCGGGGCCGAAGAGATTCGCGGAACGGTTGGCGGCATTCATTTTCCGTTCATTCACAATTGGACTTATCGTGGCACGGAGTGCCCGGAAGAGCCAAAGCCGATCTCAGCTGTTGAACCAGCCGTTGTTTCCAACTACGAAAGCACGCTGCAAGCCCAGGCAGTCACCAGGATCATCAGGCCGGAGGGCGCGGACGGGCGTATCGCGATAGAACCGGTCGCGGGATGCCAAACGATCACCGCCGGTATCGCTGTTTATGACAACGCGCATCTGCGTGAAATCGGGTTTCCCAATTTCTTCGGAAGTTATGCCAAGGATTTGGCGGACCGAATTCGGCGCGATGGAGCGCGCGTGGAACTCCGCGGCATCGACAAGCCAAAAGGGAACAATAACTGTTCGGTCAGCATGCTTTGGGCCAGGTAGCTGGCTGCGTCTGTTATGCTCAAGCAGTGCTCAGGCCGGTAAAACGGCTCCAACCGCGGTCCTATCATGCCTTTCGCTGCATCGGCGCCGCTTGCGAGGACACCTGCTGCGTCGGTTGGATCGTTAACGTCGATAAACCCACCTACGAAGCCTACCAAGGCTGTGACGATCCCGAGTTAGGCCCGCGTCTCCACGAATTGGTGACCATCAACACCGATAGCACCAGCGACGACAACTATGCGCGGATCAATCTGAACGGACCCAGTTGCCCTTTTCTGTCCGAAGGTCTGTGTGCGATTCAGAAGAAGCTGGGCGAAGACTACCTGTCCATCATGTGCTCGGCCTATCCGCGCGTCATGAACGTGGTGGACGATGTCTTGCAGCGATCGCTCGATTTATCGTGTCCGGAAGCTGCCCGTCTTGTTCTGCTGGATCCGAACCCCATGCGGTTTGACGAGGAGGAAGGTCCCCAACACGACACGCGTCTCGCGCACCTGTCCGTCCTCCGCACGTCGAACGGGAAATCCGATAAACCCTACCAGTATTTTCGAGAGATTCGCGGCTTCATCATCTGGCTGCTGCAATACCGTGCCTATCCTTTGTGGAAGCGGCTGGTGATTCTGGGCTCTCTGTGCGATCAGCTCCAGGAATTGGCCGCGACCGGCCGTAACACGGAAGCTCCTGAGGTTCTGGACGCGTACCGCGAGGCTGTGGATCGCGATTTATTTGGCGAAGCGCTGAACACGCATGCCGCGCAGCCGGCGAAGCAATTGGAACTGGTGCTGGAGTTGATCGTCGGACGCATCAGTTCCGATTTCACCGCTCCTCCGCTGCTCGCGTGCTACCAAAAATTCATGCAGGCCATGGAATGGACCACCGAATCGAGCATGGACGACATCGGTCGGCGCTATGCCGCGGCGAATTCGCAATATTGGGAACCGTTCTTCAACCAGCACGAGCACATTCTGGAGCACTACCTGGTCAGCTACGTCCACCGGACGCTGTTTCCGCTGGGGCCGCAGGAGAGCACCCGAGGCCTGAGCGTCCATCACATCGCGAACTCGATCAGCGACCAATGCCTGGTGATGATTGCCCACTACGCCATCATTCAAACTTTACTGATTGGCATGGCGGCTTGGCACAAAACGGAGTTCGGCGTCGCCCACGCGATCCAGGTGATCCAATCCTTCAGCAAAGCTTTTGAACACAGCCCATCCTTTGGGGAGCGCGCTCTGAAAGTCCTCTCCGGCAAGAGTATGAACAACTGCGCCCGGCTAGCCATCCTGATACGGAATTAGACCGCTAATGCCGGAAGTGCCGCACGCCGGTGAAAACCATCGCGAGGCCTAGCTTGTTGGCTGCGGCAATGACCTCCGCGTCTCTCACCGAACCGCCCGGCTGAATCACTGCCGTGATGCCATGCTTGGCGGCTTCTTCCACACCATCCGCGAACGGGAAATATGCGTCCGATGCGAGCACCGTGTCTTCTAGGGGCAGCATCGCCTTCATGGCTCCGACCTTGACGGAGTCTACCCGGCTCATTTGCCCCGCTCCCACGCTGATGGTCTGGCCCTCGCGCGCGTAGACAATGGCGTTCGACTTTACGTGCTTGCACACTTTCCATGCGAACTCGAGCGCGCGCCATTCGCCGTCCGACGGCGGGCGATCGGTTGTGACTGTGCACTCGCCCCGTTCCAGCCGGCGTGTATCCGCCGTCTGCACCAGGAAACCGCCGCTGATCGATTTCACCACGGGCTCCTCGGGCGCGCGAGATACGGCCAGCAATCGCAGGTTTCTCCTCACAGCGAGCAGTTCGCGCGCGGCGGCGTCATAACCGGGGGCGGCGATAGCTTCGATAAAGGTCTTCGTGATCTCCTCGGCGGTTTCGCGATCCACGGCGCGGTTGAACGCCAGCACCCCGCCATAGGCAGACACCGGATCGGCCTCGAACGCCCGGCGGTAGCCTTCGGCCAGCGTGGCGGCTTCGGCGCACCCGCAGGGATTGGTGTGCTTGATGATCGCCGCCGCGGGCTGGCTAAATTCGCGTATCAGTTGCCAGGCGGCATCCAGGTCCACTAGGTTGTTGTACGAGAGTTCCTTGCCTTGCAACTGTTCGGCGCCGGCGACGCCACCCAGGCGGCTGGAATAGAGCGCGGCCTTCTGATGCGGATTCTCGCCATAACGCAAGTCGAGCGCGCGCGGCGCGCGAATGTCCAAAAACGCAGGTAAGCCAGACTCATCCTCGGCGCCCACGCGTGCGAGTCGCGTGCTGATGGCTCGGTCGTACGCCGCTGTCAGGGCGAAGGCTTTCTTAGCTAGTCCCCACAGAGTGGGTTCGCAGAGGTCGCCTTCGCGTTCGTGCAGCTCTTCGAGAATCGATGGATAGTCATCGGGCGAGACCACGACTGCGACATCCTGATAATTCTTGGCTGCGGCGCGAATGAGCGTGGGACCGCCAATATCGATGTTTGCAATGAGCTCGGACAAGGGCACACCCTGCTGGGCCGCCACTTTTTCGAATTGATACAGGTTCACCACCACCATGTCGATCAGCGGGATGTCGTGCGCCGCGAGCGACTGCATGTGCTCTGGATTTCCGCGAATCGCGAGCACGCCTCCCGCCACGCGCGGGTGAATGGTCTTGAGGCGGCCATCCAGCATTTCGGGAAAGCCGGTGAGTTCCGACACTTCGCGCACCGGCACTCCGGCTGCTTCGAGCGCTCGCGCGGTACCGCCTGTGGAGATGATGTCCACGCCCAGATCGCGTAGACCTTGGGCAAACTCCACGACGCCGGTTTTGTCGGTCACGCTGATGAGCGCGCGGCGAATCTGAGGCATTCTTTACAATAGTAAACGTGTCTCATCCTGTAACGTTAATTCCCGGCGATGGCATTGGGCCCGAAGTGGCCGAAGCAGCCATGCGCGCGGTCAACGCCACCGGCGTATCCATAAGCTGGCAGCGCGCCGATTTGAATGCCAGCATCATCTCGAAATCCGGGCAAGTGCTGCCGCCCCATGTGACCGAATCGCTCGAGCGCACGCACGTGGGGCTCAAGGGCCCAGTGGGGACGCCCATTGGCGGCGGATTTCAGAGCGTCAACGTCGCGCTGCGCAAGTACTTCGATCTTTACGCTAACGTGCGGCCGATTCACTCGCTGCCCGGCCTCAAAACGCGCTTCGACGACGTGACGATCGATATGGTGATCTTCCGTGAAAATACGGAGGACTTGTACTCTGGCCTGGAGCATGAGGTGGTGAAGGACGTTGTCACCAGCCTGAAGGTGATCACGCGCGTGGCATCCATTCGTATCGCCGAATATGCGTTTGAGTTCGCCAA
The DNA here is from genome assembly GCA_049518655.1 of Bryobacteraceae bacterium. Lineage (GTDB taxonomy): Bacteria > Acidobacteriota > Terriglobia > Bryobacterales > Bryobacteraceae > Palsa-89. The sequence goes on along the minus strand of JBEKRO010000002.1, from coordinate 93,679 downwards.
GAAGGCCGGGCGCAAGAAGGTTACCGCCATCCACAAGGCCAATATCATGAAGCTGGCCGATGGACTGTTCTTACGCTGCTGCCGCGAAGTATCGCAGAACTATCCCGATATCACCTACCAGGAGCTGATCGTCGATAATGCATCGATGCAGCTAGTGATGCGGCCCCAAACTTTCGACATTTTACTGCTCCCGAACCTGTACGGCGACATTGTTTCCGATCTGGCGGCGGGCTTGGTGGGGGGGCTCGGCGTGGTACCGGGCGCTAATATGGGCGACCATACCGCGGTGTTTGAAGCCGTCCACGGCAGCGCTCCCGACATCGCTGGAAAAGGCATCGCGAATCCGACCGCGTTGATGCTGTCGTCGGCATTGATGCTCATTCATCTGGGCGAAAATTCCTCGGCCACCCGGCTGCGGAGCGCCATCGAGCGCGTCTATGCCGAGGGCAAGCACCTGCCACCCGACGTCGGCGGGAGCGCGTCCACGAACGAATTCACCGACGCGGTGATCGCTAACCTGGGTTAATTGGCACAGCGCGGTTCGGCCCGCCGCTTGCAAGCACGCGTGATTGCGATGCCTTCGGTTGAAACGAAGTACTTCGGAACCCTGCCTTATGCGGCGGAATCGCTCTTCGATTTTCCTCAGGGCCTGCCTGCCTTCGAGGAGGAGAAGACCTTTGTACTCATTGATTCGCCCGAGCAAGCTCCGCTCGTTTTCCTGCAAAGCATGGCGCGCGCCAGCCTGTGTTTTGTGGCGCTTCCCATCCTTGTGGTGGACAAAAACTACCAATTGGCGATAGCACCGGAGGATCTGGAAGACCTGGGAATGGATGAGCGGCGGCAACCCGCGTGGAGCGGCGAGGTCATGGTGCTGGCGCTGCTTTCGTTGCACGGCGGATTTCTGGCCACCGCCAATTTGATGGCGCCGATCGTAATGAATGTGAAGACGCGCCGCGGGCTGCAAGCCATTCGCCGCGATTCTCGCTATTCCCATGAGCATCCGGTGACTGCGCAAGTGGCTCCCAAGAATGCAGCGGCGGAAATATGTTAGTCCTCAGGCGGCGTGCGGGCGAGTGCGTTCTCATTGGCGACGAAATTGAAATCGAGTTGCTTGCCATTACGCAGCAAGGCGCAAAGATTGGCATCCGCGCGCCCAAGGAAACGGTGGTCTTGCGCAAAGAGTTGAAGATCACCCAGGATCAGAACACTCGAGCGGCCAGCAGCACGTCCGTGAAGGACTTGGAGCAGGCCCTCCACAAACTGCGGCCCTGAGTTCAAGAATTTGTTCTTCTCCCCGATAAGCCCTGTGAGCACTGAGAGAGCTTGGTCCGCGCTCGCGCGGATCAGCCTTTTGAGGGCGCTAAAGGCGAGGACGCCCAAGGCGCTCCGGATCCATGAAGGTACAGGGATCTTGAGTGGTCTCAATCTAAGGAGAAATCATGTCGTTTAGTATTAACACCAACGTTGCCTCCTTGCAGGCACAGAATTATCTGGCGGTCAACCAGACCTTCCAAGATAAAACCATCAACGAAGTGACATCCGGACTGCGCATCGTCAATAGCGGAGACGATGCGGCGGGGTTAGCCATTGCCAATGGCTTCCGGTCGGATGAAGCGGTGCTGACACAGGGTATTCAGAACGCCAACAACGGCGTCAGCCAGCTGCAGATCATGGACGGCGGAATGAGCAACATTTCGCAGCTTCTGGATCGGGCGCGAACACTGGCGACGCAATCGGCGTCGGGCACCTTCACCGGCAGCCGAACCGTGCTGGATAACGAATTCCAAAGCGTGCTGGGTGAAATAGACCGGCAAGCGCAGTCCATCGGTTTGAATCAGGGCGGCACCTTCGCTACGAACCTGTCGGTATTCATCGGCGGCGGCAAGGGCGCCACGGCCGCTGGCGTGATTGCCAACGGCACGGTATCGGTGAATTTGGGTACGTCCACGGTTGATACGCAGAGCCTGGGGCTAAAAGGATTTACAGCCGGGTATCAGGTGGCTTCCGGTGCGCAGGACTCGGGCCTGTACGACCTCAGTTCGTCCAGCACGAGCAGCGTGGCGAGTATTATCAATGGCGCGGCCAGCACCAGCTTCGTTCTCTCCGGTCCGGGATTCGCCGCTGGGGCGGGCGGCGGGGAAACCATTACCGTCAATCTGTCCAATGTGGGTGACACTACATCGCTCGCCAGCGCGATTAATGACGGAATTCAGGCCGCCATTCAATCCGGAACGCCTGCAGCGCAAGCATTGAAGACCGCCAACATCACGGCCGTGATCCATACTGGCGCGGACGGCCACCAGCAACTGCTGTTCGAGTCTCCCAACACGGCGTTTAACGTGACCGCCGGAGATACAACAGCCAACGGGCTGCTTGGGAACCTGGGCACGAATACAGGGGGAGCGTTCACCGGCGCTACCGCTACACCTGAAGCCCTGGCCGCGGATTCCAATTTCGTGGGCGGAGGAACCCAGCAAATCGCAAATATCGCCTTCACCACGATGGTGGGCGCCGCCTCTCCCGGAGAGGACAAACAAACGCTCACCTTCACCGCCAACGATGCCAGTGGCGTGCCCCAAACCGCGACTGTGACGATCGACTCCGGAGTCACGGTGGCCTTCACCGCCGCCGACGCCATCCAGCAAATCAATGCCGTGCTGCAACAGACCGACAATCCCGCGCTGCAGAGCATCGTTGCCAGCGTGGACGGCGCGGCTGTGCCTAGCACCATTAGTTTCGCGAGTAATTCCGCATCCAAGTTCAGCGTCAGCATTGGGCAGACTTTTGCCAACACAACCACCGACGCCGATGGCCTGGCGGGCGCCAACACCATCGTGCAATCGGCGGTGACTGGCACTGGGGCCACGTCGAGTATCGCCACGCAGTCCAGCGCCGAAGCCGCTGTTTCGGCCCTGGCAAATTCGGTGGCCACTCTCGGGAGCGCTCAGGCAGCCGTCGGACGAGGCGAGAATCAGTTTAGCTACGCCATCAATCTGGCGCAGTCGGAGTTAACGAATGAAACCGCGGCCGAATCGGGCATCCGAGACGCCGACCTGGCCGCCGAAGCCGCCAACCTGACCAAGGCGCAAATCCTGCTGCAAGCCGGCGTAGCGGCTCTCGCGCAAGCCAACGCCGCTCCTCAGAATATTCTCGCTTTGCTGAAGGTATAACTTCCAGGGAACTGGGCGGTCCGCCTTGTTCCCGGGCGAAGACGCGTCTCGCCGCGCGTCTTCGCTCTTTTTTGTTTAAACCTAAAACTTCGTTCCCCCATTCGGGCTTGAGCCAGGGGTGTGGATGGTACACATTCGCAATTGTTTCTGGTCCGGTTTCACGGAAAAAACTTTCATGCCGATGAGGATCTAAGCGCCCGCACAACTAGACCAGCGGGTGAAAGGAAAATGAAAATGAATCATCTTCGCTTGCTTCGAATCTTTTCCGTTCTGTTTGCGCTAACAGTTTGCATCGGCTATGTGCACGCTGCGACACTCTCTGCCGGAACATCGCCGATCAACCTTACTTGTACGCAAGGTCAAACCTGTACGGCCAGCGTTACAACCACTCTATCCCTGAGCGCAGGTTCAGGCACTTACACTGTTTCGGCTCCCACCGTCTCTTGGGTTATGGTCACAGCCTTGACAGGTATAGTCGATAATACGACCCCTGCTGACGGCAACATCACGTTCACCGTCACATCCGCGTGGACGACTCTGACCGCCGGTTTTAACTCGACCACTTTTACCATCACCTCCCCACTCAACGGCTCGCTTGCCATCACCATCAATCTAGAAGTACAAAGCGCCAATGCCACCCTGTTGGTAAAGGGCGGCCCGAATACGCTGAATTCGGTGGCGTTTCTGACCGGAGGAGCAGCACCCACACTAGCGCTTACCGTACTTTCCAGCAATGGATTGCCGATCGCCTTTACAGCGGCCACGGCGAGCGCCACGACGCCTGAAGGCCAAACCGGATGGCTGACGGCAAACGCGGGATCTGCCAGCGGCATTGCGTATAGCTGGGGTACAACCCTTTACTTCAGCGGCTCCGCTGCTGCTACGACAACGAATGCCCAGGCCGGCGATATGCTGACCGGAACGATCACACTTACGACCGCGACCCAAACCATCGCGGTGCCGGTCACGATTGTGGTAAGCGCCGCAGCCCCCACGCTCACGTCGGTATCTCCAAACATCGTGCCTCTCCTTGTGAGTCCGGTGGCCCCCGGCTTCGTTACCCTTGTTCTGCACGGCACCAACTTTGTCTCCACCACCGGAGCTCAGAAAACGAAGGTATTCATAGGAACGACTGCGCTTTTGTCCACTCAGGTTGTGACCGACTATGTCACGGTACTCAGCCCGAACTACCTGACGGTTACGGTTCCTTATGCCGCAACGGGGATTCCCTTTGCTACTGCCGGCGCCACAGCTCTGGTAGTTGGCGTCGCGAATGGCGCCAGCCCGACCACGCCGGTCCTGCCAATCCAAACCCTCACCGTCACGTCTGCTCCGATTATCAGCACGATCACTAGCGCCTCTTCCATCGTGGATTCCGCCTCGCCGAAGGCGTCCCCCTACGACATCCTCACCATCTGGGGCAGCAATCTCTGTCCGTTGTGCATAGGAACCAACAGCGCTCTGGTAGGTACACTCGATGCCTACCTCCGGTTCCCCTTGTTTCTTAGCCCCGACGGCACCCACAAGGTCACCGTCATTTTCTCCAAACCTGGCACGCCGGCCACCCTCTTGCCCGGCTACCTTCTGTTTGCCACGAATACGCAAATCAACGTAGCTGTTCCGGGAGGTCTCGGCACCCTGAACAATACCGGAGTGAATGTTCAGGTGGGCTATGACACCGCCACGCCCCCCGCCGCAGGCAACACCTCAGCGGTGTTTCTGCTGAGTTACGTTGCCACCAACCCTGGGATCTTCACCATCGGGGCCAGCGGCCAGGGCCAAGGCGCCATCACTGACGCTGTATCGTTTGCACTGAACAGCTCAGACTTCCCTGGCAATCTATACGTGAGCGGCGCAACAGTAGGCGGCACTGCTGCGATCTTTATGACCGGCCTGGGCGTTCCCACTAGCACAGGCACCAACGTCTTCACTAGCTCCCCCACTTATTTGACCGACTGCCTGGCTCCTCTTGGCGTTCCCGGCACCAGCTCGGTTGCGCCCACCGGATACATGGGCACCGTGAATACGCCGTTTTTTTCCGCTGTCACAGGGACGGGATACAGCCCAGCATCCGGCTATGTGGTCCCGGCCTGGACGTCCATTGACGGCGCGGTCATCAACACCAACATCCTCCAAGGCAACTACGCGCCTTGCTTCGCCACCTCATACCCCACAGTCACCATCGGAGGGGCGAGCGCCACCGTACTTTCGGCCGGCTTTGTCTCCGGCTCCATTGCTGGTCTGTACCAGATCAACGTGGAAGTGCCCAATCCGCTTGTCAGCCTGGGAACTCCTCCGCAAGAGTACCCGGTGATTGTCACTGTCGGCGCCGTCCCTAGCCAGGCCGGCGTCACAATGTGGGTCAACTTCTAAGAAACAGATCAATCGCTAAAGATTGAAGCATTTCTCACTGCGGCCAGCGCAGGGCGGCGGGGCGGATCATTCCTCCCCGCCCTTTTTGTTCTCTGCCCCGAACAGTCGCTAGAAGTCTACGCGCTTGTTGATGAACTCGCCGTCGCGCAGCTGGACGTCGAAATCGATGAACGCTCCACTCCGCGCCACCTTGACGTGATACATGCCCGGCGCCAGGTTGAATACGGCCGGCGTACGCTTGCCCTCCGGCACGCCGTCCACTTCGATGGTCGCGCCAGGAGGCTCCGACGTGATACTGAGCGTGCCCGAAGCTTTGCTGAGCCGAAGGAACAGGTCGCCATCTTGCGGCACGTTAAACACCCTCGGATAGGGCCGATACCCGGCGAGTTGTACGGTCAGCGCATGCCGGCCCCCACTGAGCGGCAGCATGCATGGCGTCTTGCAGGCCAAAGACGAGTTGCCATCCACCGTCACCTGCGCGCCGGGTGGTTCAGTCAAAAACTGCACACTCTGTCCCACCCCCGGTTTCGGTTCGATGGCGGGGGGAGGGACGGAGCGTTCCGGCTGCGGTCGCACGGCTGGTGTTTCCACCTTCTGGTGCGGCTCCGCGGCGGGCGGAGCCTTGCTTTCGGAAATTGGCGGCGTCTGGCTTTCGGGAGCAGTAGCCTCGGGCGGCGCTTGCGGCGCGGGCGCTTGTTTCGCGATATCGTCGGGAGTTTGGGACTGGCCGACGGGGCTGGGTTTCGATACGGAATTATCGGCGGTCTGCACGGGCGCTTGGGCTGAAGGCTGCTCGGAATTACGATTGAACAGATATTTCTGCGCGCCGAACAACACCAACCCAACCAACCCGATCCCAACCAGCATCCACACCAAGCTTCGTAGCAATGGACTGCGAGGCGCGGCAGGGTCCTGAAAGAGTACGGGCTCTCCAGTCTCCGAATCGTCCAGACGCCGCATGGGACGTGCTTCCGGGGGCGCAAGCGGAAGGCTCGGCGCGAGCTTGACGTCCGCGAGTCTAGCATCCACCACCGCGCCTGCCATGGTGGGCATGCTGTGCGCGCTGCTTCTTGGTAAGGCTCGCCAACCCGGACTCGCTTGGAGTGCGCCAGCCAGTGCATCCACAAACTGGAGGCAGGTGCCATAGCGATCGTTCGCGCTCTTGGCGAGGGCCTTTTTTAGCACCGTTTCCACCTGCGGGCCGACCGTGGGATTCAACCGCTGGGGCGGCACGGGATCCTCGCGCACGATTCGGAACAATAACGCGGGCAGTTGATCGGCCAGAAAAGGCTTTTCGCCGGTGAGCATTTCATACGCGATCACCGCAAGCGAAAATTGGTCGGCGCGGCCATCCACGGCGTGCCCTTGCACCTGCTCCGGCGACATATAATTCGGGGTCCCCATCATGACGCCGCTTTGGGTCATCTGCTGGGACATGATTTTGGCTACACCGAAATCGGTGATCTTGGCGTGGGTACGCTCGTGGATCAGAATATTCGCCGGTTTGATATCGCGATGGACAATGCCTTTTTGGTGTGCGTAATCGAGCGCGGTGGCGGTCTGCCGCAAGATAGAAAGCGCGTTTTCGCTCGGAATCGGGTCGGCGTCGTTCAGAACCTTTTCGAGCGGTGGACCGTCCACGCATTCCATGAAAATATAGGCCAGCCCATTCTCTTCGGCGATGTCGTAGATGGTGACGATGTTGGGATGCGACAGCATCCCGGCCGACTGCGCTTCCCGAAACAGGCGCTCGCGCAGCCGTTCCCTTTCAGATTCGTCGGTAAAATCCGAGAGACGGATGGTTTTTATTGCGATAACGCGGCCGATGGCAGGGTCCTGGGCACGGTAAACCACCCCGGTCGCTCCACGGCCGAGCTCATCCAGAATCCGGTATCGGCCGATCTGATCCACGCTGATGACGCTATTTTATCAGTTCAGCCAATCTTCTCAGTTGGCCGCGTATTCAGGGTCCCTAGACGCCACTGTGTGCAACTTCAGCTTGCAGCAGGCCGATGCGGCCCCGCAAATCGTGGAATCGGGGATTATTGCGCAAGTTGTCGAACTCGGTACTGAGCAGATGCACCGGAAGGGACGTGTCGCGAGCCTCGACGGCGCTTTCCAGATACGAGAGCGCTTCGCTGTGGTCCCCCAGTCCCGTATAAATCGCCGCGAAGCTGATGGGCGATACGTAATGAGAGTCCGACCTTGCTTTGAGAGTGCCGATCTCACGCTGGGCTTCATCGCGCCGTCCGGCCATCGCATAACAATAGCCCATCTGGCCGTGCAAGAGAGATCCACACTTCATTTGCGTCGCGTTCGTGAAATGCGCAATCGCGTCGGTAAACTGGCCCTTGCCGGCGTAGGCCATGCCCAAGCCGAGATGCGGCAGCCCGTAGTCGGTGGCCAGGCGCGAGACGAGTGTGTGTTGGGCGATCGCTTCGTCAAAGCGGTGGCAAACGCCATACATCCAGCCCAAAATAAAGTTAGGAAACAGCGACGCCGGATCCACCTCGAGGGCGCGCTCCACTTCGGCCACAGCCGATTCCTGCGCGCCGCGACAGGCCAACTGAATCCCATAGGCAAGGTGGCCGATGGGATCGCTCTTGTCCAATTGAATGCTTTTCTGGAGTTCTTCTTCGCCGGCGGCCCAGTCCCAATCCAGGAGCGACAGCACAGCGCCCAGCGCGACGTGCGCCTCGGGCAGAGACGGATTGAGCGATGTGGCTCTGAGCGCGGCTTCCTTCATCCGCGTATCGGAGTCGCTGGGTGGCATCAGGCCAAAGACGGAGCTTACCAGCAGCGCTTCGGACAACGCAGCCCATGCCGCCGCGTAATTGGAATCGGTTTCCACCGCCTTCGTGAAGAACGCGATGCTATTGCGAATACTGTCCGGCGTGCCGAGCTTCCAGTGGTATCGGCCCTGCAAATAGGCGTCGCAACTTTCCTTGCGCTCCGATTGGCGCCGCGCGACCCCTTCTTTCGCGGGAATCGCCAGGTCGCGCACCAGTTGCTGCGCCAGATGGTCGATGCACGACAAATCCTGGAGCCGTCCGTCCGCAGTCTCGGACCAAATGTAGGAACCATCCGCGCTCTGCTGCAACTGCAACAACAGCCGGAAACCGTCCTCTTGAAATTCCATGCTCCCTTCCACTACATAGTCGGCCGTACTGCTGGAGGCAGCGCTGACGGGAACAGTCACATCATTCGCTGCGGTGTCGCTGGCCAGAGCTTGGCTCTGCGACTTTACCACCACCTGGAAGCAGCCTTCCTTGATCAGTACGTGCGCCAATCGCCGCTGGATCTCATCGGCCGCCGCGCCCGCTTCCGCTGCGCTAGCTTCCGAGGTCGCATTGACGAGAGAGATGAGCGCGATTTCCATGCTACGGCGGGGTGAGACCGGACTAACACCACTGGCCGCGCTTCGATATTCGAAGATCGGAACATAACTGCCTTTGCGCAGCACGATCCGGATTCCATTCTCACGACCTTCGCTCCGGTAATATTCATCCAGCTTATAGCGCAAACGGCGCGCTTCCACGCGGACAATCGAGTCCACCCGCGGGTCGAAAGCCTCCCGCCGATCAAATACCTCGAGCCCGATAAGGTACTCCTTGAGCCGGTGTGGCTGGCCCAGGAGACTTTCTTCGACCACAAACTGTAGAAAACGGCGGATGCGATGGGATTGTATAAATGCGCGACTACGCAGGATAAGATCCAGTTGCGCGCGAATCTCGGCAGCCGGAACGCCGTTCAAAACTGTGGTGGTCTCTTCGATAGGGTTCACAACTGTAGACATCATCTCAATGGTTCGACACCAAACCGAAGTAACTGGTTACATGGATCTTTTTCGGGCCTGGACGGCGTTGCGATCAAAGGAATGGCAATTGGCGTGCGATAGCGCCGTGCGTAAATATTTACAAATTCATGCTCGCGATGTCGACCGGGGACCGGTAGCCTTCCACCACCACGATCCCGCTGTCCGTGATGTGGTAGAGCTGGCGGTCGCGTTCCAGGTCATATCCGATCGATGTGTCTGGCGGAACACGCACGTTCTTATCGAGAATGGCCCGGCGGACGCGGGCTCGCCGCCCGATGTCACAGTTGTCGAAGATAATGGAATCCTCGATGGTGGCATGCGAGTGAACGCGCACGCCGCGGCCGATGACCGAGGTCCGGACCAGCCCTCCAGAGAGGATACTTCCGCCGGAGACAATGGAGTCCAAAGCCTCGCCGCGACGGCCGTCGCTGTCGAAAATGAATTTGGCAGGAGCGTCAAAATATCCGGCCGTGCGGAGCGGCCACGCGCGATTGTAAAGATTCAACTCCGGCGAGACGGACCGCAGGTCCATGTTCGCGTCGAAGAACGCGTCCAGCGTTCCGACATCCCGCCAATACACCGGCGCGCCGGCCGGATCGCCCGGTATCCGGTTGGTTTGGAAATCGTAAGCATACATGTCGGCCCTGCCGATCAGCCCGGGAAGGATGTCGCGGCCAAAATCGTGAGAGCTGCTCTCTTTTTCGCCATCCACTCGTAATTCATCCAGGAGCAGCTTCGTGGAAAAAAGATAATTCCCCATGGACGCATACACCCGGTTGGGATCGCCCGGCATGGTAGGCGCGCCGGGCTTCTTCTCGTGGAACCCGCAGATCAGCCCGTCTTCCCGGGTCTCCACGACCCCAAATTCGGAGGCTTGCTCTTTTTCGACGGGAATAGCCGAGACGGTGACCTGCGCGCCCCTATCGATATGAAACTCGATCATCTCGCGGATGTTCATGCGATAAATGTGATCCGCGCCGAAGATGGCCACCACGTGCGGCTCGGCTTGCTCGATCAGATTGATGTTCTGGTAGATGGCATCCGCCGTGCCGCGGTACCAATCTTCACCGGCCGATCGCATCTGTGCCGGAACCGGAATGATGAAATGATTTCGCAGCAGGCTGGAGGCCTCCCACCCTTCGCGTAAATGCTCGAGCAAGGACTGGCTTTTGAACTGCACCAGTACATAAATCGAGTAGATCCCTGAGTTGATCAGGTTGCTGAGGACAAAATCGACGATGCGGTATCGGCCCCCGAAGGGAACGGCGGGCTTCGCGCGTTCCTTAGTCAGCGGGTAGAGGCGGGTACCTTTGCCTCCGGCCAATACAAATGCCAGCACGCGCAACTGCATTTTATGAGTCTCCGATTGAAAGGTTGCCAAGGGCGTTCATGCCCATTTTGGCAGAAGGCAACGCATCGCGATAGAGCAAAAGTCGTGTACGCACTCTGATGTCCGTTTTAGAGATGGTCACGCAGCGATGTATGTTTCGATTCAATTTTCAGACCAGATTTCAAGTCGGAAGCCAAATTCGCCGATGCCCATGTGCTACGATTTAAAATTAACCGCAGTCATGATTCGTGCCTATCGCGGCATTGTACCCAAGATTGCCGCTTCCGCTTACATCGACCAAAGCGCGCAGGTGATTGGAGACGTGGTGGTTGGGGAGCGCTCCAGCATCTGGCCCAACGTTACCGCGCGCGGCGACGTGAACGCGATTCGTATCGGCAATGAGAGCAACATTCAGGACAATTCGGTTTTGCATTGCGATGCCGGACGGTTTCCTTTGCACATTGGCAATCGCGTTACCGTGGGGCACATGGTGATGCTGCACGGTTGCACGATCGAGGACGAGTGCTTGATCGGGATCGCCGCGGTGGTCTTGAATGGCGCCAAGATTGGGAAAGGTTCGGTGATCGCCGCGGGAGCGGTAGTGCCGGAAGGGGCTGAAATTCCCCCGTTGAGCATGGTTATGGGTGTCCCTGCCAAAGTGAAACGCGCGGTTACCGACGAAGAGCGCGAGCGATTTCGCCAGAATACCGACCGTTATGTCGAAGCCGCGCGGGTTTACCGGGACGAGCCGGCTTGAGAAGGCCACTCCCTCACGGTCGTACTCCATGATCAAAGCAGTCAAAGGCACTCGCGACATTCTGCCCCCTTCCAGCGCGGTCTGGAATCAGGTGGAAGCCGTTGCGCGTGAAGTTTTCCGAATCTATAACTACCAGGAGATCCGCACCCCCATTCTCGAAGAAACGGCTCTGTTCGCGCGCGGCGTGGGCCAGGAGACCGACATCGTCAGCAAGGAGATGTACACTTTCGAAGATCGAGACGGCAGCTCCCTCACGCTCCGGCCGGAAGCCACGGCGTCGGTAATGCGCGCCTACATCGAGCATCACCTGGATCAAAAGCCGGGATTGCAAAAGCTGTACTACATCGGCCCCATGTTCCGTCGCGAGCGGCCTCAGAAAGGCCGCTACAGGCAATTTTTCCAGATTGGCGCTGAGGCTATCGGTTCTGAATCGCCCTCGGTGGATGCTGAAGTGATCGAGATGGTAATCGATCTGCTTCGGCGCGCATCGCTCGATGGCTTTCAATTACTCATCAACTCGGTGGGCGATCAGAACTGCCGCCCGCAGTACGTCGCTCTGCTCAAGGAAAAGCTGCTCGAAGTGGCATCGCGCTTGTGCGACGATTGTCAGCGCCGCGCGGAAACGAATCCGTTGCGCGTCCTGGATTGCAAAGTACCCGAGGATCAAGAAATTATCAACGCGCTTCCATCCATTCAGGATCACTTGTGCGAGCCGTGCCGCACGCATTTCGGTGCGGTGAAATCGCATTTAGACGACCGGCGGATCCGCTACGAAATCCGTCCCCGCATGGTGCGTGGCCTGGATTATTACATGCGCACCACGTTTGAGATCGTGCATGGGTCGCTGGGCGCGCAGAATTCCGTGCTGGGCGGTGGCCGCTACGATGGGCTTGCGGAATCGATTGGATCGCGCGTCCATTCTCCCGGAATCGGCTTCTCCATCGGCGAGGACCGTCTGGTGATGAGCATCGAGCAGGCCGCAGCCTTGAATAACAACGCCGCGCTGAAAGAAGACCCGCTCGTGATCGTAACCTTCACTGCGGGGGATGCCACGCGCCGCGCCGCCGCGGAAACCGCCGCTGAACTGCGCGGGCAGGGGATCCGCGTGGAGGTGGCTGAGGGAAAATTGAAAAAGGTGTTTGAGGTCGCCAACAAGCTAAACGCTCGCGTGGCTTTGATTTGCGGCGAGGATGAGACCGCCGCCGGTGAGATTTCAATGAAGGACATGGAGAATCAGGTGCAGGTGCAAATTCCTCGTGAACTGCTCCTCGAAGAGGTAAAAGAATGCCTGAGCAAGTACCGTTAGACTTTCTGGGTGACCTGCGCCGTACGCACACCTGCGGCCAGTTGCGCGCCTCCGACGCAGGGAAGACCGCCCTGCTCATGGGCTGGGTGCATCGCCGGCGCGATCTCGGTGGAGTGCTCTTTGTTCATCTCCGCGATCGCGATGGCGTTACGCAAATCGTGTTTCACGCGGACGCCGGCGCGGAGTTATACGCCAAGGCCGAGATGCTTGGCTCCGAGTACGTGATCGCAGTAGAGGGCAACGTCGCCCAGCGCGCGACGGAGACAGTGAATCCCGCGCTCGAGACGGGTAACGTGGAGTTGGTGGCAACGAAGCTTTGGATCCTGAATGAATCGCGCACACCGCCGTTCCCGATGGAAGAAACCGTCGACGTGAAAGAGGACGCGCGCCTGAAATACCGCTACGTGGATCTGCGCCGTCCGCATATGCAGCGCAACATCATGCTGCGCTCTAAAATCAGCTTCGCCGTGCGCGAGTTCTTGTACGGCCGGGGCTTTCTCGAGATCGAAACGCCGTTCATGGGGCGTTCCACGCCCGAAGGCGCACGCGATTATCTGGTTCCGAGCCGCGTGCAGCCTGGCTCGTTTTACGCGCTCCCGCAATCGCCGCAGATTTATAAGCAGTTGCTGATGGTGAGCGGCTACGAGAAATATTTCCAGATTGTGCGCTGCTTCCGCGATGAGGATCTACGCGCGGACCGGCAGCCCGAGTTCACACAAATCGACTTGGAGATGTCGTTTCCACAACAGGAACGCGTCTACGAAGTGGTGGAGCCGATGCTGAAGCGGGTATTCGAAGTGGCCGGATATGAGGTTCCCAAGGAATTTCCGCGTCTCACATATGCGCAGGCCATGCGATCCTACGGCATCGACAAGCCCGATCTTCGATTGCCTCCGTTTCATGTGCTGGATGGCGAGGCCGAAGGGCAATCCTGGCAGCTGGGCTTGACGTTTCCGCCGGTGGCGATCCACATTCCGAAGACAGGCGCGCTGAGCCGCAGGGAACGCGACGAATTGAAGGAGTACGGAACTGAACGGGGTCTGCGCGTTTACGACGACTTGAAAAAGCTGGACCCGAAACTCGTGGAGCAAGCACGCGCGGCTTCGGGCGCAGCCGATGACGACTTACTGTTGATCGCCGGATGGCCGGGACCGCCGCAAGGCCAGCGTCCCGAAGAGACTTTCTATCAAGCCTGCGGGCAGCTTCGTTTGTTTGCAGGCCAGAAATACAACGACCGCCACAAGCTTCTGGATCCGATGAATTTCAAACCGCTCTGGGTGGTCGACTTCCCCATGTTCGAATGGGACGAAGAAGAGAACCGATGGTTCGCGGCGCACCATCCCTTTACATCGGTACACGACGAAGACATCGACAAGCTGACCAGCGATCCAGCGCGTTGCCGCGCCAAATCGTATGACGTGGTGCTGAACGGCACCGAGCTAGGTTCCGGGTCTATCCGTATTCATCGCCGCGATGTACAAGCCAAGGTTTTCTCGGCGCTGGGATTCTCGGACGAAGAGGCCAAAAAACGTTTTGGCTTCCTGCTGGAGGCGCTGGAGTATGGCGCTCCGCCGCACGGTGGAATCGCGCTGGGGTTGGACCGCCTGGTGATGATCCTGGCGGGCGAGACATCCATTCGCGAGGTGATTCCATTTCCGAAAACCGCGCGCGCCACGGATCTGATGAGTGACGCGCCATCCCCGGTTTCAGAACGGGTGTTGCGAGAGCTGGGCATTCGGGTAGCTGGCCCGCCGGCGAAGACGTAGAGTGGAATCATGCCTGCGAGCGCGGTGTCTTCTTCGGCTGTAAGCATCCAGGGCGTGTGGAAGTATTACGGCGATTATCCCGCGCTACGCGATATTTCGTTCAACATCGATGGTGGCGCCTGTCTCGCGCTGCTGGGCCGCAACGGCGCGGGAAAAACAACCTTGCTGCGGATCCTGGGGGGCCTTTCGAAAGCTGCGCGCGGACGCGTCTCCATCCTCGGCCAAGACGCGCGCTCCGGCAGCACACGCCAGCGCATCGGCATCCTGGGCCACGGCATCGGCGTTTACGAAGAGCTTTCCGCTTTCGAGAATTTGAATATGTTCGGCCAGCTTTATGGCCTGGATGACCCGCGCCGCACCGCAACGGAGTGGCTGGAACGAACCGGCCTGGATCGCGTTCGTGACGGCTTGGTTCGCGAGTTCTCGCGCGGCATGCGCCAGCGCCTGGCCATCGCGCGCTGCTTTCTGCATCAGCCGTCGTTGCTGCTGCTGGACGAGCCGTTCACTGCGCTGGATGACCGCGCCATTGCAGTGCTTCAAAACCTGCTGAAATCAGCGCTCGCCGAAGGCAAGACCATTATTATGTCCACGCACCAACTGAGGGAAGCGCTGGAACTTGCCACCGATGTGGCGCTCATCAATCGCGGCAAACTTGCGTATCGCGGGCCTCGCACCTGGGAAATGTTGGAAGATCCCGGCTGGCTTTATCGTCATTACGGGGAAGCATGAAGTTTCTGCGCCAGACCCTGGCGGTGGCCGCCAAAGATCTGCGCTCGGAAATTCGCGGCAAGGAAGCCGTGAACGCTTCGGTATCCTTTGCGCTCGTGATCTTGCTGCTTTTCAGTTTCGCGTTCGACTTGGAGCCCGAGCAGATCCGCGACATCGCGGGTGGCCTGCTGTGGCTGATCTTCGCTTTCGCTGGTACGCTGATTCTGAACCGCAGCTTCGCTCGCGAGCTGGTGAACGATTGTCTAGATGCCCTGCTGGCATCGCCCGTCAGCGGGGCGCAGTTATTCTTTGGAAAATGCCTCGCCAACTATGTCCTGATCATCATCGTCGAATGCGTCAGCCTTCCGGTGTTCGCAATTTTCTATAATGTTCGATTACCGCAGCGCCTGGCGCTGCTTTTCTTGGTGATGCTCCTCGGCACTTGGGGCATCACGGTGATCGGAACCTTGTTCAGCGCCATGACGGTGAATTTGCGCTTGCGCGAGCTGATGCTGCCGACGCTGATTTATCCGATGCTGATCCCAGCCTTGGTGGGAGCCATCGAACTGAGCCGGGTGCTGATTAACGGCGGTCCTTTGGCCGAAAACATGATCTGGTTTCGCATTTTGGTGGCGTTCAACGTCATCTTCACTATTTTGTCTCTAGCTTTGGTAGAAATCGTTTTAGTGGGGTGAATGAGACTATGCGTCTGAAAATCATATTGACTCTCACGGTGGTCGCGGGCCTGATTCTGGCTTGGAATCTGCACCGCATCTTCCTCCAGGTTCCCGACGAAGCGAACCAGGGCGCGATTTTCCGCATCATCTATTTCCACGTACCGGCCGCCATCACATCGTTCACCGGGTTCTATCTCGCGATGTTTTCGAGCATCGGCTACTTGATTACCAAGAACCTTCGGCTGGATTCCATCGCCGCGTCCATCAACGAAGTGTCGCTCGCCTTCGCCACCATCACGCTGTGCACTGGAAGCATCTGGGGGCGCATCATCTGGGGCATCTGGTGGACTTGGGATCCGCGCCTCACTTCGTTCTTCGTTTGCTTGCTGATCTACTTCGGCTATTTCATGCTGCGCCGCGCCATCGACGATCCCACGACCCGTGCGCGGCTTTCTGCGGTGTTATCGATATTTGCGTGCGTGGATATCGTGCTGGTGTGGAAGTCGATTGAATGGTTCCGCACCCAGCACCCCGGTCCGGTTTTGGAAATCCGCGGTGGAGGTGGCATGGCGCCTGGAATGGAAGCTCCGCTGTGGTGGAATTTTCTGGCTCTGCTCATGCTGTCGACGGCTTTGATCCTCATCCGCACAAAGCAGGAAACCATGCGTCTGGAGATTGATGCGCTGCGCCGTCAGGTGCACGCGTTTTAGGGAGATTCGCTCATGAGTCCACAAAATTACAGCTTCATGTTTTATGGCTTTACGATCGCCTGGCTGATCATTATCGTTTACGTCATCTCGATCGCCCTCCGTGAAAAGAAGCTGCGCGAAGAGTTGGACCGCGTCAAGCGGATGGTGGAGGAAGGCGAGCAGACTCGAAGCTAGCTGGTCAGGTCCAGGATAGTAACCTCAGGGCAGTAATTCACGCGCACATCGTGTGGCCGCTCAGCATGGCTCAATACACGCCTCCAGCGACTGCTTCCACAAAGGCCTTTGGAATCGGCCAAGCGCCATATACTTGCCGCTCTTCGCGCCGAAAAGTTCCGGCCACCAGCACCCCGCTCAAATCGGATGGATCGGGCTTCTGGTGCTGGCGCCCAAGCAATTCGCGCAGTGCTTTGGTAGTTGCCTCGAACTGCGTGAGCAGCGCCGACGCAGCCGCAGCGTCTTTGCAGGTGACGTGAACGCCGAGTTGCAATTGCTGAGCCGGATCCGCGCCAATACTGAATATGATCTGCTCGGCGCCTTGCAATGCCGGCACGTATGCCTTCGCCGCCGCAGGCAGAGCGTCCATACTCTGAAGCGCGGCCGCCGGGACGATCCCCCACACGGGTTCCTTAGGCTCCGACGGCGCAGGTTTGCCCGATTCGCTCTTTATCTGATAAGCCCCAAAGTCATCCGGACCAATGGCCATCGCCATCACGTCAGGCCTCAATAAATAAAATGAAATGCGGCGGCTGGGCTGGCTTCCTGGCACTACGCAAAAATCGTTGTGACAAGATCCGCCGTGCCCGTCCGCGTAGTCTTTCAGATTGCTCCAATGAAAGCGCCCGCGTAGCGCGAAGTATACCAGGCCATCTCTAAACGCAGCCGCGATGGCGTCCAGATCCTGGCTGTAGTCGAACTTCGTTTCTCGGACGAATTGCTGATAATCCGGTTCTTCGGCGTTTTTTACACCTGTCACCATACCGAGAATCCCCGACCGCCGCAGTGCGTTCACGTCGATGTAAATCACGCTGGCGTTGGCAGTGGGCAAGTAGACGACAAGATTCGGGGCAAGCACCGGCCTTCGCGCCCGAAACAAGTACACGCCGCCAGCCGCCAGCGCGCACCCAACCAATAACAGCACGACCAGCTGCCGAAGCTGAAAGCGCGCCTTCACAAGGGCCGGTTACACCGCCGCAGCGGCCTCTGTCACGCGCGATTCCTTCCACAGATCGATATACGGTGTGAGCGACCGCATCATGGCGTGGAACTGCGGAATATCGAGTGACTGCGCCCCATCGCTGACAGCTTTCTCGGGCGCGGGATGTACTTCCACGATCAATCCGTCGGCTCCAATTGCAACCCCGGCGCGCGCCAGTGCAGGCACCAGGCTGCGCTTTCCGGTGGCGTGGCTGGGATCCAGAATTACCGGCAGATGCGTTAGCTCGCTGAGCGCCGCGATGGCCGCGATGTCGCAGGTGTTGCGAGTGACGGTCTCAAAGGTACGGATGCCGCGCTCGCAGAGAATGACGTTCGAATTCCCGTGCGCCACCACATATTCCGCCGACATCAGCAGTTCTTTGATAGTGGAACTCATTCCGCGCTTGAGCAGCACCGGACGGTTGCACTTACCGAGAGTCTTCAGCAATGCGAAATTCTGCATGTTGCGTGCGCCGATTTGCAAAATGTCGGCATAGTCCGCAACCAGATCCACATCGCGATCGCTCATCACCTCGGTGATGATACTCAAGCCAGTGGCTCGCTTGGCCTTGGCAAGCAGCTTCAGCCCCTCTTCCTCCAAACCTTGAAAATCGTAGGGCGACGTTCGCGGCTTGAACGCACCGCCGCGCAGCAGTTTCGCGCCAGCTCGTGCCACGCCTTCGGCCGCTTGCATGATCTGTTTCTCGGATTCCACCGAGCACGGCCCAGCCATCACGATGAACTCGTCGCCACCGATCTCACAACCGTCCACGCGAATGCGCGTGCGTTCCGTCCGGTACTCCTTGCTTACAAACTTATAGGGTGCCGAAATGCGGACGGCCTTCTCCACTTGCGGCATGGCCTCCACGGATTCCAGGCAGACAGTTGTGTCACCCGTACCTACCGCGCCGATCACCACGCGCTCCTCACCCTCGATGGCATGTATCTTATAACCGAAATCCCGGATTCGCTCACACACTTGCTCGATCTCCTCTTTCGTCGAGTGGAGTTTCATCGAGATGATCATGGTTCTATCTCCTCAAAAAATGAAAAACCCACTCTTTCGAGTGGGTTGCTTTTACTATAGCCTTTATTGCTTAAGCCAACGCCACTCGCCCCGATTCAGGCGCTAAACCAGTACCAAAATCGAAACGAGCTGTAGGCGCAACGACGCATGAAGATCCAGTATATGCAGAAGTCCGGGCTTTGTGCAAGGCGGTCGCCGTGGCTAGACTAAAGATCCGCACCGAACCAACTCCAGTGGGCCCAGGCCGGGGAACCGCACCGGAGACCGTTCGATAGCGCTTCGCACCGGCTCGAAGTCGGCGGCATTGTTATGGATCAATGGCATTCTCGCAACCAGGGCAGTGGCCGCGATCATTCCGTCGAACCGCCAACGGGCCAAACGTTCTTGGCGCGATTCCGCCCACCGATGGGAGCGCCGTGGCGGCGTTGGAGGATCGGGCAGCATGGCCATGATTTCGCCGGCTACGATAGCAACCGCTTCATCGAGCGGCCACACGCGTCCGAGCGCACTGAGATAGGCGAGCCGCGCGCTTTCTACCAGGTACCGCTTTTGGCCCGCGGACCGCTGCCACAAACTGCTGTATCCGCGAACTCTCTCCATAACCGTCACAGCGGACACGTGGATCGGATGATGCGACAAGTACGCGCCCATCCAGCGTGAAAATTCGGAATCCGCTGGTTGCTCCAACCAACTCTCGGCGCTGGTATCGAATAGAAAAGGACCAGACGCGGGATCGATCACCAATCAGCGCCTGGGAGCACGTTCCAGAACAATGCCATCCAGAAGCGCCCTCTCTTCTTCGGTGAAGCCGGAAAATGCCTTCCGGTATGCGCTCAGCACTTCTTCAGAGCGCTCGGTTGCCGCATACACCCGCAATCCTTCGGACAATGCTTCCGATATCACGGCGCTGAGGTTCAATCTTCGCGCGCGGGCGATACTCTTCGCTTTAGCAAGAGAGTCAGACGGCAGCGTCAGAGTCGTTCGCTGCTTCTTGACTTTGAGAGAACGGGCTGGACCCATGAACACAGTTTAGCATCAAACTCGTCATCAAAGTGTATCACCCGCCGTCGATCATGGACGCCACCCGGTCAAAAGTGAAAGAATATCCCGTGGCATGAAAACACTCGCGGCTTTGTACCTGTTTACCGCGGCTTCGCTTGCCGCCCAAGCCCCGCCCGCCCCTGCCCCCCGTCCGGGCGGCAATATGCTCATCAGCCGCGCGGTTCCCGACGCCGCCGCCGTCGAGCGGGGACAGAAAATCTTCGTGGGCAACTGCGGCTTCTGCCATGGAACCACGGCGCAGGGCGGCGATACCGGACCCGACCTGGTTCGTTCCGCGCTCGCGTTAGACGATGAGCGGGGCGACAAAATCGGCCCGGTGATCGAGCAGGGGCGCTCCAGCAAAGGCATGCCCGCATTTCACCTGCCGGCCGATCAGATTCAAGACATCGCTGCTTTCCTGCGCTCTCGCCAGCAAGCGGCCATCGATCGGAACGCCTACACCATCCTCAACATCGTCACGGGCGATCGGGAAAAAGGCCGTGAGTATTTCAATGGCGCCGGCCGTTGCCACACTTGCCATTCGCCGACGGGCGATCTGGCTGGCATCGCGAAGAAGTACGATCCCGTGGCGTTGCAATCGCGTTTTTTATACCCCCGGGTGCGCCCCGGCTCGCAGGACTCACAACTGGTCCGTTCGCAGGTCACCGTCACGCTTCCTTCTGGCCAAGCCGTCTCCGGGACGCTCGAGTATCTCGACGACTTCGACGTCGCCCTTCGTGATGCCTCCGGCGAATATCATTCCTTCTCGCGCGGACCGCACGTTAAAGTGGAAGTCCGCGATCCCTTGGCGGCTCACGCCGAGCTTCTCAAGAAATACACCGATGCCGACATGCACAATGTGCTTGCTTATCTGGTGACCCTCAAATGAAACTTGGACGCCTTTTCAATCTGCTGTCGTCCGCACTAGTCGCCACGGCACTGGCCGCACAAGGCCTTGACCCAGCGTTGTTACTCAAGCCGCCAACCGATAACTGGCCCACTTACAACGGTGACTATTCCGGCCGCCGCTTCAGCCCGCTCACCGGCATCAATTCTTCCAACGTTACCGCGATGACTTTGGCTTGGGAGTATCGCCTGGATCCTGGCACGGGCACGCTGACCTCCGCCATCAAGGCCACGCCGCTGGAAGTGAATGGCGTGCTCTATTTCACGCTTCCCGATCACGCTTGGGCCATCGACGCGCGCACGGGACGTCAGCTCTGGCACTATCAGTGGGAGTCGCACGGCGGGATTCATATTGGCAGCCGCGGTTTCGGCATGTATGGAAGCTGGCTGTATTTCGAGACGCCCGACAATTACCTGGTCTCACTCAACGCCAAGGATGGCACGGAACGCTGGCACGTCGAAATCGCGGACGTGAAGCAGGAATACTTCTCCACGCCCGCGCCTATCGTGATCCGCAATCACATCATCGTCGGCGTAGGCGGCGATTCGCTCGACGTTCCCGGTTATCTTGAATCGCGCGATCCCGAGACTGGCCAATTGCAGTGGCGCTGGAACACCACGCCGCGCAAAGGCGAAGCGGAAGCCGAGACCTGGCCCAATCCGGAAGCCATGGAACACGGCGGCGGCATGACGTGGGTGCCCGGCACTTACGATCCCGAACTGAATCTTTATTACCTCGGCACCGGCAACCCGAATCCCGTCATGGCCGGCCAAGGCCGTAAAGGCGACAATCTCTGGACGTGTTCCATCGTCGCCTTGAATCCAGACACTGGTAAATTAGCGTGGTATTTTCAGGCGTCGCCTCACGACACGCACGATTGGGATGCCGCGGAAACTCCAGTGCTGATCGATGGCGAGATCGAAGGCCACCCGCGGAAACTGCTCGCGCAATCCAGCCGGAATGGTTATTTCTTCGTTCTGGATCGCACCAATGGCAAGAACATCCTTTCAAAGCCCTTCATCGATATCAATTGGTCCAAGGGGCTCGACGCGAAGGGCCAGCCCATCGGGAACCCCGACAAGGAGCCCAAAACCGACGGCACGCTCGTGATTCCTGCTCTTGGAGGCGCGGCGAATTGGCCGTCTCCCAGCTTCGATCCCGAAACCGGACTGTTCTACATCAACGCTTCTTCCTCCTATAGCCTCTTCTACCTCACGGACACAGCCGACAAACCCGAAGGCTACGGCGGACGCGATTCCGGAGTTTACTCCACGCTTGCGCTCAAGGCGATCGACTATCGCACCGGCCAGACGCGCTGGACGCACGAGTACAACCGCGGAGGGCCGCCCATTGGCATCCTCACCACTGCTGGCAAGCTGTTATTCACTGGAGACCCGTCGGGCAACTTCATCGTTTATGATCCAGCGAGCGGCAAGATCCTCTGGCACGCGCACTTGATCGGTAATGTGAGTAATGGACCGATGACTTATGAACGCGATGGACACCAGTACGTCGTTGTTGGCGCCGGTGACACTTTATACGGCTTCACACTTCTGCAATAAAACTATTTATCGTGGCCTGTTTTTACAAAGGTTTTACACGCTCGTAGGGACTCGAGACCTGCCTCTATAAAACAATGGTGGAACTATGACCCTTGCGATTCGAATTGCTGTTTTCTCCGTACTGTCCATCGTTCTGGCGCCCACTGGTGCAATGGCTCAATCCATTTTGGGTCAGCTTCCTGCCAGCGCCGAACGAATTGTTTCCACGGTTCCATTGAACGGCGATGTAAATCCGTACGGTGTCGCCTTCGTGCCTAAGGGATTTCGTGAAGGCGGTCCTCTGGCGCCGGGCGACATTCTGGTCTCCAATTTCAACAACAATCAAAATCAGCAGGGTACCGGTACGACCATTGTGAAGATCACTCCCGGCGGTCATGTCTCGGTATTCTTTCAAGGGCCGCAGGGCTTGGGGCTTACAACGGCGCTGGCCGTTCTGCGGTCCGGATATATTTTAGTGGGCAACCTTCCAACCACGGACGGGACATCGGCGACCGTTCAGCAAGGATCGCTGCTGGTGCTCGATCGTTTCGGAAAGCTGGTGATCACACTCGCCAACGCATCGCTGCTGGATGGCCCCTGGGACATGACCGTCGATGATTTAGGACTCGCCGCTCACGTATTTGTTTCCAATGTTCTGAGCGGAACGGTCACTCGTCTGGACGTTTTTATGGGCGATGGTTTATTCTACGTTTACAACGCCACTCAAATCGCCTCCGGATACACGCACCGTACGGATCCTAATGCTCTGGTGATCGGTCCCACGGGTCTGGCTTATGACCCTGGCGCCGACTTACTTTATGTCGCTTCCACGGGCGACAACGAAATCTTCGCGATTTCCTCGGCCAGCTTAGCTACCAAGGATGCCAAGCAAGGGAAGCTGGTGTATAGCGACAACACGAATCTGCATGGGCCACTCGGATTAGTTCTCGCTCCGAACGGCGACTTGATCACCGCCAATGGCGACGCCATCAATCCGGGAGGGACGCAGAACGCCCTGGTCGAGTTCACGCCCAAGGGCCAGTTCGTGGCGCAGTTTCAAGTGGACTCTGGCGCGGCCGGCGGAGCTTTCGGGCTCGCATTTTCAACCAGCGGCGATCTTCGTTTTGCTGCAGTAGACGACGATCAAAATACGCTCGACATCTGGGATGTCGATTAGCAGCCACCGTCTAACCGCGCGTGGGCAAGTCGGCATAGCTGGGTAACCCCGCGATCCCGCGCGCATTCATCACTGCCCGCAACACCGCCTGCGCCATGACGTCAGCGGCCAACGCGCCGATCGCCCCGTGATTCGCCCGCACGGCAATTGCGCCGGTCGCCACGGCAAAGATCGTGTCGCCATCGCTCGGCGTGTGTACAGGATAAATGGTGCGCGCAAGGCCGTCGTGGGCCATCTGCGCAATCTTGGTGGCTTGCGCTTTATCGAGCGCGACGTTGGTTGCCACCACGCCGATGGTTGTGTTCGCACCGTCGGCGTGTACACTGTATCCCTCGCGAATGCGTGCCATTGTATCCATGAATCCCGATCCATCCAGCTTGCGCGCGCCCGCGATAATCTTTCCCGTCTTCGGATCGACGACATCCCCCACCGCGTTAACCGCCACCAGGGCACCCACCACAATTCCCGTGTTGCCGATGCGCACGCTCGCGCTTCCCAGACCTGACTTCATCGCCTGCTTCATGCCGAACAATTTGCCGATCGCCGCGCCCGCCCCCGCGCCCACGTTTCCTTCGACAACGCGCTCCGAAGTCGCCGCCTGGCAGGCCTTGTATCCCGATTCGGCCGTGGGCCGGATCTTTGCATCGCCGATCTCTAAGTCGTAGAGAATCGCGGCAGGCACGATCGGCACGACCGTATCTCCGACTGCGTACCCCAAGTGATGCTCTTCGAGGTAACGGACCACGCCTGACGCGGCGTCCAATCCAAATGCGCTGCCTCCCGCAAGCAGAATGGCCTGCACCTGTTGCACGGTATTGATCGGATTCAGCAGATCCGTCTCGCGCGTCCCCGGCGCAGACCCGCGCACATCCACGCCTGCCGTCGCACCCTTTTCGAACAGCAGCACCGTACAGCCGGTCGGCCGTCGCGAGTCAGTAAAGTGACCCACCTTCACGCCTTGCACATCGGTAATGCTGCCGCTCGTGCTTTCAGGAGCGGCTTGCACCGGTGACAGCACGGCCCCTGTGCTTAGTGCGGCTAAAGCCCGGCTGAAATCGCGGCGTTTCATCTTTACTCAGGTTACTCCCAGCCCGCTTGCCGCGGTAACTCGGTACGCGTTACAGTCGGGTTTCAAATGCGATGCTTCTTTGGGCTGATTCTCCTCTGCGTGTGTTCGCTTGCGGCGCAGAATCGGCCTGCCCGCCCCTGGAAGTTTGCCATCTCCGGAGACTCGCGCAACTGCGGTGACATTGTTATGCCCGCCATCGCCGCCGGCGTCCACAAAAGCGGCGCGGCATTTTACTGGCACCTGGGCGACTTCCGTGCAATCTATAGACTCGACGAAGACATGTCGCCCCCTGCCGAGCTGGGCCTGCGCAACAAGCCGCTCGAAACCCTGGCTTACTTAAAGGAAGCTTGGCCCGATTTTATCGCGCACCAGATGGTCCCTTTTGGCGCTTTGCCCGTTTACCTGCTGATGGGCAACCATGAGGCCATTCCGCCCATGTCTCGCGAAGCGTGGCTGGTGCAATTCGCCGATTGGCTGGAGACGCCTGCGATTCGCTCGCAACGACTGAAAGACGATCCGCTGGATCACCAACTGCACGCCTACTATCACTGGACAGAACGGAACATCGATTTCATTTCGCTCGACAACTCAACTCCCGATCAATTCGATCCAGGCCAGATGAGATGGCTGCGTGCCTTACTCGAGCGCGATGAAGCGTCACCCAAAATTCGCAGCATTGTGGTGGGCATGCACGAGGCGTTGCCTGGCAGCGTCAGCCGAATGCACAGCATGAGCGAGTCTCCGCTCGGCGATAAAAGCGGGCGCGAAGCCTACGAAGCGCTGTGGCACGCTTACGCAGCGGCCCACAAACGTGTGTATGTTTTCGCCAGCCATTCGCACTATTACATGGACAACGTTTTCGAAACCTCCGACTGGAAGGACAAAGTTCTCCCCGGTTGGATCATCGGCACCGCCGGCGCGCAGCGCTATAAGCTGCCGCCGGAGACTACACCCGCGCAACACGCCGAGACCAATGTTTACGGCTACATGATAGCTTCTGTCAACGCGGATGGCGCCGTGTCATTCCAGTTCGAACGGCTGAGCCTGGACGATCTTCGCGCCATCAGCGCGAGCGCTTATCCCGAGCCGCTCATCCGCTGGTGCTACGAAAACAACCATCAATAACTGGTCGGCGGCCCCGTTCTTGCGGAAGGCAACCAAATTACCGGCACTGAAAGCTGAGTACTTCCCCTGAAGAACTCGCGGCGAACCGCTCATCCGCTGGTCACCAGTAAAGATTCCCAACCGCGTTCCTTTGGATTCTGAATTCTGACTTCTGAATTCTTCCGCCTAGCTGGATAGATCTACTTCCCTTCGCCTTCCCACCCGGTCTTTGAGTTGTACGGCATCATGAACCCCATCGCCTCGATCTCGTGAATCTTGCCGCCGTGGATCTTGAAAATATGCGCGGCCGGAAGATCAAACGGCGGGATATTCAAGTCGACCTTCTGCACGTCCGGAACACCCACAATCTTGACGAATTTCTGCTCCATCGGCTGGCGGAACTGCGAGAGCCCGAACACCAAGCCCGTTTCCGGATCTGCGGTTTCCACGCGGCGCGGCTCAATCCTGGTGATGTAATCGAAAGTGTGGGTATTTATTTGATCATGGCAACCCATGGCGCCCATGGTCCCCATGCCGGGCGTTTTCGGCGGCGGGTTGCCGGTGGTCTGCATTCCGTTTTCGTGCCGCACGCAGTCGTCCGCGAATGGCGCGGCATCGCCATTCGCACTCACCAACGCTGGGTAATAGGATTCGGCGATTTTGAGCATCTTCTCCCGTGGCATCCGCTCTGCCGGCGGCACTGTCGCGAGCAAGCCGGGCCTGGGCGTCTCCAAATTCCTGAGCTCGTTTTCCCGAAGATCGCGCGCGATCAGATGCTCGGCCTCCGTGATCTTGCCGTTCTTGAACTTCAAGCGGAGACCCAACTGGATCGGCTTGTCGCCGTCCTTGCCGTGCTCCTGCATCACGCACAGGAATCCCACCTGCTGCGCCACGGGATCGGGAACATAAATCTTGAATGTTGTGGGACCTTCCGACGCCGTCTTCCACAGCCCTTCGCCCGGCTTCATCGGAACCGTGTTCTCCACGAAGTTCACGTCGGTCGCGAGCGCCACGCGCGACGGATCGTGCGCCACCATCGCAGCGATGTAGCTATCGACCGTTTTGTCCAGGCACGCCCGGTCGCACTTCGCGGCGCTAGCGGCGCTGCTTACAACCCCCACGGCGAAACTCAAAACGATTGCGGTATTTAGACATGATTTCATATGGATTTTTCCAGGTCGTAGCCAGTATATACGTCTTGCATGCAAGCCAGGAGAACGTAGTATGATGACCAAGCAACAAGGAGAGAATCCGCATGAAATCTTCAGGAACAACGCTATTCACAGCGATACTGGCGCTGTCAGCCGTTGGAGTGTTATCGGCTGAATCTATCAACCCACCCACCACGCCGCAGACGGCGCCCATGAGCAAGCAGGAGAAAAAGAACCTGGACATGGTGCTGGACTGGTGGCGCATCGTCATCCAGGGCGGGCACCTGGATCAGACGTCCAAGTACCAGGCCGAGGATTACATCCAGCACAACCCCAACGTGAATACGGGGCGCGCCGGATTCGTGGAATTCTTCAGCAAATTCAGCAAGCCCAAGGATCCCATTCCCGAAAAACTAGCCAACCCGCCGGTGGTCATGGGCGCCAGGGGCGACTATGTTTGGCTAATTTGGGAAACGGAATCGAAGGACCCGCGCGATCCATCGAAGACTTACCACTCCAACAGCTTCGACGTGCTCCGCATTCAAAACGGCAAAGTCCAGGAACATTGGGACAGCGCGATGAAGATGCCCGGATCGGGCAAAGTCAACACCGGCGTGTCTCCTAAGCCACCCTCGGAATGGAATACCGGAAAGCTCGACAAACAGGAAAAAGCGACGCTGGCGCTGGCGACCGAAGAGCTGAAGGATATGTTGCAGTATGGCCATTTGGAGCTCGCTGACAAGACTATGGACCCTGGCTACATCCAACACAATCCGATGGTGCCGCAGGGTCGCGATGGCTTTAAGGAGTTCATGAGCAAGAGGCCTGGGCGGCAACCGGAGGAAATCAAGGCGGAGTGGAAGAACGCGCCCTCCTTGACGCTGGTGGATGGCCCTTACTCCGTGATGATGTGGGACCGCATGACGAAGGATCCGGATGATCCCAGCAAGATGTATATGTGGAATCACTACGACGTCGTTCGCATGGAAAACGGCCACATCAAGGAACATTGGGACGAGGCCAGAATCAATCCACCTCAGCCGGGAGCGAACAAGCAGTAGGAAGGAGATTCGATGAAAACCGCTTTGCTCGCCATTGGTTTGTTGAGCGTCGCGGTAGTTCAATTAACGGCGGCGGAGCCCGAGTGGGGTCCCTCGCGCGTGAAGGACTGCGATCGGGAGTGCCTGGTCGGCTTCCTGGACGGTTACATGAATGCCATCTATAAACACGATCCCAAGGCCGTGCCTCCGCTTGCGATCGATGTACGCATGACCGAAAACACCGGCCACATGGATGTGGGCGAGGGTATGTTGTGGCGCTCCAAAGTGGAACCGACTTCGTTCAAGATTTACGTCGCCGACCCCGTGACGGGACAGGTGGCATTACAGGCGCGGCTGCTGATTCAGGGACGCAGTGCGCTAGTGGCTGTGCGGCTGAAAGTAGATCGGGGGCAGATTTCCGAGATCGAGCAATTGTACGACCGCGCCATCAACGATGCTGCGCTTCCGCTTTTGACCACTCCCCGGCCAGGCTTGGTCACCGATATTCCGGTTGCCGAGCGTACCTCTCGCGAAGTCCTGGCTTACGCTGCCAATTCCTACTTCGATGCGCTGGAAGGCGACGATGGCAAGATCGCCGCGTTCGCCGACGACTGTGCGCGGCACGAGAACGGCTACCAAACCGTCAACAATCCACCTCCCGGCGGCCGCATGATGCCGGCACCTCAGCTGCCGAATCCCGATACTCCGCAAGGCAAAGAGCAGCTCAGGTTCAGCATGCTCACCTGCTCGCAGCAGATCGACAGCAAGATTTTCGCCTACATGAAACACATTCGGCCGCGCCACGCGGTTATTATCGACCAGCAAAAGGGCGTCGCCACGATCTTCTGTCTTTTTGTCCACGACGGAACGCGCCGGGGTGCGGCTCCCGATGCACCTTCCGGGATGCTGATGAATGCGATGATCGTGGAAAGCTTCGGTATCCGCGGGGGCAAGATCCACGAAGTGGAAGCGGCGCCTTTCGTCACCATTCCCTATGGCCTGGGCGACGGCTGGACCGAAGGTTCCGGCCGCTAACGGCTATTTGCCGGTCATGTGCTGGACGGACTTTTCGTTTTCCAGACAGATCTCATCCGCAAGCTCGGTGTCTACCTGGATGGCCTCTTTTAGGGTGACCGTCCAGGGCTTCGTGTAGGCCTTCGGATCGTTCACCGTCACTTCAATTTCGAGGCTCCCATAGTTAGGCCTGCGGAATCGCTCCGATACTTTCGCGGCACTGGTCATCGGATTGCCTCTCATGTCCAGCCACAGATCGTCACGAAATCCGATGCTTTCCACCACCAGGGTATCGCCCTCCCATTTGCCGGACGAATAGCCGTTCCAGGAGGGCTGCGGATCTTCGGGGAACGGACGCTCATCGGTGAAGATCTGCCGGTAGCTCGCGTTAAATTCATCAAGAATCGCCAGGAGCCCCGGAACCTGGATGAACTTCTGATGATGCGGAAAGGCGAACGCGCGCGGGAAATTTGGTGGCATGCAGCGCGCGTGCGGATCGTCTTTGGAAAGGTCGGCCATTCGCTGCTTCACCAATGCGGCGGCCCACGGCTGATAGGGCAACCCGCCGGGCAGGCTCGATCCGAAATCCACGGCCTCGTGCGAGAGGGGAATCTTCTCAATGCAATCGTCGCCGTCGCGGAGGTCTTTGGGACAGGGCAGCGCATTGCTAATCAGCCAGATCCCCGATAGATCGGGCTTCCCGTCGGCGGCCTTGGGCGTGGGAGCGTTTAGATTCGGCTTCCCGTTGGCCAATCGGGGAACGCCCGGGGTCGGATAGTGAAACCACTGCGCGGAAAGCGGAGCGACGCCGAATGTGGCTGCGATCGCTAAGGCAATTTGCAAACCCGTTCGCATAATCGTGTCCTAATTTTATACGGACAACAAAACCGGCGACACTCTCGCGCATTTCAGGCGTCACAATGGAGGAACGGAGGCGCGTTTGCCTGAAACCCTTTTCGACGTGATCGTCATCGGCGCGGGACCGACGGGCGAGAACGTTGCCGATCGCGCGGTGAAAGGCGGCCTGACTACCGCTATCGTGGAATCGAAACTAGTGGGCGGCGAATGCTCTTACTGGGCATGTATCCCGAGCAAGGTATTGCTCCGCAGCTCGGCCGCTCTGGAAGCCGCCCGGCGCGTAGATGGCGCGAAGCAGGCAATAACCAGCCCGATCGATGCATCCGCCGTTTGCGCGCGTCGCACCCGCTTCACCAGTTCCTGGAAGGACGACAGCCAGGTGGAATGGCTGAAGAGCGCCAAAGTCACCCTGGTGCGCGGCCACGGTCGGATCGTGAGTGAGCGAATGGTCGAGGTGCGTGCCGCCGATGGCACCGTCACACAGCTCACCGCACGTCGGGCCGTTGTCATCTGCACCGGAACCAGTCCTCTGCTTCCGCCTATCCCTGGTCTGGCCGAAGCTTCACCCTGGACCAATCGCGAGGCCACGCGAGCTGATCGCGTTCCGCCCCGCTTGGCCGTGTTCGGGGGTGGACCTGTAGCCTGCGAACTCGCGCAAGCGTTCCGCTCGCTGGGGGCCAGAGAAGTCACGCTTCTCGATCGTGGTGCCCGCCTGCTAGAACGTTTCGAGCGGTTTGTGAGCGACAAAATCGCCGCTCAGTTTCGCGACCTTGGTATTTCGGTGAACACATCCGTAAACGTCACGCGCGTGCAGCGCCGGTCGCCGGGCACTCCAGTGCAAGTTTGGTTCGATGCGCCGAGCGCCTCCACCTCGAGCATCGAAGCCGATGAAATCCTGGTAGCCACGGGCCGCGTTCCTAACACAAAGGACATTGGACTCGATACTGTCGCACTGAAGCCCGGTGACTGGCTGGATGTCGACGACACCTGCCGCGTCCGGAATATTGTGGGCGGCTGGCTGTACGCCGCGGGCGACGTCAATCACCGCGCTCTGTTGACGCACATGGGCAAGTATCAAGCACGAGCATGTGGCGACGCGATTGCGGCTCGCGCCAAAGGCCAGTTGAAAACATTTCCCCAACCTTGGACGCAATTCGCCGCCACCGCCGATCATTCAGCCGTTCCGCAAGTGGTCTTCACCGATCCCGAAGCCGCCGCAGTCGGGCTCACCGAAGCACAAGCCCGAGACGCGGGCCTGCGCGTTCGCGCGGTGGAGTACGACATGAGCCACATCTCCGGCGCGCAGATTCTTGCCGACGGCTACCAGGGCCACGCGAAAATGGTCGTCGATGAGGACCGGCGCATCATCGTCGGCGCCACGCTGGTGGGTCAGGACGTGGGTGAGCTGATTCATGCGTTTACCATCGCGATTGTCGGCGAAGTTCCACTCGATCGTTTGTGGCACGCGGTACCGTCTTTTCCAACCACAAGTGAAATCTGGTTGAGGCTATTGGAGTCATAACGGTTTATAGCGCGGCCGATAGAGCATTCATGCTGCACCACGACCAACTCGAAATTCATCAGCGAGAAAAAGAGGGGATCGTCATTCTCGATCTCCACGGCAAGCTAATTATGGGCGACGGCGACATCGCATTGCGCGATTTCGTGCAATCTCTTTTTGATGCCGGCAACCGCCAACTCATGCTGGACTTTGCGCAGGTCTCCGAAATCGACACATCCGGCATGGGGGTTCTGCTACTGCTGGCACAGCAATATCGCAATAGCGGAGGAAGGCTGGTGCTGTTCAACATCGCCCATTCCCACGGCAAAGTGTACGAAATGGCGCGCCTGGAGACCGCAATTGAAATCTATCGCGACGAGCTGGATGCCATCAATAGCTTCTTTCCCGATCGCGCGCCGCCGCGCTACGACATCCTCGAATACGTCGAAAGCCAAAGTCATGAAGACAAGAACGACAAAACCTAAGGCGGCGCCGTTGGAGGAATACCGGGGTAAGCGCAACTTCGATGTCACTGCCGAACCGAAAGGCGTGCGCGCCCGCACAAAATCGCCCGGTGAACTGTTGTACGTGATTCAGAAACATCAAGCGTCCCACTTACACTATGACTTCCGATTGGAATGGCGCGGCGTTCTGCTTTCCTGGGCCGTACCGAAAGGGCCGTCTCTGGACCCTTCCGTGAGGCGGCTGGCGACATCCGTGGAAGATCATCCGGTAGAGTATGGCGGCTTCGAAGGCGTGATTCCGGAAGGCGAATACGGTGGCGGGACCGTGATGCTGTGGGATCGCGGGACGTGGACGCCCGAGTCTGAGGACGTGGACGCAGCGCTCGAAAAGGGCGATTTGAAATTCACGCTCGCCGGGAAGAAGCTACGCGGGTCGTGGGTGCTGGTCCGAACCAAGTTGGGTTATGGCGGCTCCAAGAAACCGCAGTGGCTCTTGATCAAACATCGCGATGGTTACGCCTCTTCCGACGACATCACTGCCGAAAAGCCGCGCTCCGTCCTCACCAACCGCCTGCTTGCCGAAATCGCGCGCGATGAAGGCGGAGATATCGCCAAGGCGGCGAAGGGCGATCCAGCTAAAGTTGCAGCGCGTTCATGATCCCCCGCGTTCAACCCATGCTCGCGACGCTCGTCAAAGAACCCTTTCATCAGCCCGGCTGGATCTATGAAGAGAAATACGACGGCTATCGTATCCTCGCGTATAAAGAAGGCCCACGGGTGACACTGCTTTCACGCAACGCGAAGGATCGCACGGACCATTTTCAATCGATCGCTCTCGCGGTGAGCGCTCTACGCCACGAAACATTGTTGCTGGATGGCGAAGTAGTGGCCTTCGATCGGCGCGGCGTCTCGCGCTTTCAGCTTCTCCAAAATCTCGCCGGCAACCAGCACTTCGCCGTGTTCGACTGCCTCTATGTCGATGGCCGGGATCTCCGTGGCCAGCCTCTTCGCTCGCGTCGC
Organism: Bryobacteraceae bacterium; assembly: GCA_049518655.1. Lineage (GTDB taxonomy): Bacteria > Acidobacteriota > Terriglobia > Bryobacterales > Bryobacteraceae > Palsa-89. The sequence goes on along the minus strand of JBEKRO010000002.1, from coordinate 60,957 downwards.
GCGGAGCTAGAGAAGATACTCGGGAAGCCTGCTGGAAAGCGGCCCACCCTGTTTTCTTCAACGCGCTTGGCAGCCGACGGACTCAAGGCCTACGAAATCGCCAAACGAAAGGGATTCGAAGGCGTGGTCGCAAAAGAGGAACCGTCTCTCTACGTCCCAGGCCGTTCTTCGAAGTGGCTCAAGTTCAAGGTCAAGCTGGAGGACGAATTTATCATTGTCGGTTACACCGCGCCCACCGGCGCGCGCGAGCACTTCGGAGCGCTTCTGCTCGCGGCCTATGAAGGAGACCGGTTGGAGTACGTCGGCAAAGTCGGCACGGGTTTCTCACAGGAAACACTAGCCGAGCTCTTCCGCAAATTCCAACCTTTCGTCAGAAGCAAACCAACCGTCGCCAATCCTCCGCGCGAACGCGACGTCACGTGGCTGGCGCCTCGCGTTGTGGCACAGATCGCCTATGGAGAATGGACCGACGATCGCAAAATTCGCCAGCCGGTCTTCCTCGGCCTTCGTGACGACAAGAGTCCCGGCGAAGTGACATTACCGGTGGCCAAATGAAAGTGACCGACATAATTACTCATCCCGACAAGGTTTTTTGGCCCGAGGAAGGCTATACCAAGCTGGATCTGGCTCGCTACTACGATACGATCTTCGCCATACTCCGGCCTTATGTCGATGATCGCCTGCTTTCACTGGAGCGATGCCCGGACGGAATGCGCGGCGATTGTTTCTATCAGAAGGCCGCGCCGAAAGGACTGCCCAAAGGCACGCCCACGCATCGCATTCATCATCAAAATCGCGACGTCGAATACGTGGTGGGTGGATTGAAAAAGACGCAACTTGCGCTCGCGAACTTGGGCTGCATTCCCGTGCACGTCTGGCAAAGCCGTGCGAGCCAACCGCAGAAGCCGGATTGGATGGTTTTCGATCTTGATCCTACGTCGGGCAAGTTTGCCGACGCAGCCAAAGCAGGGCTGCTCATCAAGGACGAACTGGATGTACTCGGCCTGACATCGTTCCCCAAAACTTCCGGAAGCCGCGGCCTGCATGTCTTCGTTCCGCTGCGGCTCGGCCCCGCCTACGATGAAGTGCTGCCGTTCGCTAAACAAATCTGCGAGCGCCTGGCGGCTGAGCATCCCAAGGAGCTAACGATGGAACAGCGCATTGAGGCCCGCGGGCAACGCGTGTACCTGGACCCGTTTCGCAATGCATTCGGTGCTACGGTAGTAGCGCCATATTCTGTTCGACGCCGCGAGAGAGCGCCATTCTCCATGCCGCTGGATTGGTCCGATGTGAAGCCGTCGCTCGATCCATCCAAATTCAACCTCGGCAATTACGAAAAAGTTCTCGCCGGGCCCGATCCTTGGAAAGATTTCTTTAACAACCGGCAGGCTCTCAATTTAAGAACTACTAGCCCGAAAAAAACATCCGCCAGGTAGTGGCCACCAGGGCGTGTGTCACCATGCTGGCCCGTACGCTTCTCGCTCTCAACAGCGACAGCCCGCAGAAGATGCCCAGCGCGCCCGCGACAATCGCGAACCGCCAGTTGGGAAATTTCCGCAACGGAAGATGTACCAGTCCGAAAAGCACCGCCGCGGCGAGCAGCCCAACGGTTTCACTGTGCGTGCCGCGCGAGATTACGCGCTGCAGAAACGCGCGAAAAAAGAACTCCTCGGCCAGCGACACCACCCACAACATTCCCCAAAACGTGAGTACCAAGAATATTCCAAACTCCCACCAGGGAAGCGGGCGCGGATGAAATTCCCCCAGGCGCACCAGGTAGACGAGCGCTGCGCCGATGGGCAGAAAAAAGAAAAAATGTTGCGCGCCAATGCGCCATTCCTCCGCTGTGGGCAGGAAACCGAAACGCTCGTCGTCCAACGATCGCAGTGAGAGAACAGCCATCAAGCCGAGCCGGATCCACATGAGCTGACCGAGAATCGCGAGCACGACGTGCGGCGCAGGTTGTCTATATATGTGAATGAATTGCTTGCTCAGATACACCGCGGCCATGAACGCGAGAAACAGGCAGTCCGCAAGCATGCTTCGGCGCACCCACACATACCAGAACGCGGCCAACAAAACGAAACCCAACAACTCCGCGAAAGCGGTCAGACGAAATGTCCGTGTACGCGAAGCTTCCATCAGGTAAGGAATCACGCCGCTTACTGTCAATAGTGCAGCTCGCAGCGGTTTCGACCCAAGCGCGTTGAAGCCTTTTCGGACCGAAGCGAACCCCGGGACGAGATAGAAACCGAGCTCGACCAGAAACGCCGGCACCACCGCCAGCGCTACCGCCGCCGATATATGCTGTTGTTGGGAGTAAACGTACGCTCCGATGCAAGCTGCTATCCAAACCAGGGACAGCGTCGTCAGGAACTGGCGCATCTGCTTCATCCTAGCATCGGTGATTTCATTTCCCGTCTTCACCGCGGCCGAAGACCCTCCCCCGAATCTCACCCGCTTGATTGCGGCCCGAGAAACTGAAACATCGCAAGCACAGAGCAACTACACGTATCGCCAAACCGTCACGCTGGATGAAATGAACCCTAGCGGTCTAGTGCAAGGCACCTACCGCGAAGTGCGCGACATCATCTTTTCGCCGGCTCAGGAACGCACCGAGCAAATGGTGGGTAAGCCGTTCGCCACGCTGACGCATCTGAAATTGACCGACGAAGATTTTCGCGACATGCGCGAGATCCAGCCGTTTCTGCTGACGAAAGACCAGGCGTTCCTCTATGAAACGCAATTTCGCGGTGAAGAAACCATGGACGGTGTGGATTGTTTCGTCATCCAAATCCAGCCACGGCAGATCCTGGACGGCCAGCGCTTGTTCGATGGCATGCTGTGGGTTTCGAAGAAGGACTATTCGGTCATCCGAAGCGAGGGCCAGGCGGTGCCTCAGATCCACACGCTGAAGAGCGAAAATCTGTTTCCCCATTTCACCACGCTGCGGCAGAAAGTGGAGGGCGACTACTGGTTCCCGGTGATGACGTACGGCGATGATACGCTGTATTTCCGGGGCGGAGCGCAACGCGTCCGCCTGTCCATCCGGTACAGCGAGTACCATCGATTCGGCGCCGATTCTAAGATCACTTTCGACAAATAAGCCCGGAACCCGTGCGTTAAAAGCTTCGTATAGACTGTAGAATCGAGATACTCAGAATAACCCGGAGGACGCATGGCGCAGCACGTGAAGATTTTGGGGATTTTGCATATTGTTTTTGGGGCGCTCGGAGTCTGTGGGGCGCTGATCGTGCTTCTTATCTTTGGCGGCGTGTCGGCTTTAGTAGCGGCCGATCATTCCTCCGATAGTCTGACGGCCATTCCGATTCTGGGCTTCATTGGCGTGTTCGTGTTCATCCTGGTGCTGGCCCTCTCGCTGCCTGGCTTGATCATTGGCATCGGTTTGGTCCGGTTCAGGCCCTGGGCGCGCATGGGCGGCATTATTCTTTCAGCATTCGATCTGCTGGGCTTTCCGTTTCATACGGCCTTGGGAATTTATGGTCTGTGGGTGCTGCTGAATCGCGAGACCGAGCATATTTTTGGGGTTCTGCCTCCGCGCGTCGCTTGAGTCCAGACGGATCCATTCCATCGCCGGTGCGCCGCATCCAATCGTGCAGCAGCGCTTTTAGCTCGTCGCGCTTCAATTCCTGTGCCGGATCTCGCGCCAGGTTCTCCATCTCCATCGGGTCCTCGCCCAGGTTGTAGAGATGCGTGATGTTTTGCGATTTGTCAATCACTAGCTTGTCCAGTCCTCGAACCACCATGCGCCATTCATCAGGCCTTTCCAGTTGGCCGGCACAATAGATGGATTGAGGCTGCTCGCGCATGAGATCGCGCCCCTGCATGGAATCGCCGGGGACAACTCCGCATAGCGCCAGCAGCGTCGGCGCTAGATCGACATTCGAAGCGAGAATGCCGTTGCGCCGCCCCGGCTTAAGCCGGGGATAACGAAGCATCCATGGAATCCGCACCGCGGGCTCCAGCGGTCCAGACCCATATCCGTGATCGGATGTGAACACAGCAATCGTGTCGTTCTTGAGTTCCAGACCGTCGATGAACCCGAGTAGCCGGCCGGCGTTGTCGTCCACCACGGTGGCGTCGGCGCGAGGCCAAGCCAAAAGGAGAAAAAACGGATTGTGGCGGTGTTGTTGGATGAACTCCACCGCCGTTTCAGCGGTCCCTTGCGACCTGCCTATGCGCCAGTCGCCAATGATAGCCGTTTGATAGCCGGAGTCCTTCAGTTTTTGGGTGATCGTCGGTTGATCCGGAGGTAGCGGTACCCCATCGCGCGGCACACCGCACGCGAACGGGAAACGGCCCGTAATTAAGGAGGCTTGCGACGGACCAGTCTCCGGACAAGAAACATAGCTCCGCTCGAACAGTACGCTTTCCTCGGCCAAGCGGGACAAATGGGGAGCACGGACGCTGGGGTCGAGCGCAAGATCTGGCAGGCCGCTCGCGAGCATGATCACGACATTTGGTGTAGGAGTTTGCGCCCGAGAAAACTTTGTGGATGCGGCCAAAACCCCAGCAGTTCTAAGGAAATCCCGGCGGCTTGGCATGGCTGTTTCCCTTGGTAACACACTAAGGTGACGGGGCGTAATATCCGATCATTGATCAGGCGATAACTTAGACAGACTCATGCGACTACTGCGCGTGCACAACCAATCCCGAGACACGACATTGGCGGATCGCGCCCTGATCGCCGACAACAGCAAGACACGAAAAACGGGACTGCTGAAGCACACTCGGTTGGAGCGCGGCGAGGGGCTTTGGATTACCCCTTGCGAGGGTGTCCATACCGTTGGTATGAAGTTTCCCATCGACGTCTTGTTCCTCGACAAGAAGCGCAAAGTAGTAAAAATTCGCGCGGCAATGCCAAGGTGGCGTATGGCGGCATCTTTGTTTGCTCACTCGGTGCTGGAACTTCCCAGCGGCACGGCGCAGGCTACCCAAACAGCCTCCGGGGATCAATTAGAGTTCGAAACCTACGAAACTTAGCGCCGGAGCATCGCTAGTCCGGCAATCCAAGTAGCCATTAGCAAAAGGAACGGCGTGGCTTTGGCGAGCAGCCAAAGGGTTGAATGGGCGGGATGGGTGCCGGCAAGGATCCAAACAATGACGACAACGGAAATGAGAGTGGCGCTCAGAGGAGTGATGGTGATCTTGATGTTCATATCGGTCCTTGTGGAGATGTAGACGGCGGTGAAAACAGCATTCGGAGTGCTGAAGTCAGTAGCAGACCCAGAGCGCCTCCGTACAACACGATCCAGAACGGAAGCGCGAGGCTGGAATGGGCAGTCTGGAAAGCGGCTTGCGAGAGGAGCGTCCACGCGAATCCGAGTAACGGTCCGCGAGCCAGCCTTAACGGCGATCGATAACCAGGCTTAGCGTAAGCGTCTTCGAGTACCAGCGCCAACAGCGTTATCGCGCCAGGAATCGCCAGGCGCATGAGTCCCCATGATCCATACAGCAGTTCAGGCGTTTTGAACCAGGCTGCTCCGTAAAAGGACAGATACAAAACGAAAGCGTGCATCAGAAGCAGTTGGGGATTCGCAGTCCGGCGGATTCTGCTCAGGATTACAAGCAGCACGGTAACGATTGCGTCCCGGCAATATTGCGTCGGGGATGTGCAGCGTTCCTGGAAATCACCCAGCACTTCCTCGCGACACGCAAAAGGAATGAAAAGAGCGACGATGGCTTGGACGGCTCTGGGCGGGCGTGCATGCATCAGCCAGCTTCCCTCCCCAAGCGTTTGCCCCATTCTTTGCTCATGTCGCGAACCCACTCCTTGCCCCAAACTTCGACGATGCCATCCCAGATGCGTTTAGCGGTAACCGCCGATTCTTCCAAGGCGCGCTCACCCAGCGCCTCCAGGCGATAGCACCGTTTGGCGCGGCCGCCGCGTTCGGGCGTCGGATCGGAGAGCCACGACTTCACCAGCCCCTTGTCTTCCAGGCGGTCGAGCGTCACATAGATGGCGCCGAGCGAAACGGTTTTGGGACTGGCCAGCTCCTCGACCTTGGAGTGGATAGTCACCCCGTAGGCATCGTCGCGGCGGGTCAGGATTGCGGTGAGCACCAATTGTTCGAATTGACCAATGGAATCGGGCTTTGCCATTTGTCTAACAGCGTATGATAAATGCTCGGCCGAGTCAATCCAATTCTTCCGGGCAGGGTTGCCAGCGGCGGGCGGTCAAAAGAGGCATAATCAACCCAGGAGATAACTCACATGAAACTGGTTTTGTCTTTAGCGGCGACATTGGCCCTGGGCGCCATGGGGTTGCTCGGTGCGGATCAGAGTTGGACCGGGACCATCAGCGATAGCATGTGTGGCGCCAGCCATGGGAGCACGCCGGCGAAGCAGTGCACCACTGGATGCATCAAGAAGGGCGCGAAGTACGTAGTGGTGGTGGGCGACAAGGTTTACAGTATCGCCAATCAGAACGCTCCGGGCCTGGCGAAGTACGCCGGCGACAACGTGAAAGTGACTGGGAAAATGGACGGCGACACGATCACGGTAGCGAAGATCACCAAAGCTTCTTAAGGCTGTCTTTACGGCCTGAATCAGTTCAAGTGCGGGAACCTGGACTGACGCTCCGGTGTCCAATCGGCGGAGGGAATGTGCCGGACTGGATAAGAGGGCTGAGTTTGGCGGGTATGTTGTGCCTGCCTTTGACGCACGGCATCTGTCAAGATGGTCCTAACGCGCGAATCCCGAGGCACAAGCCGGGCGTCGAGCCCTTGCTAAATGGCATTCCCCTCGAACCGGGGCAGGCGATTTCCTTGTCCGCCGCTCCGCGCCCTCTTCCGTTTGTCGACCCAATTCAAGAGACGGACCCGGAATACACCGAAGAAGCGCGAGTAGCGGAGCTCGAGGGTTCGGTGATCTTGAGGGGTGAAATCGATGAAGAAGGTTTCGCCCGGAATTTGAAGGTAGTTCAGCCGCTCGGACTCGGGCTAGACGAGAATGCCATCGACGCGGTGCGGCGGTGGCGTTTTGGGCCGACCGTGAATCCGCCGCCACAGGGCCGGCCGGTTGCCCAAATCGCCGTTGATTTTCGAGTCTCTGCGCACCAATCGCGCTGGCACTTGATTCAAGTACAATTCGACACGCTACTGGGAACGGTACGTCCGGTTTTCCTCAATGCACTTTATCCGATTGGTGGGGGCCTGGGGCCGGAGGTGATGGAAGAAGGGCGGCTGGTGATTGCGATGGGTCGTCTCGCGACGGTCAAGCTCACGTTTCAAGTCGACGAGCACGGAATCCCCGTCGACTTTCAAGTACCCAGCACTTCCGACCCCGTCTGGGGCAGCGAAGCAACAGCGGTAGTTGGCCAATGGCGATTCACTCCTGGGATGAAGAATGGAATTGCGGTCCCAGTACCTTGCGCCGTGGAACTGGTTTGGGGCGAAAAGGAACTGACCGGCGATTTAGAGCGTCAATTGCACGACGTGCTGGCCGCGCGGTAAGGTCAGAACAAAACCGGCGCCGGAATCGACCACCTTTGGATCGCTAGGCACGCCGTCGATTTCCAGCTTGTGCGGCCGAGAGTTCACGAGCGCCAACGCGCGGGCGCTGCTTTCATAGGAGAAGCGGAAGCCGTCCGTAACGATGCTTGCGGAGCGCAAGTCCCCGTTGAAATCGACCATCCGCAGCGGAGGGTCACTGAGTACAGCCGCGGAAGGCGCCGGTTCAACGACGTTCGGCCCCGCGGGAAGCCATAGCGTTGTATCGCTGCGAACAGGCCACGGGCGGCCATTCACCAGCGCCGGCCCTTGCCAAGGCACCCCGACGCCGTAGCGCGATTCGATCACCAGCCTGGATCCATTCTGTTCGGCCTTATCGACTCTGGCGGCCGCCGAAGCCAGCAACGGAAGATCGGGCGTGAGTATGGAATTCTCAAAATACAGCGCCACGCGTGAGAAGCATTGCGCGGCCAGATGCACAAGCTGAAACAGTTCGGTACCAGTTTGTTGTTTCGTCGGATATACGTCCTGATAGCGCTCGACAATGTTGATATCGATCGCCAGACGGTTCGTGTGCGAGGTGAGCGGCTGGTATCGCGAGGCGATTTGCGGATAGCGCTGTGGGCCAAGGTTCCAGATGGTGGCGGGATCTTCGATCAGGAAGGTCAAGTCGTGATGATCCAGCAGCGGGAGAACGCGGGCGGCATCGGCGCCGATGAGATCGTGCATCCGGGTATCGAAGCGATCATCCACGTGAGTCAGAACGAAGTCCAGATCGGGCTTTGAGGCGCGGATGGATTCTACCTGGTCGATCCATTGTTCCTGCTGCCGGCGCGCGAGATCGGCGCGGTAGTCGAGAAATGTCCGGAGGCGTGTGTCATCCGGCTTCGCCGATTGAAACAACTCGATCGGATCGAAGTTATTGAGTGCCAGAAACTCGTCGCGCACATCTTTGTTCATGGGCGTGAAGCGGGCGGGGTTTGCGGCGCCTTCCAACGATTCAAAGTACAACTCGGCCAGGTTGACGCCGTCCCAATCGAAGCGGGCCACCAGCCGCTTGATTCCTTGCGAGACAGCGGCAAAGCAATCTGGATTGTTCAGGTTCATCAGCTTGCGCCAGTCGAGCTGCGCGTCCTGGAGAAGGGCCGTCTTCTCTCGCCATTCGGGATGGTCGTCCCAAAATTTTTCGCTCACGTGCGGCAATTCGAGCCACACATACACCAGGATGGCTTTGCGATGGCAGGCTTCGATCAGCCGGCGAAGGTAGTTGTCGGATTCGGCGTTCTGCTCGTAATAGTGCCAGCCGGCGACATGAAGGGCGCCTACGCCAGCTTTGCGCCAGCGGTCGGCGAAGTAATCGAGGTCGACGCGCGAGCGGTAAGCGCCATCGAAGAAAGCCCATAGGCGCTGGCTCTGAAAGGGCGGCTTCATTCCGAGATCGTTGAGGGCTTGGAGCAAATAGGGAAATCGTTCATATCCTCTTTTACCCGGCGGGACCGCGATCCATAGCACGGCCCCCGTGCCGCGATGCAAGGCCATCATGACGGGTGCATGTTCCCAGCGCTCAGTCGCGAGAACAATCGCGTCCTTGGGCACGTTGAATATAGCAATCTCGATTGGCGATTCCCAAACAATGGACAGCTTGGGGGCGCGCTGATCGACGATGCTCCGAACAGTCACCTGCTTGTTGCTGGGCGTGATGCCAAGCGCGGTGGCAAGTTCGCTCTCCCCTTCCAGAACCAAAGTGCCGCCTTGCTCGACACGCTGGATCCACTGCGGGACTGATCCCGCAGCCGCTTGGCGGACAACAAAAAGCTTCGCAGGATCGCCGTCTGAGCGAGTGAGTCCGACAGAAGACAAGATCTGCGGCCAAGGACCGGGATCGCTGCCCGCGATCTGGTAATTCAGAGTGGCACCGGAAAGGCAAGCGGCCACGCAGAAAAAGGCAGGCGTGAGATTAGCGGGTAAATGCATACCAGATTCCAACTCTTAGATCGAAGTAGTTAGGACGCCGTGGATTATCCAGGTTAACCAGGTAGGCCCCGCGCAAGAAGTTCACCGAGAACAGCACGGACTTCGGCAAATTGCGGAAGCGAAAGCGCAGGCCAGGACCTGTTTCCGCAAAGTTGGCCCAATATTGATGGAGCCGGTCGGTGGTGATATTGCCGTTCCAATAAAGCTGCGCTTCGAGGCCGCCTGCGCTCTCCACCGAGGGAAGCGTGTAGCCGGCGCGATTCTGCGAATAGAAGAGCATGTCGTTTTGAAAGCGGCTGATGAAGACCGCGTCATCGTTGGTTTCAAAATAGAGGCCTTTGGAACTGTTCATCAGATGTCCGAAACCCTTGGCGGCGGAGAGGCCACCGCGATAATCCGGAATCATAGAGCCCACATCGGCGCGGCTGGGAAGATACTTAACGGCTTCGCCCGCTTCAAACCATCCGGTAACACCGTGCCAAGGGACCGTGGCTGCGCCTACGGCAAAGATAAACGAGGTTTCCGAAAGATATTGCGGGTTGGCGGCGCCAACCGTTGGCCCGATGGTTTGCCGAACATCGCCGTCTAATCGAACAGAGAGATAGGGGTGAATGGGAAAGCGACCGAGCTTCAATTCGGTCTTAATTTGGCCATAGCCAAAGGCGTCATGCCAGCGGCTGGAAAAGAAAGGAAAAATCCAAACGGTAGTGCGCAAGGGCGCGAATTCAGGTGCTAGATTGCGATAGGCCTTGCTAGCTTCGTCCGAAATGGAAGAGTCGGAACTTTTGCTCGCTTCGCGAAACCACTTGATGGCGTCGCGGTCGTCATGCAGAAGGTTGTAGGCCCATCCCAACTTGAGCATCGTGGAGAAGTCCGCCGGATCGTTTTCGTGAGCGATAGTAAGGTACTTCAACGCGTCCCTCAGGTAACCGGCCTTCATACTTTTTTCGGCGAGTGACTTGGCGTCGTCGGAACTTGGTTGAGCCGTGTTCTCGCGCGTATTCAGAGATTGCGGTAGCTTCAGCGCAACCCGCACGCGGTCGGCGAGTTGCTTGTCTCCGCCTTTCAACACTTGATCGAGCAAGGGCTGAGCGCCAGCAAAATCCTGCCGGTTCAAACGCAGGAATCCGAGTTGGGCTGCCGTAAGCAGATCGCCAGGGAATGCGTCATGGAGGGTCTGAAACTGACGTTCGGCCTCGGAACCTTGGCCGGTCGCAAGCAACAAGTAAGCGTATTCGCGGCGGAGCTCGAAATTTTGGGGATCGAGTTGGAGGGCCTTGTCAAATTCGTAGACGTAAGGATAACGATCGGGCAGAAGTTCGCGCGCTCGCTCCGCAACCCGGGGAGGTCCTCCGCGTGACGCCGCAAGCAGCAGGAAATCGGCGTCTTCGTTGCGGCCAAGCAATTTCCAGACCCGGCCAAGGTCGAGCATCAGCGAACGTTCGGAGGGACGGAGCTTCCAGGCTATTTGATAATGTTCTGCCGCAAGATCGAGTTGATCGTGCTGTTCGGCCAGAGTGGCGAGTTCCTGATGCGCACTGAAGTTGCCGGGCTCCACTTCGAGCGCCTTTTGCCAACGGGCAATCCCTAACACGAGAGGTTGATCGATATTTTGAAAGGCCCGCTCGGCCGTTTCTCGGAGCGCCGCATCGTCAGTTTTCCGGATGCGGTCGAAGATACGGCGCGCCAGCGCTTGCTGTTTGGTCTCGAAGCAAAGAAACGCGTATTCGAGCGCCACGTGCTGGTCCGTGAGATCCAGGCGCATGGCTTCGCCGAATTCATCGCGCGCAGCTTCGTTTTCACCAACCTTGAGCAGCGTGTAGGCAAGATCCTTGTGAATGGAAGCGTGGTCTGGCGCAAGCGCGATGGCCCGATGAAAGCCGGCGATGGCTTGATCGTACTTCTTGTCGCGCAGAGCTTGATAAGCGCGTTCCAGGGGCTGATAAGCGGCATCGGACGATTGCGCTGACGATGAGGCTACGGTCAATGCGAACACCAGCGTGATTCGGAACAACATGCCGCGTCTTGGACAAAGGCGTAGTGGCCGGAAGGGGGAAGTTCTCTCACTTTTGGTGAGGCGCTTGAACTCGAAACCCTATGGGGCGTTGCGCCGAATTTGGCGACGCCGCGAGAAGCGCTCGGATCGCTTCGAAGACCTCGCGGATCTGCCCGTCGTGCCTCTGAAACTTCTTTTCCAATTCTCCCAGGCGTAAGGCGAGGTCTTGATGGGTTGCGAGCAGTTCGCGCAGTTTGACGAATGCGCGCATAACTGCAATATTCACCTGGATCGCCCTATCGCTCTTGAGCACGCTAGAGAGCATCGCGACGCCCTGCTCGGTAAATACGAAAGGCAGGTAACGTCGTCCACCCCAACTTGAGATCACAATTTGTGATCTCAAGTTTTCAGCTTCATCGGCCGTGAGTTGGAACATGAAATCCGCTGGAAAACGAAGCTTGTTGCGACGAACAGCTTGGTTAAACGTTCCAGTGGGTACGCGATAGAGAACGGCAAGATCGTTGTCGATCATGACCTTCTTCCCGCGGACAAAGTAGATGCGCCGCTCGATAGAGGCAGGCCGCACTACCGGTACTCGCTGAGCTCGGGCTCCCTTCTCAATAGCTTTCATGTCGGTGAAGTAGCCGGAAGGACGCCGTTGTCTCAAGAGGAATAGCGGCCAATGGGCTCCTTAGGATTCCAAAATGACCATTGCCATGGCCTGCACCGCCGTGTGGGTAATCGAAAGCGCGATATTCCTGACGCCCAAGCGATCCGCAAATTGTGCTGCTACACCGTGAAATTGCAGCGTGGGACGCCCCGACGGCAGGTTCTTTACTTCGAAATCCCGCCAGCGGACGCCGCGTCTCCAACCAGTGCCGATGGCCTTCATCCCAGCTTCCTTGGCGGCGAATCGGGCGGCATAGCGTTCATAGCGGTTGGCCTTGCGTTCGACATAGGCGATTTCAGCGGGCGTGTAGATGCGCTCGATAAAGCGGCGGCCGTGACGTTCGATCGCGCTTCGAATACGGTCCACCTCGGCCAAATCGACGCCCGTTCCGACGATCACAGTTCCGCGCCAGTGGAGGTGATGGTCAGGCGTCCATGTTTCACGCCCTTGGTGCTGATCAAGGCGTCCGCGATTTTCTTGACTGCGCCGGCTTTTCCCTTGACCACCAGAACTTCCAGGCAGTTATCGTGATCGAGATGAACGTGCATGGTGGAAAGAATATTGTGAAAGTGCGAGTGTTGAAGATCCGTCAGCTTCTCATTCAGCAAACGTACGTGATGATCGTAGACCAGGGTCACGGTACCCACGACATTGGCATCTGGACGCTCCCATAGTTTTTCGACCAACTCATCGCGGATCAAATCTCGAAAGGCCTCCGAGCGGTTCGTATATCCGCGAGCTGCAATCAAGTGGTCGAATTTCTTCAGGAGGCTGGCGTCGATCGCCACTCCGATACGGCTGAGATCGCTCATCGGTATAGCCAGATTACCGGAGCCAGCCTCGGTGGGCAAGGCGGTTAGGCGTCATACGCTTTAGAAAATCGTGCTACTTTGAGACTGCGGCGCGATGCACATTCCGGATAATTTTCTGTCGCCACCGGTGTGGGCGACACTGGATGCCATAACCATCCCGGCCCTCGGCCTGATGGTAAAGCAGGCGGCCCGAGAGCTGGAAGATACGCGCGTCCCGTTGCTGGGTGTTATGGGCGCGTTTGTGTTTGCCGCCCAGATGATCAATTTCCCCGTGGGCGTCGGTACCAGCGGGCACTTGGTGGGTGGGGCGTTGCTGGCATTCACCCTGGGCCCTGCTCCGGCGGTGCTGGTGATGACCGTAATCATCGCCATCCAGGCATTCGTTTTTCAGGACGGCGGCGTGCTCGCCCTGGGGGCCAATGTCTTCAATATGGCGGTAATCGGTGTACTCGCCGGTTACTGGCCGTTTCATGTGTGGGGCACGAGATGGCGCCGGGTGGCCATTTTTGCGGGAGCTTTCTTATCGGTAATGGTAAGTGGCTCGCTGGCGCTGGGCGAACTGCTCATGTCGGGCGTCGCGATGCCGCGTCCGGTGGTGATGATTTCATTGGCTCTGTTCGCGGCCAGTGCGGCGATTGAAGGCGCCATTACGATTTGTGTGATCCAGGCCATCGGAAAACTCAATTCCGGATTTGTACAACAGCCCCGGGCTTTCAACCGGCGCACTCTGGCAGTGTTCAGCGTCGCGGCAATCGCGCTGGGAGCGGTGGGTTTTTTGGTGGCTTCGGCGGCGCCCGATGGAATTCAGCGGTTGGGAATCCAAATGGGCCTCACCGCGAAGTCAGTACTGCATACCCCCTTTGCGGATTATAGTGTCGGATCCTCCGGTGAATCGGCCTGGGTGCGGAGAGCCACCGCTGGGCTGGCAGGGTTGCTGCTGATCTACGCAGTATGCGCCGCCACGGCACGCTGGTTGGTCCGCCGCAGGAGCGCTTGATTGCACCACGTTCTGCTGGACCGCTGGAGTCAAGGCGCAAGTCCGATCCATCGCCGCGATGCGCGCGCGAAGATCGTCGCGCTCTTAGTGTTCCTGGTAATGCTGGCGACAACTCCAGCGGACGCAGTCCCGGTTTTGGTAACTTACGCGGCGCTGCTGGCTTCAGCCATACTCATCGCAGGCCTCCCGCTAGGCAGCGTACTATTGCGCGCCATGGTGGTGCTGCCGTTTTCGTTGACCTTCGCATTGATCAGCTGTTTGGCGGGCGAGCCCTTGCGCGCTTTGGCGCTGGTGGAGAAAAGCTATCTCTCGACGGTCGGCGTTTTGTTACTGGCCGGCACCACTTCCTTGCCGTTATTGCTCGGCGGCCTGGAGCGCCTGGGAACCCCACGCTTGTTGGTATTGGTGGCGCAATTCTTGTATCGGTATCTATTCGTGCTTTCCGAACAGGCGCAACATATGCGATTGGCTGCTTCCTGTCGCGAAGGCGGCGTAAAGGCTCGCCGAAAGTTTCGATTTCGCGCCGCCACGGGAGCGCTCGCAATGTTGTTCGCGCGTTCGTACAACCGCGCCGAAGGGATTCATCGAGCCATGCAGGCGCGCGGATTCTCCGGACGTTTTTCCCTTCTCCATCCTCAGCGCTTCGGAGCGCTGGATGCCGCGTTTCTGTTGTTCGTCTCCGTGTTCCTGGTTGTGGTGCGCGTGGCATGACTCCGCTGATTGAAGTACGCGATCTCCATTTTCAATATGAAGACGGTACCAAAGCGCTGGAAGGCATCGACTTCACGTTGCTTCCTGGCGAAACCGTGGCGCTTTTGGGAGCGAATGGATCTGGTAAGACCACATTCGTTCTGCAGCTCAATGGCGTCCTGCGGGGTGAAGGCAGCATCACCGTCTGCGGTTTGCCACTAACCAAAGATTCTCGGGCGCTCATCCGCTCCAAAATCGGAATGGTGTTTCAGGACTCCGATGAGCAACTCTTCATGCCCACCGTTTTAGACGACGTAACATTTGGCCTGCTCAATCAAGGAATGCCGGAAGAAGAAGCCACCGCCAAGGCGAAATTAGTGCTGGCGCAGGCGGGCTTGGCCCATGTCTGGAATAAGGCCCCTTATCATCTGAGCGCCGGCGAGAAGAGGCGGGTGGCGCTGGCTGGCGTCCTGGTCATGGAGCCGGAGATATTAGTATTGGACGAGCCCACCACTTTCTTAGACCCTCCGGCGGAACGTGACTTACTTCAGTTACTCCGGGACCTTCCCCAGGCTAAACTGATCGTCACGCACAATGTGCGTTTGGCGGCGTCGCTTGCCAGCCGCGCGGTCTTCTTCGAAAAAGGCAAGTTAGTTGCGAGTGGATCTGTGGATGAGATTGCCCGGCGCTTTGAGTGGACCTATTCGGATTTGCCGGCGGCCGATTTGCGGTACTCGGCCCAGCGGCGCTTCTGAGCAGCAGCGATTCTTTTACGAGCGGCAGCGCTCAGCCGGCCGGCCGTGCGCTTGCTCGCTGGAGCACTGTTCGTTGAAACACGGTTAGTGGAACCAGGCGGACGGCCACGACGGCCGGGCGTTTTCCCCAAGAGCGAACGGACTTCTTGAATTTGCTCGTCGATTCGCTGTTTCTGCAGCTCGAGTCCCTCCAGAGCCGCCGTTAACAAGGAATGATTCCGAATTGAATTTACTGTACGAGGCATTGGTGCTCCTATCTGGATGATACCCAACCTCAGCCGAGGCTGGCTTTGTTTTGTTTGTTACCTTGTTACGGCGCTTCCGTCGGAGAATGTTCCGTGAGGCTTCTCTTGGAGTCCAGTATGAAAGTCGCTGGACCGTCATTGATGAGGTGGATTTCCATCTCGGCCTGAAAGACGCCTGTTTCCACTGCAATGTTACTCGATTTTAGACGCTGAATAAAGCGCTCGTAAAGCACGCGCGCTTGCTCGGGTGGGGCCGCGTGGTCAAAGCTCGGCCTGCGGCCTTTTCTACAATCCCCGTATAACGTAAATTGTGAAACCACTAACAGCGCACCTCCCATGTCGAGTAAGCTGCGATTCATGTGGCCCGCTTCATCGGGAAATATCCGAAGTTGCACCACCTTGTCCGCCAGGTACTCGGCATCTTCTGGTTGGTCCGTTTGAGTGACACCGAGAAGTACAACTAGCCCGGCCCCGATGGAGCCTACGGTTTCGCCTGCGACGTCGACGCGAGCGTTCTTCACGCGCTGCAAGACGATTCTCATGAACTGGCTGCGGTCGGCAAAAACTAGTATGCCATCGGCGCCCATGCTGCACCGAAAGTGCCATCCAACCGGGCAAAACATAGGGTACGCGATCCGTAATCCTAAGGTGATTCCCTGATCTGCAACTCGCTCAAGCGTCCTGATAATAGAACTGATGATCCATCGTGGCATCTTCCAACGCCGTCGTGTCCATGCCAAAATGCCTGGGGGCTTCTTCAACTTTGAGGAAGAGGGTACCAACACGCGCCTTTATGGCTTCGGCCACGGCGATCACCTGCGCTTGCGCGACGAATTCGGCAATATTTGGCGCGGAACTGCTGAAAAGGTGAGCGAAGACTCAGTCCGTTACACGTTTCGCGATGCGAACGGCCGTACCATCACGGGAGTTTCGGACAACTTTGGCGTCGTGCTTCGCGATGGACGCGGCAAAACCTGGCGCGGATTCGTTGAGTAGTATCCCCGCCCTAACTACCACCACTCCACAATCCCATGATTGCGCGTTACCATCAGCGGGAGTGTGGTTGAGAACCCTCTGATTCCTCTCCTCGTCGTACTGGGACCAACCGGATCGGGCAAGAGCGATCTTTCCCTTTACATCGCACAAGCCCTTGGCGGAGAAATCGTCAATTGCGATTCCCTTCAGGTCTACCGCAGCTTTGATGTCGGAACCGCGAAGGTCCCGGCCGTCCACCGGCAAGGTGTTCCTCATCATCTGATCGATATTGTGGAGCCCGCGAACCTCTTCACTGCGGGCGACTATGCGCGCTTGGCCGCTTCGGCGGTCCGTGAAATCTCCGCTCGTGGACACATGGCAGTGCTGGTGGGAGGCACCGGTTTCTACCTGCGAGGCCTTTTGGAGGGCCTGTCCCCTGGCCCGTCGCGCGACGACATTCTGCGTGCCCGGCTGCAGGACCGGGAACACCACCGGCCGGGAAGCCTGCACCGCATCCTGGCGCGCCTGGATCCCGCCTCCGCGGCGCGCATTCATCCCAACGACAAGAACAAGACTCTCCGTGCATTGGAAATTCGCTTGCTCGAAAGAGCGCCACTCTCTTCGATGTTTGAGCGTGGACGCGCCCCGCTCAGCGGCTTCCGGCCCATCAAAATCGGATTGGACCCGCCTCGTGAACTACTGTATACACGGTTGAACGAGCGTGCTCGAAAAATGTTCGAGACGGACTTGTCCGAGCAGAACTTGGTGGAAGAAGTTCGCGGCTTGTTATTGGCCGGCGTGCCGCCGGAAGCGAAGCCCTTCGAGTCTCTCGGTTACAAACAGGTATTACAGATGCTGCAAGGACGTATCACTGAGGAACAGGCCTTGGAGTCTACACAGCAGGAAACCCGCCGTTATGCTAAACGCCAGCTAACCTGGTTTCGAAAAGAACAGGACGTGCAGTGGATTGATGGCTTCGGCGACGATCCGCGAGTCCAGGTGGAAGCGCTCGCGATCCTCCAACGCGCTCGTGCGATTTAAAATCCAGAACTTTCTGAATTTCTTCGGAACACAAACGCATCTTCAACGTATCAGTACAGTGTAGTTACTAAGTTTAAGTTCAGGAGTTACAAGATGGTTAAGAATATACTACTCGGATTCGCGTCCGTTGCGTTGGCTGTCGCAAGCGCTGCCAGCAGCTATAACGTTACCTTCTATCAGCCAGTCAAGATTAATGGGGCGGAACTAAAGGCAGGTGATTACAAGCTGGAGCTGAAGGACAAGACCGCGGTGATTAAGCAGGGCAAAAGCGTCACCGAAGCGCCTGTGACGATTGCCACCGACGGTCAGAAATATCAGCGAACCGCGGTGCGCCTGAACGGAATGCAAGTGGAAGAAATCCGCATCGGTGGCACGAACACGCGCGTGGTGTTCGACAAAACATCGAACTCAACCAACTAACGTTTCATCTGTGTTTCAAGGCCCTTTCTCCCCGGGCCTCCTGATTCGGCGGCGGTCTACCGGCTGCTGCCATCCATTTTTCATACCTCGCGTCTGCGTGTCTCCCCCGTGTGCCTGCTTGTCGCGCGGTAAAATGAATTCGTGCTACGGATTTTCTGTGCCTTCGTAAGCGTGTGTTATTTGCTCCCGCCCGCGCAGGCCGCCACCTATCTGGTTCTGCCCTTTTTCAACGTTTCCAAGAACTCCAATCTCGACTGGATGGGCGAGAGTCTCGCTGAATCGGTTCGCGAAGGGCTTTCCTCAGAAGGACTGATGGCGCTCGACCGGGACGACCGCATCGAGGCCTACAGCCGCTTGTCTCTTCGCCCCTATGCGCTGCTCACCAAGGCTTCAGTGGTAAAGATTGGAGAAGAGCTGGACGCCGAGCAGGTGATTTTCGGCCAGTACGACCTAAAGACGGTCCCTGACTCCACAGGCAAGAGCCGGGGGTCGCTGCAGATCACGGCGCGCGTGCTGGATCTGAAGCACATCAAGCAAGGTCCGGAGTTCCGCGAAGTGGGCGCTCTCGAAGATTTGGCGGGGTTACAAGAACATCTGGCATGGCAAATGTTGCGTTATTTGAAACCCGCCAGCGCGCCGTCGGAAGCCGAATTTCAGCAGCGCCACCCCGCCGTCCGTGTGGATGCCGTGGAAAACTATACGCGCGGATTGCTCGCCACCAATGCCGACGACAAGCATCGCTTCTTCACGCAAGCCGCCCATCTGGATGCTCACTATTCGCTGCCCGATTTTCAGCTCGGCCGGTTGCTCTGGAGCAAAAAGGAGTATGGCTCGGCCGCCGAGTGGTTCCAAAAAGTATCGCCTGGGGACGTCCATTATCATGAAGCCAATTTCTTCCTGGGCCTTTGCCGCTATCACACCGGCGACTTTGCTGGCGCCGCGGCGGCGTTCCAAATAGTAGCGCGCGTGGTTCCCTTAAGCGAGGTGTACAACGATCTGGCCGCGGCGCAATCTCGAGCCAATGTCATTCCAGCCGCCGTGGATAACTTCCGAAAAGCCCTGGAAGGCGATAGCAGCGATCCGTTGTATCAATTTAACCTCGGCTATGCGCTCTGGCGAGCCGGAAGTTTCACGGCCGCCGCCGACCGATTCCACACCGTGCTGGATCACGATCCAGAGGACGCCGTAGCCGCGCTGCTGCTGGAGCGCTGTCAAAACCGCAGCGGTCCCCGCCCCGGCGACTCGCAGACCGAAGGCCTGGAGCGCTTGAAGACAAATTATGAAGAAAGCGCCTACTGGCAGTTGAAGGCCGTGTTACAGCCTGACAAGCCCTGAAGACCTCCAAATTCGGGAAACGGGTATAATCCAAAAAGCTCATGCTGGAAGCGTTCGGTCTATCCGATCCTGGCTGCGTCCGCCAAAATAACGAAGACTTTTACCTGATCTCTCCCGCTGGCGCCTACATTGTGGCGGATGGGATGGGGGGAGCTCAGGCGGGCGAGCATGCGTCCAAACTGGCCGTGGAGACCGTTGCGTCGTACCTGCAAAACGCTCCTGCGCCAAACGCGGAAACTCTCTTTCAGGCGTTTCGCGAGGCCAATCAGCGAGTGATGAAAGAGGCGGCCAGCAATCCCGAACTGGAAGGGATGGGAACTACTTTGGTGGCGGCGCTTGAGTCCGGGCCGGAACTGCTGATCGCTAGCGTCGGCGATAGTCGTGTATACGTC
Source organism: Bryobacteraceae bacterium (assembly GCA_049518655.1). Classification (GTDB taxonomy): domain Bacteria; phylum Acidobacteriota; class Terriglobia; order Bryobacterales; family Bryobacteraceae; genus Palsa-89. The sequence continues at coordinate 41,183 of JBEKRO010000002.1, read as the reverse complement.
TACGATGGCAGCGACCTGAAGGGCATCACGGAGGATCAAACCTGGGTGAACGAAGTGGGCCGCAAACTGGGGATCGACGAAACCAGCCTGAAGACTCACCCCATGCGGCACGTACTGACTATGGCCATCGGCGTCAGCCCGGAGTTGCGGGTCCATTCGTACACCGTACAGCCGCATCCGGGCGAGTTAATTCTCATTTCAAGCGACGGACTGCACGGTGTCATTGAGCCAGCAGTGATTGCGGAGAAGTTGTCGGGCAACGGTTCTCTCCAAGCGAAGTGTGAACGGCTGATTGACGCGGCGAAGCAGGCCGGCGGCCCGGACAACATCACCGTAGTCCTGCTAAAAGCTAAATAATCACTACACTTGTTTACAGTGGTGTTTACCCTCTTTTACACCGATTTCGGTAACGGTTAGGCGGGGAAGTGCGATCCTTTAGCTAGTGCTCCGGTTTTGTTTACTGTTGGCTCTTGGTGCGTCGTTGTACGCGCAGAACAGCGTCACATCCGCGGGAATAGTCAAGTTCGGCGGTCAGCCGCTGCCCGGAGCAACGGTCATCGCTACTCAAGGCGATCATCGCGTGGTAACCACCACCGACGAGTCTGGCGCGTACGAACTGCCCGATCTGGCGCCGGGAGCCTATACGGTGGAAGTCCAGATGTTTGGATTCCAGACCGCTCGCAAGCAGATCCAGGTCGCTTCCGGATCGCAGGCCACCGATTGGTCACTGGAGTTGCAGCCCCGTCCCCGAGAATTCGTGCAGCGTTCCCAGCAGCCACAAGGCGGCTTCCGCGCCGCCGCAGGAACCACGGAAAACGAATTGGACCAAATTGCTGCAGCCGCGCCGCAAGAAAATGCGCCGCCATCATCGGCCAACGCCAACGAAGCGTTTCTGGTGAACGGATCGCTGAGCAACGGCCTGCAGACCGGCCAGGACGATTTCGGACTGCGCGGTCCCGCCCTCAATATCCAAGCTCCCGGTGGTCTGCCGGGAGCGGGCGTCGAAGGCCAGCCCGGCGCCGTTCCGGGAACTCCGGGAGCTCCGGGTGGAGGCGGTCCAGGGTTTGGCGGACCCGCTGGTGGCGGAGGATTCGGTGGCGGACGTGGCGGGGGATTTGGGGGCGGACGCGGTGGTTTCGGTGGGCCGGGAGGCCAGCGCCGCCGGCCGGGAGGTAATGGCGGATTCATCGGCAATCGCGCGAATCGCGGCCGCCAGGGCATTCATGGCAACGTGTCGTTCCAGTGGCAGGGCGCGGCTACCGACGCTAAACCATTTTCGCTGAGCGGCCAGCCCGTGGCGCAACCAGACTTCAACAATTACCGCTGGAGCGCTGTGGTCGGCGGGCCGCTCCGCATCCCGCACCTCCTGAAGGGCGACTCCACGTTCTTTACGCTGAGTTATTTCGGCACGCGCGGCCAGAGCGCTTTCTATAACGTAGGGACCGTTCCCACGGCCGCTGAACGCACCGGCGATTTTTCACAAACCTTTATCAATGGCGTGGTTCCCACCATCTACAATCCATCCACGGGCGCGCCGTTTTCCGGGAACATTGTCCCGAGTAGCTTGATCAATCCGGCTGCCGCGGGTTTGCTTCAATACATCCCGTTGCCGAATCTTCCGGGAGTCGTCCAGAATTTCGAATTTGTCACGGCTGTGCCCGCCGACACCGACAACGTGAGCGTTCGTTTAAACCAGAACGTCGGCAAGAACGACAGGCTGGCGCTGAACGAAAGCTTCCAACGCCGCAAAAGCGAGACTGCGCAATTGTTCGGATATCTGGATCCCGGCACCGGTTTCGGCGACAACACGGTTCTGAGTTGGACGCACAACGTCGGCTCGAACGCCCTCAACACGGCGACACTGACGTTCAATCGCAATCGCACCGCGCAAAATTCGTACTTCTCGTATGGCACGAACGTAGCGGCTGAACTCGGCATCCAAGGAACTTCGCAAGAGCCCATCAACTATGGGCCGCCTACGCTCTCATTTACTAACTTCGCCAGCCTCACCGACGCTCTGCCATCGCATAGTGCCGTGCAAAGCCTGGCGGAGGGCGATTCTTATAGCTGGGTAAAACACAACCATACGATGACGTTCGGAGGCGATTTCAAGCGCCAGGACCGCAACACCCTGACGGACCAAAATGCGCGTGGCACGTTCCAATTCAGCGGCATCGCTACCAGCGCATTCAATTCAAACGGACAGCCGTTGCCCAACACTGGCTTGGATCTCGCAGACTTTCTGCTCGGTTTGCCGCAGTCCAGCTCGGTTCAATTCGGCAGCGATAGCACCTATTTTCGTCAAAACACCTGGGACGCTTATGCCAATGACGATTGGCGCGTGAATCCGAACCTGACGCTGATGTTTGGCCTGCGCTACGAATACTATTCGCCGCTGACGGAAAAATACGGGCATCTGGTAAACCTCGATATCGCGCCAGGGTTCACGGCGGTGGCTCCGGTTTTGCCGGGTGCCGTAGGACCCTACTCTGGCACGTTTCCCAACAGCCTGATCCAGCCGGATCGCCGCGATTTTGCTCCGCGCGGCGGGCTGGCTTGGAAACCGAGCTCGAAGCACTCCACGGTAGTTCGAGTGGGCTACGGGATTTACTACAATCCAACCGCGCTCAATCGCTTGGCCACGGAGCTTTCCGAGCAGCCTCCCTTCGCCGAAACTCAGACGCTGACCACCAGCACTGCTAACTTACTGACGCTGCAAAATGGGCTCGCTACCGCCCCAACCAACGCCACCGTGTTGAACACTTATGCGGTGCAAAAAGATTACAAGGTTGGTTATGCACAGAGCTGGAACGTCAGCGTGCAGCAAAACCTGAGCCGCTCGTTTTTCATTGAGTTGAGCTACCTGGGAACCAAAGGCACAGACCTTGATACCGAGACCGTGCCGAATCGCGCTGCGCTCGGATCGTCGCCGCTGACGTCGCAGCAGGACCTGGCGATCGCAAACGCGGAGCAGTTCATCTACGACAGCTCCTGGGGCAATTCCATCTATCATGCCGGCCAGGCCCGGCTGATGCGGCGTTTCGCCCGCAACATGTCGTTCAACATCATCTACACCTTTTCGAAGTCGATTGACGATAGTTCCACTTTCGGGGGCGTGGGTAACGTAGTTGCGCAGAACGCATTCGATTTGAGCGCCGAACGCGGGCTTTCCAGTTTTGACCGGAGGCATGTCCTGAATCTGAACTATGTCCTCAGCACTCCCACGCAGGCCAGTTGGTGGAAGCGTAATTGGACGCTCAGCGGCTCGGCGCTGCTGGAAAGCGGGACGCCGCTAACGGCACGGATCTTAGGCAATCAATCGAACGTCGCGGGCACGGGAGTGGTGGGCAGCGGACGCGCCGAAGCCACTGGCCTCCCCGTCGTCGACGGAAGTGGGTACTTCAATTTGGATGCCTTCACGGCACCGCCGCCGGGCGAGCTGGGCGACGCTGGACGCAATACCATTCCAGGGCCATGGTCCTGGGCGCTCAATTCCGCTTTCGGCCGCTACTTCACGCTGGGTGGAGAAGGTAGCCGCAAACGCATCGAACTGCGCTTGGAGACCACCAATACGTTGAATCACGTGAACATCACTAACGTGAACACTGTAGTGGGCTCCGCACTCTACGGTTTGCCCACCACTGCGGGGGCCATGCGAACCGCCGACATCAATATCCGGTTCCGCTTTTAAGGAGATGACTGCGATGGCGAATTTCGCACTGAGGATCGTTTCGGCGGCGCTGGTTTGCGCGGGCCTCTTGGCGCAAGATGAGTCATCGCCCACTTTCAAGACCAATACGAACCTCGTCATCGTCAACGTTGCCATAAAAGACAAGAACGGCAAACCGATCGAAGACTTGAAAAAGGATCAGTTTACTCTGCTCGAAGATGGCAAGCCGCAACAGATCTCGGTGTTTGAACTGCAACGGCTGAACGGAGACACTTTACCTCCGCTCGAAGTGGCCGCGCCAACGCTGAAGACGCGCGGGGCGTCCGAAAGCAAGCCTGCTACACCGGCGGAAGCCCCTCAGGCAAAGCCAGAGCAGCTGAAGAGTGACCAACTGAAAGACCGGCGCCTGATCGCGATGTTCTTCGATCTTTCCTCCATGCAGCCCGCCGAGCAGATCCGCGCTCGTGACGCCGCCGTGAAGTTCATCGACACGCAAATGACCGCGTCCGACGTAGTTTCCATCATGACCCTGACCAACGAGCTCCGCGTGGTGCAGGATTTCACCAACGATCGCGAGACATTGTTGAGCGCCATTCAATCGCTGCGCGTGGGCGATTCCAGCGAACTGGCCGCACTGGGCGCAACCGGCGCCGACGCCACCGATGACAGCGGCGAGTTTACCACCGACGATACCGAATTCAATATCTTCAATACCGATCGCAAGCTGAGCGCGCTGGAAGATGCCGCCCGCAAGCTGGCGCCGTTCCCCGAAAAGAAGGCGCTGGTCTATTTTTCGAGCGGCATCGGCAAGACGGGCGTGGATAATCAATCGCAGATCCGCGCCACGGTAAATGCCGCCGTACGCGCCAACGTGGCGTTTTATCCCATTGATGCGCGGGGCTTGGTGGCCATGGCTCCGGCCGGCGACGCGACGCAGGCCTCGCCCAAAGGGACGGGTGTGTTCACCGGCAGCGCACAACTGAGCGCCCGCAGCTCGTTTCACGACAGCCAGGACACCATCTATACCCTGGCTGCCGATACCGGCGGAAAGGCTCTGCTGGACAGCAACGATCTGACACTCGGGATCAAAGCCGTGCAGACCGATATCAGCAGTTACTATGTTCTCGGCTATTACAGCGCTAACCCCGCGCAGGATGGTAAGTACCGCCACGTAGTAGTGAAGGTGGCATCGCTTCCGGAATCGGCGAAGCTCGATTACCGTCGCGGTTATTACGCCGGCAAGGTATGGGGCAAGATGAATTCGAGCGACAAGGAGCGGCAACTGGAGGACGCGCTCACACTGGACGATCCATTCACCCAACTGCCGCTGGCGATGGAAGTGGACTATTTCCAAACCGGACGCGACAAATACTTCGTTCCGATCACGGTGCGCCTATCCGGCTCGGCTCTGGATCTTTCTCCGAAGTCCACCACGGATCTCGATTTCATCGGCCAGATTCGCGACCTCCACGGAAAGCTGCTGGGCGGCGTTCGCGATGAAATCAAGCTGAAGCTAACGGACGAGAATGCCGCGCAGCTCGCGCAGCGCCACGTGGAATATGACACTGGCGTCACGCTGCCGCCGGGCGATTACAATCTTCGCTTTTTAGCGCGCGAAAACCAAAACGGCAAGATGGGAACCTTCGAAATGAAGTTCACCGTTCCAGATTTGAGCAAGCAGTCCTCTTCGGTCCGTATGAGCTCGGTGGTGTGGAGCAATCAGCGCGAGCCCCTATCGGCCAGCATCGGCACCGCCGGCACCAACAAGAAGCTGCTCAGCGAGCACCCTTTGGTGGACAACGGAACCAAGCTGATTCCCGACATCACGCGCGTATTCCGCAAGAACCAGAAGCTGTATGTCTATTTCGAAGTCTACGATCCGGGCACAGCGGCATCGCCCAGCGTATCGGCCGAGTTGATGATGTTCCGGGGCAAATCAAAGGCGTTCGAATCGGCGCCGGTGCGCGTCACCAAACCGAAATCAGGACGTCCGAACACGCTGGCGTTCGAATTCCAGATGCCGCTCGCGAACATCCCACCCGGCCAGTACACCTGCCAAGTGAGCGTTATCGACGAACAAGCCCGCAAGTTCGGCTTCGCCCGCGCACCTCTGGTTGTTTTGCAGTAGCATTCAGAATTCTGAATTCTTTGCTTACCTGGAATTGTATTTGAAGGCAAACTGCAGTCTTACCTGCTGCCCCTTGAAGTCATTCGGCAACGGCGGGAACGGCACCGATGCGCTGATGGCCGCCACTGCTGCTTTATCCAAAGCCTGTGAACCCGATGGCGTCGCAATTACCAGCTTCGGAACTTGTCCAGTACGGTCAATGATGAACTGAAGCTGCACCAAGCCTCGGTTGCCCAAACGAGCGCTCTCGGGAATTACCGCGAACCAGTTCTGTCGGACGAGCGCCAGGATCCGAATCAGGTATGGCTTGAAATCCACCCCTAGCGGATCGCTCATCAGCTCGAGGCTGCTTCCCGTTTGACCGGGTAACGTGGGCCGCTGGGCGCTAGACGGCAAGTCTGGGGGCTGTTCGAGGTCACCCACCGCGACGCCCCCCTGCCCTCCCCCGCCGCGCGCAATTTCACGTACCGCTTCCTGGACACTTGCCTTGGGAGGTATCAGCTTGGCTTGGCCCTTGTTCTCGCTGGGCCCGTTCTGTCCCGGTGTTTCAAAAGCGAGCTTCGGCTGTTCCACGGGCTGAATCTGGGGCGGCGGAGGAGCCTTCGGTGTACCAGACAACGCGGGCGGCGCCGGCGCAGTATTTTGCGCCGTCAGAGGCGTGTCGATCTTCGGAGGCTCGGCAATGTGCGGCGTGACCGTGGATTGCTCTGGCCCGGGCGGTCGTGGATTCGGTGGCCTGAACGCTCGCACGGCCGGCGCTGGAGGCAACCTCTCCTGAGATGCCGGACGCGGTTTTAGATCCTCCACGTTCACTTCCTTGGCCACTTTGCCTTTATTCGGAGCTTTTTGGGTCAGGTCCTGCGGCAATATCAAGTGGACCGCCTGCCTGAAATCGGGAACAATCTCGGTGCCTCGTCTCATCGCCGGACCGCTCAGGCTAGCCAGAAGGAACACCAGCGCGATGATCGCGGCATGCACGATAAGCGTGCCAATGGCCGCCGGCCAGTAGCTGCGCGAGTCTACGGACTCCCGCCAGTCCAGCAGAAAATTAGGACCGGAATCCGCGCCTGATGTCATGATGGCCCAATGAAAGACGTTAATCGCGCGCCCGGCGTTGCCGACGAATTGCTAGCTAAGTGATTGAAGCCGTTGCGTGACTAACTTCGCGTGCTCTTCGATTTTATCAAGAATCGCGAGGGCCACTTCAAGAGCTCGAAGTCCCTCTTCCCCAGGGACCTGCGGCCGCGTGCGGTTCGCCACCGCTTCCAGGAACGATTCCACCTCCAGCCGCAGCGGCTCTTCTTTGATTGCCGGTAGCGGTTGAAATCCAATCTGCTGGTTTCCGCTCACCGTGAACGCCACCGCCTCTTGCTTCTGGTAATCGAGTGAGATGTATTGGTGCGGCTGAAAAAGCCGCAGTTTTCGGACGCGCTCGGTGGAGATGCGGCTGGCGGTCAAATTCGCGATGCATCCGCCCGAAAACGCCAGGCGCACGTTCGCGATATCCACTTTATCGGACAAGATCGATATTCCCGCCGCGCGAATCTCCTCGGGCATCGCGCCCACCAAGTCCAGCACGATATCAAGATCGTGAATCATCAAGTCAAGAACCACATCTACATCCAGGCTGCGCGGACTGAACAGGCTCAGCCGGTGAATCTCGAAGAACAGCGGGATATTCGTGATCTTCTTCAGTGCCGCCACGGCCGGATTGAAGCGTTCCAGGTGGCCGATTTGCAGGATGCGCTCGTGCTCCGCCGCCGTATCCACCAAGCGCCGGGCTGAGGCGAGATCGGTAGCGATCGGCTTTTCCACCAGCACGTCGACACCGGATTCGAGCAACTCGCAGCCTACTTGGGCATGGAGTGAAGTAGGTACCGCGACTACGGCCGCATCGATGTTCCCCGTGAGTTCGCCCAGCGTAGCAAAGGTGAGGCAATTATGCTCCGCGGCTGCTTGGGCCGCACGCTCCGGGTCGGAGTCCACCACCCCCACCAGTGTGGCGTTTAAAGACTGGCTCAGTACCCGCAGATGGTGGCGTCCGAACACACCCGCGCCGATGACGGCTACTCGAATCTTGTTCATTTATTGCTCCGCTTCATATCCGACCATCGCGATCCCGCATTGGTTCACTTTTTCCAGCATCGCCGCCCGATCCAGCAGCAGCGTCCTGCCCGCGTCCACAGCCAGCGCAGTCGCCCCAGCTCTTTGCATTGCTTCGATGGTCCCGGGTCCGGCCACGGGAACATCGAACAGCAGGTGCCCGCGCCGGCGCGAGACCTTCACTAGCCGGAGTGATTTGCCATTCACCAGTGACGCCGCGCGCTCGAGCATCGCGTCGGTGCCCTCCATCGCTTCCACCGCCACGCAAGCGCCGTCGCAAATCGCCACGCTCTGGCCCACATCCATGCCCGCCAGCGTATTTGCGATCCTTCTGCCATAGGCGATATCGCGTTCCTCTTCAGACGTTGGTTTGCGCTTGCTCAACACCCCCACGCTCGCCAGCAACGGCTTGAGCAGTAGCGTGGAATCCGCCAGGCGAATGCCTTCGTCGGCCAGAATCTGCGCAACGCCTCCGATCAGTGCGTCAGTATTTTTCTGCTTCAGGCTGGCGAGCAGCTTCACCAGCTTCCAGTCCGGCCGGATGGATGAAAAAATCTTGGCATGCTTCACCTGCCCAGCCATCATCACTTCGGTGATGCCCTCTTCCTTGAGGATTTCGATCAAGCGGGAAAGCTGGCCCAGCGAAATCCAATAGCAGCGTGCGGCCAGTTGTTCCACTTCGGGCGATGCTTCTTCCTTGATCGCCAGCACCACCACTTCATCGCCACCCGCCCGCGCTGTCTCCAGTGCCAGCAACGGGAAACGGCCGTTGCCGGCGATCATGCCATACCGGCTCATGGGACGCTCATTTGACAAAACCGCGCTCGGACCGATCCATGAACGCCAGCAAATCCTGCACCTCCGCACACTCGGGAACTTCCGCGCGAATGCGCTCCACCGCTTGCGTCGTATTGAGTCCGGACCTGGTCAGGAGCCGAAACGCTTTGTGCAGGCTCTCGATCGCCTCCCTGGTGAAGCCGCGCCGCTCCAACCCGACTTTGTTTTCGCCAAAGACTTTCGATTCTCGCGGACTCACCGTCATCGAGTACGGCAGCACATCTTTCGTCACCACGCTGTAGCCGCCCACAAACGCGTGCTTTCCGATGCGGCAATACTGGTGCACACCGCTGAACGCCTCAATCACCGCCCAATCTTCCACGATGACGTGCCCGGCGAACGTGACCGCGTTTCCGAGCTGCGTATGATCGCCGATCCGCACATCGTGCGCCACATGCGCGTAAGCCATTAGCAGATTGTCATCGCCGATCGTGGTGACCAGTCCGCCGCCTTCGGTTCCGCGGTGGATGCTGACAAATTCGCGGATTTTGTTGCGGCTCCCGATGCGGGTTTCCGCCCGCTCGCCTTTGTATTTCAAATCCTGCGATGCCACCCCCACTGTCGAATAGGGAAAGAAGACATTTTCGTCGCCGATGTGCGTGACGCCCTCCACGTATACGTGCGCCATCAGACGGGTGCGCGCGCCGATCTCGACATCGGCGCCGATGATGCAATGCGGTCCGATTTCAGCGCTGGGGGAGATCCGAGCTTGTGGATCGACGAGGGCAGCCGGATGAATCGCCATTCGCCGCTTAGGCCACCGGTACCGGCTCTTCGGCCACCGGCGCTCCGACGCGCGGCTCGCGATCCTGCAGCACGCACATCAGCACGGCTTCGGCCACCACCGCTCCGTCCACGGTGGCTTTCCCGTGCATCTTCGCGATGGCGCTCTTGCGCTTGGTGACCTTCATCTCAATACGAAGCTGGTCGCCCGGCCGCACCTTACCTCGGAACTTGGCCTCTTCGATGGTTGCCAGTAGCACCAGCTTGTTCTTGCGATCCGGCAGCGATTTCAACACCAGCACGCCCGCCACCTGTGCCATCGCCTCCACCACCAGCACGCCCGGCATCACCGGATACTCGGGAAAATGACCCGCGAAGTACGGCTCGTTCACCGTCACGTTCTTGATTCCGACGATGCGCTCCTCCTCCAACTCCAAAATGGCGTCCACCAGAAGCATCGGATAACGATGCGGCAAAATGTCGCGAATTTCCTGGATGTCGAGCAGAGGCATGCGAAGTGGTTATTATAACAGGCAGTGCATCCGTTTCTTGCTTTTGCGGAAGCGAAGCAGCCCGCCATCGTCGCATTCATTCGCGAGTTGGCGAGGTGCGAGTCGCCGAGCGATCAGCCGCAGGCAGTGAACCGCTTGGTCAACCTTCTGGCCGACCGGCTGGATGGAGCCACCACTGTGAAGACATTGCCGGGTGGACGTTTCGGTAATCACCTGCGCTGCGAGTTCAAGCTGCCTGGCGCGAAGCCCGGCGCCGGCAAGATCCTGGTGCTGGCGCATTCCGATACAGTTTGGCCCCTCGGGACGCTCGCGCAGATGCCGCTGCGCGAGGAAAACGGGCGCTTGTGGGGACCGGGCGTGTTGGACATGAAGTCGGGCATCGCGTTTTTTGTTTTTGCCGTGCACACGCTCCGCATGCTCGAAATCCCGGTGCGCCGAAACATCTTGTTTCAAGTGAATTCGGATGAAGAGGTCGGCAGCGAAACCTCACGACAGTTCACAGAAGAAGCCGCCCGCCAAAGCGCCATTGCGCTCCTGGTAGAGCCGGGTACCGGACTCAGGGGCAAGCTCAAGACCGCGCGAAAAGGCGTCGGCGATTACACGGTCACGGTAAAAGGCCGCGCGGCGCACGCGGGCATCGACTATGCGGCAGGCGCCAGCGCAGTGCTCGAGTTAGCGCGCCAGATTCCAAAAATCGCCGCATTCACCAATCTAAAGCAAGGCATCACGGTAAACCCGGGAGTGATTGCCGGGGGCACGCGCACCAACGTGGTGGCGGCGGAGGCGCATGTGGACGTGGACATCCGTATTGCCAAGGCGAAGGATGCTGCCGCGCTCGACAAGAAATTCCGGTCGCTACACCCGATCGATAAACGCTGTTCCATTCATGTGGAAGGCGGCTTGAATCGCCCACCGATGGAGCGCTCGCCCGCCATTCGTGCCTTGTTTCAGACCGCGCGCACATGTGCCAAGGAACTCGGCGTGAAGTTGGAGGAATCAGCCACAGGTGGCGGCTCAGATGGCAACTTTACCGCGGCGCTTGGCGTTCCCACGCTCGATGGACTCGGTGGCGTCGGCGAAGGCGCGCATGCCGCGAATGAGAGCATCCTGCTCGATCGCATCGCGGACCGCACGGCCCTGCTTGCGATGCTTTTGTCGCAGCTCTAGGCCATCGAGCACGCATCGCGAAGTACACGGACCAGTTCGTCTTCTTCATTCGCGAATACCGTCCGAAGATCGAGCAGTAATCGCCCCTCTTCAATCCGCGCCACCACCGCAGGATCGCTCAGACGGCAGCGCCGCTCTGCTGCAACCACGTCCGCGCAATCGATGGCGATCAGCCAGCTTTGAAGCGGCTGCCCGGGCGTCGACCCTCCACCGATCACCGAGCTTCCTTCCATTAGCGACGCCCGCAGTCCGTCCAGGCGGCCAAGCATTTGCCCCGATCGCGCGCGGATCTCGTCGCTCGTTTGCGAGATCATACGCAGCGCCGGAATATGATCCCAGCGCTCCAAAACCAGATTGCGCAACGTGGTTTCGAGCGCCTGGTAAATCAATTTGTCGAGGCGCAGCGCGCGAAACATCGGATTGCGACGCAGCCGCGCTACCAATGCCGCGTCGCCCGCCAAAATCCCGGCCTGCGGGCCGCCCAGCAGCTTGTCGCCACTGAATGACACCAGATTCGCACCCGCTCGAATGCTGTCCGCCACCAGCGGCTCTTCCACGCCAAACGCGCGTAGATCAGCCACGCATCCGCTGCCCAAATCTTCGTACAGAGGAACATCGCGCTCTTTAGCCAGTCCAGCTAATTCGCGCAGCTCAGGCCTCGCGGTAAATCCTTCCATGCGAAAGTTGCTCGGATGCACACGCAGCAGCAGCCGCGTTCGTTCGTTGATGGCCTGGCGATAATCGTCGACGGTGGTCCGATTGGTTGTGCCCACTTCGCGCAAGACGGCGCCCGAGCGCTGCATGATTTCGGGAATGCGAAATCCGTCCCCGATCTCGATCAACTCGCCACGCGACACCACCACTTCAAAACCAGCCGCCAGCTCATTCAATGCCAGGTAAATCGCGGCGGCGTTGTTGTTCACCGCGATGCCCGGCGCGCCGGTCAACCGTTCGATCAATTCCCCGGCGTGCACATCCCGCTTGCCTCGCCGCCCGGCCACAAGATCGTATTCCAGGTTTGAGTAACCGAAGAGCGGCTCAAAAGGCGCCAAGGGCGCGCGGCCCAGGTTAGTGTGCAACACCACGCCCGTCGCGTTGATCACACGGCGTAGCGATGGCGTCTCCAACTTCGCCAAATTGCGCTCTACGCGCGTTTCGATTGACACAGAGCCGCCGTCGCGCCCGGCTCGTATTTCCCGGCGCGTTGCTTCCAGCACACGGCGCACTTCTTCCACCAGCAATCGCCGTGGAAAACGCCCTTCCAAATGGCTCAACGCGCCCAGCACCTGGTCCACGGACGGCAGATCGCGCAGTTGTTCGGGAGCCGCCACGCCACGAGTTTAACAGGCTTGTGAACAGCCTTCGGCTTCGCTTGTGTTATCTTCCTGTTTTCATGGACCCCATCACGCTTCTTGTCATTTCGAGCCCCCACTATCCGTTCCTGCGATTCCTGGACCGTCTGCCGCAGCCCGTCACCGTGCACACCGGCAACGATCTCGATTTCTTGAAAGAGCACGCTCCCGACGCCGACGTGATCCTCAACGGTTTCCACGATGGATCGGCGCTTCGAGCGATCCTGCCGCTGGCGCAGCGCGTGAAGTGGGTCCACGCTTTATCGGCCGGCGTGGAGAAGGTTTTATCGCCTGAACTGATCGAAAATCCCGTCCCGCTCACCAACGGCCGGGGTGTTTTCGGTCCCGCGTTAGCCGAATTCTCTATCGCGGCAATGCTCTATTTCGCTAAAGATCTGCGCAGGTTGATTCGCCAGCAGGGGGCCGCGCGCTGGGAGCAATTCGACGTCGCCTTCCTTCGCGATCAGACGCTGGGCGTGATCGGCTACGGTGGCATCGGACGGGAAGCAGCGCGCCTGGCTCACGCGCTCGGAATGAAAGTTCTGGCTCTTCGGAGGCGAACTCCATCGCCGGAAAATGATCCCGTGCTGGAGCGTTCCTTCACCCGCGAGCAATTAAACGAAATGCTGAGCCTCTCCGATTACGTGCTCGCCGCCGCGCCACTGACGCCTGAAACACAGGGCATGCTCGGCGGAAGTGAGTTCCATTTCATGAAGCCCTCCGCCGTGTTCATCAATGTGGGCCGAGGAGCCGTAGTTGTCGAGTCTGCGTTGATCTCCGCGCTCAACCAAGCCATGATTCGCGGCGCCGCGCTCGATGTCTTTGAGACCGAACCACTCCCCGCCGATCACCCTTTCTACCAGATGGAAAACGTGTTGCTGTCGCCCCACTGCGCCGACCACACCACCGGCTGGATGGAGCTGGCCGTCAATCAATTCATTGAAAATTTCGAGCGCTTTCGCAACGGGCAGCCGCTGGAATTCATCGTGGACAAACAGGCCGGCTACTAAACCGAGCTCATGTCCGAAATCCAGCTTTCCGATATACAAGCCGCAGCCGAACGAACGCGCGGCATCGTGCACCACACGCCGGTCCTCACTTCGCACACCCTGGATGCCATGGCCGGCGCCAGCGTCTTCTTCAAGTGTGAAAATTTCCAGCGAGGCGGCGCGTTCAAGATCCGAGGTGCAGCCAACTTCGTCTTGTCGATTCCCAAAACCGATTTGCCGCGCGGCGTGGTGACGTATTCGTCCGGCAATCATGGGCAGGCTGTCGCAATAGCCGCCGAATCGCTTGGCATCGCAGCCACCATCGTCATGCCAGCCGACGCTCCCGCCTTGAAGCTGGCGGCTACTCGGACCCACGGCGCTAAAATCGTCACCTATGATCGCGCCACGGAGGATCGCGAAGCCATCGCACAACGGATCGCGGACGAAACGGGGGCAACTATTGTCCCTCCCTACGATCATCCGTGGACCATTGCGGGCCAAGGCACCGTCGCTCTGGAATTGCTGGAAGAAGTACCCGATCTTGATGCACTCGTCGTGCCCGTCGGCGGCGGTGGGCTGATCTCCGGCAGCTGCATCGTGGCTCACGCGATTCGCCCCGGCATTCGAGTCTTCGGTGTCGAGCCGGAGCAAGGCAACGATACGCTACTGTCTTTGCGTGCGGGCCAGAGCGTCGGGATTTCTTTACCTGAAACCATAGCCGACGGGCTTCGCGCCACCAAGCCCGGCGCGCTCACGCTTCCTATTATTCAGCAACACGTCAAGGACATTGTCTTGGTGACTGACAAGGAAATCCGCGACGCCATGAAGTTCCTACTCACGCGAATGAAGATCCTGGTCGAGCCCAGCGGCGCTGCTTCCGCTGCCGCAGTGATGGGCGGAAAGCTTCCGCGGGATATTCAGAAGGTTGGCGTCATCCTTTCGGGCGGAAACGTCGATCTCGAATATCTGCGAACCCTCGGCTAATCCCCCGTCTCTTCCAGGAAACAACTCTCAAACGCCCGATCCACCAGATCGTCCGTCAAATGGAACGGCAGCTTCTCGAAATGAATCAAATCGATGGCATGCGAGAGAATGTCACGTGGATGGCAGCGCCGGAACGGCCGCCGGGCCTTTCGATAGTGCTTATCGATAAAGCGGGCGATCAAGCCATCCTGGTGCGGCAAGGTTCTGGATTCGCAGAAGCGCTGGAAGATTGTGGTGAACTCATGCTCGTCCGGGCTGCGCAGCAGCATCTTGTATTGAATGCGGCGTAGAAACGCTTCATCGCCCAATTGTTCCGGATTCAGGTTGGTCGAAAAAATCAAAAACGCTTCGAACGGCACGGTGATCTTCCCACCGCTGTTGAACTTCAAATAGTCCACGCGCCGTTCCATGGGCACGATCCAACGATTCAACACTTCGGCCGGAGTACACTGCTGCCGCCCGAAGTCGTCGATCAGATAAATCCCATTGTTCGCCTTTAACTGATACGGCGCGTCATAAACCTTCGACGTGGCGTTGTAGTTCAGATCCAGCATTTCGAGCGTCAACTCGCCGCCGGTGACGATGAATGGACGCCGGCACTTGATCCACCGCCGGTCATGCTGCGGCCCGGTTGCGAACACGGACTGCTCCTCCGGATCCTCCACTGGCTGATGATAGAGCGGGTCGAAAACCTGAACGATAGTGCCCTGGCAATCCAGTGCATGCGGGACGTAAACGCACGAATCGTCCACGTTCATCAGCGCTTCGGCCAGGAACGTTTTCCCATTCCCCGGTTGCCCATAAATCAGGAAAGAATTTCCGGAACTGACCGCCGGACCGATCTGAGCCAGGATGCGCGGCGTCACCACCATCTTGCGATAAGCTTCCTGCAACGCCTCCGGCGTGAGCCAGCCTTCGGCGCGCCGCTGCCTTCTGACCATCTCTGCGTACTGATTCAATGGAACCGGCGCGCGACCCGTGTACTGGTTGCTCTCCATACATTCGCGCGCATAGTTTTTGCCGGCTTCGCCCAGCGCGAACAGCACCGTGCTATTGCCCATGCCGAGCGACTTCTTCGCCTCAATGAAATGCTGGTGTTTGAAAAGGTCGATGATTCCTTCGATCAGGCTGAACTTGAGCCCCAGCGCCTCCGATAGCTCGCGGCCCAGCATGTCGCCCCGCGAATACAAAGTCTTGAGGATGAGTTGTTGGACCAGGGATTTGGCTAGCCCGGTTTCTTCCAGCGTCTCGGGCACTGGTGGAACCACGCCGGCGCTTTCATTGTCCTCTTGGGGGGCACTGCTCAGCGACCGGGAAAGAAGGTCCAGGCCGCTTGAAACACTTTCTTCCTGCTCTTCTGAAGAAGAAATGGATGACGACAGGACGGATTCAGATTGCATGATGGAAGATCCAGTTTGGGTCTTCGTTGTGTGTAACGCAATAGGAACTTGGTCCTTATTTCGCTTAGGTTAAATTCCGGGGTTGACAAACGGACGTCGTCTGCGAATGCCGTGCCGTCCACTCCGCGCCTGCCAGCACCACCAGCGCCGCAACGAAACCCCACAAAATAATCGTCACCGTGTAAACAAACGGTCCATATTCGGACTGTAACTTGTCACGGAGGTAGGGCCAGGTCCAAAGATTGATGTACTTCAGCGCCTCCAGCAAAAATCCCACCAGGATGGCGGCCGGAATAATGCGCGTGGGCTTGATTTTGCAGTTGGGCAATAGCCAGTAAATCAGGAACAGCACCAGCATGGACATCGGAATGGCAGCGGCTTTGAACAGCAGCAGCCCGATGAAGTTCGCTACGGGCGCCGTCTGGCGGATCGCAATGCCGGTCAGGAACTGGTTGTCTAAAGCCGTGAGCGTTGTTGACATCAGCATCAGCGCTCCGCACGCGAAGATCAGCCCCAGGCTCACCAGCTGGTTCTTGAAATAGTTTCGATTCTTGGGGCAATTCCAAATGCGATTCAGCGCCACCTCCAAGGGCAAGAAGATGCCGCTGGCGGTGAAGAACAATAGCACCAGCGAGACGATTTGAACCTGCCCGCGCGACGCCACGGTTACCTCGAAATTCCGCCGGATGAACTGTCCGAACGTGTCCGGAAAATAGTCGCCCAACGCAAAATAGACCGCGCTCACGCCGGCTCTCCACTTAAACACATACCGGCATATGGAAAGCATCACCGTCAGAAAAGGAAAGAACGACAACAGCAGACCCGCCGACACCGAGAAAGCAAACACATGCACCTCGGTCTGCATCAGATAGCGAAAGGTAGGAACGAGCGCACGGCCGAGTCTTCGCATCGCGCGTTACTCGGCGATCACGCGACGGCCCTCAATGCGCCAGCGCTCCGACAGAACGATCCCGATGGCTTCGCTGTAGATGCGATGTTCTTGCGCCAGAATTCGGGCCCCAAGGGTCTCTTCGGTGTCGTCATCCAGCACCGGCACGGCTGCCTGCAAAATAATGGGACCCGCATCCAGCTGTTCATCGACAAAATGCACCGTGCAGCCGCTAATCTTTGCGCCATGTTCGAGCGCCTGCTTCTGGGCATCGATGCCGGGAAACGCTGGCAGCAGCGATGGATGAATGTTCAAGGCGCGCAATGGAAAGGCGCGGCAAAAGTCCGCCGTCAGCAGTCGCATAAAGCCGGCCAGGCAGACCAGCTCCACGCCGTGGTTCTGAAGCTCGGCCACCACGCGCCGGTCATATTCTTCGCGCGCCAGGCCTTTGGACGGCAGCGCCAGCGCCGGGAATCCCCGCTCGCGGGCGATCTCCATCCCGCGGGCTTCCGGACGGTTGGAAATCACCACCGCGATCTCCGCCGTCAACCTCCCGGACTCGATGTTTCGGGCGATCGCTTCGAAATTGGAACCCCGGCCCGATAGCAGGATGCCCAGGCGCTTCACCTGGCCCCAGCCTCGCCGCCACTATCCACATAGATCACGCGCGGCCCACGGGATTCCACCACCTCACCCATCTGGAAACAGGCCTCGCCCAAGCTGCTCAACAGCGCTCGCGCCTTTCCAAGATTCCGCTTGCCGATCACCAGGATCATTCCTACGCCCAGGTTGAAAGTCCGCCTGTAATCAGCCACATCCAGGTTGCCAATTTCGCGCAGCTCCTCAAAGAACGGCGGAATGGCCCAACTGGCAATGTCCACCCGCGCCGCCAACCCCTTCGGCAATATGCGTGGGGTGTTGTCGGTGATGCCGCCTCCAGTGATGTGCGCCGCGCCCTTCAACATGCGCTCGTCGATCAAGGCACGGATCGGCTTCAGGTAGCTGCGATGCACCTTCAACAGCTCGTCGGCCAGTTCATCGGTCAGCGGACGCCGCGCAATCTCAAACAGCAGCTTGCGCGCCAGCGAATAACCGTTGGTGTGCAGCCCGTTCGATGGCAATCCAAGTAGGACATCGCCAGGCCGGATTCCCGCGCCCGTCAGCATCTGCTTGCGCTCCACCGCGCCCACGATGAACCCAGCCAGGTCGTATTCGCCTTCCTGGTACAGCCCCGGCATCTCCGCCGTCTCGCCGCCGATCAGGGCGCACCCGTTCGCGCGGCATCCTCGCGCTATGCCCTCGATGACTTGCCCCGCGACGTCGGCATCGAGCTTGCCGACAGCGAAATAGTCCAGAAAAAACAGCGGCACCGCACCCTGCACCGCGATATCGTTCACGCAGTGATTCACCAAATCTTCGCCGATGGTATTGTGCCGGCCGGTCAGAAAGGCGATCTTCACCTTGGTCCCCACACCGTCGGCCGAGCTCACCAGCACCGGATTCTTCCAGCCGGAAAGCAGGTAGCCGCCACCGAAGCTGCCGATATCGGTTAAGACGGAGCGCGTGAAGGTGCCCCGGGCATGCCCTCGGATGAGCGAAACGGCGCGGTCCGCTTCATCGATACTGACCCCGGCATCTTGGTAAGTGATTGCGCGATTATTCGGTTTTCTGGCCGCCATTTCCCGAGTGTGATCGATCCGGGTATGGGAAAGAGAGCTTCGATGATCCCAACGCGTTGGCTGGCAAGCCTCCCCTGCCTCCTGATAGTAGCCTCGGCGGCTTTCGCCCAACAAGCCCCCGCTACCACGCCGCCGGCGGGGCAAGCGGACAAAGCAGCCGCTTATTACAACTATTCTTTGGGCCATTTGTATTCGGAGCTGGCGGCCGCTTACGGGAACCGGGGCGAATACTTCAGCAAGGCTGCCGATGCCTACCGCGCGGCGCTGAAAGCCGACCCCAGCGCGACATTCATAGCCGAAGAACTCTCGGACTTATACATCCAATCCGGCCGGTTGCGCGAAGCGGTGCTGGACGCTGAAGATGCCCTGAAACAAAACCCCAACGATTTGAACTCGCGCCGCCTTCTGGCACGCATCTACACCCACCTGATCGGCGATTCGCAGACCAATCAGATCGATGCCGACATGGTGAAGAAGGCCGTGGAGCAGTACCAGAAGATCACCGAGGCCGATCCCAAAGACATCGACAGCTGGATTATGCTCGGCCGCCTTCAGAAGGCCTTGATGAATTCCACCGAGGCTATGGCCGCGTACAAAAAGGCTCTGGAGCTGGATGCCGATAATGAAGACGCCATGACAGGCTTGGCCACTGTTTACGCCGACCTAGGCGACAACAAAGCTGCGGCCGACATGCTGCGCAAAGTGGCGGACAAGGATCCCAATCCACGCAGCCTGACCAGTCTCGCCAGCGTGTACGAGCAGCTGAAAGATTATTCGCTGGCTGCCGAAATGTTGCGCCGCGCGCTGGATCAGCAGCCGGGCAATTCCGAGTTGAAGCAAGCGTTGGCGGAAGATCTGCTGTTTTCCAACCAACTGGACGACGCCTTGAAGCTGTATCAGGAGGCCGTTGCCGAGGATCCGAAGGACGTCAAGGCGGAGCTGCGCATATCGTTGATCTACCGTCAAAAGCAGGACTTTGCGAAGGCGCGCGAAGCGGCCGACAAGGCCAAGGAGATCGATCCGAACGATCTCGAAGTCCAGTACAACGACGTGAACCTGCTGGAAGCCGAAGGCAAGGTTCCAGATGCGATCAAGACCTTAAAGGGCATCCTGGATGCCACCGCCAAGAAGAGCTACAGCGCGGCGGAGAAGGGCAGCCGGGGCAACCTGCTGCAGAACCTGGGTGATCTGGAACGGACCGTCGAACAATACCCCGCTGCCGTGGACGCTTTCCGCCAGGCCGCCGATTTGGATCCGGACAACGCCGGGCGCGCCGAAGCAGAAATCATCGAGACTTACCGCGAAGCCAAGGATTATCCCAAGGCCGAAGCGGAAGCCGACGCGGCGGTGAAGAAGTTCCCGAAGGATCGTATCGTATCGGCCACCCGGGCCTCGGTGTTGTCAGACATAGGAAAGACCGAGGCGGCGGTGGCTGAAGCCCGCCGGTTGATGGACGGCAAGAACGATCGCGAAGTCGATCTCACGCTGGCCGACATCTACGAGAAGGCCAAGAACTTCACTGAAATGGCGAAGTCGCTGGATGCGGCCGAGAGCCTTTCAAAAACCAGTGAAGAGAAGCAAACCCTGGCCTTCCGCCGTGGCGCCATGTATGAACGCATGAAGAACTATTCAGCCGCCGAAGCGGAATTTCGCAAAGTGCTGGATATGAACCCCGATAACGACGCCGCGTTGAATTATCTGGGCTACATGCTGGCGGACCGCAATGTCCGGCTGGAGGAAGCGCGTGACCTGGTGAGCAAGGCCGTGGCGCGGGAGCCCAACAGTGGCGCTTACCTGGATAGCCTGGGTTGGGTTTACTTCCGCTTGAATAAGCTGCCCGAGGCCGAAGACAAGCTGCGCGAAGCGTTGCGCTACATGTCGCGCGACCCAACCGTGCACGATCACTTGGCCGAGGTCTACTTCAAAGAAGGCAAGATCCGCGAAGCCATCGCGCAATGGCAAAGCTCTGTTCGAGAGTATCAATCCGGCCCGCCCAGCGATATGGACCACGCGGAACTCACGAAAGTCCAGAAGAAGCTGGAAGACGCCAAGGTTCGCTTGGCTCGCGAGACGGGCGGAGGGGCTAAACAACAGTAAGTGGCTTCCCGGGTGCGGAAGCGCTTTCCGCTGCTGCTGTGCGTTTTTGCGCTGCACGCAGCACTTGCGCCTCACGCAAACGCCCAGAAGTTTTACACCTATGTGATGGACCTGGGTCCCAACTACGTCCAGTTGGCTTGGGGCACCACCGCGGGCGAAAACACCATTGGCCGGTCGTCTCCTTCTTTTGGAGAAGCTAGCGTTGAAATCGCCGATCGCAAGCTGATCTCGGTGGGCAATTCCATCACAGTGGGCGATCTCATGCCCGATCGTTCCTACAAGTACAGCATCTCTCTGCACGGCAAGATGCTGGGGCAAGGCGAGGTCCGAACTTGGGCTGCAAACTCACAGCGGCTGACGTTCTTTGTGGTGGGCGACTTTGGAACCGGCAAGGGTCCGCAATACAGCGTCGCTCGCGCCATGTGGCAGGAGTACCAGCGCCGCGCCACCACCGGCAACCCCGTTCGGTTTCTGCTCAGCTTGGGAGATAACGTCTACGGGGATATCCGTGGGCTGAGTTTCGGCTTTAGCCACACGGGCGCAAGTGATCAAGACTGGGGTTCCAAGTTCTTTGAGCCCTATGAACCGCTTCTCGGGAGCATCCCTTTCTTCCCTGCGCTCGGCAATCACGACGGCAACGAGACCGAGCGGCATCGCGACCTGGCGGCCATCCTGGATAACTTCCCGTTTCCACAAAACCAGCCCGCACGCTATTACGACTTCACCTACGGGGGGCTGGCGCAGTTCTTCGCCCTCGATAGCACCAGCAACACGGATTCCGGACCCGCGCGCGCCGGATATCTGGAAGACAGCCCGCAGTTCCACTGGATGCAATCCGAATTTGCGAAGCCCCATCCGCTCTGGGTGATTCCCTATTTCCACCATCCCATGTTCACCGCCGGCCCCGATCACCCGCCCAGCCTGGAACAGCTTCGCCACTGGTTTCGGCTATTCACCGACAGCGGCGTCAAAGTGGTGTTCTCCGGCCACGAGCACAACTTCCAGGCCAGCGAGGTCAGCCCTGCTACCGGCGTTATTCGTTTCTTCGTCAGCGGCGCCGGGGGCGAACTGCGGCGTGGCAACGTGCGGAAGAACATGCAGAACGCCCACATTCAGGCCTGGGCGGAACAGAATCACTTCCTCGAAATCGACATCGATGGAA
Source organism: Bryobacteraceae bacterium (assembly GCA_049518655.1). Taxonomy (GTDB): domain Bacteria; phylum Acidobacteriota; class Terriglobia; order Bryobacterales; family Bryobacteraceae; genus Palsa-89. The sequence continues at coordinate 19,491 of JBEKRO010000002.1, read as the reverse complement.
AAGCAATGAAGGTAACGCCGCTCTCTTACGAACCGCTGAACATCATAGACAGCTCCGGCGCACCGGTTTCCACCCCGTTCACCGTCACCCTGCCCTGAGCATCCTTGACCGAGCCACGACTGCGGGAAGCGGTTCCCTCGACCATCCTCCGGCCGGTACAATGGGTCTCTCTATGGAACATTTCACTTGGGATTCAGTGCCCCTCGAAGTGATGAGCGACATGATCTCGCGCAAAATCATCAGCGGCGAAAAAGCTATGATCGCGCAGATTTTCTTGAAGAAGGACGCCGTGGTGCCCGAGCATCATCATGAAAGCGAACAGGTAACCTATATTCTGGAAGGCGCGCTGAAGTTTGAGCTGGAAGGCAAGGAAGTAGTGGTGCACAAGGGTGAAGTGCTGCGCATCCCTTCCAACGTGCCGCATCGCGCCGTGGCGCTGGAGGACACCCTGGATCTCGACGTCTTCGCGCCCATTCGCAAGGACTGGCTGGCGAAGGATGACGCATACTTGCGGCGCGGCGAACGCGAAAGTTCTTGAGAAGGAAGACACCGGCCGCGCCAAGGAGCCCTCGATTGTGATAAATTCCACCGATAGGAGTTACTTCATGAAAAGTTATGTCGCCGGCTTGGTCTTGCTGGCTCTGCCCTGTGTGCTACCGGTTCTCGCGCAGGAGAGGCAGAATTTTGTTTTCAACCCGAGTACCCCCGAGGGCCAAATCCTGCAATCCCTTGGTCAGGAGCCGGACGACGCCCGGAAAGTTTCCCTAGGTCAGGATTTTCTCGCGAAGTACCCCAAGCATGAGGCTGCCGGCTGGGTGGCGGCGCAATTGGAGTCCGGCCTGCTCGGTCAAAAAGAATATGACAAAGTTTTGGACGTGGCCGAAATGTCCTACGAAAACAGCCCCGATATGGACGCCACGTATTATGCGTTGAAGGCCGCGGTGGCCAAAGAGGATATCGAGCAAACTAAGAAGTGGTCCGCTCGCACGTCGGAAGTCGCGCGCAAAAATATCAGCACGGCGAAAGCGCCCACCGACGACGAAGGAAAGCAGCAACTGGAGTACGCCAAGCAAGTGGACGAGTATTCGGAATACGCGCTGTACGTGGTCGCGTTGAAGGCGCCGCCCAAGGAAGAAGTGGATCTGGTGGATACGCTCATCAAGCAAAATCCCAAGAGCCAGTATCTGTCGGAAGTCGCCAACAGCTATTTCGCCGCGTTGGCCAAAGCCGGCGAAGGCTCAAAGGCGTGCCCCGCCGCTGAAAGAATGGCTGTCGATAAGAACGCCGAGGCCATGCTGTACTCGGCCGATTGCAGTTGGCGCGGCAATCACGCGGACCGCGTCATCAGTTATGCCGCTAAAGCCTCGGAGGCTGCCAGTACGCGGGCCAAACGCGAAGGCGCGAGTGAATCCGAATGGGCCGCTCAAAAAGCCGCGCTACTCGGAACCGCCAATTTCTACACCGGAGTTGGCTATACCATGGAAATGCGCTACGGGCCGGCTAACAAAGCTCTCAGAGCCGCTCTGCCATCCATCAAGGGCAACTCCCAGCTTTACGCGATCGCCCTCTTTGATCTGGGCCTGGCCAACTACAGCCTCGGCAAACCGATTGGCGACAAGGCGCAGATGCGGGAAGGGTTGCACTACTTCCAGGAATCGGCCGGGATTTCAAGCCCGATGCAGGATCAGGCGTCGCGCAACGCCAAGCTCGTGCTCACTGAGCTCGGCGGGAAATAATGACCGGCAAGTAGCCGCCCCTAACCAGCAATCGACCTCCAGTTTTTTGTCAGATGTTCGGCGGTGCGCCAAGCCAGCGCTTGCATGGTGAGTGTTGGATTGCGCGCGCCGCTGGTTCCAAACACCGACCCACCCAGCATTCCGAGGTTCGGCGCTTCATGCGAGAATCCCCAGCGGTCCACCACGTTGGTATCGGGATTATCGCCCATGCGCGTGCCGCCGTAAGTGTGCGTGGATAGCGCGGGGCCGAACGGCTGGCCCTTGATCACTTCAATCGCACCCGCCGCGCGGAACCATTCTTCCATTTTGTTCTGCGAGTGAATGGCGGCCCGCGTCTCGTTTTCCTTGGGGCCGCTGGTGACGCGGCACACCGGATCGCCGAGGGGATCTTTCACGTCAGGATCCAGATCCAGATAGGTGTTCTCGTACGGGAAACTGTTGCCCTGCAGATACGACGTCGTCCAACGGTTCGCGTTCTCATGCACGAATTGCTTCCACTTCGATCCCCACCCGGGCGCGCGGCCAAACGTGCTCATGCTCGCCCCGGCGATGGGATGCTTTTCCATGAATGTACACAGACTCGACCCGCCGATGAACCCGAGCCCTGAATGATCGAACGTATCGTCGGCCCATTCATCCACCACCACGCCTTGCGAGAGCATCGCGCCATACCAGGTGTTGACATCCATCGGGAACAACGCCGTCACGCCCACGCCCGCCTGCGCGTCCCAATGTCCGAAATAGTGCTTGCCCACCTGGCCGTGATTGTTCGCCAAGCCATTCGGATACGCCTTCGATTTTGAAAGCAACAATAGCCGCGTGTTCTCGTAAGTGTACGAACCGATCAATACAACTTTCGCGGGCTGAAAATACTCTTTGCCATCGCGGATGTAGAGCACGCCGGTGACTTTCCCGTTGTTGTCAGAGACGATCCGCGTCACTTGCGCCCCATCGAACACCGTCAGGTTCTTGGTCTTCTGCGCTTCGGGAATGGTGGTGAAACAGGTGGAATTCTTGGCCCTGATCTGGCACCCGCCGCGATCGCAATAGCCGTGATAGGCGCAAGCCGGCCGCCCGCGATAGGGCTGCGAATTGATCGCCGCAGGCGCATGAAACGGCTTCCAGCCGAGCGACAGCGCGGCTTTGTGCATGTGATCCAGAAAATCGGAGGTGCGCAGCGCCGGCATCGGATATTCGCGCTGGCGCGGGCCTTCATAAACATTGCCCACCGGGTCCAGCTTGCCCTGAATGTTGCCCGCTTTGCCCGAAACACCCACTTCGTGCTCGACGATGTCGTAGAAAGGCTCCAACTCGTCGTAGCCGATGGGCCAGTCCTCTAGCGTCGATCCCTTCGGGAGCAAACTAGCGCCGTAACGTTTGATAGTTTCCGAACGCGTTTTAAAATCCCACGGCTTCAGCCGCCAGCTTTGAGCATGATAGTGAATTGACGTGCCGCCCACCGCGTTCATCATGGGATGCGTGGCCCCTTGCCGCGCCTTGGCATCCGGACTGGTGCGAAACGTCGGGATTTCTTTCTTGGCCTTGGGTACCGTGGTCACCAGGGCGCGTACGTTGTTGTGAATCTCGTCCGGCTTGAAATCCTTGGCTGGATCCATCCACGTTCCGGCTTCAATGCCGGCAACTTTCAATCCAGCACGGGCCAGCGGCAGCACAGCCACGCCACCGGCTGCTCCCAATCCCACCACGGCGACATCCACCGGTTTCAGATTAATGGCCATGTTCGCCTCCCGCGCCATATGCGGAGTGGTGATATGGCTTGATCTCCACGCCCATCTTCTGATCGTCCGCCGATGTGGCCATGCGCGGCCCCGGGTACCGGATCAAATCCCAGCCCGCAAAATTCTTGTTGCCGCCGTAGTAGGGATCGCCGAACATCCCTTCCATGGTCAGCCGCCGCGCACGATTGAAGAACGCCCGGGCATTGGCAAAGCCCTCCGCATTTCCGTTCTCCATCGCAGTCAGCACCGCGTCCTGCTTATCGGGTGTCAACTCGATGAACGCCCGACCCTGCGACCTGCGCGCGAAGGCATCCGTCGCTTCCAAGCCTTCGATGAACGCTGGCTTCTCCCCGGCCAGATAATCGCCCAGCGCGCGATTAATGTACTCCGGCACTCCGCTTTCTGACGCGCTAGGTCCCCAATCGTCTTTGGGAATGATCCGATCGGTGAACGCCGCCAATATGCGAAGCTGCACGTCGGAGAGCACGGATTGCGCCGGCGCTTGGACATTAGACTGAGCGGCGGCAGTGAGCGCAGCGACTGGAATAATCGCCGCGCCAGCAATCACTGCCCGTCTGGAAAGTTCACTGGCAGTGTCTTCCGACATGGCTCTAACGATGGAACAAGCCGTTGTAAACGCCGCTGGCGAGAATGTGCCCGCCCAGCGCCTTCTCCAAATCATCGCGGCCGGCGGTGGCCGGCAGATCCAGCTTTGAATCGAGCGCGTAAACCTCTAACGTGTAATGATGCGGCAGCCCCGGCGGCGGGCAAGGACCCATGTAGCCGTTCCTGCGGGCGATATTCATGCCTTGGCGTATGCCGTCCGGAAGATCGCCTGTAGCCTCGACATTGGCGGGCAAGCCTGTCGCAGTGGCTGGAATGTTCCAGGCGATCCAATGCGTCACGTCATCGAACGTCTTTCCAGGATGCACGTCGCCATCGTGGAAAATCAGAGCGATTGACATTGTACCGGCTGGCGCTCCGCTCCATTCAATCTGCGGAGAACCTCCGGGCGGCTTCGCGGCGCAGGTGAATTTCTCTGGAATGTCGCCTCCGTCGCTGTATCCGGAAACTGTAAGTTTGAGCGGCGAAGGAATGCCACCCCCGCCTCCCTTATTCTGTGCATATGCGGCGCCGGCGGTAAGTGCCAGGGCAGCCGCGAAAGTGGTCCAAGATCTCATGTCGATTCTCTCCTATTTGCCCGTGTAGCTCACGCGCCAGATGGCCTTGTAGCCGTCGTCGGTGAAATACAGCGAGCCGTCTTTTGCCACCACCACCGCCACGGGCCGGCCCCAAGCGTTGCCGTCCGGCGTGACGAATCCGGTGATGAAGTCTTCGTACACTCCGCTGGCATGGCCGTTGTCCAAGGGAACGCGAACGATTTCGTAGCCCGCGCGCGCGGAGCGGTTCCAGGACCCGTGCTCGGCGCCGAACAGATCGCCGCGATATTCCTTGGGGAATTGAGTGCCTTCGTAGAACGTGATTCCAAGCGATGCGTTGTGTGGTTGCATCAACACATCGGGCACAATCACCTTGTCCTTGAGTTCGGGATGCTTGCCTTCCAGCCGCGGATCCTGATTCGCGCCCATGTAGAACCACGGCCAGCCGTAGAAGCCGCCCTCTTTCACGTGCGTGATGTAATCGGGCACCAGATTGTCACCCAGCTCATCGCGCTCGTTCACCGAGCACCACAGCTCTCCGGTCTGCGGATTCACCGCCAGGCCCACGGGATTGCGGATGCCTGCGCCATAAACCTGTACAAACTTGCCGTCCGGCGTGTATTCGAGAATGTCAGCGCGATGCATTTCCTTCGGGTGCGTATCGGGATCGTCCACGTTGGAGCCCGAGCCAACCGCCACGAACATGCGCTTGCCGTCTTTGGAGAACACCACGTCGCGGGTCCAATGGAAGCCCCCCGTGGGAAGCTCCGCGACGACCGTCTCAGATGGTCCGGTGGCTTTCAAGTCGCCGGTGTGATACGGAAATTTCACTACGGAATCCGTGTTGCCGATGTAGATCCACTGCGGGTTGTTGCCAACCGGATAAAACGCGATCCCAAACGGCCGCTTCAATCCAGTGGCGAATGTGGAAACCTGCTCGGGCTTGCCATCGGCGCTACGGCCACGGAAAACCTTTATTTCCCCTGGCATGCTGTCGGCGACGAAGAAGTCGCCATTCGGCGCCATGCGGATCTGGCGCGGCTCCGTGACACCTTCATGGACGTAAAGCTCAACCTTGAAACCAGCGGGCGCCATGGGCCACATGTTGTCCGGCTTCGCCACCACTCTTGGAAAATTCTGGCTCGATTTGGTGTCGTATGGCTTCGGAAGATCGGCGGCGGTGATCTTGTGGAAGAGCCCGGGCTTTTCCGTTCGATAATCCGCAAAGGCCTGCTGGCCCGTCACCAGATCCTTGCTGTCGATCTTGTCGCTCTTGCCTCCGGCGCCTTGCAACATCCAACCCGCGCCGACCATCATCAATGCGGCGGGAACCATCCAGAACAGCTTTTTCATCTTGCCTCCCAGCGACGTAGCGTCACCGGCACAGGGTGTCCCGGGACGCGACCGATCAGTATATCACCTAGTCACTGGTGTCTCGATCGCTCGTATCATCGCTCGTAACAGGGGCGTTGGGGGCGAAAATTTGGTTACAGAACTAGGTTTTGTGGCTGGTGGCTGGTCGCCGGCCCGAGGCGCCAAGTCATGAGTAGCTAGGTGGCGCATCACGGGGGTGTCTTGTGTGCGGCGTGGTGATTTTTTGCAAATTTGGCGAAACGAAGCCAAGAAACGGGGTGGATGGCGCGTTCATGCACTCGATTCAAGCGTGGACCGAAATGGCGCAAAGCGGAGGGGCGTGGAGCGGGGAAGTGATTGAGTGAGAGAGGGAAGTAAATCGAGGGGGATTGTCACCGTTCCTGGGATCACGTCGGCGGTATGGCTATACGTCCACGTGCGCTCCCACTGAACGGTTTCGTTACCAGTTGCACAGACCGCTTCAGCTTGTATCCCGCAGCCGCTCAAGTTCAGTCTTCAGCCCGACAGCGCGGCCAAGGTGCCGAAGACCGACTTCGGCAAACTCGCAGCATTTTTCACGGTGACCAAGATGGTTCATGCCCCGTGCCATGGCTAGGGCAGCCAACACTTCTGTCAAGCTACCGGGCGGCATATTTGAAAGATCACCGGCATCTATTTCCGCTGGAGTTATTTGTTCGAACACGTGCGGGAATGGTTCGAATTTCCCAAAGAACAAAGCGCTTCGCCGTCGGTAAGTGTCAATGAGGCTTGCGAGGCTCGCTTCGGCTTCGCCGTCGCTTGCCCCATACGTCCACCAGTGATCGGCTGCGCTCGCCTGGTGAAAACGGTTTCAAAAGGCACACTCGTACTCCTTGAGCTTCCTCCAGTCTGTGACACGACCGCTGCCCCCGGAAGGCAAGAATGAGAAGTGCACCGACATTGACGCAACACTTACCGCCGAAGCGCGAGCCCTGAACGTTCACGAGGTCGATGCGATCGCAAAACGCCCGCCGAAATGTGGTTCCGCTACCTTTGAATCCGTCAGCACGGACTATGGGCAGGAAGTCGCGTTTTAGCAATTCGTGAAATCGTTTGTAGGAGTCCATGGTCTATCGTAAACAGGTTGAACCCATGAGCCGATCCCGCCGACAAGGTCTCTGCCGGATTCGAATTCGGTACTGATCGCTCGCGTCCGTGGGAGGACTAAGGCTCCGCTCGATTCCGCGGGTATTCACCGAGAACGCTCGTTCGGAATTAAATGGTCTACCGAACGGCGTTGACGTTCTCCCGGAATCTCCACTTTTGTCTCAGTCCTCGCACTGTTCTTGCCCGCCGGTCATATTCGCACCCGCAGTTGGGACAGACTACGCCCCTCCACATCGTTTGTCTATGTGAGCGCGGTTCGTAGCCAGCCGACCATGGGGCTTCGCATCACGGGCATGTGATGTTTGGAGAGAGTGGGTTGTGATTGGCAAAGATGCTGAGAGGATTCCGCAATCACCAGCGCTCCTTGATCCGCTGATAGCGAAAGTAGGAAAGCAGCATACACCGCGCCCGCAACCCATCAGAAGCCATCCGGCGCCGCGTCGAAAGTCAATTGGAACTCCTCATAACCCGGTATCGTCTGCCGCGTTTCCGGACGTTAAGAAGCGAAGCCCCGAGGATGGACGCCCGCGGGGTTGGTCGCGACTGTTGGCTATACTGTGGATAGAAGTCCACAATGGAAACCATACAGGTTGTTCTCGACGCAAAGCTGCTGAAGGCCGCGGACAGTGCGGCCAAGCGGCACAAAGTGAATCGATCCGCGCTCATCCGCCAAGCTCTCGAGGCGCACCTGAAGCGCCTGCGCGTCCTGGAACTCGAGGAGCGCGACCGGCGGGGGTATCAAGCGCACCCACAGCGTGTCGGAGAGTATCGTCCCTGGGAGGAGGCTGCCGCTTGGCCGGAAGAGTGAGTCGCGGTGACGTTCACCTCTGCCGATTTGCTCTGCCCGATAAGCAACGGCCAATCCTGATACTCACCCGGCATAGCGCCATTGGCCACCTTTCGACCGTCACCGTGGCCCCGATTACTTCCACAATTCGAGATGTGCCATCGGAGGTGATTTTGGACGTGGATGATGGGATGAAGGATCGATGCGCGGTAAATCTCCACAACGCGGTCACGATCTCACAGGAACGCCTGGGGAAGCGCGTTGCCAGCCTGAGTCATCAACGGATGCAAGAGGTTTGCGCAGCGCTACGGTTTTCGCTTGGATGCGGTTGAGCGGACAACCTGATCGAGGAAGCCTGCGGGCCGCTATCCTAAAAAAGAATGAGCTTTCTCGACAACTTGGAAAACAATCTCAAAGCCCTCGAATCACGGGAGCAAAGGGATCCTGAAGCATTGGCGCGCGAGGCTGCGGCGCGAGAGGCTGCCCGATCGGTGGCGCTCGAAATCGCTCCGCACGCCGAAGCTCTGCGCAACGGACCATTCAAAGATGGCCTGCTGACCGCCTGTCGAGATATCGGTCATCGCAAGCGAATCCTGGTGCGGCCGGTCTGGGTCGATTCGATTCTCCGTCTGGAAGCAGGCGCCAAGAAGCTGGAATTGCGTCCTACGCCGAGCGGCGTGCTGGCAGTTTTCTTCCAGGGAGGCAGGGAGCGGGAAAGCACCCCAATCGACCTATCGAGTGATCCAGTCAAGGTGGCAGAAAAGTGGCTCAACGCGGAAGATGCGTAGATCGTCACGAGAAGCGTGCCGGATATCGCTCATTCTCAACGGCAATCCGCGGCAGTTCGCGCGTCATCAGACCGAATAGAACCACCGAAGCAATAGCGGGAATGGAGGTCCAGAAGTACATGGCGATGGGCGAATTTGGCCAATCGTTGCCCTGCTTGTAGTACGCTCTCAGCACAGCTACCGGAATCGGATAGAGAAGCGCCGCACTGGCTGCCGCGATTCCAAGGAGCCACCAAAGTCTTCGGCTGGCGGCATACGTCAGAAAAAGTGCGACGCCTGGATACTGAATTATTTGGTAGTGAGTCCAACACACAGGCGATGCGGCTAGGGCGAGCGCCACAACTGCCGCGCTGGCGAGTGGAGCCTGCCGGGCGGCGAGTTTGAAGCGGACCCTCCTCGCAAGGATCAGGCACCCCAGTAGCAGCGTGGTTAGCGCGACACCGAGCGAAACAAGCTGCTGGCGGGACGACAGTTCGAGTGTCTGCAGCCCATTGCCCGTAATCCAGTCCAGGGGCATCCGCTTACCAAACTGAAAGGGCTCGTATATTCGCAGCGCCACCGACGGAAGCGACCAGCTGATTACAGAGGGCGTTCCGGCGAGATAGTCTTTGTGCACCGGCGCGTTCGGCCCGGATAAGCAGCATGCGACGAAAACCCAAGGAACGCCAGTCAGGGCAGGGGCAGTGACGGCCGCGTTGACCATCTCGCGGAAATTGCGGCGGAGCGCGAAAATCACACAAAGCACGCCGGGGATCAGTTTCACTGCGAAGCCGGTTCCGACGCACTCTCCTGGCACGCGCCGGTTTAACGTGTAGGCTACCGCTAACAGCCGAGTCAACTCGGGGCCTATTTGCCCCAGCGCAAGGCTCTCACCCGCCGCCCCACCCAACGCCCACACGATCGCGACTACACAACCTGCTAGACGGTTCGAGGTAAGCTCACGCCAGATCAGCCAGGCAGCCGTCAAAAGGCATGCGTGCGACAAGAGAAACCAAACCCAGCGCGCAGGAACATATTGCAAATACGCGAGCGGCGTTAACACGCATGCAAGAAATGGCGGACAGCGGCAGTGGGCATTTGCCTGATAAAGCTGTCAAATGCATACCATCCGGCGCAAACAAGCATTGCAGCAGGGGCTGCGGCAGACAAAAGCGATTTGGTCCACTTTTTCATCGCCTGCTAATCCGTCGAAATTGATGACTTTCCTAAGTTTACGAAAAGTTGCTCACTCGCCTGGAAAGACGCGCTCTCCCGCCGCAGCGAAAAAGGTTATAAGAATTCTGAATTCCCGGTGATCGGATCGCCATCAACCACCCTTGATACACCTACAGTAGTAATCCCTACCGGCCGATCAATGGCATGTAAGGCAATATATAAATTGCTGCAGAGCGGGAGACTGGTCCGTGTTTCCGATCATTGGTATCCTTGTCGTCCTCGGTTGTATCGCCGGGGGCTATCTTATGGAAAAAGGGAACCTTTTGGTTCTCATGCAGCCTGCCGAGCTCCTCATAATTGGTGGTGCGGCTATCGGCACCGTACTCATAAGTAATCCGCCTTACATTCTGAAATCGATCATTTCGAGTCTCCTGGCGGTATTCAAAGGCGGCCACTATACCTCGACTACCTATCTGGATACCCTGCGCTTTTTAAACGATTTCTTTGGCACGTCGCGCAAGAACGGCATCACGGCTCTGGAGAACGACCTGGACGAGCCTGAAAAGAGCGCCCTGTTCAAACGCCACCCGAGCTTCGCGAAAGACAAAGGAGCCATGCACTTCTTTTGCGACACCATGCGAACGCTGCTGGCCGGCGGCGTAGAAGTCCATGACCTGGACCAGATCATGGAAACCGATCTGGAAGTCCTGCATAAGCAAGCTTTGCTGCCCTCGGCTGCTATTTCCACCATGGCCGACAGCCTGCCTGGATTGGGAATTGTCGCCGCCGTTCTGGGCGTTGTCATCACTATGAGCGCGCTCGGTGGCCCTCCTGAAGAGATCGGGCACAAGGTTGCGGCTGCGCTTGTTGGAACCTTCCTGGGAATTCTTCTTTGCTACGGATTCCTGGGGCCCATGGCGGCGAATATCAAGAAACAGACCAATGCGGAGAGCGAATATTTCCTTTGCCTCCGCATGGGATTGCTCGCGTTCATGAAGGGCGTGCCACCGATATTGGCGCTGGAAGCCGCTCGCCGCGCTATCCCGCATCACGTGAGGCCGACATTTCAGGAAATGGATAAGGCGTGCCGGAAACCCGCCGGCGCTCCCGCAACCGAGGCGGCCGCTTGAGTGTTAAAAAAGGCGTTCAGCCGATAATCATCATCCGCAAGAAAGCCGACCACCATGACGACGAGCATGGCGGAGCTTGGAAGGTCGCCTACGCCGACTTCGTGACAGCCATGATGGCGCTGTTCATCGTTCTTTGGTTGTTGAGCGCCAGCGAAAAAGTCCAGAAGGCCGTCGGAGGTTACTTTCAGGACCCCACGGGGAAGGGCCGGCAGACAGGCACGTCGACGGCTGGAATGGGCGAAACCCTGACCTTGACCAAGGATCAACTGCAGCAGATCAAAGATAAGCTCGAGCAGGCTATGAAGCAGATGCCGACCTTCAAGGACATGCAGAATCAGATCAAGATGACCATAACGGCCGAAGGACTGCGCATCGATCTGCTGGAGACCAAGCGGGGGCTTTTCTTTGACACCGGTAATCCCGCGCCCACCGAGGCTGGAAGCGAAATCCTGAAAGTACTCGCCAGTGAATTGTCGAAACTTCCCAATAAGATCGTGATTGAAGGCCATACGGATTCCACGCCCTATGGCCGCGACAACTATTCCAACTGGGAACTATCTGCGGACCGGGCCAACGCAGCCCGGCGCATCCTCACCGAATCTGGATTGGACGATAAGCGCATTAGCCAAGTCCGGGGATTCGCGGACCAGCGTTTACTTCTGAAAGACGACCCGACTAATCCCTCCAACCGCAGGATTTCGATTATCGTGCGCAATCAGGGGATGGACGAACTGGATGAAAAGCTGGCTGCGCAGCCCGGCGCGCAAGCGGCCCCGCCGGCAAAACCAGAGAAGGCCTCCGCAGTAATGTTGCCACCCGCGGGCGCCGCGAAGAAATAGCGCACTCGCTCCCTCGCGCCTCGCAGATCTCGTGTTGTATACTTCTGATGAACTCGCGCAAAACGGAGTGCGGCGCGAAGCAGTTCCATGCCGCCGTGGTGGTGCGCGCCGCACCCTTTGCGCTTCTGATGAAATCCAATGTCCAAGGAGACTCTGTGAATCGCACCTGCACTCTGACCTTGATGGGAGCTTTGCTCGGCGCCGCTGCCCTCAACGCACAAAACCCGCTGTCCTCCGATCTGAAGGGTAGCTACACCGGGATCAAGAGCACCATCACTAAAGCCGCTGAAGAGATGCCCGAGGCGGACTACTCGTTCAAAGCCAGCCCGATGGAGCGAACTTACGGCGAGATCGTGGGACACATTGCCGACGTCCAATTGGCATTGTGCGGTAACGTGAAAGGCGAGCAGAAGAAGGGCGACGCGGGGAGCAAAACCACAAAGGCAGATTTGGCCGCCGCGCTCAAGGCATCCTTCGACTATTGCGACGGAGCATACGACTCACAAACGGACGCCGATGCCGCTACCATGGTCACGCTGTTCGGTCCCAGAAAGGCCACCAAGCTGGCGGTGCTCAACTTCAACATCGCCCACGATAACGAAATGTACGGCCAGATGGTGGTCTATCTCCGGATCAAGGGCTTGGTGCCTCCGTCCAGCCAGCGCCGTCAACCCTAACGCCTAAACACGGCCAGGTGTAAATGCGCGGGCATCTGCGCATGGGCTAGGTCCAAGTCGTCTCGCACAATCGGAACCGTGATTGAAATCGTCGCTGGCGCTGACGGATAGTTCTGGCTGATCGAGATCTTCAAGGCCCGCGCAGGTGTCGCCACCAATGTTACTGACCGAGTGGCATCGGCGAACGACCGAAGCATCTGTGCCTGCTTCGGATCGTCAGTTGTGATCAACGCTTCCCGCAGTACGTGCTCGGCCGCGGCGTAGGTTAGCACTCCCACCACGTGCGGCTCCTTCAGGCGCGCATCCGCGGAGTCGTCCGGGGGATCTTCAAAACCCACGTAGCGCATGGTTTGAATTTCCCGGCGGATCGAAAAGCTTAGCAACGGCACGTAGGTATCGAAGAGCCGCTCGCCTGTTCCGAGCTTGTAGACTGACCACCATTCCGTATCTTCCAGGCCGCGCAGCAGCACCAACAGCGCGCCACCTACGGTCTTACAATCCACGCCCGCCGCTTTCAGCGCGTAGAGCGGCCTCTGCTTCGGGTCTACACCCAGCGGCCACGCCTCCACCGTCGTCGAAGCCTCTACTCCGATCTCGTCCACTACTTCCTTGGTCCGCGTGGTTGTTCGCAGTAACAATCGCTGGTCTGGCGGCCGTCCCGGTACGCCAGTGCTGGTTACTTCATAGGCGACGTTCGCAATCTCCACGGTCTGCTGGCCGTCTTTATTGACCCCATAAGTGACGCTCGCAGGGGACTGCGATTGAAACGGCTTATGCGTCTGCGCGATCCCGAGCCCGGTAATCAGGAGGAAAAACGCGCTCGACCGCATGCTCTCTATTCGTAGTATTGCGGAGCTTTCTTTAGCTTCGCGAACGCCGCGTAGTCGTGCTGGATCCAAAGTTGCGCGCCGCTTTCCTTCAGAAAGGCCTCGATCTTCTCGCGCGTCTCCACGGTCTGCTGCTGATCGGTTTCAAACGTGGGCACGCGCTTCAGCTTGCGTTCCTCGGGGTAATGATAAAGATCGCCACTTAGCACAATGGGGCCGGTCTTCTTGAGTTTCAAGAACAACACTTGATGGCCCGGCGTGTGCCCCGGCGCCAGCTTCATCACCACCGTTCCATCGCCGAAGACGTCGTAATCGTCGGTGGGAATGATGATCGTCTTGCTGTCTTTGAGCGCAGAGTAGTTGGCCGGATTCACTTTGTCGGGAGGCTTCGCCGCAAACATCGCATCGCGCTCCACCTTACGCACCAGCCATGTCGCGTTGGCGAACTGGTTCGCGTTGGCGATGTGATCGTAGTGATAGTGGGAGAACGCCAGATATTGGATGTCCGAGGGCTCGTAGCCGATCTTTTCCATCTGCGACTTCAGCGTCTCAGTGATGGTGGCGTACCCTTCCAGGGCCGACTTCTCGCCGGGCTTCAGCGCACTGTCCGGCACGGCGCCCACGTCCCACATCAGCGTACCCTTGGGATGCACGATCAGGTAGCAACCCACCGATAGATTCGTGGTGGCGAGCTCTTCTTTCTTGAATCGGAATCGTTCCGGGTCGGAGATATCCAAGCTCCCGCAGTTGAAGACATACAACCGGAGCGACTTCGGAGGCGACGGCGGCTTGTGCTGAGCTTGCGCGGTAAGCGGCGCGATGAGTATGGCGATGCTGAGCGCTATTTTGTTGAGCATGGGTTTAATCAGCACCAATCATACTATTTCGCCCCACCCTGAAACGGGCCGCGAAAGAGCAGGGCCGTAGCCTGAATGCTCAAATCATTCGCACGCTCGAAGCGGGGGCTGCGCTATTGGAGCGGCGGCGGAAGTTACCTGAGTTAATTAAGGAGCTAGACCGGTTCGCCAAGTCGCTCCCGCCGATGGACGATAGTACGCCGCTCCTTCGTCAGGAAAGGCAGCGGCGCTGATCCTTGATTGAAACATTGGTAGTGGATTGTGTGTCGCTGCGAAATGGATACTGCACGAAGCCGGCCACGCCGGGGCTGCTTCAAGAAGAGAAATCGGGCAAGGTGTCGCTTGATCGCGCCCGATCTGTCACTGACGGAGTTCGCAGCCTCATCGCGAAGCGCGCTCGGCGCAAGCAAAATGCTGGCCACTGAGGCTAGGGATGCTTATCGTCTCCTGGAGCGGGTTGCAACGGTACTATTCGATACGCGGCCACTACTTGATGCAGCGTTGCAGTTGGGCCTCGCCCGCCACGCTTCACTATGGGATTGCGTTTACCTGGCGCTGGCCATCGAACAGCGCTGCCCGCTCGTCACCGCCGACCGCCGGTTGTTCCGGAGCAGCGGCTCCCGGCATCCTGCCATTCGCCTTCTGGAGTTAGGATACGAGCAGCAGGAGACATGAAAATCGCAATGGCCGAATAAGTAGATTGGAAGCCGCTGCTCATCATTGATACCATCCCTTGCTATGATGGAGGCGGAGGTTTTTGCATGGGTCCCGTGGGTGTGCAGGAGATGATGGTCATTTTCCTCGTCGCCCTTGTCTTGTTCGGTCCCAAGAAATTGCCCGAGCTTGGCAAGACGATTGGAAAAGCGATCACTGAGTTTCGCCGCGCTCAAAGCGAACTCAAAGCCACTTTCGAAACACACATGCGCGAGTTGGAGAAAGAGAGCGAGTCCATCAAGGAAGTTACTCGTAGCTACACCAATGAGATCAGCCGCTCAGCCGGCGATATCTACAACCACTACACCGGATACGACAACTCTTATTACGATTCTGGCGCTTTTGGCGCTGGTACACCATCCACCGAAGCAAATCCATCCACCGTAAGCGTACCCGCAATTCAGGGCGCCGAATCCAGCGTGTCTCTCAATGAGGCGCCAGTCGTCAATGGAACCGTAGCACGAACCAGCGCAAGCAGCGGCTCGGAGCATTCCTCCGGTCACCCTTCCGGGGACGCAGCCAGCCAGCCCGCCGAGCCGGAATCCATTAACACCTGAGACATCGCAGAAAACGTAGCTGAGCATGGAAGACGATAAGCGGGGAGTTCCGCCTCCCGAAGGGGAAGGATCGCCCGAAGATCATCCTCGGGTATCTGAAACCCCGGTTCCGCCTGTTGAAGTTGTCACCACTCCGACTGTGGAAGTGGTGACGGAGACCGGTCTCATCCGGCGTCCGCCACCACCTCCCCCACCTCCTCCTGTCGTCGATCCCCAAGACGAGGAAGAGGACAAGATGTTGCGCATGTCATTCATGGAACACCTGGAGGAATTGCGCAGCCGCATCATCCGGGCTCTCTACGGACTGGGGATCGCTTTCGTCCTGTCACTCGGTTTCGCCAACAAGCTTTGGGATTTCGTCAGCGATCCCGCCATTGAGGCCCTGAAACATTTGCACGTGAATCCGCCGCGCCTGGCGCAGCTCACGCCTATGGAAGGCTTCTCCATCATCTGGGTGGAGTTGCCTCTCTTGGCCTCCGTTTTTCTCGCGTCACCCTGGGTGGTCTACCAGCTTTGGGCCTTCATCTCCCCGGGACTTTACAAGAAAGAACGGCGCTTGGCCCTCCCATTCGTCCTTCTTACCGCTGGGCTCTTCATCGGGGGCGGCTGCTTCGCTTACTTCCTGGCCTTCCGCTACGGTCTCGAGTTCCTGCTCGGCATCGGCATGAGCAACAACGTCCAGCCAGTAGTCTCCATCACGGAGTATTTCGATCTGTTCGTCAACGTCACACTGGGCGTTGCATTAGTGTTCGAACTGCCGGTGCTGATTTTCCTGTTGACGTTGCTGCACCTGCTCTCGCCGCGATTCCTGTTGCGCCATTCCCGTTACGCAATCCTGGCGATCGTCATCGTCGCCGCCATCATCACGCCAACGCCCGACGTTTTCAACTTGATGTTGTTCGCCGTCCCGATGTGTTTGCTCTACTTCGTCGGCGTCTTTGCGGGTCTGGCTTTGGTGATGCGTCGCGAGGGCCGCTCTTTGCCCTGGCGTCGCATCGTGTGGATTGTTGTGATTGTGCTGCTGATCGCCGCCGCTGTCGCAACGGCCATGCTGCACTTTCATGTTCATTTCAGACCCAAATGGCCCTACTTCACTAAGTAAGGCCGCTTGAGCTATTACTACTAGGCGTAGGGCGAGATGCGACGCATTGCGATCAATATGGTTGCGCCCACGCCCCTGCTAAAGGCAACGAAATTTGCTGGATTTTTTTCGCGTACTCGACTACGATAGGTAAACCCGAACACAATTTGAACGATGGATATCCTCAAAGCGCTGCGAGAGCTTTACAACGAGAAGAAACGGTTGGATGTGGCTATCTCTTCTCTGGAAGCACGCCTGAAGGCCGCACGCAAGGGCTCAACAACCAAGCCTTCGCGGGGCCGCCGAGGCAGAAAAAGCATGAGCGAGGCCGAACGCCTGGAAGTTTCCAAGAGAATGACGTTGTATTGGGAGGCCCGTCGCGCTCAGGCTCGTCCATCAGAAGTTCCGCCACAAAGCACAACGGAACGTCCATCGCTAGGCGAAGACCATCAGGCCAGCACCACTTCGGCGTGATAAGAAGTGAACCGGTTACTTCTTAAAAAACCACAGCCAAAAATACTGTCCGCCCGCGCCGTGCCGGTAGCGAGGCTCGAATCCGCAACGAAATGCCATGTCCACTGCCTGGCGTTCGGAAAACGGAACGCCCAGCCAGGTATCATCCGGCTTCGTCTCTACAGTACTGTCGCCCTGCACCTGAAACTTGAACAATGCTCCCGGACGAAGTAGCCGGCTCACTTCCCGCACGTAGTTCTCGATGATGTCGCGGCTTGGAATGTGTTGGAAGACGATAGAAGAAAACGCGAAGTCAAACTCCAACCCGGGTACCACCGCCAAATCTTGGCCGTTATTCTGATAGACGAATGCGTTCGGACGGTCCTGCAATGCCGCCTTGGCCTGACGGATCATCTCGCCGCTGACATCCACGCCATGCACTTCGCCAAACAGATTGGCGAGCGCCCGAGTTACCCGCCCCGCTCCGCACCCGATTTCCAGCACTCGCATTTCACGCTGAGGTTTGCCTTGGCAAATGTTCCCCAGGTCCGTTAGGATCTCCTCCGCCACCGTCCGCTCGCCAGACGCAAAGAACGCCTCGTCGGTCCACTCCATGGTCGCGGTGTTGACGTAGTAGCGGGCGTTCTCCTTGGCCCTTTGGTCCCAGTCCTCACGCATCTTTCGCAATTGATCCTCGGTACTGATCTCGCTCATATAAGGTTCTCGTGGTGCAGTGGTCGACTCGATTTATAGCCGGAATGTCCGCTCTTCGCCATTGTCCCATATGCCTACTAGAATGGCCTTTGGGGTGCGAGCAAGGAGTACTGGCCCAAGTCGTTATTAAAATGTTACCGAACGGGGTCTGAAACGGTCCTCCAGCTATTGACCCGAACCATATAACAGTTTAGAGTCTTAGAGACACGAGAAGACATGGAAAAGCGTAAAGCCCAACGATTCGAGTTGAAACTGCCTCTAGAGCTGATTCGCAAGGGCTCGCAGGCGCTTTCCGAGCACGGCGAGACCAAGAACCTCAGCTCTGTGGGAGTATTCTTTGAAGCTGGCGCCACCTTGGGAATTGGTGAGCCAGTGGAGTATATGATCACCCTTCCAAGTACTGCGGGCCATGGTGATCACAAGGTGCGTCTGCATTGCTTGGGCAAGGTGGTGCGGATATCCCCGGAAACTGGGGTTGCTGCAACACTGGAACGCTACGAGTTCGTCCGCTAACCCTTCGTCAATTCCCGCAGTAATTGCAGCGTCGCCTGCTTCCCCGTCTCTCCCACTTCTCCTACCGGGCCCACGCATGCCGGACACCCCTGCTCACACTTACATTGCTCCAGTACTGCTAGTGCGCCGGACAGCAGTTTCGGCCTCAGCTGAAACAACGGCTGGCTCTGCCCGATGCCACCCGGGTAATTGTCGAAGAGAAACAGATCCGGCTCGAAGCTTCCGATAGTTCCGGAAATATAGTCGGTAATCGCAACCCCCAAGTCCCTGGGGTCGCACATCAACAACAGCGCCGCCACGGTTCGCATCACCTGCAACAGCCCCGTGAATCCGCTCTGTCGCTCGGTGGGCGTCATGTCCGGAAAGCGCGCCAGAAAGCTCTCGGGAAGATGCAGCCAAAACGCGGTGGTGTGCAATTCCTGCTCCGGCATCGACAAGTTGCCCGCCCCGATGTTCTCCATGGTGTAAAACTTCAGCTTCTTGAAACCCACCACCTGGGTGTTCACCCGCACATCGCCATGCGCGGCGCGCGCGCCATTCACGTCCGCTGATTCGAACTCCTCCAACTCCTTCACCTGCGTGTAGTGGATCGCGTCGGTGAAATAGTCGCTGTCCACGCGGCGCACATAAGCCTTACGGCCTTCGTAATCCAGCTTCTCCACTTGGAATTGTCGAGCCTCGTGCAGATAAATCGCCTTCTCATGCAGCGTGGTAAGCGCGGCCGTGAAAGACACCTCTGCGATCACCTGATGATTGCCAGTGATATCCACCACGATGAAGTTGTCGTTCGATATCGCGCGCAAGCTGACCGCATCCGCCGGGTACGTGTCGGACGTCCAATGCCAGCATCCGTTCGAGCGATGCAGGAGGCCAGCCTCCTCCATCAAAAATCGGCATAGTTCCGTAGGGTCATGGGGGCCGAATTTCTCCCCATCGCGAATGGGCAACTCAAACGCCGCGCACTTCAGATGATTGAGCAAAATCTCCAGATTGTCCGCGTTGATGTGGGCATGCTCGGGCGAGCCCTCGAAGAAATACTCCGGATGCTCCACCACGTATTGATCGAGCGGAGCGCTGGACGCCACCATCACCGCGAGCGACGCACTCTGCCGGCGGGGGGGGCCCCCCCCCCCCCCCCCCCCCCCCCAACCCCAAGTAAACACACACACACCCCCCAACACCCCCCAACACCCAAACCAAAACAAACCCCCAAAAACCCCCCAGATGGGCCCCACCCCCCCCCCCCACCCCACACCCCCCCAACC
>JBEKRO010000001.1:0-207165 GCA_049518655.1 Bryobacteraceae bacterium | reverse complement strand
GTCAGGTACACCTTCGCATTGCGCTCGTTGTAGTTGAGCTGGGCCGTCTGGATCTTCATCGGAACGGTTCCCGGGTCGCTTCCCCGCCAGGTCATGGAGACGTCGTTATGCAGATTGAGCTCACGGGTGTTGGGATCGTAATCGGCGCCCAAGGCTTGGCCGTCGCCTCGATCGAACCGGAAGGTTGCCAGATGGTCGGTGTACGCCTTGCCGGTCTTGCTTTCTACACTGACGCCGGTGGATTTGATCACCATGAGACGCCCGGTGGGTTGCTCGTTCTCCGGGACGTTCATCGTGATCTCCACCTCGCCTTCGGAATACAGGATTCCGTGGCCGACATCGAACTCGGCCTTGGCGCATTTCACGTGGTCGTACTTGTCGCCGTCTTTGTTGAAAATGTCGAGGGTAACTCCGGTCAGTTCATCTTTACCATCCAGCTCTTGGAAGTCGTCGGAGTGAACGGTGATTACGGTCTTCTCGCTCGAGGTATGGCTATATGTCCAGCCGTGAAAGGTTGCCGAAGTCCCAGGCGCCAGTTTTCTGGGTTTAGCAGGGGAACTGGCC
Organism: Bryobacteraceae bacterium; assembly: GCA_049518655.1. GTDB lineage: Bacteria > Acidobacteriota > Terriglobia > Bryobacterales > Bryobacteraceae > Palsa-89. The sequence goes on along the minus strand of JBEKRO010000001.1, from coordinate 206,601 downwards.
ACCTGTTTTTTGAGCCGTACGTAGTACGTCCAACCCACGGTTGAGAGGATTGCCACGAAGCCTAGCAAAATCAGTGGCGCCACACGTCGCATGCATTTGTATCCAGGGGATACGTATTCAGGATATCGAGAAGGCCAGAGCGCTGTCCATGTATTTCAGTTGCAACTTTATTTCATTATAAATCAATATGTTACAGTGAAATGTTGTCACTCCTCCAGTGAGTCTGCTAATATGGCCGAGGAGCGGAAAGCGTTCGCTGTCCGCCCCAAAGTTTCCATCCCCATGTTAGAGGAGGTTCCTACTTATGAACATTCGTCCGCTCTATGACCGGATTGTCGTGAAACGCCTTGAAGACGAGAAGGAAAACAAAATTGGTGGTCTGTTTATCCCGGATTCCGCCAAAGAGAAGCCGCAGGAAGGCGAAGTGGTCGCCGTTGGAAAAGGCAAGCGCCTGGAGGACGGCAAAGTTGTTCCCCTGGACGTGGAAAAGGGCAACCGCATCCTGTTTGGCAAGTATTCAGGCAGTGAGATCCGCATCGATGGAGAAGAATTCCTGATCATGCGCGAGGACGAGGTCCTCGGAGTTCTGGAAGGTGCCCCCAAGAAAGCTACCAAAGTAGCCTAGGCGCAAAGTTTCTTTGAAAGGAGACATTTTCAATGGCAGCAAAACAGATTGTCTATAGCGAAAATTCCCGTCAAGCGATTCTGCGCGGCGTCAACCAGTTGGCTGATGCTGTGAAGGTGACGCTTGGCCCCCGCGGCCGCAACGTAGTTCTCGAGAAAAAGTTCGGCGGCCCAACCATTACCAAGGACGGCGTCACCGTCGCCAAGGAAGTGGAACTGAAGGATCCGCTCGAAAACATGGGCGCGCAGATGGTGCGTGAGGTTGCTTCGAAGACCTCCGACACCGCCGGTGACGGCACCACCACAGCCACCATCCTGGCCCAGTGCATCTTCCGCGAAGGCGTGAAGGCCGTTGCGGCCGGCGCCAACCCGATGGCCCTGAAGCGCGGCATCGAGAAGGCTGTCGAGCTGGTGGTCAATGAAGTGAAGAAGTTCTCCAAAGACGTGAAGGACAACGAGACCATCGCGCAGGTTGGAACCATTTCCGCCAATGGTGATGCTGAAATCGGAAACACCATCGCCAACGCGATGAAGAAAGTCGGCAAGGACGGCGTCATCACGGTGGAAGAGAGCCGGACCATGACCACCGAGTTGCAGACCGTGGACGGCATGCAGTTCGACCGCGGTTATCTCTCGCCCTACTTCATCAGCGATCCCGATCGCATGGAGTGCGTGCTGGAAGATCCCTACATCCTGATCCACGAAAAGAAGATCAGCAACATGAAGGATCTGCTGCCGCTGCTGGAACAGATCGCCCGCTCCGGCAAGCCGTTACTGGTGATTGCCGAAGAAGTGGAAGGCGAAGCGCTTGCGACATTGGTAGTCAACAAGCTGCGTGGCACGCTGAATGCTTGCGCGGTGAAGGCTCCTGGCTTCGGCGATCGCCGCAAGGCCATGATGGAAGACATCGGCGTCCTGACCGGCGGCAAGGCTTTGATGGAAGAGACCGGCATCAAGCTGGAGGGTGTACGGCTGGAAGACCTGGGCCGCGCCAAGCGCGTCACGGTTGACAAGGACAACACCACCATCATCGATGGCGCGGGCAATCAGAAGTCGATCGAAGGCCGAATCAAGCAGTTGCGCGCTCAGATCGAAGAGACCACCAGCGATTACGATCGTGAGAAGCTGCAAGAGCGTCTGGCCAAGCTGGCCGGCGGCGTTGCAGTGATCAAGGTGGGTGCGGCCACCGAGACCGAGATGAAAGAGAAGAAGGCTCGTGTCGAGGACGCGCTGCATGCTACCCGTGCGGCTGTCGAAGAAGGCATCGTTCCGGGCGGCGGCGTGGCGCTGTTGCGCGCAGCCAAGGCCTTGGAAGGCCTAAAGGTTGCTGGCGACGAGCAGATCGGTGTGAACATCGTACATCGCGCTTGCGAAGAGCCGGTCCGGCAGATCGTTGGTAACGCTGGCTATGAAGGCGCTATCGTGATCGAGAAGATCCACAACGCCAACGACCCCAACTATGGCTTCAACGCTGCCACCGCGCAGTACGAGGACCTGGTGAAGGCGGGCGTCATCGATCCGACCAAGGTCACCCGTTCGGCGTTGCAGAACGCTTCTTCCATCGCGGCGCTCATGCTGACCACCGAAGCCATGATCGCCGAGATTCCCGAGAAGAAGCAGGCGCCGGCCCCCGGTGGGCACGGCGGTCCGGAGATGGATTACTAAACCGAAGAATTCAGAATTCGAGAAGTCGGAATTCAGAATGCGAAAGTTGGCCCGCCTCGAAAGGGGCGGGCTTTTGTTTTCTATAGGAAAAATTTAGCGATGTCCGCCGCCAATAGCTCCGGTTCCTCGACGGCCGCAAAGTGCCCTCCGCGTGGCATCTCCGTCCAACGCTCGATGTTGTATCCGCGCGCCACCCACTCGCGCGGCGGAAACGGCGCCTCCAACGGAAATCGGGCAATCGCGCATGGAACGCGTACAAATTCGCCCGGTGCGAACTGCAGCGGCGCCTTCTTGGTCTCGTTGTACAAGCGAAAAGATGACGAGATGGTCTGGGTCATCCAGTACAGCGTCACATTGGACAGCAGCTCGTCTTTGCTGAAGCGGTTTTCCACGTTGCCGCCACAATCGGACCAATTGAGAAATTTTTCAATGATCCACGCCGCCAAGCCCGCCGCCGAATCGTTCAGCGCATATGCCGGTGTCTGCGGCTCGTTGCGCTGCAAATGCGCGTAGGCGCCGTGCTCCCAATACCAGCGATCCAGATCGGCGAGAAACGCTTGCTCCACTGGCGCTAGCACCGCGCCAGCTTCCAGGGCCGGCCGATACGAACCCGGAATGTAATTGAGATGAATGCCCGCCACACGGCCGGCATGTCTAAGCCCCAGAATGGTGCTGACGCTGGCCCCGAAATCTCCACCTTGCGCTACAAAGCGCGGATAACCCAGTTCGGTCATCAGCCCAGCCCACAATTCCGCGATCCGAAACGTGTTCATGCCCGGCTGCCTGGGCCGATCCGAAAAACCGAACCCAGGTAACGACGGCGCCACGACATCAAAGCCGGCGTTAGTGAGTAACGGGATGATCTTCAGCATCTCGAGGAACGATCCGGGCCAGCCGTGTGTCAGGATCAACGGAGTTCTCTTCGAGCCATCGCCGCGCGCGTGCAGGAAGTGAATCCGGATGTCACTCGTCGCATAGCGGAAATGCTGCCATGCCGCTAGCTTTTCAATCTGCGCCTTCCAGTCAAACTTCTCGCGCCAATAAGTGCAAATCTCGCGCAGGTAAGTGAGATCCACGCCGCGTTCCCAGAGTGTTCCGGGAATCTCGTCCGGCCAGCGCGTCCCATCCAACCGCCGGTGCAGATCGTCAACAGCGGCTTCCGAGTAGGGAAGTTCGAACCTCTCAATCGCCATGTTCACTCATTGTCGCCAATCCCCAACCCCTAATCCCCAATCCCGGTCCCGGCTTTTTTCGTGATCTCATTAAGATATGCGGCAGTTGCTACTTGCTCTTACGGTCGTGGCTTCATTACGTGCCGGGACCCCCTTATTCCACGCCTCCTTCGACAATCCCAAGCCGGCTTGGACGGTCCTTCGCGGCATGGCCGCTCCTGATCCAGCCGTGACGTACCAGGGCCAAATGTCGATGCGTCTGGAATCGGGCACGGCACCCGGTTCTCAAAGCAGCCGCGATGCTCGTGTTCAATCCGCACCCATCGCGCTCACCATCGGCAAGAGCTACGAACTCACTGGCTGGATCCGCACTGACAAGTTAACCGTCCGCGATCTGGATCGGTCGCCCATCGCCACCGGCGCGGCGCTGAGCATGGCGTCCCTGCCGTTTGATGTGCAATCGGAATCGCTCGGCGGAACGCGCGACTGGACCCGCGTCCATCTGCGTTTCACTGCCACTCGCGCGCAGGACAGCATCGTGCTCACCGTCGCGTACGGTGGAACATTCGATGGCAAAGCCTGGTTTTCAGGCGTCAGCATCGATGAATCGACTCCATCCGATAGTTGGCCCGCACCCGCCGCCGTGACCAGCTATGGGCCGGCATATCGCTACCCGGTCGGCGGATGGGTCTACGTCCACATCGAAGGCCAGCCCTACGAGCGCGGCTATCAGCACGGGCATCTGATGGCCAAAGAAATTCCGCAATACATGGAGCGCTGCGCGGCGGAGCTGGATCCAAAGGGTAAGGACAAGAGCTGGAACCTGGCGCGCACCACCGCCACTGCGCTCTTTCTGCACGGTTTCGATCAGGAGATTCTCCAAGAAATGAAAGGCATCGCCGACGGTGCATCGGATGCCGGAGCGCGCTGGCAAGGCCGCGCCATCGACCTCACGGACATCGTGGTGGTGAACACCACCGTCGAGCTGGGCGAGCTCAGCTCCGCGCTGACCGTGACGCCAAGCGGACTGGAAGGTCTGCGCCTGGCCGCTCCCAATTACGTCACTCGCAAAGGTGACGCACGGGATCATTGCAGCGCCTTCGCCGCCACGGGCCCGGCCACTCGCGACGGCCGCATGGTGATCGGGCACACCACGTGGTGGCCACTCACGCTTGCCGAGCAGACCAACGTAATGCTCGATATCAAGCCCGCCAGCGGTCATCGGATCCTGATGCAGAGCTATCCCGGCGGCATCGAGAGCGGAACGGATTGGTATCAGAACGATGCCGGCATCGTACTCACCGAGACCACCATCAATCAAAGCCCGTTCAACATCCACGGAACACCTATTGCTTATCGCGCGCGAAGAGCCATCCAATATGGCGGTGACATCGACAAAGTGGTGGAGTATCTCAGTACCAAGAACAACGGCTTGTACACCAACGAATGGCTGCTGGGCGACGCCAAGACCAACGAGATTGCTCTCTTCGAGCTGGGCACCTACAAGACGCGCCTGTACCGCAGTTCGAAGAACGATTGGTTCGGCGGCACCGAAGGCTTCTATTGGGGCGACAACAATGCTAAAGATTTGGGAGTTCGCATGGAAGAAAATCCCGATCCGAACGGCGCCCCCGCTTTCGTTCCCTACGTCCCCACCAACCGTGACCTGAAGTGGCAGGCGCTGTATCGCGAATACAAGGGCAGGATCGACGAGCAGTTCGGATTCATGGCGTTTCACACCGCGCCGCTAGTGAGCGCCACGGCGATGGATGCCAAAGTTGTGACCAGCGAGATGGCGTCGCGCATGATGGTGTGGGGCGAGTTCGGAAAACCGAATGAGCGTGAGCGAGTGCCGTCGAAAGGCGATCGGGAAGAATACCCGAGTAACGACGGCCTCTACTCTTCCGGCTACCGCTTGATCTCGACGCAGCCGGTTTCCTTTTCGCGGACCGAAGCCGCCAGGACGTGGGTGGAGGATCCGCCGCAACAGAATTACAGCCAGCACCTGTGGAAAGGCTGGGTGCTTCCCGCCTCCGAGGCCGATGTGTGGTTTGCCTCTGGTTCCGCAACGTACTATAACGATCTGGATTCCAAAGATCTTCACAACGCCATGGCCGCGCATTGGGTGGAGTATCGCGGGCTGAGCGCCGTTTCCGATCCCTCGCCAAAGCAACGCTTCGAGCTGGAGACGCAGAAGGGCGTGTTGTTCCTCGATCAGTTACGCCTAAACATGGGTGACGATCACTTCTTCAAGCTGATGACCGATTTTGTCGGTACTCACAAGACCCAGCCGGTGACTGCGCAATCGTTCTTGGACGCAGCGGGCGTCAGTTTTGCGATCCCGCCGGACAAAGGCGGCGCGATGCACCTGGCATCCGATATCCGCGAGCGCTTGGGCTCCGCGATTCTGGTTTACGGCACCAGGGCCGATGCGGGCGCCAACCGATATGCGGCCGAGGAGCTGCAGAAGCATTTCTTGCGATCGCTCGAAAGCGCGGTTCCCATCCACAAGGATTTCGAAGTGAGCGAGGAAGAGCTGCGCACGCATGACGTCATCTTTGTGGGCCGCCCTGAAAGCAACTCCGCTTTGACTGCGTGGCAAGACAAGATTGGCCTGCAATCTTCGGGCGGCCTGTTCCGCATCGCCGGACAGGATCATGCCTCGGAAACAGAAGCTTTAGTGTTCGCCGCGGCAAATCCGCTAGACCAGCGCCATATGGTCTTAGTGGTGGCGGGGAACAGCGCACTTCAAACCGTTCTGCTGACGCAGGCCGGGTGGAGCGAGACGCAATACTCGATCTTCGACTCCGGCAAAGAAATGGCTTCTGGATTCTTGAGTTCTACTGCGTCGACTTCTGAAGCGCGTTGATCACCATGACGGCGGTGGATAAATCCACGCTCGCAGCCGCTTGATATTTCTTGATGGCATCGATCTTTTGGTGCCGCCGCAACAGATCCCTCAATTCGCGGAGCAATGGATCTTTCAACTCGGCCAAAAGCTGCGCAGCCTTCTTTTCCTGCTCGACGACCAGTTTCCGTTGCTCGCGCAGGTAGGCTATTCCTTTTTCGTTGGGACAGGGAAAAACCTCAAACCAAGATCCGTTCGCTGGCGCAAGAAATAGGACGAAGAGGTGATTGCTCTGCTCGAATTGGATATTCACTTCATAAGTCGGCTGCACCGGATAATCGACATCTTCGGCGGGCAGGAAGGTGGGCGCAGCCTGCCGCATCGGCTCGATCTTAGTTATGCGATAGGGGCCACCCACGTCGGATTGCGCCTCATGCTCCACGCTGTAGTCGAAGAAATCCTTCGTCCCAGGATTGATGCATGCGCGTACAGCGGGATGGAGAAAGCTCTCCACTCTGGCTTTATCTCTCGATCGGACCGCCTCGACCCACGGTTTGATGAAAGTGCTCTGAATAGCGGCGTCATCGGAAGCCGCCAATGCGCTGGATGCCACCAGGACAAGCACGACTGCCAGTTTTCCCATAATCTGAAATCGGCGACGCCCACTGAAATCTTTAACCAGCGTGCTATACTCGCCTGAGATCTTTCAAGCTGAACAGCGAGGGATGTTTGGGAAGGCGGTGTAAATCCGCCACTGCCCCGCAACTGTAAGCGGCAAGAATACGGCCGAAGCGATCACTGCGCAAGTGGGAAGATCGCTTCACACCAGAAGTCCAGGGCCAGCCGCAAGTCAGGAGACCGGTTCCTCGCTTCGAAACCAATTCACGTTTTCGAGGGAGAAACGTACGATGCGAACCATCTGTCTATTGTCCTTGTCGCTCGGGCTTTGCGCGGGCGAAAATTCCAACATCCACGGCACAGTTTTCGATCCATCCGGCCGGCCCGTGGAAGCCGCACGCGTGACCTGTCAAAATCAGTCGGTCTACAGCAATGTGGAAGGCCGATTCAGCGTGAATGGCGTCGATCAATGCGCGGCACGTGTAGAGAAAACCGGCTTCGAGTCGCAAACCGCGGATCTCACCGCCCTATCCGACGCCAAGATTACGCTGGAAATCGCGGGACGCGTGGAAACCGTTGTGGTGTCCGCGAACCGCACGGAAACAACACCGGAACAGGCCGCCGTCGCCGCCAACGTAATCACCGAGCAACAGCTTGCCGCACGCCAATTCCCAATGATTTTCGATATGCTGCGCGAAATTCCGGGCCTGCAAATCGACCAGTATGGTCCGCCTGGAGCGCTGGCCGAAGTATTCACGCGCGGCGCCGACTACACGGGGACACTGGTCTTGCTCGACGGTGTGCCTCTGAACGACCCAGGTGGAGAGCTGCACCTGGAGAACATCACTTCTGAAGGACTCGACCGGGTGGAAGTAGTGCGTGGGCCTGAGAGCGCGCTCTTCGGCGCTGAAGCTGCTGGGGGCGTCATCCAATTGTTCACCAAGCATGGCGATCCCGAAAACGCCGTTCCCCACGGCTCTTTTTCGTATGAGCGAGGAAGCTTTCAAACCGACCGATGGATGGCCAATTTAAACGGCGGCCTTGCTTCCCGCCTCGACTATGCTTTGAGTGCATCCGAGTTTCACACCGCCGGAGAGTGGCCCAACACTTTTAATCGCAACAACACCGGCACGGCCAACCTCGGTTATAAGATTTCTGACTCCACGCAGCTGCGCGCTATCTTCCGGGTTTACGACGCAATCGCCGGCACGCCGGGCCAGATCGCCTATGGCATCGACGAGCTGGTGCCAGACGAACACGAACGCGACGACACTGTTTCGCTGCGCCTGGATGACAGCCGGGGATCGAATTACCGGCAGCAGTTTACCTTCGGCTTCCACCGCCTCACCGATCGCTACAACGACAACGAGCCTGATGGGGCGCAGCCCCTTGCGGCTCTAGTGGAAAATGTCGCAGGACCTCCGCCAGCGGTGTACTTCGTTACGCTCGTGGATCCTTACAATCCGCCGGCAGTCATTCCTCCCGGTCTGACGCTGGTGCAGACGACGAACTTTTTCGGCGGCGACAATGATTCGCTCAATCTCACGGAACGGAAGATCGCCGGTTACCAGGGCACGCTGTCCTACCACGGCGGCGCACTGGTGTTCGGCTACGATTATCAAGATCAGAGCGGCAATCTTTCGGGCGTCGCGGCATCGCGCAGCAATAACGGCTTCTTCGCGAATCTGCAGCAAAACTTTGGCCGGCGAATTTTCCTGAGCGGCGGGGCGCGCGTGGAGCATAGCAGCGCGTTCGGCACCATCGGCTCCGGACGCGGCGGCGCAAGCTTTCTGCTGCTGGGCGAACATGGCCCGCTTTCTTCCACGTTATTTCGCGCGAGCGCGGGACGCGGCGTCACCGAGCCGAGCCTGCTCGAAAATTACGCGCAGTCGCCCTTCTACTTCGGCAATCCCGCGTTGCGCCCCGAAACCACCACCACCTATGAAGCCGCGTTAGTCTCGGAATGGTGGGGCCGCCGTGTCAAAACGGAAGTTGCGGCCTTCCGCAATTCGTTCCGCGATCTGATCGCCTTCGTCGGCGACACTTGGGAGAATATCGAGGCCAGTTGGGCGCGAGGAGTGGAAACGTCCGTGCAGGCGCGGGTCTCGAAGAACATTCTGATCAACGGCTCTTATATGTTCCTCCCTACGCGCATCACCGCGTCCACATCGCCCGAGTCGTCCGACACTGGCATCGGCGAGCCACTGGTTCGCCGCCCGCGCAATTCAGGATCGCTCTCCATCGCTGTGACGCCGAAGCGCTGGTCGCTTGTCATTGGCGGCAGCTTCGTCGGCGAGCGGCAGGACGCCGACTTCACTTTCGGAGTTACGCGCAATCCGGGCTACCAAAACATCTACGCCAGCGCGTCGTACGATATCGCCAAGCATTTCACGCCGATTGTAAGGGTGGAAAATCTCCTCAACGAACGCTACGAAGAAGTTCTCGGATACCAGGCGCTGTCGCGCGGCATTCTGGGTGGCGTGCGTATCCATTGGTGAGATGATGGACATATGTCGTCATCACCACAAGCGCAGGCTCCGTCGCCTGAGATCGTCTTCGATACATTGCAAGCTTATCAGCGCTCGGTCGCGTTGAAGGCCGGTATAGACCTGGACCTGTTCACGGCCATCGCCGACGGCAACAAGAGCTTGAGCGCGATCGCCGCTCGCATTCAAGCGTCCGCGAAGGGCACTCGGGTGCTCTGCGATTACCTGACGATGATTGGGTTCCTGGTGAAACACGGCGCGGAGTACGCATTGACGCCGGACTCCGCCGCTTTCCTGAATCGCCATTCGCCCGCGTATATGGGTACCATGGCCAACTTCCTGATGAGCCCCCGCGTCTCGGGACTGCTTGAAAACATTACGGACGTTATCCGGCACGGTGGAGCGTTGCCGAGCGATCATGGCGCTCTGGAACCCGAAAATCCCATGTGGGTGGAGTTCGCGCGCTCCATGGCTCCGATGATGCAGATGCCGGCGGAATCGATTGCGAAGATGTTCGCTGGGGATGCCAGATCCATCAAGGTTCTGGATATTTCGGCCGGTCACGGCTTGTACGGTATCGCCTTTGCGAAGCGGAACCCGAACGCGAAGGTGGTGGGCTTGGACTGGGCCAACGTGCTGGAAGTGGCAAAAGAAAATGCCCGCAAGACTGGAGTGGCGGATCGATATTCGACGATCCCCGGCAGCGCCTTCGACGTGGATTTCGGCACTGATTACGACATTGTCCTGATTCCGAATTTTCTGCATCACTTCGACGCGGCCACCAACGAGAAATTGCTGCGCAAGGTGCACGCCGCACTGGCGCCATCCGGGATCGCCATCGCACCCGAGTTCATTCCCAACGAAGATCGCATCTCGCCGCATCGCGACGCGATGTTCAGCGTCCAAATGCTGGGCACTCCCGCCGGCGACGCTTACACTTACTCCGAGCTCGAAAAGATGTTCCGCAACGCGGGATTCGCTCGCAGCGAAATGCGGGAGTTATCGCCGTTCCCACAACGCCTGGTGGTCTCCTACAAATAGCTAGGTCTTTTCTCAAAACAAACTTGACCAATAAACTAGTTTTCGAAAATCTCAAGCACCGTCCCGTGCGGACGCTGCTCGGAGTAGTGGCCATCAGCATCCAGGTGACCATGGTTCTGACGCTGGTGGGCTTGAGCGACGGCATGCTGAACGAGCAGGCCAGCCGCGCGCGCGGCGTGGGCGCGGATATCCTCATCCGGCCGCCGGGTGGCTCGATTATCGTTTCGGGTGGCCAGATGGACGCCTAGTTCATTCCGTTCATCGATAAGGAGCCGCACGTCACGGTGGCAACCGGCACGCTCATCTTCGGAACGGATCTGTTCAACTACCTCACCGGCGTGGATCTGGCCACGTTCAATCAGCTCAACGGAGGATTCCGCTTCGTGCATGGCGGTCCGTTTCAGCACCCGGACGATGTGCTGGTGGACGAGGTGTACGCCAGCCAGCACAAACTCCACGTCGGCGACACGATCACTAACACGAACCACACCTGGCGTGTCTCGGGAATCTATGAACCCGGCATGCTGGCGCGCATGGTGGTACCGCTCGCCACGCTCCAGGATCTCACTGAGAATACCGGAAAGATCAGCACTATGTACGTGAAGGTGGACAATGCCGCGAACATCTCTGGCGTGATCTCCGAACTCTCGAGCAAATTGAAAACTTACAAAGTGTATTCGATGGAAGACTACACCAGTCTGTTTTCCGCGAACAATATTCCCATGCTGACCGAGTTCATTTGGGTGGTGGTCGGCGTGGGCGTACTGGTCGGGTTCCTGGTAGTTTTTCTATCCATGTACACGGCAGTACTGGAGCGCACCCGTGAGATCGGCGTGCTGAAAGCGTTAGGCGCGTCACCCGGCTACATACTCAACATTCTGCTGCGTGAGACGGTCCTGCTCGCAATTGCCGGATCGATTCTTGGCATCCTGCTTTCTTACGTCACTCGTTTCGTGATTCACGACGTGGCGCATAGCGCGCTGATTCAGGCCATCGTTCCCAGCTGGTGGTGGCGCGCCGCGGCCATCGCAATCGTTGGAGCTGTTCTTGGATCGCTCTATCCGGGATTCAAAGCTGCGCGGCAGGATGCGATTGAGGCGCTCGCGTATGACTAACGGCGAGCCCATCATCTCTGTCCGCGGCCTGCGGAAAACCTATCATGTCGGCGAAGTGGATGTGCACGCGTTGCGTGGCGTGGATCTTGACGTGCAGCCGAGTGAATTCGTATCCATCGTCGGCCCCTCGGGCTCGGGCAAGTCAACGTTGTTTCACATCCTGGGCGGCCTCACTCCGCCCACCTCGGGAACCATTCACATCGCCGGCCGCGACCTTCTGGGCATGTCCGACGCCGAGCGCACGGAGTTGCGCAAGACCACGGTCGGCTTCGTTTTCCAGAAATATAATCTCCTGCCCACCCTGACCGCGCGCGACAATATCGAGATTGCACGCGACATCGCACATAAGAATGGCCCGCTCCCTCCTCAGTTTGTGGACGTGCTGAAGTTGCTTGGCATCGAGAGCCGGTTGAATCACAAACCGCGCGCGCTTTCAGGCGGCGAACAGCAGCGCGTCGCCATCGCGCGTGCCATCGTAAATCAGCCGGCCATTTTGCTGGCCGACGAACCGACCGGAAACCTGGACACCGAAAATTCGAACGCCGTGCTTGGATTGCTCCGCGATCTGAACCAGCGCCTGGGCCAAACCATCCTGATGATCACGCACAATCCAGAAGCTGCCAGCTACGGCGATCGCATCGTCCGCATGCGTGATGGCCATATCGAATAAATCTCCCGGATGTCGGACACCCTTGTTTCAAATGAGTCCCGGGTCTATGATGGCCGCCGGGAGGCATCCATGAAGCCGGTGGATACTTTGGATTCCGTGCTGCGATTCAAGGGCCGCCAAGTGTGGTCCGTGGCCCCAACGGCAACCGTGTACGAGGCGATTGCGCGAATGTCCGAGAAGAGCGTAGGGGCATTGTTAGTCTTGTCTGAAGGCCGTCTGGCCGGAATCATTTCCGAGCGCGATTACGCTCGCAAAGTGATTTTGAAGGACCGTTCGTCCAAAGAAACCCAGGTGTGGGAGATCATGACCGATCGGGTGATCACCGCGAGTCCCGATAACACCGTGGAAGAATGCATGCGGTCCATGACCGAACATCGCATACGGCATCTGCCTGTTCTGGATGGTGAGAAGGTGATGGGCGTGGTGTCGATCGGCGACTTGGTGAATTGGACCATCACCGCGCACGAGGCGACGATCGGGCAACTGCAAGGCTACATCGAAGGACGGTATCCGGGTTAATAACTCCAGGCTAATCCCGCCAGACCGTCTCGTGATCGCGCGCCGATGGGACATGGAAGAATTCCAGAAATTTTCGCTGGCGAAGTGGCGCATCGTGCCGGGACAGAGCTGGAGCGAGCGATCGCGCCAGTGCCATGATGCTATGGCCCAGGCCGGACCGGTGCGATACGGGAACACCTTCCAGGATTGCGCTCTGGACGCCCGCATAATCATTGGAGAACTGATGCGCGATGGGAAGACCCGCCAGTTGCGCGACCTCGCTGTCGGACAGTCCCTGGTGCGCGTGGTTCTTGCGGTTCAGCAGCAAGCTGACTTTGTCGGCCAAGCCCAGTTCCTTCAGGTGACGCACACGATCTGCCGCCAAATACAGCGGAACCAGTTCGGGCGTGGTCACCATAAAAATGCGGCGCGCTTCGTGCATAATCTGAACGGTGAAAGGATCCAGGCTGCTAGCTAAATCCGCACATATGGTGTCATAAAGCCCACGAGCGAATCCGAGCACCACTTCGAGACTCGCTGCGGTTAATGTGGCAGGCGGGGAGAGTTCGCCGGCGTGTAATACCTCCAGACCATCCCAATGACCCACCATTTGCGACCACATATCCTCGTCTAAGGTATCGGCGTGTTCCAGAGCGTTCACGATGGAAGAGCTGTTTCCCAGCTTCAGCAGAAACTTCGTGACGCCGGCCATCAGGTCGCAATCGAGCAGCAGAGTGCGGATGTGCAGCTCATCCGCCAGAGCGCAGCTCGTGCTCACGGTGATCGTGGAAGAGCCGACGCCGGGTTTGGCAGGGAGGAACGCGTAGAGTTCGCCCAGGCGAACCACAGGCGTGGGATGTTTGGCGAGTTGCCGCGCAATGGAGGCAATGGTTTCGGCAAGCTTCTCGTGATTGACGGGGGCCGTCAGAAGCTCGCGGACGCCCAGCCGCATGAGCTTGGGGATCAATTCGATGGGATTCGCCTCACCGACCACGGGGATGATGGGAAACCCCGGCATGCGATCGTCCACAACGGTGGCCAAAGCTTGAAACCGCGCGAAATCCTGGACCGAAATGAACACGAAGTCGGGCCTGCGGGCGCGTATGGTTCGCAGGAAATCGTCGGGCTCCGGATAGGGCGCAATCTGACGAACTAATTCAATTTCCGGAAATTCGGCGAGCGCCGTCACCAAGCCATGGTTGATTGCTGGGTCGGGCACGATGGCGATTGTGCGCATTGGACTTACCTCGCCATCACGAGGAGCAATTCGACCACCCAGTGTAAAGAATTGATGTCGCTAGCGGACTAGAACCTTCGATCTACGTCGTGTGGCGCAGTAGCTGGGCGAAGGGGCACAGGCATTGGCCCCCATAGAGGAGAATGATCAAGAGTATGCCACACGATCTGAAACGAGCTCTGCTGCAGATGCGGTGCAATCCCACCTTCACGGTTGTCGTGATCCTGACGCTGGCGCTCGGCTTGGGAGCCAGCACGGCGGTGTTCTCCGAACTGTACGCGATGGTTCTGCGGCCCCTTCCTTATCGCTCTCCCGATCAACTGGTCGCGGTTCACAACCGATTCCCGCAACTGCATTTGGAGCGGCTAGGGACTTCGCCCTTCGACTACCTGGATCTGCGCGAGCATCGGGAGCTATTCAGCGACGTGGGCTTGTACTACTTCCTGGATCTGAACCACACCGGCATTGAGCGTCCAGAGAAAGTGAACGCGGTGGCGATGACCTCCAGCCTTTTCCGCACGCTGGATGTGAAACCGCTGATCGGACGCGTGTTCACCCCCGAAGAAGAGCGCTACAACGGGCCGCATGCCGTGGTATTGAGCGAGGTGTATTGGCGCAGCGCATACGCGGGTGATTCCCAAATTCTGCGTCAGTCGATCCAGCTCAATGGCGAGCAATATCGGATTGTAGGCGTCATGCCGCGCTCGTTCCAGTTTCCGAACGACGTCACAGAAATGTGGACGCCGGTGGCCTTTCAGCCCAAGGAGCTGGCGTCACGAGTCAACGCCGGTTACTACTTGCGTATGGTTGCGCGCCTGGCGCCGGCACTAAGCAGCGATCGGGCTTCCACGCAGCTGGATACTCTCAGCCGTCGGATGGCGATGCAACACGACGGGTCGCCACGCGAGCGAGCGGGCTGGCAATTCTTCCTGCTGCCCATGGCGCGCAACGATGACGGATCGGTGCGGCGTTGGATGATGTTGTTGTTCGCCGCAGTCACTGGCCTGCTCAGTGTTGTGTGCGCCAATGTGGCTGGGCTCCTGCTGGTGCGGGCAACGGAACGGCAGTTCGATTTTTCGCTGCGCATGGCATTGGGCGCCAGCCGTTTGCGAATCGCGCGACAGGCCTTGACGGAGGTGCTGTTACTGGCGATCGCCGGCGGCGCGGCTGGATTGTTGATCGCGAAGGTGGCCCTGGGTGCACTGGCGAAATACGGACCTCCGGCGGGCAAACCGGAATTCGAATGGCCCGTGTTTTGGTTCGGCACAGTATTAACGCTCGCCACCGGCATCGTGTGCGGTTTTTATCCGGCGTGGACCGCGACTCGTGCCGCAACGATAGAGTCGCTCAAAGAAGGAGGCCACCAGCGCACGGTAAGCGCGGGAAAACGGCGCTGGCAGCAAGCGCTGATTGTGGGGCAGGTGGGCATCGCCACGACTCTACTGTTATCGGGTGGACTCCTGCTTCGAAGTTTCCTCCGCTTGCTGGAAGCACCGCTGGGCTTTAATCCACATAATGTCCTGACCATAGAGATTTCCTTGCCTCGATTGCGGTACCCAACGCTTGAATCGCGAGCCGGCTTCATCGCACAGGTACTGCAACGAACGAAACACATCCCGGGCGTAGAGTCGGCCTCTGGCTGCTCGCTCCTGCCCTTCGGCTATGGCGAGAATGTGAGCATTTTTGAGATCGTTGGCCGGCCGAAGGCGCGCGTGAGCTCGTACGCCAATGTGAACTACGTCTTTCCCGATTATCTGAAGACGCTGGAGATTCCACTGCTCCGCGGCCGCTTCTTCAAGGATGAAGAAACCCTCGGTTCGCAACCAATCGCGGTAGTGGATCAGACGTTGGCTCAACGATATTTCGGAGGCGAAGATCCCATCGGCCAGTCTTTAAAAACTCCCGCGGGGATCTACCAGATTATCGGTGTGGTGGGCAGTGTAAAGACAACCGGTTTAGATGTGGAGGGCCCACCCACCATCTACTTCGGCGGGGCCGCTGAGACGCTTGTGATTCGCAGCAAACTCCCCATGGCGGGGTTAACAAACGACGTGCAGCGGATAGTGACGCAGATTGATAGAGATCAGCCGGTACACGAAGTGTCTTTCTTGGAGACTTATGTGAATCACTCGCTCAAGACTCGCCGCTTCGTGGTCTTCCTTGTCACGCTGTTTGGGATCGCGGGTACCTTACTCTCCGCGCTCGGACTCTATGGTCTGCTTTCCTACTCGATTGCCGTGCGGCGTCGCGAAATCGGAATTCGGATGGCGATCGGGGCCAGCGGTCGGGCCATCGCGGCCTTGGTTTGCTTCAGTGGATTGCGCCTCGTGATCGCAGGAGCCGCGCTCGGCTGCGTAGGCGCCTGGGTTGCGCACCGGTACATCGCCAGCCAACTTTATGGCGTGGGATTCGACGATACCACCACTTGGATCGCTGTCGCGAGTGGCATCCTGCTGGCTGGCATATTTGCGTGTGCCCTGCCAGCGTTGCGGGCGGCCCGTACCAACGTGATGGAATCCTTGCGTTTCGGGTAAAGCGGAAATAACCTTGATATTTTGGATACGCCTATGCCTGAAGCAGCCATCACCGAATTTTGGAAGGATCTGAAGCCGATCCAAAAAGTTTTCCAGTTGGACGCACTACCGGAGGTTTACTCACACAACGCTCCTGGAGGCGACGAGCGTTTGTTCGTGCCATTCACCGACACCGTCTCATCGAAACCCCTATGGATTTCGCCCGGCCAGAACAAATGGTGCGACATCCTGATGGCGAAAAGTGCGGGCTTGGTGAATCGCCACTATCATCCGCACGAAGTGTTCGCCTACACGATTTCGGGCAAGTGGGGTTACCTGGAACACGATTGGACTGCGACCGCGGGCGACTTCATCTATGAAACTCCCGGCGAAGCACATACGCTGGTGGCCTACGAGCACAAAGATCCGATGAAGGTATTCTTCGTGGTGCAAGGTCCGCTGATCTGGCTGGATGAAAACGGCGAATCGAACGGGCACTTCGACGTGCACAATTACATCGCACTCTGCCGGGCCCACTACGAGAAGGTAGGGCTAGGCGCGGACTACGTAAAGACGCTGTTCCGTTGATTGCGCCAATATTGATCGGCTACTTTCCACGGCGGACGAACGTGCCGCCAGACTGGTCTATGCTGGAACACGCTTTTGATCGAGCTCAGTCCAGATCGAGTGCCGCTCTCAGGCCTTCTTCCACCGCCCTGAGCAGTTCTCGGGACAATCGTCCGGTATATCGAGTGAGTTTCGATCGGTCGACCGTAGTCACTTGATGACATATAGCGATGCCGGGACGATTGAGCCCGTTAGCGCCGGCGGGAATTTCCACTGCGGTGAGTCCACGTTTGGCTTGAGCCTTGGAGGTAGACATCGGCACGACGATCGCGGATCGCCAGTTTCGAGTCTGGTTGAACCCGTCGTGGGAAACAACGATTACCGGCCGCCTCCCACTCTGTTCTGAACCCGAGCGGGGAGAAAGATCGGCCCAGTATATATCGCCACGTGTCATCGCTTTCGGGGCCGCAGTTTCGAGGCTTCGCTCTTGGCGAGAAACTCCAGCGAGGCGGCTTCGAGTTCGGGATCCAAGTCGAACTCTGTTCCGGCCATTTCGGCAGCATAAACCGCGATGGCTTGTTTGCGCGCGGCTTTCTTGCGCGCGCTGAGCCACGATTGAATCGCGTGCCTAGCCATTGAGGTGGCGGGTATCTGGCTGCGTTGGGCTTCTGCCTTTAGCTCGTCATAAACCTGATCCGGCAGCGGCAGATGAAAGTTCCTCATTCCTCTTAATTATGGCACGCCGTATGGCATCCTTTGTGCCATGCTTCACCCGTCACTTCACCAGCGCGGGCCAATCGACGATCACCGATAACGGCGATGCCTGCTGCGGCGGAGCTTGCACCAGGAAGCGCTCACCGTCCGCGCTGACATCGTAGGGAATGAAGTTGATGGTGGGGGTAGGAAGCGGAAAAAGTTCGCGCGGCGCGGCAGGTTCCACCGAATCCTTGCCGAACTTGAGATCCACCTCCATCAGCTTGTCGTTGAGCGAAACATAGAACAACTTGCTGCCGCCCGGGCCCCATTTGGGAAAGCGCCCTCCGCCCACCGATACTTGAAACTTGCCGCGCGCCTGAGGAAAGGCTTGCACGTACACCTCGCGCTGTCCGGATTCGTTGGACGTATAGGCCACCCACTTCGGATCCGCATCAGGTGAAAACTGGCCGTCTTGTTCATTGAATCGGGTTTGTAAGTAAGGCTGCGGCGGTCCGGTGGGATGGCCGTCGGGAGTGACGGGAAGAACCCAAAGGTCGGAGTCGGTTCTGGCAGTCAATTGATTAAACAAGATCATGCGTCCATCACGCGACCAATCGGTAGGGGATTGAATCGGGCTCGATTGCGTCACGCGCTGTTCTTCGCCGCCGCCATTGGAATCCTTGCGAAAGATGGAGCTGCCGTCGCGGTAGATAAGGGTGCGGCCGTCGGGCGACCAGACCGGAGCTGAATGTGCGGTGCCGGTGAACGTGAACCGGCTGGATACGCCGCGCTCGACGTCGAGCAGCCAGAGATCGGCGCGCGTCGGATTTCCAATAGCCGCGGCGATGCGATGGCCATCGGGAGAGATCCGAAAGATGACGTAGTCATTCGGCTCGCCCAGCGTTCCCGACGGTTTGCCGGTTGGGTCCAGCCATGTAAGTTGATTCGAACCACTCGCGGAGTAAAGGAGCAATCCATTGCCCGACGCGGCGATATTCATTCGGCCGGTAATGGCAGACTTGCCCACGGGATCGGCCACCGGAGCCGGCTCGCCCGTCAGCCTCAGTCTCTTTGGGTCGAAGCGCTGGGCCATCAGCGTTGTTCCCCGCATCCAGAGCAGGTAGCCGGACGCGTAGATGGCGTTCGTATCGGTGGTCACTAGGCGAACGCGATTGCTCGGATTGGCGAGCGATGCCGCAAAGACGCCGCTCTCATCCGGCTTGGTGCTTTGCGCCAGATACAGGAAGTTTTCATCGGCCAGCACTTGCGGCCAATAGTGCGCTGCATCGCCATTGGCCAGATCGAACCTGGTGAGCAGAGTGGGCGTGCCGCCCGCCGCAGGTACCTGAAAGATGCCGCTCGCCAAAAACGCAAACAAAATGCGACCATCGTTGGTCCACGTACCGCCGCGTCCTGGGCCGGGCGTGTCGCAGATCGTGGTTGGTGCGGGCGCGGCAAGATCGATGCGGCGCAGCTTGCCTTCGGTGAAGAATGCAATGGATTTGCTATCGGGCGACCAAAAGGGCGACTGCGCGCCTTCGGTGCCAAGCAACGGCCGCACCACCGTGCCATCCAGCGTTCGAACCCACAAGCCGCTACGTTCGCCCAATGTCACGACATAGGCGGCGGTTTTTCCGTCCGGAGAGAGCGCGATACCTCCCGAACCGGCCCCGATCGTAAATCTCCCGTTTCCAGGGGGCGCGATGTCGAAGCGAAGCGCGCGGACTTCGGTAGTAGTTCGCCAAAAGTGCGCCACAGCCCAACCGCCGAGCGCGCCGATTACAAGGGCCACAGCCGCTGCAACCCACCACGCTCCGCGGGACCCGGACGAAACTCCCTCCCGCTGCTCGAAGGCCCATGCCAGCGCGCGTTGGGCTTCCGGCGCCGTTTGATAACGCTGGCCTGGATCTTTATTGAGGAACGTGCGCACCACTCCATCGAGCGCGGGCGGGACGGGCAACGGAGCAGGTTGCTTGTCCAAAATGGCGGCGATTACGGTAGCCGCGTTCTGCCCTTCGAAGGGCCGGCGCCCGGCTAGCATCTCGTAGAGCACGCATCCGAACGAGAACAGGTCGCTCCGGGCGTCGGCTTCTTTGCCCTGCAACTGCTCCGGCGACATATACTGCAGCGTGCCGACGATTTCACCTTCGCCCGTGATGGCCTGAGTAAGAGTCTCGTCGGTTTCTTTGAGTGGACCAGCATGCTTGGCGAGTCCAAAATCCAGCAGCTTAATGCCGGCCCGCGACACCAGGATATTAGCGGGCTTCAGATCGCGATGCGTGATGCCTTTCTTGTGCGCGGCATCCAACGCGTCCAAAATCTGATAAGAATATTCCGCGGCCTGCTGGAAAGAGAGCGGCGCTTGAAGCGGCGCTCCGTCGACGTACTCCATCACCAGGTAATTGGGCCCGATGTCGTAGATCTGGCAGATGTGCGGATGATTGAGAGCCGCTACGGCACGCGCCTCGCGCTCAAACCGCTCACTGAATTCTTGCTTCGAAACTTTCAGCGCGACGATGCGATCCAGCCGTGTATCGCGCGCTTTCCAGACTTCTCCGGAGCCGCCAGCACCCAGCTGAGAAATGATTTCGTAGGCGCCCAGTTTGTCGCCCGCGGAAAGCGGCATGTCATAAAGAGTCTACCCTAGCGCAAGTCTTGTTTTAGTGAGTCGTCTTTGATCAATGCGTCAGGGCATAGGTGATGTAATTCACGCCGATGCGAATCCCCAGCGCCGAGTAGCGTTCCGGGTACTCGGGTGCGTCGGCCCACTCCCAGGAATCGCCCAGATCGGAATTCTGGGTGATGGCCACCATCAGGCGCCCTTTGTCATCGAAGATGCCCTTCCAGTGGGCCACCCGGCCATCGTTCTGATAGCCGCGGCCATAGAGTCCCCATGCCCCCGGTACTTGATAGCGGTCGTCCAGGTCGTAAATGGTATGGAAGATGGCGTTGCTATTTTCGAGCTCCACCGCAGGACGGTCCGGGAAGACGCGGCCCATGCTGTCCCAAAATACGGCCCACTCAGGGGTGCCCCAAAAGTCGTCCGCCATGAAGAATCCGCCGCGCAGCAGATAGTCGCGGAGCTTGCGCGCCTGGGCATCGGTAAGCTGCCATTCCCCGGGACGCACCGCGTAGAGCCACGGCCAGTTATAGACGTCGTCGCCATCGTCCAGATTGACGGGCTGCTCCACGGAACGTGTGTGAATGCGCGTAAGGCGGCGGAGAGCCAGCAGGAAATGGCGATCTGCGCGGGGATAATCCTGCGTCCAGCTGGACATCCCTTCCGCCCAACGAGGCCCTGCGCGATCGAACATGGCGGTGGGGGCAGGCGGATACATCAATCGCGCGAAGGCGAACTCGGTTTTCTCCCCCGCGTCTTGCGGCAGCGGAAAATCGTCGTATTCGATGCCCGGATACTCGCGGAACTGGCGTTGGAAGGCGAACAGGGACCCAACCAGCAGCGAGAGGCCGCCGGCGATGAACCATCGTGCGTTACGAAGCTTGGCCATGAAGTAGACGCCTCGTTTTTTCCCGAACATATACCGGCAAGGCGCGCCGCATCAGCGATCGTCTAAATTGTACGTGGCTCATTGCACCGGTGGCGTAACGGGCCAGTAAGTCGGCGAATACGGCGTGGCGGCTGGCGGCGCGAACAATGCGGTCGATTCGACCGGGATCAGCAAGCAGCAGCTTTTGAAGCCGAACGCTGTGCGAAAGCTCGTCGCCAATTCCCTTCTTCCATGCGGTTTCGTAGCCGAGTAGTTGGGCCTTCGCGAAATTGCCAGTGCGGATTGCGTCGATGGCCGCGCGAGCGGCGAGCTCGCCGCTCACCATGGCATAGTAAATGCCTTCGGCGGTGAGTGCGTTGACGAAGCCACCGGCATCGCCAGCGAGTAACACTCGATCCGAGTACGTGCGCGCAAGAGGTCCGGAAATCGGCAGCGGAAACGCACGGAAATTGGTCCGATTGGATTGGCCGGCGAGCAGATGCTTCGACTTCAGATCGTCGACGAAAGCCTGGTGATGCGCGTAATGCTCGCCGCGCAGATTCGACAGGTAGTAATCCAGCTTGAATCCGACGCCAACGTTCAGATGGCTGGTCTTCGGAAAAACATAGCCATAGCCATAGTGGCTGCGAATCCGGTAGTAGATATACATGCGGTCGCGCTCGGCCGTGCTCAGTTCTTGTTGCGGCGTCTCCTCCATCATGTCGATGGCGTAATCGCTTTGGACGCTGCCGGTGCGGAGCCCCGATGCGCGTGCGACGATGCTGTTCGCTCCATCGCAGCCGATGACCATGCGGGCGCGGTATTCGCGGGAATCGGTACTGACGCTGATGTGATCGGAACGAAAAGCGATCTTGCGCGCGAGCGCACCTGCTGCGACTTCGACGTGCGGCCGTGCCAGCGAGAACAGCAGATTATCGAATTCGCAGCGCCGGATCATCAAATACAACGGTTCGGGCGATCGGTAATCCACTACAAAGCCAGAAGGCGATTCGAAATGGACCTTGCTCACCCAGTTCGACGGAATGCTCGCGAGCGAATCTTGGAGGTACGGAAATCGGGCCAAAGCCCGCGCACTGATTCCGCCGCCGCATGGTTTATCGCGCGGGAAAGAGCTTTTGTCCAACAATAGTGTGTCGACGCCAGCCTCGCCGAGAATTTTGGCGGCGGTGGCACCGGCGGGTCCAGCGCCGACGACGATGACATCGAACGTCCTCACTGATCTTGATTGTAGCGGCGTAGCTTCGTGAAAAATGCCCGGATGAACTCGACGCCACTTTGCGTGTCCGGCGTGACCACGCGCACTAGCTCCGTGTCGGTTCGGTTGTGCCGGAGCGCATCCCAAGCGGTAAAGGCCGCAGCCCGATATTCACTCGCCACCACGCGATCGCGCGATTGATACCAGTACAGTACGACGGCATGATCGTCGCTTTTGGAAACTATATAACGATTGATCTGGATGGGCTGCCCGCGCCCCGCGATGTCCACGTGAATCGTGTCGGACACAGACCAGCTCCAGCCCGATCCCGGCAGGCAATTCTTGGGCGAATGCGGCGTTTGCCCAGCGCGCTGCGATCGGAAGTAGGCGACGAAGAGGCTGGCGGTTTTTCCAGGCGCCGCGTATTGGCGCGTCAGATAATCGTCAGCCCGCAGAACGTCTTTTTCGTCCTGCTCCAGGACACCTTCCCGCACCATTTGCCAATTGCCTATTAATGTAGGGAATGCCGACAGCGGCTTGGACTGCGGGATTACCTCAGCGCGACGCCCCAATTCATAGAACGCCGCGCCCTGGACCACCAGGAGCAAATTGAAGATCACCGTTGGGCGATGAGGCAGCGGCATAATCCGAGATGAACCGTGACAAGCAGACTGAGCGCCACCACAAACAGCACCCATCCTTCGAACAAATGAAACGCGCCGTGCGCCAGGCCGGCATGATATTCGCTCAAGATGCCCGTCAGTGTGACGCGCGCTGCATTTGCCGCGATCGCGATCGGAACGGTTGTTACCAGCAGCACCCAGCGCATGCCCACCCGCTTGTCGAAGAAGTAAGCGTAGATTAGCGACAGAAACGACAGCGAGAGCAGTGAGCGAATGCCACTGCACGCTTCCACCACGGACAGCCGCTCGTGCGGAAGCTCCAGGATGTTGCCGTCGCGCAAGACGGGAATTCCCATCCAATTCAAAACCGCTTCGGCGGTGGCCGATGCGAAAATTTGCAGGGGCAGCGTGATACGCGCGTAGACGATCCCGGGAATCGGGAACAGAAAGAGGAGAAGCAGGAGCGGAAACGCCAGCGTCTTTAGCGCTCGCGTGCCTCCGAGAAACAGCACAGCCCCAGTCAAAGAAACCAGAAACGCCGTCCGCGTGATGAACACCTGCGCCGCCAACGTGCCCAGCAGCATTTGTACCGTACCCCACAGCGCTATCGCCAGTCCCCACCAATTGGGCTCGGAGGCTCCGTCATGTAGCGCCGCAGCCAACTCCGCACGCCGCCGCCAAACCACAAACGCCACCACCGGGAGCACCAGGAATCCGTGGGACATGTCCGGATCGGTGGCCCATTGCTTGGCCAACCCGGCCAGCAGCGGGCCATAGCAGGCGATGAGCAAGAGAGCGGTTAGTTGGGCGGTCATTGCGGTAAGGGCTAGAATGTAATAGTGAGCGTTTTGCGTTTTTTCGTCTCACTCATTTTCGCGGCGAGTGTGTGGCCGCAACTGGCAATTGGGCAGATTGCGATCTACCCGTTGCGCGATGTGCGCGCCGGCCAGCACGCCATCGGAAAAACCGTCTTTCAGGGCAATAAAATCGAGGAATTCCAGGTGGACATCCTGGGAGTGCTCGAAAACGTGGGGCCGCGGCAGTCCATCATCCTGGCCCGCCTCTCCGGCGGACCGCTGCAAGAGACCGGTGTCATGCAGGGCATGAGTGGGAGCCCGGTTTACATCGACGGACGCCTGCTGGGCGCGGTGGCGCTGGCTTTCAACTTCTCTAAAGAACCCATTGCGGGGATCCGGCCCATCGAAGAGATGCTGGCGGTGGGTGATTCAGGCGGCAAAGAGCCAGCCAGCAAAAACCCTGGGCATAC
This sequence comes from Bryobacteraceae bacterium, assembly GCA_049518655.1. Lineage (GTDB taxonomy): Bacteria > Acidobacteriota > Terriglobia > Bryobacterales > Bryobacteraceae > Palsa-89. The sequence goes on along the minus strand of JBEKRO010000001.1, from coordinate 182,257 downwards.
CCCAGTTCGAAAGGTTGCCACGAACGTCGACTCTTTTGCCTCCAGACTCATCGATATCGCGACGCCTGTTTCGTTTAGCGGATTCACCGCCGGGACGCTGGACCAATTCGCTCCCCAGCTCAAGAAATTGGGGCTGGAACCGCGCCAGGGCGTTTCAAGCGGGGGCAAGCTGCCGTCTAAGATGGGTGCGCCCGCATCGCTCCGGCCCGGCGACATGATCGCGGTGGAGTTGCTCTCCGGGGACATGAGCATTGGCGCCGAGGGTACGGTAACCGCGGTGGCCGGCAAAAAGATCTACGCCTTCGGGCATCAGTTCATGTCGGTGGGAAATACCGAACTGCCGTTCGCCCGGGCCGAAGTGCTCACGCTGTTGCCGAATCTCTCGTCATCCTTCAAAATTTCGTCCCCCCTGGAGTGGATGGGCGCCATCACGCAGGACCGCAGCACCAGCATCTATGGCGAATTGGGCCGCAAGGCCGACACGATTCCATTTGCCATTACAGTGAAGGATGGACGCCGCGCGCCGCTCGCCTATCACATGCAAATGATTCAGGATCGCGTGCTCTCGCCTTATATCGTGCAGACCGCGGTGTATTCGGCGATGGACGCTACCGAGCGCACCCTGGGGCTTGCCAGTTATTCGCTGCGCGGCGGCGTGGAATTCGTGAATGGCGCTCCGCCGCTGAAACTGGACAACACCTACGCGGGCGATTTCAACGTGCCGCTGCAAGCGTCCACGGGCGTGGCCTCTCCGCTCTCATCCATTCTGGGCGCGGGCTTCGATGCGCTGAAGATCAAAAGCATCAACCTGGAGATCGAAGCGTCGGAACGGAAACGGTTTCTGCAAGTGGATCAAATCACGGCCTCGCCAAAACAGGTTCATCCAGGGGGTTCGGTGGAGTTGGCCGTCACCCTGACTGGAGAAAACGGGTTGGAGGTGCAGAAGAGCGTCCGCTACCAGGTTCCCGTGGGCGCGCCGGCCGGCACGCTGAACTTTACGGTTTCCGATGGCGCTATGTCGAACTCGCTGGACTATCAGCAGCTGGCATCGGAGGCGCCCAAGAGCGCCACGCAATTGGTCTCGTTCCTGAATAATCTACGGCCCAATACCAACGCATACGTGCGCGTATGGCGAACAGACCCGGCGTTCCAAGTCTCGGGACAGGATTTGCCGGACCCGCCGCCTTCGGTGGGCTTGATCCTGGCCAAAGCGCAGGCGGCGCAAGGTGTGTGGGTGCCGCGGGGTTCGAAAATCGATGAATTACAGATTCCAACCGGCGACGTCGTAGTGAGTGGGTCGAAGACAGCGCAAGTGGAAGTAACAGAATGAAGGTGCTTCGCACGACAGCGCTAGCAACCGCGCTGAATTGCATAGTGGTGATCACGTCCCTGTGCGCCGCCACCACGGCCACCTGGGAGATGAACACCTATCAGGATTTCCTGAAAGGCCGTTTTCAGGGAATTTCGCTGGATCGCGATGGCCGCTTGACGCTCGCGCCTAAGCTTGAGACCGTGTTCAACTCTGGCCAGCCGACCATCTGGAGCATTGCGCGCGGCCCTGATGGATCGATTTACGCGGGTACCGGACATCGCGGACGCGTCTACCAGATCACTGCCTCCGGGGCCAACAATTTGGTCTGGACGTCCGATCAGCCCGAGGTTTTCGCCGTGGCCGTGGATGCCGACGGTGTTCTGTACGCCGCCACTTCGCCGGATGGAAAAGTCTATCGAATCGAAAAAGGGAAAGCCACTGAGTTTTTTTCGCCTCAAGCGAAGTACATCTGGGCGCTCGCCTTCGCAAAGGATGGGAGCTTGTACGTGGGCGCCGGAAATCCTGGCAATATCTATCGCGTCGACAAATCCGGGAAAGCCGAGACCTATTACGAAACCGGCCAATCGCACGTCACCGCGCTAGCCTTCGATTCGCACAACAATGTGCTCGCCGGCACGGAGCCCAATGGCATCCTGTATCGCATCAGCGCTAAAGACAAAGCGTTCGTGCTCTACAACGCGGCCCTGCCCGAGATCCGTTCCATCGTTCCCATGCCGGACGGCACCATCTACGCAGCGGCGCTGGGCGGTTCCATCGCGAATCGCTCCCAACCTTTGACTACCGCGCTCTCATCTCCGCTGGCCGTCACGGTGACGGCGCCGACGACGTCCATCACGGTGACCGATTCAGCCGATTCGCAGGCGGAGACCGAGATTAAGCCGAAGGCTGGTACGCCCACCGCGACGGTGGTTCAGCCTGTGCAACAAGTGGCCAGCGCCAGCCCTCTGGCCGAAATCCCCGGCGTGGATAAATCCGCTGTCTATAAGATCAATCCAGACGACACGGTAGAGACGCTGTGGAGTTCCAAAGAAGAGAACGTCTACAGCTTGGTTGCGCGGCCCAATGGATCCCTGTATTTCGCTACGGACGGCCAAGGACGGCTGTACCGTCTGGGCTCGGATCGCAAGGCGACGTTGATGGTGGAAACCAATGAAGGCGAGGCCACTCGGCTGCTGGAATCTCCGGATGGATTGGTGGCCGCTACCGGCGACATGGGCAAAGTTTTCCGGTTGGCCGACGCAGCGGGCCCGAGCGGCAGCTATGACTCGCCGGTGCACGATTCCGGCTCCGTTGCGCGTTGGGGACGCATCTCGTGGCGCAGCGCCGGTGGGAAGGTGCAGCTTGCGACGCGATCGGGTAACTCCGCGCGTCCGGACAAGACCTGGAGCGACTGGTCAGACCCACTGACCGATGCGCGCAATGATGCACATGACGCGCTGATCCGCAGCCCCAACGCCCGTTACATTCAATGGCGCGCCAGCCTGGAGGGTCCGGGCGCAGCCATCGAGAACGTGAGTATCGCTTATCTTCCGCAGAACAATCCGCCCGTCATCCGCAGCATCAGCGTGACCATGCAAAACTCGGCGCAGAAAGCCTCCACGGCGGCTACCAGTTCCACGGCGGCAGCCTACAGCATCACCGTAACTGATACAGGCGAGACGTCAACTCCCGCCGGCACACCGACGCAGACGCTTTCGCATGGCTCCGGATCGCAGGTGCAAGTAACTTGGCAAGCCGACGACCCGGATGGCGATCGCCTGCTCTACTCGCTCTATTTTCGCGGCGAAGACGAGAAGGAGTGGAAACTGCTGCGGGCCAATATTGCCGAGAATTCGCTGCTGCTGGATGGCGACGTCCTGGCCGACGGCCGTTACTACTTCCGCGTGATCGCTTCCGATCAGCCATCGAACGCGGCCAATGTCGCGCGCACCGACGAGTTGGTCAGCTCTCCGGTCTTGATCGACAACACACCGCCCGTCGTAACTCTGGGCGCGCCCCGCCGCTCCAATGAGCGCGTGGAGGTGGACGCCGACGTCGTGGATCAGACCTCGCCCTTGCGGCGCTTTGAGTATTCACTCGACGCGGGCCCATGGACTCCGGTGGAGGCGGCCGACGGCGTTACCGATTCACCGCGCGAGCAGTATCACATCGCGATCGACCGGCTTCGCGCCGGCGAGCACCTGTTAGTGGTCCGCGCCTACGATACGGCGAACAACGCAGGACTGGCGAAGGTTGTGGTGCATTAAATTGCTACGATGCTAGTTCATGCCCATTTATCAAGCAGTCGTCCTTGCGATTGTCCAGGCGCTCACCGAATTTCTGCCCATTAGCAGCACCGCGCATCTGGTGCTCATCCCGTGGCTCTTTGGTTGGAAAGATGGCGGCCTGACCTTCGATGTCGCGCTGCACGCGGGCACGCTGGTCGCGGTGATCATCTACTTCTTTCGCGATTGGATCCAAATCATCGGCCAGGCCTTCGGCTTGAACATCGGAAGCGATCCCGATCTCAGGCAGAATCGCAATCTTCTCTGGTTGCTCGCCGTCGCATCCATTCCGATCGGCATCATTGGTTATCTTTTCGACAAGCAGGCTGATACCACCTGGCGGCAGCCCTACGTGATTGGCACGATGCTGATCCTGGTCGGCATCGTTATCTGGATCGCCGAGCGGCGGCGCGTCGGCAGCAAGTCGATGAGCACCATCCAGTGGAGCGACGGAATCGCGGTGGGTCTGGCCCAGGCCGTTTCGGTGATTCCCGGTACTTCTCGCAGCGGCGCCACGATCAGCGCGGGGCTGTTCCGCAACATGAATCGCGAGACCGCCGCGCGCTTTTCGTTCCTGCTTTCGACACCAGCTATCGCAGCCGCGGTGGCGAAGAAAGCCTGGGACATTGACAAAGGAGGCGGCATCCCCGCGGACATGAAGCTGCCCATCGTGGTGGGAATTATTGTCTCCGGAGTGCTGGGCGCCATCGTGATCGCCTTCTTCCTCCGCTACCTTCGACGCAGCAGTTTGATGCCGTTCGTATACTATCGAATCGTTTTTGGCATAATAGTAATCGCTCTGGCTGCATTTTTCCGCTTCTCAGCGGGATGAAGATTTTAGGACCGACACGCTTCCACAGACTCAACGAAGCCGCCGGATTGGTGTATCTATTCACCGGATTCTTTTTGATCCTGTGCCTGATCTCCTATCACCCGCAAGATCCCTCCTGGAATTCGGTGACCGGCGCGACGCGCGCGCATAACCTGACGGGGCTGGCCGGATCGTACATCGCGGATCTCTGTTTTCAATTGCTGGGCCTCAGCGCCTTTAGTTTGCCGGTACTCCTCTGGCTTCTAGCGTGGAAATGGATCCGTTCAGCGGACATCCAAGCCGCCGGCGTCAAGGTGTTCGGCTCTGTGGTGTTCTTCCTCAGTATTTCTACCGCGCTTTCCATCCGGCCGTTCTGGCGCCCCTGGAATGGAGCATTTTCCGCGGGCGGCGTGGTGGGGATCCTGATTGCCGATTCGCTCCTATCGAAGTTAAACGTGATGGGAACAGTCTTATTCACCGGCATCTGCCTGATCCTCTCGATGTACTTGATCTCCAAGTTTTCAATGGTGATTGTGGCGCGCTGGCTGGCCGGACCACTCAGCTTCATTGCCCGCTTCTATGCCGGATTCTATGCGCGCTTTGCCGCCTGGCAGCAGCGCCGGCACGAGCAGAGAGTAGCGCTGGCGCAGGAACGTGCCGAACGGCGCGCTGCCTCCCGGGCCGAACAGCAGGCCGCTGCGCAACAGACCGCCGCAATTCCACGCGAAGAGCCCCAGATTCCGGTAGTGGATCCACTGGAGCCGCAGCAGACCTACCATGCAGCGCCGGTGGAAGAGCCGGAACCGCCACTTCACCAGGACATTCCGATTCACGAACTCGAATACCAACCTCCGCCCTCTTCGTCGCGCCCGCCCTGGGAAGCCGTGCCGGAGCCCGTGCGCGAACCTGAACCGGCCCCCGCTCCCGTTCGCAAGCGCAAGCCCGCGCCGGACATCACGGAGCATCCGGCTTATCGGCTGCCCTCCACCGCGCTGCTCAACGAAGTGCCGGCGCGGAACCCCTTCGATTCGCTGGAGCTAAAAGAAATCGCCGCGCGCATCAAATCCAAGTTTGAAGAATTCAATGTTCACGGCGGCGTGGTGCAGATCAACCCCGGACCTGTCGTCACCACGTTCGAATTCAAGCCCGAGGCCGGTGTCAAGTACAGCCGCATCACCACGCTCACTGAAGATCTATGCCTCGGCTTGCAAGCTGAATCCATCCTGATCGAACGCATTCCTGGCAAGCCGACCGTGGGAATCGAGGTTCCCAACACGCGCCGCGAAGTGATCAGTCTCCGGCAGATCCTGGAATCGGAAGAGTTCATCGACTCTAGCTCGCGCCTGACCATGTGCCTGGGCAAGGACATCAACGGACGCATCAAAGTGGCGGCGCTGGAATCGATGCCTCACCTCTTAATCGCGGGCTCTACCGGAGCGGGTAAAAGCGTGATGCTCAATTCGATGATCATGTCGATCCTCTATAAGTCCACTCCCGATGAAGTGCGCATGATCCTGGTGGACCCCAAACGCCTGGAAATGGGCCTTTATGAGGGTATTCCACATTTGCTGACGCCGGTAATCACCGATCCCAAAAAGGCTACTTACGCGTTGCGCAATGCCGTTCTCGAGATGGAACGGCGTTTGAAGCTGCTGGCTGGGCAAGGCGTCCGCAACATCGATCAATTCAACAAGAAAGTGCGGGCCTTGGCGAGCGAGCCACGCAGCCTGTTCGAGGAAGACGAACCGCTGGCGGAGGATCTGAAGCCGCTCCCGTTCATTTTGATCGTGATCGATGAGCTGGCCGATCTCATGATGCTGGAGCGTGCCAACGTGGAAGAAGCCGTGGCTCGACTGGCGCAAATGGCGCGCGCAGTGGGAATGCATTTGGTGCTGGCGACGCAGCGGCCCAGCGTGGACGTTATCACCGGTCTGATCAAAGCGAACTTTCCGTCGCGCATCAGCTTCCGCGTGGCCACCCGCGTGGATTCCCGCACGGTGCTGGATGTAATGGGCGCCGAGCATTTATTGGGCAAAGGCGACATGCTGTTCCTGCCGCCCGGATCTTCCCGGCTCACGCGCGTCCACGGCGCCTTCGTCACCGAGGCCGAAATCAATCGCGTAGTCGAATGCTGGAAGGGGCAAGCCCGGCCGGATTACGATCAAACGTTCCTGCAGGCTCCGCCGACGGAGGAGGAAGACGCAGAGGCAGCCGAGTTTGAAGGTGGGGACGATCCGGCATATCAAGACGCCGTGCGCGTGGTGCTGGAGATGGGCAAGGCGTCGACATCCACGCTGCAGCGCCGCTTGCGATTAGGCTACGGCCGCGCCGCGCGAATTCTCGACATGATGCAGCATGAAGGCATTATCGGGCCGCCCGACGGCAGTAAACCGCGCGAAGTGCTGAAGCGTCCGGATTGGTTGCAGGAAGTGGAGAGCCAGATGCGCTAATTCGGCGCGTGCGCGTGCATTGGTACCGTCACCGGATCTTTTGGCATCACGATCCAGGCGACGATGTACGAGACAACGCCAAAGAAGGGCAGCGGAAAAACCGTTAGCACGACCCACAGCACCCGAACCAGCGTCACGTCTATTCCGAAATAGCGGGCGAATCCTGCGCAAACTCCGGCAATCTTGGCTTCACTCATTGGACGGCTCAGGCGTTCCGCGGGCAGCGTCCAGGAGCCTTGTCCCGCTGCCGCCCGTGTTGTTCCAGACCCGCAGGCGGAACAAAAGTTGTCCAGTTCCCTGAGTTCGGATCCGCACTTGGTGCAAAACATCGGGTCACCTCTGTCTGTGGTTACGCACCCGAACTCGTGCTTGTTCCGCGAGAGATCTTCCCCAAGATCATCGGTTTGCGCGCTCCGGTGGCCGACGGCAGATTGCCCGGTCGCCCCTGGTACGTCTGGTACGCCAGCAGCGCGAAAAGGATAGCTTCTTTCGTATCCACGCCGATTCCGAATTCCGCCGTCGTGGTCAATCGCGCCTTTAGCAAGACAGGCAGCCGTTCCATCAAGTATCGATTGTGCGCGCCACCGCCGGAGACGATCACCTCGCGCGTGGCGGGATACCGCTCAATCGCCATCGCAATCGTACGCGCGGTCAATTCCGTGGCGGACGCGATGTCGATACCAGTCTCGCGCAGGAACTCCGCGCCATATTGTTCACGGCCGCAGGATTTGGGCGCGTCGCGATGGTAATACGGATCTGTGAGAAGTCGATCGAGCAGCGCGGCGTTTACTTGACCCGCGCGGGCGCGTTCTCCATCGCGATCGAACGGCGGCGCTAGGGCATCCATCACCATGTTGCCTGGACCGGTGTCGAAGGCAATCACATCCTCTGGATTCGCCGCAGCCGGAATCACGGTGATGTTCGCGATGCCGCCGATGTTGAGCGCGATGCGCGCCTGTCCGGGATGCCGGAAGAGCTGATAGTCGAGAAACGGCACCAGTGGCGCACCTTTGCCACCGGCCGCCATATCGCTGGGTCGAAAATCCGCGATCGTTTCGATGCCCGTTCGCTCGGCAATAACCGCCGCTTCGCCGATCTGCATGGTGCTCGCGATTTTGCGGCCAAGAAACTCCACCGGCTCGCCTTCGTGAAAGATAGTTTGCCCGTGCGACCCGATGAGCTCTATCGTCTTTAACGGCACGCCGGCCTTTTGGAGCGCTTCGGCGAACAACTCGCCCAGCAGAAAATTGAGCCGTGCGATTGTGCCGGTGTGTGTGGCGGCGTTGGAAACAGAAAGAATGGCCGCACGGACCTCGGGCGGATACGGGATCGTGGCCGTGGATACTACTTGAATGCCATCGCCAATATCCACGACAGCAACGTCGATGCCATCCACCGACGTTCCGCTGATCAACCCCGCGACGCGCACTAGCGCTTCAACTCCCGCTGCAGTTCACTCAACAGTTGCAGCGCGTCGATGGGCCGCAGCTCGTCCACTTTCAAATTGCGGATGCGCTCGGCGATTTGGTAGTTGACCGGCTCGAACAGTTGGATTTGCGTGGGGCCAGACGCGCGCGGCGTAAGCTCTTCCGTAACCGCATGTTCGGATCGCTCGTGCAAAACCAGAATCTCCCGGGCGCGTTCCACCACCGATATCGGAAGGCCCGCCAGTCGCGCTACTTCGATTCCGTAGCTGCGGTCCGCGCGGCCCGGTTCCACCTTGCGCAGGAAGATTATTTGATCGCCCGCCTCTTTCACCGAAACATGCAGGTTGGCGACCCCTGGCAATTGGTCGGCTAGCTCGGTGAGCTCATGATAGTGTGTGGCGAACAGCGTGCGTGCGCGAATGCGTTGATGAATGTGCTCCACAACAGCCCAGGCCAGCGCTAATCCATCGTAGGTCGCGGTGCCCCGCCCGATTTCATCCAGCACCACCAGGCTGCGAGATGTCGCAGTATTCAAGATCACCGCGGTCTCGGTCATCTCCACCATGAACGTCGATCGGCCGCGCGCCAGATTGTCGGCCGCGCCAATCCGCGTGAACACGCGATCCACGATGCTAAGGGCTGCCGAATCGGCGGGTACGAAAGATCCCATCTGCGCCAGAATAACGATGGCCGCGGCCTGCCGCAAATAAGTCGACTTTCCTCCCATGTTCGGGCCCGTGATCACCGCGATGAATTGCTGTTCGGAATCGAAGTAAAGATCGTTCGGAATGAAGCGCAGCGCTTCCTTCTCCGCCAGCTTCTCGATCACCGGATGCCGCCCGGCCACAATCCGTATCTCACCCGTAGAGGTAAAAGTCGGCCGCACGTATCTACTCTCGGCGGCCACCTGGGCCAGCGCGCAGGTGACATCCAACTCCGCGATCGCAGCCGCCGTCTTCCGGATGCGCGCCGCATGCTCGGCCGCAAATAGGCGTAACTCCTGGAAGATCTCGCGCTCCAGCGTGAGCATCTTATCTTCGGCGTCCAGAACTTTGCTTTCCAACTCCTTCAATTCGGGCGTAGTGAAGCGCTCGGCATTCACCAGCGTCTGCTTTCGTTGGTAATCCGAAGGCGCATTGTGCAGATTCGCCTTCGAGATCTCGATGTAATACCCGAACACATTGTTGAACCGCACCTTCAACGACTGGATGCCTGTCCGCGCACGCTCGCGCAACTCGATTTGAGCGATGTATTGGCGGCTATTGCGGCTCAGATCGCGCAGCTCATCGAGACCGGCGTGATAGCCCGGACGAATGGTACCGCCATCGGCGAGATTCACCGGCGGTTCCTCCGCAATTGCGTTCAGGACGCGATTGCGAACCTCGGGAATCTCATCCAGCCCGCTAGCAATCGCTCGCATGCGTGCGGCGTCGAACGCGGTGGTCTGTTCTCTGAGCTTCGGCGCAAGCGCGAGTGACCGGCCCAGCGCCAGCAACTCCCGTGGTCCCGCGGTTCCGAGCGTCAGTTTCGCAAGTAGCCGTTCGAGGTCGAGGACATTTGCCAGCAGCTTACGCGTTTCCGAGCGCGCTATTGTTGCTTGCAAAACCGCTTGCACCGCGTCCAGCCGCGCCGCGATCTCTTCGAGCTGCAAGCAAGGCCGCAACAACCGCGACCGCAACATTCTGCCGCCCATGCCGGTGCAGGTCTGGTCCAACACGTGAATCAACGTGGATTCGCGGGTTTCGCCCGCGAACAGCGGCTCCAGCAGCTCCAGATTCCGCACCGTGACGGCATCCAGAATCATCGATTCAGAGCGATCGTAGAACGACGGCCGCTCCAAATGATCGAGCGCCGATTTCTGCGTGTCCCGCAAGTAGTGCAGGATCGCGCCCGCCGCCGAAACCGCCAGCGGTTTGCCTCCCAGCCCACAGCCATCCAACGTTAGTAAACGAAAATGTTCGCGCAGCGCCCGGTCGGCATAATCCAGGCTGAAGATCCAGTCTTCGAGAGCCGTCCGCAATCCGGGTACGTCTGTTACAGATTCAGCGGCCAGCACTTCGCGGACATTCAGGTTCTCGAGCGCGGCACTCACATCCGACACGTCCAGTTCGGTGGCGTGAAATTCCCCTGTTGAAATGTCTACATGCGCGATTCCAGCTCGTGTGCCATTGCGGCACACAGCAGCCAGGTAATTGTTCTCGTGCGAGCGAAGTAGCGACGATTCAGTGGCTGTTCCCGGCGTCACCACGCGCGTCACTTCGCGCTTCACTAGCTTCTTGCCCGGCCCCGCTTCCTCCATCTGATCGCAGACGGCCACCCGGTAGCCTTTCTGGATCAGCCGCGCGAGATAACCCTCCGCCGCGTGATAGGGGACGCCGCACATCGGAATGGCTTGGCCTTTTTCCTTGTTGCGCGCCGTCAGCGTGATTTCGAGTTCGCGCGCTGCGGTGACGGCGTCTTCGTAGAACAGCTCGTAGAAATCGCCCAGCCGGAACATCAGCAGCGCGTTTGGAACCTGCTGTTTGATGGAGTGATACTGCCGCATCAGCGGCGTCGTTTCGGTTGTGGGTTGGGGCGCATGCGCGTCCCGGACGCCCTCAGGCATATAGGCCGCGGGTCTGCAAGGCCGAAGCGACGCGATCGATCGCCAGCATGTAGGCTGCCAGCCGGTTGTGCACCTGGTGCTTCTCGGCGTAACTCACTACGTCTCGAAAACTGTTCACCATGATTTCTTCCAGCCGCCCGTTGACAAGTTGCTCGTTCCAAAAGAAGCCCTGGCGATCCTGCACCCACTCGAAATAGGACACCGTGACTCCGCCCGCGTTGGCAAGAATGTCCGGAATGACGAAGATCTTCTTCTCGGCCAGAATCGCGTCGGCTTCGGAAGTAGTGGGGCCGTTCGCGCCTTCACAAATGATCTTAGCTTTGATGCGATCGGCATTGGCGGTGGTGATCACGTTTTCTTTTGCCGCCGGTAGCAAAACGTCGCAATCGAGGAAGAACGCCGAGTCCCGGTCGATATCTTCGCCACCAGAAAATCCCGTAATCGAACCCGTTTCGTGACGATGCCGCATCAGCGCATCGATATCCAAGCCTTTCGGATTGTAAACCGCTCCGTCGTACTCAATGATGCAGATGATCTTGAACCCGGAGCGCGCCATCAGCTTGGCGGACATGCCGCCCACGTTGCCGAAGCCCTGTATAACCACGCGCGTATTGGCCACGTCCAGGCCGAACCGGCGCAGAGCCTGCATGGTGACAATCATGCACCCGCGTCCCGTGGCCTCCGTTCGTCCGCGCGAACCGCCGAGCGCGATCGGTTTCCCAGTAACTACACCCGTTACCGTGTGGCGCTTATGCATGGAGTAGGTGTCCATGATCCACGCCATGGTTTGTGGATTGGTATTGATATCCGGCGCAGGCACGTCGCGCTCGGGGCCGATGATGTCCATGATCTCCGAAGTGTAGCGGCGCGTGATGCGCTCCAATTCACCGGGCGAAAGCACATCCGGATCGCAAATCACTCCGCCCTTGGCGCCGCCAAACGGGATGTTCACCACCGAGCACTTCCACGTCATCCAAGCCGAGAGCGCTCGCACTTCATCGAGCGTCACGTCCGGAGCGAAGCGGATGCCCCCTTTGGCAGGCCCACGCACGATGGAGTGCTGCACGCGATAGCCGGTGAAAACTTCGTAGCGTCCGTCATCCAGCATCACTGGCACGCTGACCTTCAGCTCCAGCGCCGGCATTCGCAGAATTTTGCGCAGGCCTTCATCCAGGCCCAGCAATTCGGCCGCTTCGTCGAAGCGCGCCTCCGCGGAAACCCACGGATTGCTTTCCTTTTCGGAGGACGGAATCGCTTCCAGGATCATGCGGAAAACCTCCAGCTACATTGTAGCTTCGCGCGCGGGTTTAGAATGAAACATGGCGCGCGTGTTGTATGGAATTTCTGGCGCACTCCTTCTGCTGGCAGGCCTGCCCGCATTGAGCCAGAGCGACGACTTGGCGATTGGCAGACTTTTGGTGGCCAGCCGCGATCTGGGCGATCCGAATTTTGCCAAGACCGTCATCCTGCTGGTGCATTACAACGAAGATCAGGGCGCGGTGGGCCTGGTAGTCAACAAGCGGACGGACGTTCCAATTTCGAAGGTCTTCCACGATCTGAAGGAAGCGGGCGGCCGTAGCGATCCCGTGTATATCGGCGGCCCCGTGGAGTTGAATAGTGTGCTGGCGTTGCTGAAGTCCGCCAACAAGCCCTCGGGCGCGGACAAGATTTTCAGCGATGTTTACTTGATCAGCAACAAGGATCTCCTGGCTCGAACGCTGGCTTCCCGCGCCGAGGCAACCGTGTTTCATACCTACATCGGCTATGCCGGCTGGGGAGCCGGGCAATTGGAGCATGAGGTTGAGCTTGGGGCCTGGCACATCATGCCCGCCGATGTGGAGACGGTGTTCCACTCCGATCCCGATTCCGTCTGGGAACGCTTAATACACCGGACGGAGACGCAGATTGCAAGCGCTTTCACTTATACGCCGCTACTCCCGTCACCCGCTCGCCGATAACCAGCGCGTGGATGTGATCGGTTCCTTCGTACGTCTTCACCGTTTCTAGATTGCACATGTGACGCATGATCGGATACTCGTCGATGATGCCGTTGGCCCCCAGCAGATCCCGGCTCAGGCGCGCGCATTCCAGCGCCATCGCCACGTTATTTCTTTTCAGCATGGAGATGTGCGCCGGATCGATCTTGCCCTGATCCTTGACGCGCCCGGCCTGAATGGCCAGCAGTTGCGCCTTGGTAATCTCGGTGATCATCCAGGCTAGCTTCTCCTGCACCAGTTGATGGCTCGCAATGGGCCGGCCGTCGAACTGCTTGCGGTCAATCGAATATTGGCGCGCGGTCTCATAACAATCCATAGCAGCGCCCAGCACGCCCCAGCCGATTCCGTAGCGGGCTTGCGAGAGACAACTCAGCGGCGCTTTGAGCCCCTGCGCGCCAGGCAGCATCGCGGACGCAGGTACGCGGCAATCGGATAACGCCAGACTCGACGTCACCGATGCGCGCATCGAAAGCTTGCCGTGAATGTCGGACGTTGTGAAGCCGGGCGTGCCCTTCCCCACCAGGAATCCGCGAATACCGGCCTCAGCGCGCGCCCAAACGATGGCGACGTCGGCCATCGATCCGCTCGTAATCCAGGTTTTCTCGCCGTTCAGAATCCAATGATCGCCGTCCTGCTTCGCACGCGTCTGCATGCCCGCCGGATTCGATCCGAACCCTGGCTCGGTGAGTCCAAAACATCCAATGGCTTCCCCGGATTGCATTTTCGGCAGCCAGCGGTCTTTCTGCTCGGCCGAACCGTAGGTATAAATCGGGTACATCACCAGCGCCCCCTGCACGGAGACAAAGCTGCGCAGCCCCGAATCGCCGCGCTCGATTTCCTGCATGATCAGCCCGTATTCGACATTGCTGAGGCCCGCGCAGCCATAGCCCTCGAGGTTCGCGCCCAGGAATCCGAGCTGGGCGATCTCCGGGATCAGCTCTTTTGGAAAGCGCCCATCGCGATAGCAATCGCGGATGATCGGAATCACACGGTCCTCGACAAACTGCCGCGCGGTCTGGCGGACCAGCAGTTCCTGCTCGGAGAAAAGGGAGTCGATCAGCAGGTAGTCAACGCCGGAGAAACGAGCCATGGCCCTATTGTAAGCGGCCTTCCTTGAAAGCGCCCTACGAGAATGTCATCAGCCACTCAGAGGAAAGAACCAATCGACCCACCGCAAGTGTTTGTCATACGGAATCTCGCCAAGTCCCCGAGCCGCATCCGCAAAGTGCCTACGATAGAATCACCTGCCTCCGAATGCCGAGCGATCTCAGACTTCACATCGAGAGAAAGTTGACGCTTCTCGTCACTCATGGTTAACTAGTCACTAGCTAGTCACTTTAGCAGGAGAACCGCCAATGAGCACCATCACCGCGCTAGAGGCCAAGACCCGCTTTGGAGAACTTCTGGACCGCGTAGCGCGTGGCGAAGAGATTGTGATCACCAGACACGATAAGGCCGTGGCTCGCATCATTCCTGAAGGGCGCGGGTCGCTGGACAGTGTCCGGCGAGCCATTGAAAGCATGCGCGAGAACCGCCGAAGGATGGCGCGACGCAAAGGCTTCAAGCCGCTAACCGATAAGGAAGTCAGAGAAGCGATCAACGAAGGGCGCAGGTGAATCCTGGTTTTGTGGCCGATGCTTCGGTTGCGGCTGCCTGGGTAGTTGAATCCCAATCGAGCCACGCGACGGACCAATTACTAGTTGAAGCCGAAGCAGGCGCTCCGGTTCATGTTCCCGTCCTGTGGATGTTTGAAGTTGCAAATGCCCTGCTGATCTTAAAGCGACGACGACGCATCGATCAACAAGGATACGATCAGGCGCGGCTTGACCTGAGAGACTTGCGCCCGCTGGTGGATGCTGAGAGCCCGCAACTGGCGCTGGGCAGCATCTGCCAACTAGCGGAGAAATACGAGCTGTCCGTCTACGACGCAGTCTACTTGGAGTTGGCTCTGCGTCGACAGCTTCCGCTAGCTACACGGGATTCCGCGCTCAACAAAGCCGCTAAACGTGCGGGCGTTCGGACTCTGCCTTAGCCCGTTAAACGTCCAAATTCCGCACGTCCAGCGCGTTTTCTTCAATAAACTTGCGACGGCTCTCCACGTCCTCGCCCATCAGCGTGGAAAAGATCGTTTCGGTCTCCGCCAGATCGTGCAGATCAACCTTCAGCAATGTGCGCGTTTCGGCGTTCATAGTGGTGGCCCAAAGCTGTTCGGCGTTCATCTCGCCCAGGCCTTTGTAGCGTTGAATGGAAACCTCGCGCATGCCCTCGCTCTTCACATGTTCCAGCAGCTCGCGCCATCCGGCCTTCGTTTCCGCTTCGGCCTTCCCTTCCTTCAGTATCTTGAACGGCGGGCGATTGAATTTCGACACCTGGCGCGCCATGGTTCGCATGCGGCGGAACTCGGGCTGCAGCGCCAAGTCGACAGTGATCCCGCGCTCGGCATTCATCGGATCGTGATACATCACCTTCCACGCTTCGTGCTCTTCTTCGCGCTCGATTCGCGCTGTCACCTTGGCCGCTGTCAGCGCCGCCAGCACCGGCTCCAGATTGGCTTTCTCCTGGAAGTCCGCCTTGGTGTCCAGCTTGAAGTCGATATTGGCCAGCGCCTCAACCACGCGCGCATCGCGCACCCGGCGCTCCATGCGGCGGAAGATCTGCTGGAACTCGTCGAGCGAAATCAGGAACGCACGCAGCTCAGCGCCCTCCAGCTTAGTGCCGTCTTGCGTCACCACAGACAGGTTTTCCGTCGCGCGCCGCAGAATCTCGCGCGTGAATTCCTTGTCGTCCTTGATATACTTTTGCGTCTTGCCCTTCTTGATCAAGTACAGCGGCGGTTGAGCGATGTACACATGCCCCCGTTTGATGAGTTCCTGCATATGCCGGAAGAAAAACGTGAGCAGCAGAGTGCGGATGTGCGAGCCGTCCACGTCGGCGTCGGTCATGATGATCACCTTGTGGTAGCGGAGCTTGGCAACGTCGAAATCCGTTAGCCCGATCCCGGTGCCGATAGCCGTGATCATGGAGCGAATTTCCTCGTGCCCCAACATCTTGTCGTAGCGCGCTTTCTCGACATTCAGAATCTTGCCCTTCAGCGGCAAAATGGCTTGATAGCGCCGGTCGCGGCCCGATTTGGCGGTGCCGCCTGCCGACTCGCCCTCTACCAGGAACAACTCGCAACGCTCCGGATCCTTCTCCTGACAATCGGAGAGTTTGCCAGGCAGGCCGCCTGAGTCCATCGCTCCCTTGCGACGTGTCAGATCTCGCGCTTTCCTGGCCGCTTCCCTGGCTCGCGCCGCGTCGATGGCTTTCGACACAATCTTCCGCATCACCGCGGGATTCTTGTCGAAATGCTCGCCCAGCTTTTCGTTGACCAGCTGAACGATGAAACCTTGAATATCGCTATTGAGCTTGCCCTTGGTCTGCCCTTCAAACTGCGGTTGCGGCAACTTCACGCTCACTACGGCCGTGAGACCTTCGCGCACGTCGTCGCCCGTAAGGTTCTCTTTGACGTCCTTGAACAGCCCGGCCTGCTGCCCGTAGGCATTGATGGTACGCGTCAAGGCGCTTCGGAAACCGCTTAAGTGCGAGCCTCCGTCCACGGTATTGATGTTGTTTGCGAAGCTGAAAATACTTTCCGAGTACCCGTCGTTGTACTGTAGCGCCACTTCCATGGTGAGCAAACCACCATTCGGCAACTCGCGCGAGCCTTCGATGTAAATCGGCTTCTCGTGCAGCACGGCTTTGCCCTTATTCAGGTGCTTGATGAATTCGGCGATTCCGCCGCTGTAGTGAAACTCGTGCTGCTTGGCCGGTTCCACTCGCTCATCGGTGAGCGTTATGGTGAGGCCTTTGTTCAAAAACGCGAGCTCTCGCAGCCGCTGCGCCAGAGTGTCGTAATTGAACTCATGGGCGTCCATGATAGTAGGGTCTGGCTTAAAGGTAATTTTCGTACCGGTCTTCTTGCCAGCCTTACCCGCTTTCTGGAGCGGCGCCTGGGGGATTCCACGACGATACTCTTGCTCCCAGGTGTAGCCGTCGCGCCAGATTTCCAGTTGCAGCAATTCCGACAACGCATTCACGCAGCTCACGCCCACACCGTGGAGGCCGCCCGATACTTTGTAGCTCTTAGAATCGAACTTACCTCCCGCGTGCAGCTTGGTCATCACCACCTGCGCGGCCGACACGCCTTCGTCCTCGTGCATGTCCACCGGGATGCCGCGCCCGTTGTCCACCACCGTGATCGAATCGTCGATGTGAATAGTTACGTTGACGGTGTCGCAGAATCCGGCGAGTGCTTCGTCCACCGAATTGTCCACCACTTCGTAAACCAGGTGATGCAGGCCGTTCTCGGTTGTTGAGCCGATGTACATCGCGGGCCGCAACCGTACTGCTTCCAGGCCCTCCAGAACTTTGATACTACTCGAATCGTAAACTTCGACTGGAGTTACTTCTTTTGTTGCCATGTGTAAAAGTTAGTCCTTCTTTGCTTCTTCGCCACTCCGAGCTCGGCGTCTTGATTCTCAAATCCGCATCGGCATCACGACGTAGCGATACTTGTATCCGGCTTCGCCTTCCACGGCGGGCCGCAATTCACCGGCGCTGTTGGCGTCCTTGAAATGAAACGACACCTTGTCTTCGTTCGACGCACGAAGAAAGTCCAGCAGGTAACTCGCGTTGAACCCAATCTCCACAGGGGTTCCGGTGTATTCCGCCGGCAGGCTCTCTTCACTCTCACCGGTTTCCGATAGCGACGAATGAATGTGCAGCTCGCCTTCCTGAACTCTCATCCGAATAGCCCGGGACCGCTCATCGGAAAACTGTGAGACGCGTTCAATCGACTTGCGTAGCTCCTCTCGCTCCAACACCACCGAATGCGGATGATCTTTTGGCAGCACGCGCTCGAAGTCCGGAAAGTTTCCTGTGAGCTTGCGACTCAACAGCAGGCGCTCGCCGAATTGAAAGAACAGATGATTATCGTCACCTGAAAACGCCAGCGTGGCATCCGCATTCGATTCCTGACCCAACTTCAAAATCTCGCCCATCGCCTTGCGTGGCAGCAATGCGCGAAACATTGTAGTGACTCCAGGAAGATCCACTGCATGTTCCACCATCGCCAGCCGATGTCCATCCGTCGCCACCATCGCGAGTCCATTGCTCTTTAACAACAGCAGCGATCCGTTCAAAGTAAAGCGCGACTCCTCCATCGATATCGCGAAAATCGTTCGCGAGATCATCGACGCCAGCACGCTTACGGGAATCTGCGCCAGTACGTCCGGCATTTGCGGCAACTCGGGAAAGCTCTCGCGCGACATTCCGGCAATCCGCGTACGCGACCGCCCGCACACCAGACTGGCCCATTGGTTGTCCTGCAGCTTCACTTCGAGATCGGCATCCGGCAGCAACCGCACATAATCCAGCAATCGCTTGGCTGGAATGGTCCCGGCGCCTTGTTTTTTCACCCGAGCTGGACACGACGACCGAATTCCCAGCTCGAGGTCGGTAGCCGTTAAATTGATCCGATCCCCCGTCGCCTCTACCAGCACGTTCGATAGGATCGGTATGGTGGTCTTCTTCTCAACAACGCCCTGCGAAAGATTCAGTTCTCGCACCAGATCCGTTTTGCTGACTGTGAACTCCATCATTTCCCCTCGCTCAGATTGCTGCCGACGAGACTTTCGCCGGCCAACGTCAGTGATGATGCCCTCCGCTTGATTTGCTCCAGCGTGATTAGCTCTAGGGCTTTCTCAAATGAGTCTCTAACTAGAACCGTAATCGTAGGGTCTGTTGAAATGTTGATTTCTCTCTAAATTATACAAAAATCAGAAACTTCCTGCCACTAGAAGTTGTGGATTCCGAGGTTCGGAACCCAGGAAAATCCATCCCCCTCGGCTTCTTCCACAGCGGATCACAGGTTTCGCCAGGGCGAATCTGTGGATAAAGTTAATAACTCTAATGGATTGAGTCAATTAGACTGTGGATGAGACTGTTCAAATCTGGACTCAGGTGTCGCAGGCGGTCGATCTTCTGAACGGAGTGCAACACAGTAGTGTGATGCTTGCCGTTAAACGCCTTTCCGATCTCGGGCAGGGAGGCGAGCGTCAGCTCTTTGGCCAAATACATGGCGATCTGCCGGGGGTATGCGATCTTCTGCTCGTTGGTCTTCAGCTTAAGCTGCGAGGGCTGTAGGGAGAACTTCTCAGCCACGGCCCGGACGATGGACTCGATGGTAATTCGCCGCTCCCCGCCTACCGTCAGATGCTTCAGCGTCTGTTGGGCCATTGCGAGACTGATGGGAGACCCCGTCACCGACGAGTAGGCCATCAGCTTAGTCAACGCGCCTTCCAGTTCACGAACATTTGACTTGGTTTTCGTTGCGATAAAGATCCGGACCTCTTCCGGAAGGACGATGCCCTCTGCTTCCGCCTTCTTATCGAGAATCGCCATCTTAGTTTCCAAGTCGGGCGGCTGTACGTCCACCATCAACCCCCATTCAAAGCGAGACCGCAGGCGTTCCACCAAACCCGGGGTATTCTTGGGCGGCGTGTCGCTGGAAATGACGATCTGCTTCTGGTGCTCGAAGAGATCGTTGAAGGTGTGAAAGAACTCTTCCATTGTTCGCTCTTTGCCGGCCAGGATTTGAATATCGTCGATGAGCAACGCGTCGGCCGAACGATAGTGCCGGTGGAAGAGCTGCATCCGGTCGTTCTTGATGCACGTAATCATCTCGTTCATGAACCGTTCGCTGGAGGTGTAGATAATCCGCATGCTGGCGTGATGATCCACCATGGAGCGCCCGATGGCGTGCATCAGATGCGTCTTTCCCATGCCGACTCCGCCGTAAATAAAAAGCGGATTGTAGGTGCGCGACGGATTCGTGACCACCGCTTGCGCTGCTGCATGCGCGAATTGATTGCACGATCCCACCACGAAACTATCGAAGGTGAACCTCGGATTCAGTGTGATGGAGGTCGCAAACAACGATTCCTTTTCGTCCAGACCCTTGGCGCCACCCGCTGGAAGGGTTCCATGGATCTCATACACGATCTCGCGCAGCGATAGATTCATTTCGCGGACCGCCGACCAAATGTCCGCCGAATACTCCTGCTGAATCCAATCCCGCGTGTGTGTGTCAGGAATGGAAACCCACAGTCGGTCTCCTTCTGCCCTGACGAAGGCCGCCTTGGAAAGCCAGTTGTCGAAAGCCTCGGTGCTGATTTTGCCCGAGATCTGTTGCTTAATACGCTCCCAGATATTCATTCCTCAATCACAATCCGCGCAGTTTTTGCACATGTTTTCCACAGGTTGTGGAAAAGATAAAATTCAACTATTGGTACTATGGGAGGAGCCCACCCGACTGCCACCAGGCCAAGCGGTCCCTCTAAGATACTGTCTACTTCCCCTTGTTGAGGAAACGCCAGCATAGCACAACCAATCTGGACCTGTAATCATTTTTTACTCCTTTACTTTGAAGGAGTTAACTGAAACACGATTAGTTCGAAATGGTTGGGAAGCCTGCGGCGTATCACCGTGAATATTGGGTAAAGCCGTAGGTGGATGAGAGTTCTAGTCCTCACAGCTCGCCTGCATACAGTTTCGTGATCTTGGAGCGAGTTTGACAGTCCTCCGGCCAGCGCGCGACAATGAAGTTCTTCATTGGGCATTTGGATGACGGTCGTCTGGTGGTGAAACGTAGTCCCCCTCGCGGGAGTAACTCAGCTGGTAGAGTGCGACCTTGCCAAGGTCGATGTCGCCGGTTCGAATCCGGTCTCCCGCTCCATTTCCTCCACGAAACTTCCTTCGGGAACATTTTCGAGGCGTTCCTTCGTACTCATCAGTGGAGGCACGCAATGCTTGGATTCCTGCTGTGGTGTATCCTGTTTTTCCTATGCTGGCCCTTGGCATTGATGGCTCTGTTCCTGTACCCCGTTATTTGGCTGCTCCTGCTGCCGTTCCGTATAGTGGGTATCGCCGTCGGGGGCGTTCTGGAACTGGTGTGGTCCATCATCACGCTGCCTGCCCGCGTGATTCGTCGCGTCGCCTAATCAGTTCTTGATCTCTTCGCTATCGACGTAAATCCGCTTCACCCGCGCGTGGATGCCGCACAGAACGCTGTAGGAAATGGTGCCGGCGATCCGTGCGATCTGCTGCGCATCAATGGATACGCCACCTTCGGAACCGAGCAGCGTGACTGCGTCGCCAGTTGCCAGCGGGGGACAATGCGTGATATCGATGGTGGTCAAATCCATTGAGACCGCGCCGATGATGGGTGCCAGATGGCCATTTGCAATGACCCGGCCTTTGTTCGAGAGCCGATGCGGGATCCCATCGGCGTACCCTACGGCCAGCACCGCAATCCGGGTGGGCTGGATAGTGCGATACATCCCGCCATAGCCAACGAGCGCCCCGGCGGGCAGATCCTTCACTGCCAGCACCGCCGTCTTCCAGGTCAGCGCCGGTCGAACCTCTAGCAGACGCGGCGGCGCCGTGCCCTTAGCCACCGGGGAGACATAGCCATACACGGCGTGCCCCGGCCGCACCATGCGTTGCCATGCTTCCCTGCGTCCATACGCGATCGGAGTGCTGCTCGCCAAGTGCAAAATTGGGGGATGGACGCCGGCTTGCGCCAGCTCCGAGCAGATGCCCTGAAATAAGCGCAGCTGTTCTTCCGTCTGCGTGGTGAGGTAATTGGCCGAGGACGCGAGGTGCGTCATGAGTCCTTCCAGCCGCGCATGCTTGGCAGCGCCGACGGCCGCTAGAATTTCCGATACCGATGCGCGGGTTCCGAGGCGTCCCATGCCGCTGTCGATTTTCAGGTGATAGTCTCCGGCGATGCCGCGGGCATTCGCGACGCGATCCCATTCGGCAATGTCGCCGAGTGAATGAATTACCGGCGTCAAGTCGTAATCCAGAAGGCCGGATCGCTCGGCCGGCAGGAAATCCGCCATCACGAGAATGCGAGTCGCGATGCCCCGGTCGCGCAAGATCGCGCCTTCCTCGACGTTGCTTACTGCTAGCCAGCGCGCTCCGGCGGTGGCCAGCGCGCGAGAAACCTCTACCGCCCCGTGCCGGTAAGCATCCGCCTTTACTACCGGCATCACTTCCACGCCCGGCCCCACCACGTCGCGGACCGCACGGAAGTTTTCGACAATTTGCTTGAGGGAAATCTCTACCCAGGATCTGTAGGCGAACGGGCCCATGAGTCTATAGTAAGGGGAGTCCCGCGACTTATGATCGCGTACCGCGCACTAGCAGCGCCTCATATTGGCTGGTGACCGCATCCCAGCTATAGCGCTCGGCTACGCGTTCCACGGCGCGGCGGCCCCATTTCGCTCTCTCCTCCGGCGACATGCTGAGAACCTTTTCCAGCTTCTGCTGAAGGTTGCTGTTCTCGAAGGGGATCCCGGCATCGCCCGCCACCTCGGCATTTTCCGGAGTGTTCAGATAGAGGACCAGCGCGCCGCGCCCCATCGCTTCGATCAGCGCCGGGTGCGTGCCGCCCACTTCAGTGGCATGGATATAGGCCAGGCAGTGCGATAGCAGCTCGTGATACCCCGCACCGTAAATCGCGCCGGGCATGACGACGCGTGTGTCTCCTGTAGCGCGCACCCGCTCAATGTATTCCTGCGCATAGGGGGCATCGCCGATGAGAGCCAGCTTCATCGGCGTGGCAACTTGCTCGAACGCCTCCCGCACCAGCAGCGCGTTGTTCTCCGGTTCCATCCGGCTGACGTACAGGAAATAGCCGCCGCGCCTCAGGCCCAGTTTTTCGAGAACGTCAGTGGTCCCAAGTTTTCCCGTTTCGGCGCCATAAGGGATAAACTCCGTGCGCTTATGATACCGCGCCAAGTAATAAGCTTCGATCTGGCGGGCATCCGTGATAACTACCGTCGGGCAAAACGTGGCCAGCCACTCCGACATCCGATACCAGGCCTTCGCCAGCCGGTTCCACTTCTTGCGTTTGCGCTCCAGACCATCCACGTTCAGCAAGGTCGGAATACCGAAAACGCGTGGAGGCAGCGTGAAGATGGCATTGGCGCCATTACAAAAGAGCGCGACATCCACATTCCGAAAGACCACTCGATGAAAAATCAGATGAATCGTGGAGAAAAAAGTGTGAACGACGGTGTCGAAATACTTGTGTCGCCACGTCGGCAGGTACACCAGGGAAACACCGCGGTAGGACGGCTGAAGGTGCCGCTCGCGGCAGTAAACGGTAACGCGATGCCCGCGGGCCGCCAGGCGAGTGGAAAGCTCTTCTGCGAACGTCTCAAACCCGCCATACCGGGCGGGAATGCCACGAGTGCCGAGAATCGCGATGCGCGCCGCTGTCCGCCTCCTGCTCCAGTAGCCTCGGTCTTAGCCGCGCGCTGCCTTCGATCGCGCCAAAGTCCGGCCTGAGGACGGCGGCTTGCTGGCCGGAGCGCTCACCGGTTCATAACGGAACCAGTGGGCAATGTACTCATCGTCCACGCGCTTACGGCTCATGATGTCCCTACGCTTGGCCATCACCCGTTTCCAGTTCTTCGCGATGTACCAGAACGCTTTCAACGAACTCTGTTCGCGCACCAGACAACAGGAGATCACCACCAGGTCGCGACAGGTGATGGAAAACCAGTTACGCCGGTACAGATCGCCGGTGATGTTCTTCATGCGCATCAGGAAGCGATTCTTCACCGAATGCATGTTGATGGCCGGCGGAAGCGCTCGCCGGTTGCCCGGCAGGACATTGCGGACGTGATAGCCGCGCGCGTGCGGAGTATAAATGCAGCGCCAGCCCATCAATTGAGCGCGCCAGGCTACATCGGCATCTTCACGATATACAAAAAAATCCGGATCGAAAAACTCGTCGTCCACCGCGATGTCGTCGATCATCTGGCGGCGATAGAGAGCCGCGGCCGCAGTGGCGCCAAAAACAAATTCGTGCTTGAGATAGTGCCCATTGTCCACTTCCTGGCTGCCGCGGTCCAGGTGGCGCAACATGGGGGTAAAATAAATTCCCGTGGAATCCACCAGGGGTTTATCGGGCAAATCGAAGCTGGCGCGGATAGTCAGCAGCTTTCCGCAAACGGTCCCGATTTTAGCATCCATTTGTCCGGTGTCTGCCAGGGACTGGATGAAGTTCTCCAGCAACAGCACATCCGGATTCAACGTCAGGACCCACTCCCCGCTGCTCATCCGAATAGCCTGATTCTGAGCCGCGGCGAACCCGATGTTCTCATCGTTGTAAACCACGCGGCAACGGTCCACGAACTGCTCCAGGATATCCGCCGTGCCATCCGTGGACGCATTATCGATGATGATGATTTCCTTGTTGGCGTAGCGCTGCGCCAGAACCGACTCCAGGCACCGCTTAATGAATCGACCGCTATTAAACGTGACGATTGTGACGGAAACCCGATCGTTACATGACATGTATGTGGGGTCGCGACTCTATTCTTTTGAGATATTTACTGCTCTTGGTCCTCTACTGCTTTGCTGAACCTGAACATTTCAGTTCACCGACACGGCCAGAGATGAGACTGCGTCCGGCGAGCCGGCCTATCCTTGCATAAACCGTAATTGGACTAAAACTTCGCCGCGTCATCATACCGGCAGCCGTTCGAAACAAGGAACCGAGCATCACTGCCGCGCTCACCCACCGAAAGTCGCGCGGGCGAAAGTGCTTCGAGGCATACTTTAGAAGGCTAACATACCAATACACCTCGCGGCATTCCCAGTTCAGACCTGCAATACTGTGGCCACCCCGGTGAAGCGCTGTAACTTGAGGGACATACTGTATTTTCAGGCCTAAATCGCGGGCCCGCTTGCAGAAATCCACATCTTCAAACCAAAGGGGATAAAACTGTGTGTCAAAACCGCCCAACCGCTGCCACACTTCGCGACGGAACATCAGGAACGCACCAGGAGGTTGCTCGGCTTCGGCCGCCCGGGTAAGATCGACATCCAAGCATCGATAGGATCGGTTTAGCGGGTTGGCTGCGACCAGCCGGTTGATGCCCAGGACTTCGAAGATTAGTGTCGATGCCTTTGGAAAACGGCGCAGTGCGAAGCCACGCTGCGGATGACCCTGTTCATCGGTAAGCTGACCCGCGGCTAAACCCGTGCCCGACTGGAGGCACGCCGCCTCCAATTCCTCGACGGAAGTCTGTAACTCGGTATCCGGATTGAGTAAGAGGATCAGCTCCGTATCCAGTGCTGAGACACCCTGGTTCACCGCATGCGCGAACCCTTGGTTAAAAACATTGGCGATTAACGTGACAGTTACACAATTGCGTTCGCGGATGAGCTCGCAAGTGGCATCTTTCGACGCGTTGTCGACCACCACCACCGGTAAGTCGCGGCAGGATTTCAGGCAGCGCTCGATCATGCCGGCCGAGTTATAACTTACAACCACTACGCCTGTGCGAGTCATCTCCGTGCCAGTGATGTCAAAGCGAAATACAGTCTCCAATAAAGATCGAACCCAGTGAACTGCTGGATCTCTCGGATCTCTTTCTCGCTTTGTTCCAGGATCGCAGGAAGATTGCCGGGCGCAGGAGAATTGGCGCAGTGTTCTCCCCGCACCTCGCGGAACTGCCGCAGGCCTTGCACTTTGCCGACGATATAACTGAATGGCGCCCCGTGCCGGAGCGCGATGAATCCCCATAAAGTTTGAGCGATGAAAACTGGCCAGCCGTAGCGTAAGATCCAGTTGGGCGGATAGTGTTTCGCAACCAGGAGTAACTGATTCCGCGCGATCTTCCGAACTGTGTCCCCGTGCCAGCGTCCCAGTGTTGCGCTGCCCTGGTGATATGCCACTGCTTCCGGAACATAGACGCCACCCAGGCCCGCTTCCGCGCACCGCAGGCCAAAGTCAATATCTTCCAAATACGATTCGAACCTTTCGTCCAGCAGCCCCACCCGCTCGAAGACGCCCGCCCGAAAGACGGCGGCGGTGAAGGGCGCTAACTGTATGGCTCTAGGCTGGTTCCATAGCGGGGAATCCAGGCGCCCATGCCCGCACCTCCAAGCGCAACCACCCCGGCAAACCGCATCGAACGAGCCATCCATCCGGTCGTGCGCTCCTGCGTTCAGAATCTTGCCCGTCGCAAACCAGGCCTGACTCGGTTTCAGCTTCGCCATCAATTGTGCCAGCCAGTCCGGCGCTAGCAAGACATCGTTGTTTAGAACGCCGATCCACTCCGCGCCCGCTTCTTGAACGCCCCGGTTCACGGCCGCTGCAAATCCAGCGTTCCTGCCGAGCGAGATCACTTGCGCGCCTGATCTTGTAGCGATGGCCGTTGTATCGTCCGTGCTGCCGTTGTCCACCACGATGACGCGGTCAATCGGATAAGTCTGATGAGCGAGGCCTTCCAACGCCTGGGCTAGCAGCGCCGCCCGGTTCCAGGTGGGAATGACGATAGCAACGCCTGCTGCCATCTTCTAAACTCCTCGGGAGAAGCGCTTCTTGATCAGAAAATAGAGGTTGTAAAAGCCGTCCCTCCAAGGGTTCAGCTTGATCTCACCCAGCCGCGAGGTATACAGGATCGAGATTTCCGCGAACCGGATTCGCCTGTTCTTCAGAGCTTCGATCTTGATCTCTTCGGAAAAAGCCATGCTATTCGACTCCAGATGCATGTGCTCCAGGATGGAGCGCCGGAACACCCACATGCCAGACTGCGAATCGCGCACCCACCGAAAATAGAGCAGCGACATCGCCAGCGACAGCACCCAGTTTCCGAGCCGGTGCTTCATGCTCATGGCTTTTGGATCGCGCACCGGGAACCGTGAGGCGTTGAGAAAATCCACGTCCAGATGCAGCAGCGCCTCCAGCAGATAAGAAATCGCATCCGGAGGATAGCTGTGGTCGCCATCCAGGGTGATGATAATGTCTCCGGTGGCCGATGCGAAACCGCGCTTATAACTTCTTCCGTAGCCGCGCACAGGCTCGCGGATCACCTCGGCGCCGAACGACCGGGCCACGTCGGAGGTCCGGTCCGTGGACCCGTTATCCACCACGATCACCTGATCGACGAAATCCGGCATCCGGCGCAACACCTGTTCGATCCCTTGCTCCTCGTTCAGACAGGGAGTAATTACCGTAATCCTTTGCGACTTGTACACGTTGGGGCTGAGAGCCGGACCGTAATGCCTCAAAGTGCCCGCGCCGGCGCTGGTACCATATTCTCATGAAGTTGTTTTGTGCCTTCACTCTGCTCGCGGCTGCTGCCTTAGCCAGCGTGAACCCTCAGCTCCACGAGGTGAAGCGGGTTTACATCCTGGCGATGGGTAGCGGAATGGACCAGTATCTGGCGAGTCAACTCACCAAGGCCGGCCTCTTCGAGGTGGTAACCGATCCGAAGAAGGCCGACGCCATTGTCACGGATAACGTGGGTGAAGCGTTCCAAAAGAAGGTAGATGATCTGTATCCCGCGCCTCCACCCCCACCCGGCGCCACCAAGCCGGCCGCAGATTCAGACACATCGCTCGATGTCGGCGACAGCAACGTCTCCGACGCAAAGGCGGCCAAGAAGGACGGATTAGCGGGCTTGGATTTTGGCGGTGGCGCTCCTCGTTCCGGCTCTCTCGGCCGAGGCAAAGGCAACTTTTTCGTGGTGGATCGCAATAGCCGGATCGTGCTGTGGTCGGTCTACGAGCGTCCCAAGAACTCAACGCCCGGCGAACTCACCAAAACCGCCGGCCGGGTGGTGAAGCACCTGAAAGAGGACCTGACCGATAAGAAACCGGCTGAGTAAGCCTTCTTAGCGCCGCTTCTCTCGAATGACCGCGCGATAGCTTTCCATCAACCCCTCGGTGAGCACTCGCATGTCGCGCGTGGCCACAACTTGTTCCCGCG
Source organism: Bryobacteraceae bacterium (assembly GCA_049518655.1). GTDB lineage: Bacteria > Acidobacteriota > Terriglobia > Bryobacterales > Bryobacteraceae > Palsa-89. Next base: position 154,534 of record JBEKRO010000001.1, on the reverse strand, counting down.
CACGGCACGCCAGCTTCCGTGCTTTTTCCGGATCGTCGAATAATTCCACTATCTTTCGCGCGAATTCAGCCGGGTCTTCCGCCAAGGCGCAAATCTCGCCATCTTTTCCGGCCAGGCCTTCCGCGCCGAGTGGTGTTGAGACCACGGGAATTCCTGCCGCGAACGCCTCCAGCAGTTTCACCCGCATCCCCGATCCGCTCAGGATCGGACAAACGAAGACGGAATAGCGGCTCAACGGCTCGCGCACATCTTCCACGAATCCTCTTAGCTCGATGTTGTCCGGTAGATGAGGCAGCGAATGTCGCGGCGGCGGCTCAGAGCCCACGATCACCAGTCGCGCCATCGGCTTTTTTTCCAATACAGACGGCAGCACTTTTTGCGTGAACCAATTCAACCCTTCCTGATTGGGAGGATGGCGAAAGCTGCCGAGAAACAGCATGGTCTCAGGCTCCCGTCCATCGGCCTGGAACTCGTAGCGCGACGTGGCAATGCCCGCCCGGTTGTCGTCGATGCGTCCGCGCAAGCTGGGCAAGAAGGACAAAAGATAGTTTCCATTCTCCGGGCTGCACACTTGTACGCGATCGAAACGCGGCAGAACACGTAGCTCATAGCGCAGCGCGCGCAGATATTCGTACGCGGCTTTCGCGTTTTCGATCATGCCGCGCGGATTCGCGGAACCCCGCGCGATGGACTGAAAGTAGATGTCGTGTTCGAACAGCACGCACCCCAGGCGGCGGTAGGCGCCGCCATACTGGCTCAGCGCTGTGTATTCAAGCTGGAGTACGTCGATCTCGCGCAAGTAAATTTCGCGATGCAGCCGCCACTCGAAATCCTGGCTGGCAAATTCGCGCACGGCATGGGGCAGGATAGAACCGAGCTGCTTCTCCTTGCCTTCCGTTCTCACCAGGTACTCCACCGATGCAACCTGGCGCTCCAGCTCTTGGTGCGGCTCCAGCTGCCAGGCATGATCGAGCACGATCAGCAAGTGTAGTTCGCACAGCCGCGCCAATTCGAGCGCAGTCTGATACATGAATACGCCGCCGCCGTGTATCGGTGGGCAAATTGGATAGGGCGAGACGAAGAGCACTCGCAGGGGCTCGGGATCTTTTGGGAGCACACCAAAGCGATCACGGAAGTAACCGCCGAGCGGCCGATGAAACGCTTCGGTGTCGTCGATCACGGTCAGGCCACGCGCTCGCGCTCGGGATTGCAAACTCCCGGGCAATTGCTTCCATGCACGCCACAGTCCATGGAAGTTCGCACGCTCTGGCGATTCGCCGAAAAGCACCGTTACGACCGAGCCAGCATACGCGAAGAAGAAATGAGACCCCAGCCGCGGCCATTCGTGAATGTTCTTCCAGCAGAATAACGCGAAGTTCTTTTTCAATACCAGATCGATTTGGGCCGGGGAAAATCGTTTCCCGATCGTTCCGCGATGCTCGTGATAGACCACGCTGCGCGGTTGATACAGCACCTTCCAGCCACGCTTCCACGCCAGATAACCGACGTCGGTGTCTTCTAAGTAAAAGGGTGCGAGCAGCTCATCGAATCCACCCAGCTCCAAAAACTTTCGCCGATCGAACGCGCACGACCCGCCGCCGCCGTAGGCGCACGGGTAGGGAACCTGGATCGCCGGATCGTCGCGATGCCGCACTCGTAGCGATCCGTTCTCCCACCACGATTGCGTCAAGCCGGTCTCTTCGCGCAGCTTGTTCGGATCGCTAAAGAAAATCTGACACGCTACCGAAAACACGAATTCATCGGTGAATGCTTCCAGCAGGGGCGAGAGAAAGTCGCGCTCCACACGCATGTCGCTGTTGAGCAGGACGACGATGTCATTCTTCGCCGCGCGAAAGCCGGCGTTCGATCCGCCACCGAAGCCCAAGTTGCGGTCCAGTGCCAACACACGGACAGAAGGGAAGTGTTCACGCAAGAATTCCGCGCTTCCGTCTTCCGAGCCATTATCTACGACGATAATTTCGTTGTCGGAATTGCTGGCCAGCGCTTCGATCACGGACGGGATGTACTTTTCGAGAAGGTCGCGCCCGTTCCAGTTCGGAATCACGACGCTTGCCGCGGCGTTGTTTGGCCGCTGGTTAGGTGGAAGTGATGTTTTGCGGAAAGCTGAAGCGAGGTCGACGACGGCCAGCGCGGCCATCGCGATCAACAATAGGATCGGGAAGACCAGGACGAGCGGAAGAGCCTTTACGAATCGCCACAGGATGATCAGGAACGTCTTCACTATTTGGAAAGGTCGGGGCCAAGTCCGACGGTCCGTCCCATTTTCACCCAACGCGAGTCTCGGATCATTGCAAGACGCTCCGCGAGTTCAGCGCGCTGGGCCTCTGCAGTCTGGGCCCACACGGTCCGCTCACGCACGGTGGTGTTGGCCGCGTCCAGCAGGCCGACGCAATCGGCCAACTCCTGGCACTTGGCTTCGAGTTCGGCGGATGCCTTGCGCGCCCATGCAGTCTTGATTTGGTCCTGTTCTTCCATGCGCGCGAATTGAGCCTGGTAACCAGCGGTGAGGTCGGATAGTTCGCTCTGCAAAGCAAGTATCCGTTCTCCCGCAGCCGTCAGATCCGCGTTCAGCCTTTGCGCCCACTCATTGCGCTCTTCGAGGTCTCGTGTTTGTTGCCGGAACATGTCAAGGAGAGCCTGACGGTCCGCTTTGATATCGGCGAGTTGCCGCTGCAGGGCCTCCACATGGAGTTCGCGTTCACGCAGCATATTGGCAGCTTTCGGAACATACACGAACGACCTTGGCTCGGGCAATTGGGCACGAGAACAGAGGGCTATAAAAAAATGCGCGTCTTCAGCGGTTCCACCTCCGCCATCAATGCGCGCTTCGGCCGGCCAAAAGCTGACAGGCGGATGAAACGCGAAGGATTCCACTCGATTCTGCAGCAGCAATCGAACAGAGGGAAAAACGCGTTCCAGTTCCCGCACGAACTCTTCGGCTTCAAACTCGTGCTCGTGATACGGATTGGGTCCCGTAGCCGCGCGCGTCTCGCCGTAGTAACGCTTGTTCGGCGACGAAACAATGAACAGGCCGTCGCGCGTAAGTACACGGGCGCACTCGTCGAGAAAAGAACGATAGTCCACCAGATGTTCGATTACTTCAAATGCGACGAGCAGATCGAAGGAGTCCGGCGGGAAGGGAACGGCCATGCACGACGATTCCAGGAAGCGCAGACCGGCTATCGGATAATTCGCGCTGGCATATTCGATTGCGTCCGCCGCTATATCTACGCCCGTTACTTCAGCGGCAGCTTGCGCAAGTTCGGCCGATCCATAGCCTGTGCCGCAACCGGCATCGAGTACCCGTTTGCCTTGAGCGTAGCGGCGCGCGAACGCATAGCGGGCAATGTGCTCGCTCCAAAGGTCGTCGTTCACTTGGCCCGGAACTACCCGCTCTCCGGTGAATTCAACCAACGGCAGGCTCCACGTGAAACAAAGCTGGCGGGTGAGCATTGAGACAACGGTTCAGCTCTACTTTGCACGGCAAATGAATATGTCCATAGACCTCGCCGTCGGCCGGGCTCATCTGCAAGACGATCGCATTGTCCACCCAATCGCAGGTGCGATAGGAATGCAGCGTCCCATCGGCGATGGCGGGGGAGAAAGAAAAGGCCGACGGGTAGAGTTCAGGAAGTTGCACGTGAAAGTCGACCGTATAAATATCGCCTGCCGCCATGGGAGGCAGGTCGAATGCCTCGCGCGCGGTGTTCGTACCTGCGAAATCCAGCCCAATATGATTGCGTATCATGAAACCCACGATCGGCAGCGTAATATCTTCGATAGCGCGAACACTGATGCGCACCACGATACTGGACGACGGTTCCAGAACGTAGAGCGGTTGTCCTGCGCCATCCAGGATCGTTATGCCGATAACCTCCGCGCGGCCATCGCCGAAGCGATGATCGATATTCGGGATGGTGTCCACAATCTCGGGCGCCTTCACAGGTTCATGCGGAGCGTCTTGCACCTTGCGGTGCGTGGTCGCCAGGTAGACGTTGTCTTTCTCGACCATCGCCGCCATATACCGCGTTACAACCGCGTCCGTATTGCCAATCTCTTTGATACGGCCGGCATTCAGCCACATAGCGCGGTCGCCCAGGGCCTTGACCTCAGCGATGGCGTGCGAGACGAACAGAATGGTAACGCCAGCGTCTCGCATCTCATGTACCTTGCGCATGCAGCGCTGCCGGAAATAGATGTCGCCTACCGACAGAGCCTCATCCACCAACAGGATTTCAGGCTCGACATGGATCGCGACAGCAAAGGCCAAGCGCACACCCATGCCGCTGGAGTAGGTTTTCACCGGCTGATCGATGAACTCGCCAATTTCGGCGAACTCCTCGATCTGCGAAAACTTCGCGTCGATCTCGCGCCGAGACAGACCCAATATGGCCGCATTCATGTACACATTTTGCCGGCCGGTGAACTCCGGATTGAAGCCCGTGCCTAGTTCAAGCAGAGCCGCCACGCGGCCGTTGACGACAACATCGCCTTTCGACGGATACAGTATGCCCGCGACAATCTGCAGCAGCGTGCTTTTGCCGGATCCGTTCTCGCCAACGATACAGAATGTCTCGCCGCGGTGAATCTGGAAACTTACGTCATCGAGTGCCGCGAAGTCGTGGTGGAACGAAACCCGATTCAGACAGAGCAGTTCTTTGAGACGGGAGCTGGGAGAGGAGTAGATCGGATAGTTCTTCGAGACACTCCGAAACTCGACAATCGGTTGCGGCACTAAATCGAATCTACTGGAGGGAAAAAGGATGTGTCAAATGTTTCAGGGCGACCGCCAACCCCCGCTTGCCTGGTCTAGACGCTGTTAATGCGGTGGACTCGCCGCAAATTGGTGAGGCGAATTCTCTCACCCTGCGTTTTCATCTTAGACCGAGCACGTCGAGGAAGCCGGTAGCCGCCCTGCTAGGTAATCGCAGTCGATAGGTACCTCCTGGACTCATGAACTGGCTGGATCTAGCTTCCTCCAACCTTCAATTATTAAGTAACTCTAATCTGGCTGTTTTGTCAAGGATTTTAATCATTTAGCCTATGCGGGTTGACAGGCTAATGCGGCTCCGCCTACGCTTGAAAAAGCCCTGCCGGTGTAGCTCAGGTGGTTAGAGCGACGGTCTCATAATCCGTAGGTCGCAGGTTCGACTCCTGCCGCCGGCACCATCACGTCTCGGATACCGACACCGATTCCCCGCCTGAATTGGTGGACACGATTGACTCGTAAATTCTTTGAAGCTCTTCTTGCGAATAGTATTCGATTTCGATCCGGCCACGCTGATCTGACTTCTCGACGATCCGAACGCGGGTACCCAACGCCGCTTCCAAGTCTCCGACCGCTGCTTTGATATTGGGATCTTGCAAAGGATCTTCGGATGGCACCCTCGGCTCATTCACCTTCTTGACCAGCCGCTCGACTTGCCGTACCGAGAAGCCTTGCGCCGCCGCCTTCTCTGCAACCTGGGTCTGAAGTTCGGGAGTAACCAATCCGAGGATTGCCCGGGCGTGACCCATGGATAGGCGGCGCTCAGCGACGAGAAGTTGGACTTCGCGCGGAAGGCGCAGAAGTCGGATCATATTCGTGATCGTGGTACGGTCCTTGCCGGTTCGGGTCGCGATCTCTTCGTGACTGAGATTCATCTCCGTATGTAGTCGTTCCAGCGCCTGTGCAGTCTCCATAGGGTTTAGGTCTTCGCGCTGGATATTCTCGATGAGAGCGATCTCAAGAACACGCCCGTCCGTGTAGTCCTGAACAAGGGCCGGCACTTCGAGTAGCCCTGCTAATTTGGCTGCCCTGAGACGGCGCTCGCCCGCAATCAGCTCGTAATGAGAGCCATGGTGACGAACCAGAATTGGCTGAATTATCCCATGTATTTTTATGGAGTTAGCGAGTTCATCCAGACGCGTGGCATCGAAAACCGAGCGCGGTTGCAACGGATTGGGCTTGATCTCGCTGATCGCTAGCAAGGCAACTTGAGGTCCGGAGTTGGCGCTCTCAGCCGCTTGCACTGCGGGGATGATCGGTCTCTGAGGGAGAAGAGCGGAGAGCCCTCTACCCAAGGCTTTGCGTTGCTTGTCCGGCGTCATGTTGGCGAGCCAAAACCTCCTTTGCGAGTTGTATATAGCTTTCGGCACCGCGCGAACGCACATCGTAGGCGATGATAGGCTTTCCGTAGCTAGGGGCCTCAGCCAAGCGGATGCTCCGTGGTATGACGGTTTCGAATACCGATTTTTCAAAGAAGCCTCGGAGATCCGATTCCACTTGGCGGGTTAGGTTTGTGCGATCATCGTACATCGTAAGCAAGACGCCTTCGATTTTAAGAGAACTTCCGAACGATCCCCGTACGCGTTCGATAGTTTCCATCAGTTGTGAGATACCCTCCAACGCGAAGAACTCGCATTGAATCGGTATGAGGATCGAGTCGGCAGCGATCATGGCGTTTAGAGTTAGCAAATCGAGCGCCGGGGGACAATCGATTAAGATGAAGTTGTATCGTGCTCGAAGAGGCTCAAGTTTCTCACGGAGCCTAAACTCGCGGTTTTCCAGGTCAACCAGCTCAAGATTTGCGGCCACCAGGTTACTATCCGATCCCAAGATGTCAAGGCCTTCAAACTCAGACTGAATAATAGCCGACGAGATCTCCGCCTCCCCCAGGAGGACCTCGTAGAGTGTGGGACGGCCCTCACCCTTCGTGATTCCAAGGCCGGTAGTCGCATTTCCCTGGGGATCGGAATCAATCAACAGAACGCGAAGATCGTTGGCTGCTAGGGACGCAGCTAGATTGACTGCGGTTGTCGTTTTGCCAACACCGCCCTTCTGATTCGCAATGGCTATTACTTTTCCCACAAGTTCCACGTGGAACGAAGCCTCTATGTTTCACGTGAAACATTGCCGTAAATGCAGAGTCTTCGGTCTCCCCAAGGTAACCGAACTGGATCAGCCCACGCAATGCGAGAATCATGCTTGATCGCCAAAAAATCTTTTTCGCCTATCATTAGACCTACATGTGCGCCAATTCGGGGCACATTGAGCAGAATTTCCGAAGGGTCTACCGCCCGTGCGACTATCCAATCGCTTTGGTCGGAAATACTCTCCATCCGCTGTGCTCGAGTCGAGACATTCGGTAGATGTCTGCTGGATTCACGCAGGAATACCGCCTTTCTTTGACTTGACTCAACGAGCGTGATCTGCCAGTTGGGCATCAATATCGCGGTTGGAATCCCTGGGAATCCAGCCCCGGACCCCAAGTCAAGCACCGAAATCTTGTCGTGAGCCGCAGGGAGATGAGCGGCGAAGAATAGCGACTCGCAGTAGTGCCGGATTACGGTCTCAGGCCCGGGTTTCACCGTTGTCAGGTTCATGCGCCGGTTCCAGCGAAGGAGTATGTCGTAGTGTTGGTACAACTGAGCGATTTGCAGTTGAGACAGAAGTACCCAGCGAACTAGCTCCCGATCCAGAAGGGCGGCGAACCAAACCGGAACGTCAGGCGTGGGCACCGAGGCTCAAGTAAACGTCCAGAACAGCAATCGCTGCGGGTGTAATCCCCGGGATGCGTCCAGCTTGCCCCAGGGTATCGGGGCGGACTCGTTCGAGCTTCTGCCTAGCTTCAGCGGACAGGCCCGGGATGCCCGCAAACTCGAATCCCGAAGGGATACGACGAAGCTCGGATTCCCGCAGCCGATCAATCTGTCGCCGCTGCTGGGAAATGTAACCGGCGTATTTCGCCTCGGTCTCAATCGTCAGGAGCAGCCCATGGATCAATTCTTCCCCAAGAGCCTCTCTGATCCAAGACGACAGCGTACCGATCTTCGCTTCTGGGCGTCGCAGCCATTGCAAGAGCGTCGGCCGGTCCTGAGCGGAACCATCGGTATATCGGTTCGTATCCAGCAGTCCTCTGACTCGGGCCTTCTGATCCTGCTTGCGCGAATAGAGATTCCAACGATCACTGCCTACTAATCCCACCTCTCGACCCACTGGCGTCAGGCGCTCGTCCGCATTATCAATGCGCAGGTGTAGCCGAAACTCAGCCCGGGATGTGAACATCCGATACGGCTCATCGGCACCTTTGCTGATTAAGTCGTCGATCAAAATGCCAGTGTAGCCCTGCGTTCGTCCGACAATCATCGGATCAAGCGCGCCAGTCTTTCGTGCAGCGTTGATGCCCGCGATCAGGCCCTGGCAACCCGCCTCTTCATATCCAGACGTCCCGTTTATCTGGCCAGCCAGGAACAATCCTTGAATCGCCTTCACTTCTAAACTGTGCTTCAACTCCCGTGGATCTATGGCGTCATACTCAATCGCATAGCCCGGCCGGATCATCTCTGCGTCCTCAAGCCCGGGAATCGATGCAATCATTGCCGACTGCACGTCAATTGGCATGCTCGTGGACATCCCGTTGACGTAGACTTCGTTAGTATCCAGGCCCTCTGGCTCCAGGAAGATTTGATGGCGATCCTTGTCCGGAAACTTAACAACTTTGTCTTCGATCGATGGGCAATAGCGAGGGCCAACCCCTTCGATCTGACCACTATACAGCGGTGAACGCGCTATGCTATCTCGTAGAATCTGGAGTGTTTTTTCAGAAGTGTACGATAAATAACAGTTAATTTGTTCCCGGTCAATCTTGTCGGTTAGAAATGAAAACGGGGTCGGTTCCGCATCACCACTTTGGGCTTCAAAGCGTGACCAATCAATGGTCCGACCATCCAGGCGCGGTGGCGTACCGGTTTTCAAACGTGTCCAAGCCAGGCCGAGCGTTCGTAATTGATCGCCGAGCAGGTTCGATGGGGCCTCGCCGTTGCGGCCGCAACTATATTTCATTTCTCCGACGTGCGCCAAGCCGTTCAAGAATGTCCCAGTGGTAACCACAACGCAATCGCTCGAGATTGTTCTGCCGTCGCGAAGCAAGACTCCCGTGACTCGAGCATTTTCGATCGCCAACTGTGCGACCTCGGCCTGCAGGATGCGAAGGTTTGGTTCGCGCTCCAGCACTTCGCGCATTTTGATGCGGTACTGCTTCTTGTCGCATTGCGCCCGCGGCGACCAAACGGCCGGCCCTCGGCTGGTATTCAACAGGCGAAATTGGATGCCCACTGCGTCGGTCACTTCGCCCATCACGCCGCCCAGGGCGTCGATTTCGCGAACCAAATGGCCTTTTGCGGTGCCGCCGATCGCCGGATTACAGGACATCTGCGCGATCAGATCCAGGTTCATCGTGATCATTGCCGTACGTAAGCCCATGCGAGCGCATGCGCGCGCGGCTTCGCAACCGGCGTGGCCGGCGCCCACGACAACGACTTCATATCGCGACTTCATGCGGTACCGCCTTTAGTGTGGCACACGGCTTCTCGCCTATGGTAGCTTTCGATTTACTCCGATGAACATCCTGGTAGTGGGCTCCGGCGGTCGCGAACACGCATTGTGTTGGAAACTGGCGCAGAGCCCCAAGACGTCTGCCTTGTATGCCGCGCCCGGAAATCCGGGAATGGCACAGGTGGCGACTTGCCTTGCGACTACGGACTATCTTGCGGCGGCCGAGTCCATCGATGCCGATCTGACAGTGGTTGGCCCGGAGACTCCATTGGCTGCCGGCATCGTGGATCAGTTTCGCGCGAAAGGCCGGCGGATCGTGGGGCCCACGGCTGCCGCGGCCCGGCTGGAAGCAAGCAAGACGTTCGCTAAAGAATTGATGTTGCGCGCCGGCATTCCAACGGCTCGGTTTGCCACGGCGACCAGCATAGAGGAAGCGCGCGACGCCCTGCTCGAGTTCGATCTGCCCATCGTGATCAAGGCTGATGGCCTCGCGGCGGGCAAAGGCGTCATCATCGCGAACACACATCAAGAAGCGCACCGCGCTATCGATCAATTGATGAAACTCGGATCATCGCCTGGATCGGGCCTAGTGATCGAAGAATTCCTGGCGGGCGAAGAGGTCAGTTTTATCGTGCTGAGTGATGGCGTCAACGTGCTGGCGCTCGAGCCGACGCAGGATCACAAAACGGTGAATGATGGCGACCTGGGTCCGAACACCGGCGGCATGGGCGCGTATTGTGACGGGCGGATTCTGGATGCATTTCGCCAAGAGCTGGTGATGGCCCAAGTGATTCGGCCTGCAATCGCCCAAATGCGCGCCGATGGCACGCCATTCACCGGCTTTCTGTACGCCGGCCTGATGATGACCGCTCAGGGGCCCAAGGTGGTGGAGTTCAATGCGCGCTTGGGTGATCCGGAGACGCAGGTGTTGATGCACCGCATGGCGTCCGACTTTGTCGAGCCCCTGTTCGCGGCGGCGCAGGGAGCGCTCGATGAAACGCCTTTGGACTGGAACGCGGATCCATCGGTATGCGTGGTACTGGCGGCAGCCGGCTATCCCGCTTCAGTGCGGACCGGCGACGCCATCACGGGCCTGGACCACGTGGATCGCGCGACGGTATTTCACGCCGGGACAAGATTGGATAAAAATGCTGTGGTCACCTCTGGGGGCCGAGTTCTGGGCGTGACCGCGAGCGGGGCGACTCTCGCGCTGGCGATGAACAACGCTTACGAAAATGTGCGCAAGATTCATTTCGATGGTATGCACCATCGCACGGATATCGGGCAGAAGGGCCTGAAGCGCTGGTAACGTTGCGTTGGTAAGATCGGGCATGAACCGCTGTTTCGTAAGCGTAGCCGTAGTATTACTGCTACTAGGCCCCACCGTCGGCGCATCGCTGGATGAGGCAACGCGCAAACTAGCCCATGACATCTTTCAGCAGCTTATTGAGATCAATACCACCGATTCGGTTGGAAGCACTACCATCGCCGCCCAAGCGATGGCCAATCGTCTGCTAGCAGCCGGCTTTACCGACGAAGATGTCAAAGTTTTGGGACCCAATGATCGCAAGGGAAATCTGATAGCGAGATATCGCGGGAGGTCTTCTTCGGGGATGAAGCCGATCCTCATTATCGCGCATTTAGATGTCGTGGAAGCGCGACGCGAGGACTGGACCACCGATCCATTCCAGTTCATCGAAAAGGACGGCTACTTCTACGGCCGCGGCACCCAGGATATGAAAGTCAGCGACGCCATCCTGGTGACCACGTTCATTCGTTTCAAGCGCGAAGGTTACCAGCCGGATCGGGACGTAATCCTGGCCCTGACTGCCGACGAAGAGGGCGGCAAATCGAACGGCGTCGACTGGCTGTTGAGGAATCATCGGGATCTGGTGGACGCGTCTTTTGCGCTGAACCCGGATTCGGGCGGCGTGACCACGGTGAAGGGAAAGCCGTTGAATGTGGATGTGGAGGCCAACGAAAAGCTCTACGCGGACTTTGAGCTTGACGCGATGAATGCAGGCGGCCACAGTTCACTCCCTGTTCCGGACAATGCGATTTACCATATCGCGGACGCTCTATCGCGTTTGGAGCACGCACCGTTTCCTTTCGAACTGAATGCGATTACGCGTACCTATTTCGAGCGGCGAGCTGCGCTCGAAACCGGACAAACCGCAGCCGACATGAGAGCGATCCTGCGAACCCCGCCGGATCAACAAGCCATCGCCCGCCTTTCTAGGGACGCTCGATTCAATTCACTTCTGCGCACTACCTGCGTGGCCACACGCTTGAACGCGGGCCATGCCAACAACGCACTGCCGCAGCAGGCGCAAGCCATCGTGAACTGCCGGATATTGCCCGGTCATGCAATGGAAGAGGTGCGCCAGGAATTGATCCGAATCTTCGCTGATCCGAAAATTACGGTGAAGTACGTGGACAATGCAGGGAATGTCTTTGATCGTGCCCCCGCCACGAAGGCCTTCGCGGCCTTGATGCCTCCCTCTGAAGTGATCCAGCCGCTGGAGCGCGTGACGGATGCAATGTGGCCCAGCGCGCCGGTGATTCCGGAAATGGAAACCGGCGCGTCGGACAGCGTCTATACGATTGCGGCGGGCATACCGACCTATGGCGTTTCAGGCGTCGCGCTGGACCAGGATGATGTGCGGGCGCATGGCAAGGATGAGCGCGTTCGCGTCAGTTCGTTTTTCGACGGTGTGGAATTTTATTACCGCTATTTGAAAGCGCTCACCACTGCGCGGTAATGAAGCGGTCTCGGTTGATAGAATCGGAGTGTACCCTGACGGGGACGTAGCTCAGATGGATAGAGCGGTCGCCTCCTAAGCGCTCAGGCTGATTCGTTACCTCCAACTGTTCGGCCGTGGTAGAAACGTTGTTTGAAAGCGAGCTGTTTGGGTATGTGAAAGGCGCGTTCACCGATGCGACAGCCGACAAGATGGGTCTGATGGAGTATGCGCACGGCGGCACACTGTTCCTAGATGAGATCGGGGACATGCCGCTGAGCACGGAGGCCAAGCTGCTGCGAGCTTTGCAGATTCAGGAAGTGACTCGCGTCGGTGGAACTGCGAACTCCTGCGTTGGCGGATCGCCGAGAGGATCTTCCCGCTCCTTGAGAGATTCCTCGTGGACAAGTTTGCCAGTTAATTCAAGAAAGATATTCGTGGGCTGACGCACCCGGCGCAGATCTCGCTGGCACGGCATTCCTGGCCCGGCAACATTCGAGAGCTCGAGAACGTGCTGGGCCACGGATGCATGATGGCAATCAGCGACTTCATCGAGGCCGGAGCCTCAAGGACGCATTGCGGCGCGTGAAATTAGAACGTCCGAGGGCCGGCTTTGAGAGTTAAGGCGCGATCTAATACGGATTCTGCTCGATTCCCAATGCCTCCGCCAATGCGGCGGCTGCTGGTCGATAGCCGTTGAAGGTCGTTTCGGTGGCTTTGGTCGACTTTCGCCAAAGAATCGAGAGTCGCATATCCACGGCAAACCGGCTTATCAACCAGATCGAATCGGTCACCGGCGTCATTTCCAACCCCATTCTCGTCCCAGGTAACACTCTGGCAAAGAGTCCGAAAACTGAAACAGGCTTAAGCGCCTGAGCTTCAGCCTTCACCCAATGGAAGCTCTCTTTATCGATCCACAGGCGGCCCTGCATACCCGCGAGAACCTTCGCCGTCCGGTTCGGAGGCCGGTAGCCGGCCTTCGGCTTCGCCTCGAAAACGTAGCAAGCGTGGCCATCGATCGTCTCATCTCCTGCAATCGTAAAGTCGAATGCCCTGATGAACTCCTCCAGAAGGATTCCGTTCTGCTCGCGCATCTTGCGATACTGTTCGGCTCGTTGCCGAGCTTCCTGCGGAGTTTCGTGACTTCTACGGGCGACTTCCCCCCTCAAGCGTTGCAACTCCAGTTTCTGCTGGTCCGCGGAAAGAGGCTTATCGTCGACGGCGATGGGCATGTAGTAGTCGGACCCCTGGATCATGAACACCTGATGTGTTTTCGTGGTGATGATCCCTTTTGAAGTTGTTACATCGCGCTGAACAAAGGCGAAGCCGGGCGCCGCGGACCAGTCCGCTTGCATCGCGTTTGCCGCGCGGCGAACGATTTCCTCGACATCGGCATCACTTCCGCGGACCCAAATAGGAAACAGCGCAAGAACAAGGATGCATCGTTTCATAGCGCTTCCGCCAACATTTAAGCGGGCAAGCAACCTTCCAATAGTGCCGGGGTGGAATTCAAAATGGAACGTCATTTGCTGGTTCCTCGGGCAAGAGAGAATTGCCATGACTTTACGGACGTTGTTCGCGAAGGAAGTTTATATCCGGCTAACGGAACATGACGGCACGTTCGTATGCACGATCCAACGTGGGCCGTTCCAGTCCAAGCCGGTTGAGGTTTCTGTTGAAGAAGCACCGGCGTCTCTGGATGGCCGCGACAGCGAGCCATGCAACTCGCATGTCCTGAATCTGGAGATGCGAACAAGGACGGATCGCTTCTTCAGTTGATCCAATCGGAGGTCCTCAGCAATCAGCCTTTGACGCGCTATTTTCCTCAGGATGGGTGTAGTAGCGCAGTGGCATTAGTTGAGCCGTCGCTTTGCGCCTGTGATGATACGCTCCTTCGCTGGCGCGAAACATGCTCACTCGTCCTTGAAGTAGTGGCGCCATGAAAGCGGTGGTCGAACCCCGGGTTGTCAGCTCAGTTGAGCAATCGATTGCCTCGCCCGCGTTAGCAGTGGACCTTGACGGCACTCTCGTGAGAACGGATCTCCTGTTGGAGTCCCTGCTGGCCTTGCTCAAGCAGAAACCACTGTGCGTCTTCATTCTGCCGCTGTGGTTGCTGAAGGGCAAGGCCTATTTCAAACGACAAATTGCACGTCGCGTTTCATTGGATGTCGGCACTCTTCCGTATCGGCAAGATTTGGTGGACTACCTGAAAGTCCAGCGCGCTCAGGGGCGCACTATTGTCCTGGCAACCGGTTGCGACATGCAAATCGCACGGCAAGTCGCAGATCATTTGAAGCTTTTCGATTCGGTCTTTGCCAGCGACGGGATCACCAATCTTTCCGGTGAATCCAAACGGAAGCGGCTGGTGAATGAGTTCGGGGAGAAGGGTTTCGATTACGTGGGCGACCACCGGAACGATCGAGCGGTTTGGGCATCGGCTCGAGAAGCCATCGTAATTGAGGACCGTAGAAGATCTTTGGTCGACTATCTGAAGTCACTCCGTCCTCAGCACTGGTTGAAGAACATCCTGGTTTTCGTGCCGCTGATTGCAGCGCAACGCTTCTTCGAGACAGCACTACTGGAGAAGGCGTTCCTGGCCTTTGTAGCGTTCGGATGTTTTGCATCGAGCGGCTATCTCCTCAATGACCTGTTCGACCTGGCCGCCGACCGGATTCATCCACATAAGCGCCTCCGGCCTTTCGCGTCCGGCGATCTTCCGGTTAAATACGGTCTTTTAATGATGCCCGTCCTGGTTGGACTTGGCTGCATGTTTGGCCTTCTGGTTTCTCCGCTCTTCCTCGGAACGGCCTTGATCTATCTGGCATTGTCCCTGACCTACTCTTTCCACTTAAGGAAGGTTGCCCTTCTTGACGTGATCATCCTTGCGGGTCTTTACACCATGCGGATCATGGCAGGTTCCGCGGCGGTTGCCATCTGGCCGTCCCACTGGTTGCTGGCATTTTCAACTTTCTTGTTCTTTAGCCTGGCGCTGGTAAAACGCTATGGCGAGCTGATGATCATGCGGAAGGTCGACGGAGACGGAGCTACAGCGCGGGGCTATGAACTGGACGATGGAGAACTGCTGGCAGCCATGGGAATCGCCAGCGGATATTTGGCGGTGTTGGTGCTCGCTCTCTATATCAACAGCGACACGGCTCAGGCTTTGTACCAGCGATATCAACTCATCTGGTTCCAATGCCCGCTGTTGTTTTATTGGATCAGCCACGTCTGGTTGATCGCTCATCGTGGCAAGATGCCGGACGACCCGGTGGTCTTCGCCCTGAGCGACCGGATCAGCCGGATACTAGCGCTGCTGATGATTGCAGTCACTCTGGTGGCGTTATGACGGGGTATTCGCGAATCGCGGTTTTGCTTCCTTTCGCCTTCGCGTCGCTCCCAATAGTGAACGCTAGTGAGCATGACGCGGACGCTCCCAAGACGATTGTCGAACTGCAGCAGTTTCGGCAGACGAGTTCCATCCCTATTGAGTCCCGTGGAGGAAGAAAGGGCGTCGCAACCCTGGTCAACCTAAATCCGGCGATCAATGCTTGGTATCTCCTCAAGATTGCATGGAACGATGGCGGCTCCGAACTACTCTTCCATCTGGAGAACCCGGAGCCGCGAACAAGAAGGCTCCTGCTGGATGAGAAATATCCAACAGGGATTGCGATTGCCGAGGGCAAGAATCGACATTTCTGCGACCTGTTTGAAGGCGACGCCTTGGGTCAAGCTCGGGCTTCCCAGCATATCTTTGCTCCCTTGTGCGACGGCCGCCTCTACTTGAGAAATGCC
Organism: Bryobacteraceae bacterium; assembly: GCA_049518655.1. Taxonomy (GTDB): domain Bacteria; phylum Acidobacteriota; class Terriglobia; order Bryobacterales; family Bryobacteraceae; genus Palsa-89. Next base: position 138,664 of record JBEKRO010000001.1, on the reverse strand, counting down.
GCAACCGGGCACCGGACAAATTTGGAGGTCACCACTGAGTTTCTCCGCGAGCACGTCTGGGGAGGAGAGAAAATCATTGGGCTCGGTCACATTCTCCTGGGAGACATGCACCGCGAGACGGGGAAAGTTGAGGCAGAGTCGGCAACCGCGGGCGTCAAAGCACTTGACTCGAGCGATCTTCCGCTGCCGGCCCGTATCGATGCGACATATGCCGACCGAGTGTTGACTTCCGGCAACCTGGGAATCGATTTGGAGGGTCCTGAGCGAACCGGCATGACGCCTGGAGCCTGGTACGCCGCCAGCGGGAACCCGGGCGTCTACGTCAGCATTCTTCAGCCGAATCTCATCGACTCGGCGATTCTGCAGAGTTATAAGACGCGGGTCAACAGTCTAGACAGCATCGAGGCGTCTGCGCTCTGCTACCTAATCGCCTTTGATCTCGATCGGGTTGAACTCGGATATGCGCTCGGCACCGAGCATCCCAAGGTGGGGTGGTCCGATCACATGCTGCCCCAGATGAGAGATCCAAAGTTGCCAGGGCCGGATGGCATCGCGAGCATTGCTCCGCTAATTTCGACTGGCTTGGTTGGACCAGGGAACGCCCCGAAAACTGTAGCGACTTTCACCGGCGGTTTCAAAAGAGAGCATGGGGCCTTCAAATACGGAAATCTCGCTCTGCAGAATCACAGTACTCATTATGGCTTCATTGAAAACGGTGTTGTGTTCAGCACGCTTCAACCAGGCTTGGCGACGATTCTGGTTTTCGACGACGGCTCGGTGGAAATGAAAACCTGGGCGGAGGCGGACAACAGGCTGCTGTCTCGGGTCAGGCATGCACGCCAAAACGGCGTTCCGGTGATTGAATTCGATGAAGCGTTGCACTCGCCGACGCCGGGCGCGTTGGTAAACCGTTGGGGACCGGGCAATTGGTCGGGATCGGAAGAGGTGAAATTGCGTACGATGCGCTCTGGCGCGGCCCTGCAGACCAATCACGGCAAACGCTTCTTGATCTACGCGGTGTTCTCCGACGCCACGCCTTCCGCGATGGCGCGCATCTTTCAGGCTTACCGCTGCGACTACGCGATGCTTCTAGATATGAACGCTCTCGAACACACCTACCTGGCGGTGTATCGAAGGTCGGGGCCACAAATATTTGTGGATCACTTACTGAAAGGCATGAGCGAATTGGATAAGTCGACCGAGGGTGAGGTGGTTCCACGCTTCCTCGGTTACGCGGACAACCGGGATTTCTTTTATGTCGTGCGGCGCAGCCCTCGGGAGGGTCAGCCATGAAAGAGGGTATGCCATGAAAATCGGTCGTGCATGCTTATGGACGATATTGGTGCTTTCCGGCGTGATCCTCCTTGGAGAGAACCCGTCGCTGCGCGAACAGAACGAAGTTTTATTTCAGCAACTGCAGCGCGTCCATGGATTGTCGGATGCCCAGATGACGGCCATCCGAAAGATATTCACTAAGTCGGGCTATATGGGCCAGGGGAATCCGGCGATCACCCGCCATCCGGTTACGCCCGAAGAGGCTCAGGCCAAGCTGAAGAAACTGGGGATCGATTATTCGAATCCCAAGTTCGAGAAAATTTGCGGAGCCAAGTACATGGCGCCGCTGTATGACCCCGCCAAGCAGAAGCCAGAAGACGCGAAGGTCTGCATCGATCAGTTCGAGTTCCCCGACATTCCCACCGCTTATCCCGTCGTCTGGGTGAAGGCGCGCGAAGCCGCGGAGGTGTGCGAGGTGATGGGCAAACGCCTGTGCGATGCCCACGAATGGGAAGGCGCTTGCGCGGGAGATCTGGAACCACCCGATTACCGCTGGGATCTAGCCAAAGGGTTAAGCCCCAACGCGGCAGTCGAACGGATGCGAGCGGCGCACAACAAGGCTGACGGTCCCACGAAAAGCTGGAGCTACGGACCGGCTTATGAGAAGGGCATTTGCGCTACTTCCAGCCAGAAGACGCCTGGCTGCAATGGAGGAAGTTGGACCGGATGTGGCTCTAACACGTTTCCGGCCGGAGATTTTCCGGATTGTCACAGCCCGCTGATGGTCTACGATCTGAATGGCAACGCGGCGGAACACATGAACCTGCCCCTGAACGAAAGCCAGATGTCGAGTCTTGCGAGCCAGGAATTAGGTTATACGGAGATGAAGGGCAGTTGGTTTATCTTTGACACTTACCGGGCACATGAAGACTGGTGCCGGTGGCGCGCGCCGTTTTGGCACGGAACGCGCGTGATGGATGAGCATAGTCACGCGAACTATCATTTGAGCTTTCGCTGCTGTAAGACGCTGAAGTAGATTATGCGTTGCCGAGCACGGATACGAGACGGATTGGCCCTTCGTCGCTAAGGATCCTGGCTAGCGTTGGATCGCGTAGAATCTCGGAAACCAACCGCAATGTGCCGTCTATCATAGCCGTCTTCGCCACCAATCGAATCCCGTGGCTGTAGTCCGCGTACCCTGCGCCGTGCATGGTGCTCAAAGGCTGTATCGGTGCGCCTGTGGCGCGATGCCATCCATAAATCGCAATTTGTCCCGGATGCGTGGTCAAGCGGCTGGTGAGTACGACGTCCTTCTTGTGGCCGGAAACCAGCGCGCCTAATGGGAAGCCGAGGGCCTGGGATTGCTTATCGATCAGCGCGCGATTCCCCCCCGCGGAACTCATTGAGACCAGGAGAAGAGTGCGCGTTATCAGCTGACGAAAAGACGCTTACCTCAGGTCGCCATAAGGGCTACCGCCTCCGATCGTGACCGGAAGGCTCGCGGGTCTCCGTACGGCAGAAAATGGGGATGTCTGGAGCGCGGTCGTCGACGGGCTTTGCATGCTTGATCGGACAGAAGCGTTGTTCCGTTCGCGCGGCGATTTCAGCGATGTACGCCAGCAGCCCGTTGGCATACGAACAATATACGCACCCCACCTTTTCTATCCCATTCCCATAGGCCAAACGCCCTTGATCGAAGATCAGATAGTCCCTCCGCCGAACCGTCGGAATTCCATATATCGGAAAGCAAAGCGACTAGTAGATCGCGACAGAAAGGTCCAGTAGTAAGAACGGAACCACCAAAGCGTAAATCAGCGGCACGATCAAGAGCACCGGGGTTCGCGCACTTCGGATTTGACTCCACGCCGAAGTCCTGAACAGACGGTGTTCGTTCTGGTGTGAGTGAATTGGCCCACTTCTCTGCGCTCCTAGCCTCAATCACGGCCCGGGTATACGGCTGAACAAAGCCGACAAGCACGTGTATCCGGTCCGTCAATTGCACCTACTCCAACTGAAGGAGGACAGATTATGTCCAAAGCACTAGCCGTTTGCTGTTTGGCTTTGTCGTTTGCCTTCGTTGTTTCCGCGAGCGATTGGGACAAAAGGACGGTCATTACTCTCCATGAGCCACTCATCGTGGCCGGCGTACCAGTAGTAACCCTGGAACCCGGAAAGTACGTCATGCGGTTACTGAACTCGCCTTCGAACCGCCACATCGTTCAAATCTTCAACGAGCGGGAGGACCAACTGTTTACTACGGTTCTAGCGATTCCAAATTATCAGCTGGAACCAAATGGCAAGACCATATTCTCGTTTTGGGAGACGCCTCCTGGCAATCCAGCCGCGCTTCGTGCCTGGTTCTATCCGGGAGATAATTTTGGCCAGGAGTTCGTTTATCCGAAGGGCCTAGCCGCTAAGATTGCACGAGAAGCTGGCGCGACCGTTATCGCTACGCCCGCGCAAACCGAAGCTGAGCTGAAGACGGCTCCTCTAGCGGAGATCAACAAAGCGGGAGAGGAAAAGCCTGTCCCTGAGGAAGCGCTCGCTGCGCTTGCCCCAGGACTTCCTCCATTGGCGATTGCGCCACCGTTAGAGCCTACTCCGGTAACGTTACCCAAGACAGCCAGTCCGTTTTTCGCGGTCGGCTTGGCGGGTCTGCTCGCGTTGATTACGGGAGCCGCTTTGCGATTTGCGGCTTGGCGTGCCGCGAACCGCTAAGGCGGATTTGGCCATGCGAATCCGAATGAAGTTTGGAGATCGGCCGCTATTGCGTTCGGTGGCCGATCTGCTCATGCTAGTGGGCATCGCAAGCATGCTGCTATTCGCATGGACACTCCTGGACGGAACGTACTACCAATACATGCAGAGGCTCCGATTCGACAAGGAACTTGCAGGCACTGAGGTCGTGGGCGGAAGCGGCGAGATCGCGAAAGAGATTGCTCTTCCCGAGGCCCGTCCGCAACCAGAGGGTGCATTTCACGTTCTGCCGAATCTACCGAAGCTGCCCGGACGTGATCCAATGCTCATCGGGGAGCTGGTCGTGCCCCACATTGGCCTTAGCGTAATGGTGCGCGAGGGAATGGATGCGGTAACTTTGCGCCGCGCGGTGGGACACGTGCCATCGACAGCCCTCCCCGGACAGCCGGGGAACTTCGTACTTCTGGGACACCGCGATACGTTCTTTCGAAGGTTGCGTGAACTGGAGAGGGGCGATACAGTACAGATCTCGACCACCCGGGGCCGCTTCACCTACGCGGTCGAATCTATCGAGGTGGTTGAGCCGGAGGGTATTAGTCTGAGCGCGCTACCATCGGAAACCGTTGCTACGCTGATCACCTGCTTCCCATTCAACTATGTCGGGACGGCTCCGCGGCGCTTCGTGGCACGGGCGCGCTTCAGAGACGCTACTCCCAGCGGTGAACCTCGTTAAGCCAACAGGGCGATAAGGAGAAGTAAGGCTACGAACGTGCTCCGTGCCGGTGGAATGACGGTCCCACTCGAGGTCGATTTCTGGAACATGCCGCCGGACGCAATGATCGAGGCAGCGGCTCAAATCGAAGCGCACTCGCTGGGGGGTGATAATTGCATCACAAGCTGCCGTGTGAGAGTTTCGCCCTGCGAGAATTCGTATGCTGTGCAAATAGTTATTCTTGCCGGCCCAACGATGCTGCGCTTTGAGGGCGATTCGCTCTAACTCCCGTATCCTGCAGCGCGTAAACGCCTTTTGCTCCAAGAAAGCAGACACGGCGGAACTCGCTCTCCACCGGGGCTTCGCGAACATCCACGCACAATTTCGGCAGTCATTCTGAGAGAACTTAAGCAAACGCTGCCTAAAATCATTTTGGTGACAACTGGGGCATAACACTCAGCTCGGTAATGCCGCTATGTCAAGGTGTACTTTCCAAGCAGCTTATGATCGGCACATCAGTTGCACGCTGACAGATACCATGCAAATCCGCATTCATGGGCGGGGAGGACAAGGCGTAGTATCGGCGGCTGAAATGCTTTCCATTGCCGCTTTTATCGAAGGGCGGTACGCGCAGGCATTCCCAAGCTTCGGCTCGGAACGCATGGGAGCGCCTGTTACAGCGTTCTGCCGCATTTCCAACTACCCCATCCGGGTGCATGAGCCGGTGGCACAGCCGGACACCCTGATTATTCAAGATCCCACGCTGCTGCATCAGGGCAGCTTGTTTGGCGGGCTCCATCCAGATGGATACGTGCTCGTCAACTCATCACGGGATTTGGACGAACTGGGCATCGGTTCCTATGTCGGGAAGTTAGCTCCGGGTCATGTGGTGGCGGCGCCGGCCACAGAACTGGCGCTGCGCTACGTGGGCCGGCCCTTACCCAACAGCACGCTTCTGGGCGCTTTTGCGGCGATGACGAGTGAACTGCGACTGGAGTCCGTGCTGGCGGCCATCCGCCAGAAATTCGCAGGCAAAATCGGGGAAGCCAATGCCGCTGCCGCACAGGCCGCCTACGCCTTGGTTTCGTGCAACGAGATGCGGGAGAAGATCCATGTGGAAGCAGATTGAAGGCTCGCGCGCGGTGGCCGAAACGGTGGCCCTGTGCCGCCCGCAAGTGATCTGCGCCTACCCCATTACGCCGCAAACGCACATCGTGGAGGGTCTGGGAGAAATGGTGAAGTCGGGCGCATTGGCCGGCTGCGAGTTCCTGAACGTGGAATCGGAATTCGGGGCGCTTTCAGTGGCCATCGGAGCTTCGGCCGCTGGAGCCCGCACCTACACAGCCACCGCCAGCCAAGGATTGCTGTTCATGGCGGAAGCGGTCTACAACGCGGCCGGGCTTGGACTTCCGATCGTGATGACCATCGGAAACCGCGCCATCGGCGCTCCCATCAACATCTGGAACGATCATTCCGATTCCATGTCGATGCGCGACTCCGGCTGGATCCAACTGCACGCCGAAAACAACCAGGAGGCCGCCGACCTGCACATCCAGGCGTTCCGTTTGGCCGAAGAGCTCTCCTGTCCGGTGATGGTGTGCATGGACGGCTTTATACTCACGCACGCTTACGATCGCATCGATATCCCGATGCAGCAGCAAGTGGATGGCTGGCTACCGCCGTTCGAGCCAAGGCAAGTGCTGGATCCGTTGGCGCCCATATCGATTGGAGCCATGGTGGGACCGGAAGCCTTTAGCGAAGTGCGCTACCTGGCGCATTACAAGCAACTGCGAGCGCTGGAGCGCATCCCCGAGATCGGCCGCGAGTTTTATGAAACGTTCGGCCGCGAATCCGGCGGGCTCCTGCGGCCTTATCGTACGGAAGGCGCTGACACCATCGTGGTGGCGCTGGGCTCGGTGAATGGGACCATCCAGGAAGCCGTGGATGAGCTGCGGGCGGACAACGTCGCCATCGGCTCCCTCAGCATCTGTTCGTTCCGGCCATTTCCATTGGAAGCGGTGGGAAGAGCGCTCAGCGGCGCTGAGCGCGCAGTGGTAATCGATAAATCCCTGGCGCCAGGTTTGGGCGGGATGCTCGCGACCGACGTACAGATGGCGGTGTCGGCCCGGCAACAGCGTGTCTATACGGTGATTGCCGGCCTGGGTGGACGGGCCATCACCAAAGCTTCGCTGCTGAAACTGTTTCGCCAGGCCCGAGCGGACGCGCTCGAGAATGTGACGTTCCTCGATCTCAATTGGGAAGTCGTCAATCGGGAATTGTCGCGCGAGATGGCGACGCGGCGATCGGGGCCCACGGCGGAGAACATTTTGAAGGATCTCGGGGCGCTGCGGTCATCAAGAGTGGTCTAGGAGCAAGGATGCCGTTTCATCAGATCAAGTTTTATCAGACTGGAACCTTCACGGTCGGGAATCGGCTGATCGAGGACTCCGACCGGACAGTGCAGTCGGATGTCAAGCGCTCGAACGCCCTGAACAGTGGGCACCGAGCCTGCCAGGGCTGCGGTGAAGCGCTCGGCGCACGCTACGCGGTGGACGCAGCCATGCGGGCCTCGGGCGGCAATCTGATAGCCGTGAATGCCACTGGATGCCTGGAAGTATTCTCCACGCCGTACCCCGAAACATCCTGGCAGATTCCCTGGATGCATTCGCTGTTCGGTAACGCGGCGGCGGTAGCGGCGGGCGTTGCGGCGGCGATGAAAGTCCAAGGACGCACGAGCGTACGGGTGATTGCGCAAGGCGGCGACGGCGGGACGGCCGACATCGGCATGGGTTGCCTTTCCGGCATGTTCGAGCGCAACGACGACGTGCTGTACATCTGCTATGACAACGAAGCGTACATGAACACTGGCGTGCAGCGCTCCGGCACCACGCCGGCGGGCGCCCGCACTGCGACGACGCCTTCGGTGGGTTGCAAACCGGGCAACGTCTTCGGACAGGGTAAAAGCGTCCCATTGATCGCGATGGCCCACGGGATCCCTTACGTCGCTACTGCGTCGGTTGCCAATCTGCACGATCTGGAATACAAGGTGGAGAAGGCCGTCCCGATTCGCGGCGCGCGCTACATCCACGTCCACGTCCCCTGTCCGCTCGGCTGGGGATCGGAGCCCCACGACACGATCAAGGTTGCGCGACTGGCGGTGGAGAGCGGGCTGTTCCCGTTATTTGAAGCGGAGTTCGGAGAAGTAACCGAACGCACCGCGATTCGGCGAAGACAACCGGCCGAAGAATATTTGAAACTGCAGAAGCGCTTTGCGCACTTGTTCCGTCCCGTGCGAGATGAAGAACGCATTGCTGCGATCCAAGCGATCGCGGATAGGAACATACAGCGTTTCGGGTTAGAGAACGGAGCAGCGTCATGACCAAACCATTTGCCATTACGCTCGACGTCGGTTCCAGCCTCGCCAATCATACTGGGTCGTGGCGAACTGAGCGCCCAGTCTACGTGGACCGCTTGCCGCCCTGCAATCATGCCTGCCCGGCCGGCGAAAACATTCAACAGTGGCTTTATCACGCCGAAGCAGGCGATTATTACGAAGCGTGGAAGTCGCTAGTGGAGAACAATCCGCTGCCCGCCATCATGGGCCGCGCCTGCTACCATCCGTGCGAGGCGCATTGCAATCGCGCGCAACTCGATCAGCCGGTAAACATCCACGCGGTGGAGCGGTTCTTGGGCGACGAAGCCATCCGACGCGGGTGGCAATTCGATGCCGCCTCGCAAGCATCCGGTAAACATGTCCTGGTTGTCGGATCGGGTCCGTCAGGCCTGTCCGCCGCGTATCATCTTTTGCGATTGGGCCACGAGGTAACTATTTACGAAGCAGGCCCCGCCGCCGGAGGCATGATGCGTTTTGGCATTCCCAAGTATCGCCTGCCGCGCGAAATCCTGAACGCCGAGATCGCCCGGATTGAGAACATGGGCGTAAAGATACGCCTCAACCGGCGAGTGGACGATCTGGCCGGTGTCCTCGATCGCCAAGAATTCGACGCCGTATTTCTGGCCGTCGGGGCGCACGTTTCCAAGCGCGCTTATATTCCCGCCGGAGATGCCAGCAAGATCCTGGATGCACTGGCCGTATTGCGCAGCGTGGACGGCGGGACACCTCCGGAGTTGGGACGGCGTGTCCTGGTGTATGGTGGCGGCAACACGGCGCTCGATGTGGCGCGTACGGTCAAGCGATTGGGCGCCATCGAGACCCTGATTGTCTACCGCCGCACTCGTGAGAAGATGCCCGCACACGATTTTGAAGTGCAGGAAGCCATCGAGGAGGGGATTCAGTTCAAGTGGCTATCCACCATCAAGGAAGCCGGCGAATCGAGCTTCACAGTGGAGAAGATGCGGCTGGACGAAAAAGGATTTCCGCAACCGACCGGAGAATTCGAAACCATCGAGGCGGATTCGTTGGTGCTGGCTCTGGGGCAGGACGTGGACTTGAGCTTCCTGGAGCGGGTACCGGGTTTGGAGATTGCCAACGGTGTGGTGAAGGTCAGTGCTCAAATGATGACCGGTCATCCAGGCGTGTTCGCGGGCGGCGACATGGTTCCCGACGAGCGCACGGTGACGGTCGCGGTGGGACACGGGAAGAAGGCCGCGCGAAACATCGATGCCTGGCTGCGTGGCGATGCCTATCGACAGCCTCCCAAGCACGAAGTGGCGGCCTTCGACAAGCTCAACGCCTGGTACTATTCGGACGCGCCGTTAACCGTGCAGCCGGTGCTGGATGCCCTCCGCAGGCAAACCACATTCGAGGAGGTGGTGAGCGGCCTGGACGAGAGCAATGCGCTGTTCGAAGCGCGCCGCTGCTTGTCCTGCGGCAACTGCTTCGAGTGCGATAACTGCTACGGGGTTTGTCCAGACAATGCCGTGGTCAAGCTGGGTCCGGGGAACAGGTTCCGCTTCAACTACGACTATTGCAAGGGCTGTGGAATGTGTGTGGAAGAATGTCCGTGCGGGGCTATCGAGATGGTGCCGGAAGTGATTTGAGCCTGTCACTCTGAGCAACTCGGCTGAGTGAAATCGCGCAGGCCGCTTTGGTCTCACACCTCATGCCTCTGAGCCACAGGGGGGTAGCTGAGAAACGCGCGGCACGCGGATTGCTCTCACCCTAGGCGAGGACGACACCGTGGCTACCACCCTTATCTCCTCGCGCCCGGAGCCCGTGGAGGCTGAGATTCCGGCTCCTGTGCCGCACCACCGCCCGCGAACGATGTGGCTGGCTCTTATCGCGTTCGTGCTGGTGATCGCAGCGGCGGTGGCTTTCTTCTATGTGCGGCGAGAGAGCAAGCCCCAGTACACGACCGCGATGGTCGATCGCGGTGACATTGAATCCGCCATTACGGCTACCGGGAATTGCAACGCCGTGGTGACGGTCCAGGTGGGAAGCCAGGTCTCCGGCAACATCATCGCGCTCTACGCCGACTTCAACACCAAAGTGAAACAAGGTCAGTTGGTGGCCCGCATCGACCCGGCGATCTTCAAAGCGCAGGTCGATCAGGCCAAGGCCAATCTCGATACGGCAAAAGCGGCCGCCATGACCGCGCGGGCAACGCTACAGAAATCGCTATCGGATCTCGCCAGCGCACAAGCGAATGTGGCCGCGCAGAAGGCCAATGTCGTCAAAGCGCAAAGTGTCGTAGCGCTAGATAAGGTGGAGAACGAGCGCCGGATCGTTTTGCTCCGGCAAGACGCCACTTCTAAGGAAGACGCCGACACCGCGCAGGCCAACTACGATCAAGCTGTGGCGAGCGTCGACGCCGCGCAGGCTGCTGAGAAGGCCTCTGAAGCGGCGGAGGAGTCGGCGAAAAAACAGGTCGAGGTGGCGCAAACTCAGCTCGACCAAGCGGAAGCCACGGTAAAGCAAAATGACGCTGCGCTCGTTCAGGCGCAGCTCAATCTCGACCACACCCAAATCACCGCCCCGGTGGACGGCACGGTTGTTTCCCGCAACATGGACGTCGGCCAGACTGTGGCGGCCTCGTTCCAGGCTCCGGTCATCTTCCTGATCGCTCAGGATCTGACCAAGATGCAGGTGGACACGAATGTGGATGAATCTGACGTCGGTCCGATTCGCGTGGGCCAGACCGCCAATTTTACGGTCGATGCCTATCCCGGCGTTGTATTCCCTGGAACGGTGGCGCAGATCCGCCAAGCTCCCATCAACGTGCAAAATGTCATCACCTATGACGTTGTCGTGCAAGTTGCGAATCCAGACCTGAAGCTGTTTCCGGGCATGACGGCGACGGTCCGGATCGTTTCCGGCAAAGTTTTACAGGCATTGCGAATTCCGGTTGCCGCGTTGCGCTTTCATCCAACTGGGTACGCAGTCAAGCAGAAGGGTCAGCAGACCGTCTATCTGCTCGCGGCCGGCGGACTCACGCCTGCCAGCGTGCAACTTGGAATCACGGACGGCAAGTACGTCCAAGTGTTGAGCGGCCTGACTGAAGGGCAGCGCATCGGGGTGGGCGCCACGCCGAATACCCGCGCGACATCGAACACTACCGGCACCGGCCGAGTTGGATTCTAGGAGGTTTCCAGGTGCCACGCGAGCTCATCCGAATAGAGAACCTCAGTAAGGTATACCGGCTGGGCGATATCAGCGTTCACGCGCTGCGCGGTGTTTCCACCGCCATTGATCGAGGCAGTTTCGTCGCGATCATGGGGCCGTCGGGATCGGGAAAGTCGACGTTCATGAACATCCTCGGCTGTTTGGACCGGCCCACTTCCGGCACTTACTTTCTAGATGGCGTGAGTGTCGGCGACTTGGACCGAGACCGGCTGGCCGAGATCCGGAATCGCAAGATCGGATTCGTATTTCAACAGTTCAACTTGCTTCCACGCACCAGTGCGCTGGCGAACGTCGAGCTACCGTTGCTTTATAGCGCTGAAGGCTCGAGCGATGACCACCAACGCGCCCTGAATGCTCTGCGGATCGTCGGCCTGGAAGATCGCGCCGGCCATCATCCCAACCAGCTTTCCGGCGGCCAGCAGCAGCGCGTGGCGATTGCGCGGAGTCTGATCAACGATCCGCAAATCATTCTGGCCGACGAACCCACGGGCGCTCTTGACTCGCGCACCAGCGTCGAGATCATGGCGATCTTTCAAAGGCTAAATCGCGAGAAAGGCATCAGCGTAGTGGTGGTAACGCATGAGCCCGACATTTCGCTCTACGCCCAACGCATCATCACCTTCAAAGACGGCAGGATCGTGAACGATCAGCCGGTTCGCGCGCCTCGCGACGCGGCTCGAGAACTGCGTGAAGCGGCGGTTGCTCCAGCAGAGGTACTGGCGTCATGAAAAAGCTGAAGGCCAGCATGAAGATCGCATTCGGCGCTCTTCGCATTAACAAGCTGCGCTCCGCGCTCACCATGCTCGGCATCATCATTGGCGTGGCGGCGGTAATCGCGATGGTGGCCATCGGCTCCGGCGCGCAAGCCCGCATTCAACAACAGATTGCGTCCATCGGAAGCAACATCATCATCGTTCTTTCGGGAAGCATCACCAGCTCCGGCATTCGGCTGGGCACCGGCAACGCGGTGACGCTGACCGAAGACGACGTCCGGGCCATCGTCCGCGAATGCCCGGGTGCGCAACTCGCCGCGCCTTACTCCCGTGGCGGTGTTCAAGTGGTTTACGGAAATTCCAACTGGGGCACCCAGATCGTCGGCACTACGCCCGACTACCTGACCATCCGCGACCTGGGCATCGAACGTGGCCAGGCATTTACAAATGCCGATGTGGATTCGGCCGCCAAGGTCGCCCTGCTCGGCAAAACAGTAATCGACAACTTGTTCGCTGGCGAAGATCCGGTGGGCAAGGTGATTCGCATCAAGTCCGTGCCTTTCACTGTGCTGGGGACGCTAGTGCCCAAGGGCCAATCGCCCACGGGCCAGGACCAGGATGACATCGTCCTGATGCCCATTAGCACAGCGAAGAAGAAGGTCATTGGATCGAGCCAAGCCAACGCCGGCTCAGTGGGCGCCATTATGGTGCAGGCGCGGGAAGGAATGACCTACGACGCACAGGACCAGATGACGTCGCTGCTGCGCCAGCGTCACCACATTCAATCCAACCAGGACGATGACTTCACCATCCGCAACATGGAGGAAGTGTTCAAAGCGCAGGAGACATCCGCACGCGTCATGGCGATCCTGCTGGCCGCGATTGCGTCCGTGTCGCTCATCGTGGGCGGGATCGGCATTATGAACATCATGCTGGTGTCGGTCACCGAGCGAACCAAGGAAATTGGTTTGCGCCAGGCCGTGGGTGCGAAGACCAAAGACATTCTGGCGCAATTCTTGGTGGAAGCAGTTACGCTGTCCGTGGCGGGAGGCGCCATTGGCATTGTATTGGGCGTAGCCGCGAGTCTGCTCATTTCCTATTTCGCGCATTGGTCCACACTGTTGGGCGTGGGATCCATCGCGTTGGCATTTTTCTTCTCCGCGTTGGTGGGCGTGTCCTTCGGATATTATCCGGCTCGCAAGGCCGCCTATATGGATCCGATCGATGCCTTGCATTATGAGTGAAGCCTTGCATTATGAGTGACGCAGCGATAGCTCGAGCGAATGTGTTGCCGAATCCGCAAGTTGCATTTGCCCATCGATTGAAACCACGCAGGCTTGAGGCAAACCACACACTTTCCTGCAGCGCCTCCTAGTATTCCCAGCGTATCCACTCGTACTAAACGGCAGTAAGAATGCTGTATCCACTGTGGGACCCAGCCTGGGTGGAGACATGAAGCTCGCTTAGGGCTTTGAGAAGGGTAATAACTATGAACAGCCTCAATGCGACATTCATCAGGCATTGTTTCTGCGTATTGATACTTGGCGGACCCGCCTGGTGCCAAAAGCCAGGTCCGGCACTGCCGGGGAGCATCAACTACTTGGAAGGCCAAGCGTCTATCGGATCAACCTCATTAACCCCTGGCGCAATCGGCACGGTTGTTCTTGAAAAGAATCAAATTCTCACAACCCAAGCCGGAAAAGTGGAGATTCTGCTCACGCCCGGTGTTTTTCTGAGGGTGGCGGAGAACAGCTCGGTGAAGATGGTGTCGCCGGAATTAGCGACCACCAGGGTGGAACTGGAAAACGGTCGCGCGCTGGTGGAAGTAATTCAGATTCGCAAGGAAAACGATATCCGAATCGATCAAAAGGGCGCCAGCACGAAGCTGCTGCAGAGAGGTCTGTATGATTTCGATGCGGATCATGCGCAAGTGCGCGTGTTCAAGGGTAAGGCCGAGGTTTACATAAGAAATCAAAAGGTCGAATTGACGGAAAGGCGCGAGATCGCTTTGAACACCGATGCGAAGCCGAAGTCTCAGAGTTTTGAGCCCCGGCAATTTGAGGACGAACTCTACCGCTGGAGTGGTCTGCGGTCCGGGTTCCTGTCGGAAGCGAGCGTCTCCGCGGCGCGCGGCTACATTGGCCAGGGACCCGGCTGGTATGGCCCGGGCTGGTACGGCGTCGGTTGGTATTGGGATCCCTGGTTTGGGGTCTACACATTTGTTCCCGCGGAAGGAATCTTCTACGGGCCATTCGGTTGGGGATTCTACTCTCCGATCGCGGTTTATCGTTCTCCGTTCCTTTTTTACCCTGGCTATCCTCACCGGTTTGGAGAATTTCATTCTCCGTACGGGCATGGCTTCGCGCCTCCCGGACGCTTGCGGTGATGAGCTGGTTCTCATAGCGAGGCCATATGCGAGTGCTACTGACAACCGATGGATCGAATGAGTCGAAGGATGCGCTACGGGCCGCCATCCGCCTGTTGGCGCGTCAGGATCGTGAGACGGATGTGCTGTATGTGGCGCCGGAGACCGCACGGTCCGAACAGCAAGATCGCATGGCGCAGCACACAAAGCGCATTCTCCAAGAAGCGGAGCGGATCTTGAGGGAGGAAGGAATCGCGGTGTCCCCACTCTGCCGAACCGGCTCTCCGGCGCGAGTGATTTTGCATGAAGCGAAGAATTACGACATCACGGTCTTGGGTGCGAAGGGACGCGACGAGCACTCCCAAGGAGGGCTGGGACCGGTTGCCAGTCGTCTGGTGGAACACGCGTCTGGCTGCGTCCTCATCGGACGAACACCTCCTCGAGATCGGCAGGCTCGAATTCTGGTTCCTTTAGACGGATCCAATGGCTCCGATCAAGCACTGGATAAGCTGGCGTCGTTTTTCGATCTGGAATCGGCCGACGTTACGCTACTGCATGTTCTCGAAACGCTCTGGCTGCCGGAGGACGAAAATAACGAGCCGCAAGCGGAATCGGATCAAGTGAAGCTTGAGCTTCGGCTGGAGGCGGATGCGTTACTATCGCAAGCCCGCGCGAAAATCCTGCCGATGCACTCGGGCGTCACCACTCTGATCCGCGAGGGCCTTCCCGCAAATGAAATCCTGAGCGCCGCCGACCAAGGTGATTACGACCTAATCGTTGTTGGCGCTTCCGAGGCAACCGATATGAAGCATCAGGTGCTCGGTAGTGTCGCGAGCAAGATTGCCTGGAACGCTCCCTGCTCGGTGTTGCTGGTCCGCGTTCTTGAATAGGTTCCGGCCGTGACCAAAGAGCATCTACTTCCGCTGGTTGCTGTGGTAGCACTGGTCTTCACCGTAGCGTGCGAAATGCTCCCGGTAATTCACCCAGGGAGGCAGCCTGCGCAAGCAGGCCTAACGGTGCCGTCTTTGCGTGCCCCTCAGATACCCGACCCGCCGTCGCGTGCAGCCCGCGTAAGCTATTTGCAAGGCTCCGTATCGTTCCAGGCCGCTGGAACGGAAGTCTGGTCACGGGCCGAACTGAACCGCCCTCTCGCGGAAGGAGACGCGTTGTGGATTGATGGAGCGGCTCGCGCGGAACTGGATATAGGATCGGCGACCATCCGGATGGATTCCAGGACCAGGCTCGATTTTCTGACGTTCGATGATCGAACCGTTCAGGCCAGGGTCGTCCGGGGTGTACTCGGCGTGACCGTGCGGCGCCTGGACCCTGGCGAAGCATTGGAGATTGATACGCCGAACGCTGCCGTGACATTATTGCAGCCGGGCCAGTACCGGCTGGATGTTCAGCCCCAAATGGACTCTACATTTGTTACCGTCCGATCCGGCGACGCGGAGGTCTCTGGTACGCGGCTCGATGTCACGGTACATGCCGGACAGCGCGCCAACATTTCGGGGCCGGACGCGGTTGAGTGGGGACTTGCGGCGGCGCCTGCCCCCGACAGGTTTGATGAACTCTGCGAACTGCGCGACCACCGCGAAGATACCTCCGCTTCGGCTCAGTATGTTGCTCCCGACACGATTGGCTACTACGATCTGGACGAATTCGGTGCTTGGCGAGTAGACGCAAAATGGGGAGCCCTGTGGACTCCACATGGCTTGGCCGCCGGCTGGGCGCCCTACCGATCTGGTCATTGGACGTGGGTCGAACTCTGGGGATGGACCTGGATCGATGACGCAACCTGGGGCTTCGCTCCGTTTCACTACGGCCGCTGGATCTACCTGGATGGCGGATGGAGTTGGGTTCCGGGTCCACGCCAAGTTAATCCGACTTACGCCCCCGCGCTCGTGGTTTTCGTTGGCGGGGGAGGACGCGGCGGCGTTGCCTGGTTTCCAATCGGCCCAGGCGAAGTCTACGTTCCTCCCTACCGCTGCAGCTCTTCTTATTTCGCCAGGATCAACCCGGCGAACACGCGTCCGGGCTACGCGAACCGGTCGGCTGCCGGCGCTGTGACGGCGGTGCCGCGCAAGGTGTTCGTGCGAGGCCAGCCGATCGCGCCCGCCGCAGCGCTCATTCCGCCGCGCCAAACATCCCTGGCCCCAGTGTATGGTACGGCGCCTCCCGTCGCGCCAGTTGAGGAAAGCTTGTCCCCGCGAAGGGATCGTTTTGTACTTGAGCCACCCGAGATTGCCCCAGGCCAGACAGTGATTGGGCGCCGTGACCCTGCCCCTCCGCCGATTCCATACCGCCAGAGGCAAGCGGCTCTGGACTCTCATCCGGGGCGGCCGCTCGAGCAAAGTGAGCTGCAAAGCTTGCGAAAAGCCGCCGCTGAACCGGAGAGATCCGATGTGCGTGCCGCTCGGCTCGGTGTTCTGGAGCGTGAATCGGTAGCTCCGGCAGAGCCAGCTCGCACTCTGCGGAAGTAACACACGAAGACAATTCAAAGCCGCCTCATTAAGCCGGACTTGGCCATTAGTTTGCGGTGATCTAAGACGTCAAGATTGGTTCGCGAGGACAAAGAGGGCCCGTAGCCTATGAATGACGTAGATCTCAAGATAGAAGTCAAGGAAGCGCTCGCTTGGGAGCCCTTCCTCGTTACCGAGCGGTCGACGATCTCTCTGTTCCCGCCGTTCTGCCCATGTACGCGCTACGCACCATCTTGCGATTGCTCGCGGCACTGGTGGGCTCGCTGGTCTTTACTTTCACATACGGCAGACCTTTAAGAACGTCTGGAAAACGACTCTGCGGCGAGTTGATGTTTAGTACTTCTGGCAGTTTTGTGGCAGAGACAACGGAATGAAGAAGTCGACGAACGTTGAAGTGTTTTAGAATCAATTAGGATACCCACTCGGGGACGTAGCTCAGATGGATAGAGCGGTCGCCTCCTAAGCGACAGGTCGGCAGTTCGAATCTGCCCGTCCCTACCAGAATCCAGAAGCGCAGACCAATGCGCGACCGCTCGTGAGCGCACAGGCGGAGCCGTTGTGCGGGATGTAGAAGCGATTGTGGCGGTCGCCTCCTAAGCGACAGGTCGGCAGTTCGAATTTGCCCGTCCCTACCAGCTTTTGACCACAGGAGCCCATACGAGTGTAGGCTCGGCACGCTTGAGAGTGTGCGCCACAAAGACCGTTAGAATGAGGCATGGCCAAACTTGCACTCATCTACGGCATGCGTCTGCTTCCGGCGGACGAACTTGAAAAAGTCGGGGACGCGGAAGTCACCCTCAAGAGTGGAAAGAAGGCCCAGGTAACCATGCATCTGCTGGAAGGCGGCGAAGACGAGATTCGCAAACAACTGATGCAATCGTTGGACGCGTTCTTCGAATTTTATCCCGAGATCTAGATCGTAGCCGCGTTACTTGCCAACCAGGTGATTGACATCCCGGTTGTTCTCCGTACAAATGAACTCAAAGATCTCTTCGTTCGCCAGATCGGTGACGCGTTTCTGGGTCCAAGGCTTCGCGAGAATGCCTGGGTCGTCGACGGTGATCTCGATTTCGAGATGGCCCAGATCGGGGCGATGGTAGCGCTCGATCACGTGCAATTGATCCGAGTGCGGATGGGACTCCTGATCCAGCCAGACTCGGGGGTCGAAGCCAACGCGATCGACCACCAACGTGTCGCCATCCCAGTGGCCGATGGAATGTCCGTACCAAGCCGGGTTCGGATCGGCGGGATGGCCGCGGCCATCCAGATAGATCTGGTGGAACCCAGGACTTTCGTCGTCCGAAATGTACACTAAGTAGTCCTTGCTCTGGACGAACTCCCAGAGTGGGCCGTTACGCAACGGGCCAGACGGCAGGCAGTGCGCCTGTGGGCTATCCTTGCCATTGCTTTCGATGCGCTGCTTCGTGATTGCAAGCGCCGACGGAAGAAATTGAGGATTGCCGGGGTCCACCGTGCGCGTACGCCACCAGACGCCCGAAAGATCGGGCTTGCCGTCCAAGGTGCGCGGCGTAGGGCCAGAGGGCGGATTGTGCCGTTTCTGGTCGGCGACCTGGTGCGTGCGATCTTCACCCAACGTGTTGAGCTGCGTGGTGTCCCCCAGGTGAATGTCGAGCTTCGCGATCTGCGATGCCTGAAGAACAACGCCTTTTTGCTCGTAAGGTCTGAGCCCGGGCGCGGCCGCCGAGACATCGTACCTGCCAGGCGGCAGGTCTGCCAGTGTATACTTGCCGTCCAGCGAAGTCGTCGCTTTGAAAACGGCTCCGGACTCCACGTTCTTGGCCTGCACGGCATTGTTATCCACCGGGTCGCCGATTGAGTCGAAGAGTGTGCCGGTGATGGAACCGGCGGGCGCGGTTGTTTGCGCGATGGCCGACCAGCAGAGAATAACTGCGAGGCAGAGTGAAGTTTTCATTTGCGTTTCCTCTTTGAACGAACGCGCCGATAGGTAAGCGCGATCTGACTTTTCGAATAAGTCCTATTCTCTACCAAAGTGAAGTCGCGTTGCGGGAAGCCGCCCGGGAAGAGCGGGAGGCCATCGCCAAGCAAGATCGGAACAACGCCGAGAAACAGCTCATCGATCAAGTCAGCCTGAAGGAAGCTCCGGGCCAGCTCGCCACCGCCCATATGGTAGATATGCTTGCCGCGCCGCGCGCGAAGTTTTCTGAGCCAGGCCGCGGGAGATTGATTGGTGAAGATGACGCCGTCGCGCTCGCCGGGTGGTTCGGTGCGCGAGAAGACATGGTGTGGGATGTCGACGGGAGACTTGAACGAGCCGCCCATCATGGCGATGGCGGCATCGAGGGTCTTACGGCCCATGACGATGGTATCAATGGTCGCGAAGAAGCGCGCCATGAGCGCAGCGCCCTCCTTGGTCATGACTAGGTAATCGACGGAGCCGTCGGGCCGGGCGACGTAGCCATCGAGCGTGATGCCCGCGCCGAGGATGACTTTGCGCATGGAGCGATTGTATACGGAACGCGAGGAGACTAGGGGCGTCAGTGCCCCTCGGCTTCGAGAAAGCGCTCTGCTTCGATGGCCGCCATACATCCGGCGCCCGATGCCGTGATCGCTTGTCGATAGGTCCGGTCCTGGACGTCGCCGGCGTGAAAAACGCCCGTCACGTTGGTGCGCGCCCCGCCATGAGAAATGATGTAGCCGTCGGGATCGAGATCGATTTGGCCCGCGAAGGGGGCGGTGTTGGGGATGTGGCCAATGGCGACGAAGAATCCATCTACGTCGCGCTCCCAAATCTCGTCCGTGAGCAAGTTGCGCAGCTTCACGCCGGTGACCAGGTGCTGGCTGGCGTCGTATACGTCCTCGACGATGGTGTTCGGGAACATCTTGATTTTGGGATTGTTGCGAGCGCGCTCCAGCATGATCTTCGATGCCCGGAAGTTCTCGCGCCGGTGCACCAGCGCCACCTCTTCGCCGAAGCGCGTGAGGAAATTGGCTTCTTCCATGGCGGAGTCGCCGCCGCCCACCACCATGATCTTCTTGCCGCGATAGAAGAAGCCGTCGCAGGTGGCGCAACTGCTGACGCCGTGGCCTATGAGCTTCTGCTCGTTGGGTAAGTTGAGCCAGCGCGCCGATGCACCCGATGCAATGATCAGGGTGCGGGTTTCCAGCCACTCGTGATCCACTTTCAGCCGGAACGGGCGCTTGGAAAGATCGGCCTCGATTACCGTGCCATGCAGGTACTCGGCGCCAAATTGCTCGGCCTGCTTCTTGATGTTTTCCACCAGCAGGGGGCCATCGATACCCTCAGGAAAACCTGGGAAATTTTCAACCAGGGTGGTGAGCGAGAGTTGGCCGCCCGGTTCGTGGCCAGCGACGACCAGCGGTTTCAGGTTGGCGCGCGCAGTATAGATGGCTGCAGTGTTTCCGGCACAGCCGGAGCCGACGATGATCACATTGTGCATGGAAATTGTTATGCTACCAAACCGCTCGCTCCGATCGCGGCTCAGCTGAAAATGCCGGACCGGACCACTTGGTTCGTGATCAACGCGCAGACATAGGCGAGAAACGTCATGTAGGCGAACTGGATGGCCGGCCACTTCCAGCCGCCGGTCTCGCGGCGCACTACCGCTAGCGTGGACATGCACTGCATGGCAAAGGCAAAGAAGACCAACAATGCGATGGCGCCGCCCGGGGTCAAGTCGCTCTTCAGCGCCTGGCGCAGACCTTCCGATTCCGACGTACCTTCCTTGTGGTAGATGGTTCCGAGTGTGCCCACGATCACTTCGCGCGCCGCGATGGAGCTGACCAGCCCAATGCCGATCTTCCAGTTGAATCCCAGCGGCTTGATCACGGGTTCAACCGCATGGCCGATCATCCCAGCGAAGCTGTCGGCGATCTCCGGCGGCTGGCCGTTCTTCACCGGCAGGTTTTCAAGAACCCAGAGCACCACGATCACCAGCAAGATCACCGTGCCGGCGCGACGTAGGAAAACTTTGGAGCGGTCGATGAGACGCAGACTGAGCGATCGCAGGGTGGGCCAGCGGTAAGGCGGCATCTCCAAAACGAAGGGCACTCGCTCGCTTTTCAAGATGGACGATTTCAGAAGACGCGCGGTAGCGATGGCTGCAACGAAACCAAGGACATAAAGTCCCAGCAGCGCTGCCGCCTGCATTCCGAAGAAGCGGCCGATGAATGGACGATCGGCGATGAAGGCCGCGATGATCAGCGTGTACACCGGCAGCCGCGCCGAGCAGGTCATGAACGGAGCGATGAGAATAGTGGCCAGGCGATCGCGTTTGTTTTCGATCGTCCGGGTGGCCATGATGGCCGGTACCGCGCAAGCATAAGCGGAAATTAGCGGGATGAACGATTTTCCTTGCAACCCGAACTTGGACATGGTGCGATCGGCGATCAGAGCAGCCCGCGCCAAGTAACCGGAATCCTCCAGGATTCCAATGAACAAAAACAGTAGAAGAATTTGCGGCAGGAACACGATGACAGCGCCTACGCCGCTCCAAACCCCATCCACCAAAAGCGAACGGAAAATGGAGGGCGGCAAGATGTGTTCAATCCACTGCCCGGAAGTCTGAATGAGCGCCTGCAGGCCATCCATCATTGGTTTCGCACCCGTAAAGATGGTCTGGAACACCCCGGCCACTACCAGCAGGAAGATCAGCGGGCCGGCGATCGGATGTAAGAAGACCGAATCCAACCGTCTGGTCCAGACCGGTGGCGCAGGGGCACGATAGGCCGCGCCGGTTCCCACATCGTTCGCCCATTGGCGGCAGCGCGGTATATCTTGTAAAACCGGGAGCTCCACGCGTGGAGGCGCTAGCGACGTAGTGCCAGCCGAAGTGCCTTCCATGAACTGGAAGACTTTCTCCACGCCTTGGCCTTTGGATGCGCTGATCAATGCGACAGGCGAACCTAGTTCCGTGGCCAGCTCGGCCGTATCCACGTGCCCGCCACGGCTTTTGAGATCGTCCGCCATATTCAGGATCACCAGCGTCGGCAGCTTCAGGCTGAGAATTGGCGCGGCAAGCACCAAGTGGCGGCCCAGGTTGGTGCAATCCAGGATCAGCAGCAGAGCATCGGGCTTTGGGACTCCCGGCATGGTTCCCGCCAGGACATCACGAGTGACCTGTTCGTCTTCCGAGCGAGGGTTGAGGCTGTAGACGCCGGGCAGATCCACCAGCATGACATCGCGATGGTTCGATCCGCCGTTCATTTTGGCCTTACCAACGCGCTGCTCCACGGTGACTCCCGGGAAATTCGCAACCTTCTGGCGTAGGCCCGTCAGGCGATTGAAGAGCGTCGACTTGCCGGAGTTTGGCGGGCCAATGATAGCGACCACATGCGTGCGCGCACCCTTCTGCAATGAACGCGGCGCTTCGGCAACCGCGCACCCGGCGCAATCGTGGCAATCACTCATTGAGCACCCTTTGCTGGCCTCAGTATCAGCCGTGACGCTGTTTCTCGACGCAGCGCCACTTCGGAGCCGTCTACTCGATACACTCGTGGTTCGCCACCGGGCGCGCTGCGAGCGGGAACAATGATGTGGCCCGGAAGAAAACCGAGTTCCATCAAGCGGCGTGCGATGTCGTCCGGGAGTTCCAGGCGATCGAGGACACCCGCTTCTCCCTCCCGGAGTTGAGCGAGCGTTCGCGCAACTGCGCCATTTGGCGCAGCGCCTGGTTCGCTATTGACACTCATTTGCAGCATCAATCAGTATCCGCCTGTCGGCATAGCACGTCAAGAACCTCGAGTTCCTGAGGAGTAGGTCCCTCACATAGTATAGCGGACCTTTTTGGTCGTAGTTACAAGACTGCGCGAAAATATTTTTGCTTCACGGATATTGACAACTACGCACTAAGGTTTTATAATACAATCGTAGTCAGATCAATGGAGGTTACCTGATATGCCGATTATAAAATATTCACCTTTCGCGGATACGGAAGACTTTCCGACTGGCCTAAGGCTCTTCCAGGACAGCATCAATCGTCTGTTGAGCGAAGACGGCGCCAAGACGCGGCCGTGGGCCCCGCCGGTAGACATCCTGGAGACCGAGAACGAGTTAGTTCTCAAGGCCGATGTTCCAGGTGTCGAGTTAAAGGACATCGATATCCAGCTTGAGAACGGTACCTTGACGGTAAAGGGCGAGCGGAAGTTCGAAAAAGATGAGAAGAACAAGGGCTTCCACCGGATGGAGCGGAGCTATGGATCCTTCGTGCGAATCTTCACACTACCGGATACCGTGGATTCGGAGCATGTTAAGGCCGGTTACGAAGCCGGTGTCCTGACGATCACGCTTCCCAAGAAGGAAGTCGCTAAGCCCAAAGCGATCAAAGTGCAAGTCAGTAACAACTGACCCCCGTGGGCGAGCGGAATTTCGAGTAGTGCATCGGGGCGGCATGAACCGCCCCGCGCGATAATTAAGATGGGTTATGAAAGGCGTTAAAACGGTCCTTCTCCTCGGCATCCTCAGTGGTGTCCTCTTGGCGGGCGGTGAGATGTTTGGGGGACGGCACGGCCTCTACATCGCGCTCGCAATCGCAGTGGCGTTAAATTTTTTCAGCTATTTCTTTTCGGACAAGATGGCGCTTGCGATGTACTCGGCTCAGCCGGTGACGCCGCAAGAAAATCCCGATGTTTACGCGCGTGTGTTCCCACTGGTCCAGAGTCTTACCCAGCGCATGAGTTTGCCCATGCCTAAGCTTTGGCTGATTCAGGACCCATCGCCCAACGCATTTGCGACCGGCCGCAATCCCGAGCATGCATCGGTGGCATTCACGGCGGGCGTTCTCCAATTGATGAACAATCAGGAGCTGGAAGGCGTAGTGGCACACGAGCTGGGACATGTGAAGAATCGCGACATCCTGACCAGTTCAGTGGCGGCGACTATCGCTGCTGCAATCACATTTCTGGCGCGCATGGCATTTTGGTTTGGCGGGAGCCGGGACGATGAGGAACGCGGCAGCGGGTGGGCGGGGCTGGTGATGTTGATCCTTGCGCCGATCGGGGCGCTGCTCATTCAGATGGCGATTTCCCGCACACGCGAATACGCAGCCGATGAGACCTCAGCGCACGTGACCCACAATCCCGATGAATTGATCTCCGCGCTTGGCAAGTTGGAAAGCTGGTCTAAACGGATTCCCATGCAAGACGTCAATCCGGCCACCGCTCACCTGTTCATCATCAAGCCCTTCTCGGGACAAAGCATGTTCGGTCTCTTTTCGACGCATCCGTCGACCGAAGATCGGATAGCGCGCCTGGAGGCCATGCGCCGCGTTACCGCGACGTAAGACACGCCATCCACTTATTTTCTAATGATACCAGTGCCAGGCACCGATCGCTGGTGCAGGCGCTTGAACAGGCCGAAAATCTGCTGGTGATACGCGGGCGCGATTCCAGTGCCATTGACTGTCCATCCGCTACCCTTCGGCTCCGCCGTCACTTCAATCCGCACGGCCTCGCGGCCGCGATACTTGATGGCATTGCCCAGCAAATTCTGCATCAGACCGGTTAATTGGCTTTGATTGCCCACTACGCAGGGTAAAGGGCCTGCTGTGATGCTGGCGCCACTCTCGTGGATGGCTTGCTCCAGGTAGTTAGTGGCTTGTTCAACCAGGCGGCATCGCGAAATGCCACCTGGCCACGATACTCGGGTGACTCGGGGCTGCAGGCTAAAACATTGAGTTGCCGGCTGATAGCTTTCACGTGTTCCGGGGTTGCAATGACGAGAACAGGCTTCGCCTTGCTTCAGCCCGTCTGCCAGGTAGCGATCTGCGCCTTTGGCCCATGCGGCTGGGTCTGCCTCATAGAACTGAACCAGATGTTGTGACGGCTCAATGGTTTCCGCGCGTTTTGAGGCAGCTTGCATGTTAGCTTTCTATGATGACCCGAATCACAGAAATGGACCCTTTTTAGAGACACTAAGCTGGGCGCATTGTTTCACAACTATCGTCCGCTTAGACTAAAAACTTGCACACAGTTCGGGTTAACCGTAAAGGGGCCAATCGGACCGCATCCGGGCATCCTTGGATCTTCTCCAGCGATGTATTGGATCGGGGCCAAGCCAGCGGGGGCGAAGCCGTCCTCGTAGTGGATCCGAGCGGGGCGGCACTGGGGACGGCGCATTACAGCGATTCCTCCCAAATCACGTTGCGGTTGCTGTCCGAGCGTGCTGAGACGATTGACCGGACGTTTTATCAGCGCCGCATCGTCGCTGCCGAAGCTCATCGACGGCACGTGGTTGCGGATTCGGAAGCTTACCGGGTGGTTCACGGTGAAGGCGACCAGTTGCCAGGGCTAGTGATCGACCGGTATGGCGACTATTTCACCATCCAGACCCTCGACCAAGGAATGGATCGCGCCAAGGCAGAAATCGTGAGTTGTCTGGAGGAGCTTTTTGCGCCGAAGGGGATAGCCGAGCGGAACGACGTAGCAGTTCGCAAATTGGAAGCGCTGCCTTTACAGTCTGGTGTAGTAGCAGGCGAAGTTCCGGACGCGGTGGCGGTACGAATGAACGGACTGAACCTGCATGCGGATTTGCTGCGCGGCCAGAAGACCGGGATTTTCTTAGATCAGCGCGAGAATTACATCGCTGCGGCTCGCTACGGCCGCGGCCGCGCTCTGGACTGCTTCACTTCTACAGGTGGATTCGCCCTGCATCTGGCGGCGCGATGTGAAAGCGTCGAGGCAGTGGACAGTTCGGAATCCGCCCTGCGAGTGGCGCGGATGAATTGCGATGCGAACGGGATCGGCAATGTCGAGCTGCGCGAGGCGGATGTGTTTGAGCTACTGGCTGGGCATGCGTCGGCGCACAGACGTTTTGACTTCGTGGTCTTGGACCCGCCGGCCTTCGCGAAATCGCGCCAAAGCCTCGAAGCGGCGATTCGCGGATACCGGGAAATTAACCGGCGCGCGCTGGAACTGCTCGGCTCCGGGGGCATTCTCGTGACGTGCTCGTGCTCGCACCATTTGAGCGAGGCGGAACTGCTGGAAATCGTCGCCACGGCTTCGCTCGATACCGGCAGAAAACTGCGCGTGCTAGAGAGGCGTATGCAGGCCCAGGACCATCCGGTTTTACTCACAGTACCGGAGACGCTTTATCTTAAATGCCTGATTCTGGAGGTCATTTAGGCGGCTGGCACGGCGCGGCAGCGGTTCTTGCGGTTGCACCATCGCCCCCAGTGCGGTATGGTGATCGGAGGTATTTAGGGATTAGCAATACCCGTCTATCCGTCTCTCTTGCCGGGAGACTTCCGAGATCTCATGGAGGAATTGAACGAATGCTGACCGTCTGCGTGTCTGCTCGTCGGCGCGCCACGTTAATTATCTTGCCGCTCCTGTTAGCGGCTTTGATTTTGATGAGCTTACCGGCTCCGGTGTTCGCGCAATCGGCTGCTGGAGGCGAAGCTAGCCTGGTACTGCCCGACTTGGCGCAAGTGACTTTTCTCGGCGGCACAAACGGCCGCGCATTGTTGATGTGGGGATTGCTGGTGTGCGCTCTGGGACTTCTGTTCGGGTTTGTTACGTATACGCAACTGCGCAATCTTCCGGTGCACAAGTCGATGCTGGAGATCTCGGAGCTGATCTACGAGACCTGCAAGACGTACCTCATCACGCAGGGCAAGTTTCTTTTGCTTCTCTGGGTGTTCATCGCGGTGATCATCGCTGCGTATTTTGGCTGGCTAGCGCCTACGCCGGGTAAATCGGTGGGCGTAACGCTACCCATCATCCTCCTGTTCAGCCTGATCGGTATCGCGGGCAGCTACGGCGTCGCTTGGTTCGGCATCCGCGTGAACACGTTTGCCAACTCGCGCACGGCGTTCGCCAGCCTGACCGGCAAAGCGTATCCCTGCAATTCCATTCCGTTGAAGGCGGGCATGAGCATCGGAATGATGCTGATCAGTATCGAACTCGTGATGATGCTGTTCATTTTGCTGTTTATTCCACGCGAGTACGCCGGCCCCTGTTTCATCGGATTTGCGATCGGCGAGTCGCTGGGCGCGGCCGCCTTGCGCGTGGCGGGCGGCATCTTCACCAAGATCGCCGACATCGGCGCCGACCTGATGAAGATCGTATTCAAGATTAAGGAAGACGACGCGCGTAACCCGGGAGTCATTGCGGATTGCACTGGCGACAACGCGGGCGATTCGGTTGGACCGAGCGCGGACGGCTTCGAAACTTACGGCGTGACGGGCGTCGCCTTGATCACGTTTATCATTCTGGCGGTGAACGATCCGCTGGTTCAGGTACAACTGCTGGTGTGGATCTTCGTGATGCGCGTAGTGATGGTGATTTCCTCCGCTGTTTCCTACTTCATCAACGAAGCTGTTGCCAAGAGCCGCTACGGCAACGTCGCCAAGATGGACTTCGAAGGCCCGCTGACCTCGCTGGTGTGGCTGACCTCGGTAGTTTCCATCGCCGCAACTTATCTGGTATCCAGCCGAATCATTCCGGATCTGGGTGGCGACACTACGCTGTGGTGGAAGCTTTCTTCGGTGATCACTTGCGGTACCCTGGCGGGGGCGGTTATCCCCGAGCTGGTCAAGGTGTTTACTTCGATGAACTCGCGACACGTGCGCGAGGTGGTGATTTCGTCCGAGGAAGGCGGGGCATCGCTCAATATTTTGTCCGGCTTAGTGGCCGGCAACTTCAGCGCCTTCTGGCTGGGCCTGGCAATGATGACGTTGATGGCGATTGGAGCCTGGATCAGCGGCTTCGGCTTCGGGGCGCTCATGGTTGCCCCCGCGGTGTTCGCATTCGGCCTGGTGGCGTTCGGGTTCCTGGGCATGGGTCCGGTAACCATTGCGGTAGACTCCTACGGACCGGTCACGGACAACGCGCAATCCGTCTTCGAGCTTTCAACTATCGAGAACATTCCCAATATCTCCAGCGAGATTCAGAAGGACTTCGGATTCAAGCCCGATTTCGAAAAGGGCAAAGAGAATCTCGAAGAGAACGACGGCGCGGGCAATACTTTTAAAGCCACCGCTAAGCCGGTGCTGATCGGAACCGCGGTGGTGGGCGCTACCACTATGATTTTTTCGATCATTGTCGCGTTGACCGACAAACTTAGTCCCGCAAAGTTGGCCAACATTTCGATCCTACACGCGCCGTTCCTGCTCGGCTTGATCACTGGCGGCGCGATCATCTATTGGTTCACCGGAGCATCCATGCAAGCGGTAACCACGGGCGCTTATCGCGCGGTGGAATTCATCAAAGCCAACATCAATCTGGAAAGTTCGGACAAGGCCTCCGTTTCCGAC
This sequence comes from Bryobacteraceae bacterium, assembly GCA_049518655.1. GTDB lineage: Bacteria > Acidobacteriota > Terriglobia > Bryobacterales > Bryobacteraceae > Palsa-89. Next base: position 110,584 of record JBEKRO010000001.1, on the reverse strand, counting down.
AGCAAGAAGGTGGTGGAGATCTGCACGCAGTACGCGCAGAAGGGCATGTTCAACATCTTTCTTACGGTGTTCTTCGCCACGCTGGCGTTTGCTTTCGTGGAGCCGTACTTCTTCATCGGCTACCTGATCTCGATCGCGCTGTTCGGCCTGTATCAAGCCATCTTCATGGCGAACGCGGGCGGGGCTTGGGATAACGCCAAGAAGATCGTGGAGACGCAGATGAAGCAGAAGGGCACCCCGTTGCACGATGCCACGGTGGTGGGCGACACGGTAGGCGATCCGTTCAAGGACACGTCTTCGGTGGCGCTGAACCCGATCATCAAGTTCACCACGTTGTTCGGATTGCTGGCGGTAGAATTGGCGGTGTCGCTGACTCACGATCAAAGCGCGCTGTTCACCGACGTGCTGGCCGCCGTGTTCCTGGCAATCGCCCTATTCTTCGTATATCGTTCGTTCTACGGCATGCGCATCGAGCGCAAGTAACGGTAACTTTGGGCATCCGCTCCCTTCACGGCTCAGCAACGGTTTCTGAGCCACAACCAGAGGGAGTGGTATGCCTTCGCGCAATACCTAAGCGTGGCGGGGGCTGGATCACTGGTATTTTCATTAACGGCCACCGCACAGGACCGGCCTCGTGACGACGATTCATATCATAGAGATCGCGATGCGTATTTTAACGCGTGAAGGATGGATCACGTCCGAGAGGTCACATGGCCGGGCGGCGGTGACACCTACCGGCTGCACAGGACCGTCGGAGAGTTGAATGAGCTGCAAGGGAAACTCGCCAATCATGTCTATGACGAGCGCGAGCTCGACGATGTGATCGATGCCTTAGGCCGGGTAGCAAGCTACAATCGCATGCCGCCGGGCGATCGGGATATCCTAAACGATGATCTAAGCCGCTTGCGGGAACGCCGCGAACGGGACCGCTAACCGGGTCGCCTAAGCAGTATTGCAACAAACTCCGGATCGGAGGCGACCAGTACGTTCTTTGGAATGTAGCAAAAGCCCCGGTCGCCCCATCCGGTGCCCCACGAATTCTTCAACGTAAAGAAATTCCCCACATATCCGACGATCAACATGGCGTGCCGGCCGTGTCTGCCTGACGCGGCTTCGGCGGCTTTGAACACACCGTCGCGTCCCACATCCGAAAATCCAGAGCCGGTGTTCATGGAAACATGCACGGGACATCCGGCGCTCAGCACCTTCTTGACGTCGTCAATGGCAATGGGTAGCGGCACGGCCTCCAGGCGGTAGCGCTGGGCGTCGGCCTCCAATTGCTCATCGCGCGTGAGCGGGCTGGGACGATCGTCCGGCCATAATTCCTGACGGCAAGTTCCGTATTCCACTAGCACTTCGCCTGGGTCGGGACCACTTACGGTGCCATCGCCACCTTCATAGGCATATTCATAGTCGCGCGCGTCGCCCTGCATTCGCTGGAACTCCAGCATGGTGAAATTTGGCGACAGACGCGGCGATTCCTCATTCAAAATATTGCGCGACATTTCCGCGGCGTGGGTCCAGGCAAAGGCGGAGCAACGGCCAGTCTGCCCCTGATCGCCGACCGGTGTTGAGTACTTGCGCAGATCCACGGCGGCCTGCTCGACAATGTTGGCGAATGCAGGCGGCAGCAGCTGTGGCGGGACAGCGTCGCCCTTCTGAGGAACCGCCACTTCGAGATTGTTCCAATCAATCCCGGTGTAGCGCGCCATCAACAACTCGAGCGCGGCCTGCGACACTACGCCGAACGCGAACAGCTTGCCATCGCGCTCAAACAATTGGACCGTGTCCGAGGTTCCGGGCGCTATCTGATCGAAGGCCTGATCGAAGCGAGTGTCTTCGTAAGGCTGAAATCCTTCGTCGATTTTTTGTTGAACGAGTGTGTCGCCGAAGAAGGGATGATCGCCGAAGAGGTTTTCGGCGGATTGCTGATAGTCCGTTGCCGACCAGTCGCCTTCATCGTCCTCAAAGTCGGCGGAATCCGCATTGGGGAAATCGGACGCGCTTCCGAAAACGTCGTCGTCGACGGGCGGCAGATCGTCGCCGGAAGCAAACATGTCGTCCAGGTTGTCAGCGTTGTCGTCATCATTATCGCCGCCGTCGTCGTCAGGCGGTTGGGGATCACCGTCTGGATCGTCTCCGCCGTTTTGATCGTCATCGTTTTGGTCGTCGTAGCCATCGTCGCCGCCGTTTCCAAAATCTCCGAAATTGCCACCGTCGCCAAAATCGTCGCCCATGGAACCTCGAACGATGGTTGCTTTGGCGCCGCCCTCTTGTCAACCCGCTGGAGCAAAAACAGTATGCTATGTATGGAGGAAAGATGAATCCGCAGGAAGTTTTGGAGTTTGCAAAAAGCAAAGAAGTTCGGCAAGTGGATTTGCGCTTCACGGATCTGCCTGGTTTGCAGCAACACGTCTCCTATCCCATCAGCCAGCTGACTCAAGATTCATTTGAAGAAGGATTCGGGATTGACGGATCCAGTATTCGCGGCTGGGCGGCCATCAACGAGAGCGACATGCTGCTCATCCCCGATGCGAGCACGGCGTTCATCGATCCCTTTGGTGAGATACGTACTCTGGTGATGACCAGCGATGTGATCGATCCAATAACACGCCAGCACTATGAGCGCGACCCGCGCTGGATCGCACGTAAGGCCGAGAGCTACTTAAAAAATAGCGGCCTGGCGGATACCGCGTATTTCGGCGCGGAGGCAGAGTTTTTCATTTTCGACAACGTGCGGTTCGATCAGAACCAGCATTCGGGGTACTACTTCATCGATGCCGAGGAGGGGCGCTGGAATTCGGGGCGCGAAGGCCAGAACCTGGGCTATCGTCCGCGCTACAAGGAAGGCTATTTTCCGGTTCCGCCCACGGATCACTATCAAGACCTGCGCGCCGAGATGGTGGAGACCATGATCCGATGCGGGATCAACATCGAATGCCATCACCACGAAGTGGCCACCGGCGGCCAATGCGAGATCGATCAGCGCTTCGACACGCTGATCAAGTCGGCGGACAACATGATGCTGTACAAGTATGTGATCCGCAACGTCGCCTATCAATATGGGAAGTCCGTGACGTTCATGCCCAAGCCGCTGTTCGGCGACAACGGCAGCGGGATGCACACGCATCAGAGCTTATGGAAGGACGGCAAGCCGCAATTCGCAGGCGATGGATATGCGGGTTTAAGCCAGATGGCGCTGCACTACATCGCCGGATTGCTGAAGCACGCGCGGGCGTTGTCGGCCATCATCGCGCCGACCACAAATAGCTATAAGCGCCTGGTGCCGGGTTATGAGGCTCCAGTGAATCTGGCGTATTCTAGGCGTAACCGCTCGGCCGCGGTTCGAATCCCGATGTACTCGGCGAGTCCTAAAGCCAAGCGCGTGGAGTTTCGTCCACCCGACCCGTCGTCGAATCCGTACATGGCCTTTGCAGCGATGCTGATGGCCGGAATCGATGGGATTCTCACCAAGGCGGATCCGGGCGAGCCGTTAGACAAAGACATTTATGACTTGTCTCCGGAAGAAATGAAGAAGGTGCCATCCATGCCCTCTTCACTCGAAGAAGCGCTCGGGTGTTTGGAGGACGATCACTCTTTCTTGCTCAAGGGTGACGTGTTCACCGAGGAGCTGATCGAGACGTTCATTAATTACAAACGCAAAAATGAGGCGGATGCAATCCGGCTGCGGCCGCACCCGTACGAGTTCGCGCTGTATTACGATATTTAGTCCGCTTCCTACGGGCGCGGCTCAGGAACGCCCCGGTTGCGCGGCGCGGAAACGTGGACGCTGCTATTGACGTTGGAAAAACAACGTTTCGGGTTGATGCCCAGTCCGATCGATCTGCAGCATCATCGTGCTCTCATCGCGAAGGCTATATCGCTCCGTAATGTTGATCCCGTCCTGCATGGTCACCACTTTTAGGACGTCGCCGTCCCATTTGGCCTTGCTCTTGAAACCTTGCTCTTTCTCCTTAATGGTTGTTTTCTCGCGAGCGTCGGTGCTGAAGCTGGTGGATGTCGACTGGTTTGCGCCGTCAAAATTGAAATTGCGCTGGACGTAGATGTTGCGTTCGCGGTCGTTGATGGTAACGGTGCCCGTTTGGATGGCTGGCTCGCCATTGAACTCGCTTCGGGAGGGTACTAGCTGCCAGCTCCCATTCAACTGATGATGATTAACCGCAAACGCCGACCCGGCAACCATGGCTAAGGTTGCCACTCCAAACAGGAAATTTTTACCAGACTTTATCCACATAGCTCCTCCTAGGGGACTCTTGTGCAAGTGCGATGCCACGAAACAGGGACTAGGTGTGTAACCCTGTCTATTGGCTGAATTGGCAAACCAGAGCTCCGGCTCGCTGGCACGTGTCGCCTTCCGGTATACGAACTTCCGCTTGTTCATGTCGGCGCGCTTTCTGTCGATTGTCTCGTCGGAAATGATCTCGGTTGCGGTGGGATGGCAGATTTATGGGCTCACGCATCGTCCGCTGGATCTGGGACTGGTAGGGCTCGCGCAGTTCGCTCCTGGCGTGGTGTTGTTCCTAATTGCGGGACATGCGGCGGACCGGTACCCACGGCAATCCATCCTCCGGACTTGCTATAGCGCGTTCGCGGTCTGTTCCGCAGTTCTGCTTGCGCTAACATTTCGCGGCATCTCGACGGCATGGCCGATCTATGCGGTACTGCTCGCTAACGGCGTGGTGAGGGCGTTCAATGGACCTACCGGGCAGGCGTTCCTGCCGCAATTGGTGAAGCCCGAACATTTCCCGAACGCGGTGACGTGGAGCGCTTCCTTCTTCCAAACCGCCACGATCCTTGGTCCTATGGCTGGAGGTTTAATCTATGGCTTTGCCGGGAGCCCAGCGCCGGTATACGCGTGCGCAACCGTGGCCTACTGCATCGCGGCGGCGCTCTTGTCCGCCATTCGTCCGGACATTGTGGCACGAAAGAACTCGGAGGAATCGGTTGGAGTGATTCTGCATGGCCTCCGCTATATCTGGCGGAGCAAGTTGATTCTCGGCTGTATGTCGTTGGATCTTTTCGCGGTGCTACTGGGAGGCGCGGTGGCGCTGCTGCCAGTCTATTCAAGCGACATACTGCACACCGGCGCTTGGGGATTGGGAGTGCTGCGCGCGGCGCCGGGTGTGGGCGCGGTTGCTGTTGCTATTCTGCTCGCGCATTATCCGCTTCGACGGAAGGCGGGTCTCAGCATGCTGTATTGCGTGTGTGGATTCGGGGTGTTCACCATTGTGTTCGGTCTGTCGCACAGTCTTGCGCTGTCGTTGATCGCGCTGGTGTTCACGGGCGCGTTCGACATGGTGAGCGTGATCGTGCGCTCCACGCTGGTTCAGTTGAAGACGCCGGACGAAATGCGCGGCCGCGTAAGCGCGGTGAATATGCTGTTCATTGGAGCGTCGAATGAAGTAGGGCAATTCGAATCCGGTATCACCGCTCAGTGGCTTGGCGCGGTGCCCGCGGTGATATTGGGCGGAGCCGGAACCATCGCGATTGTGCTGGCGTGGAGCTGGCTGTTTCCGTCGCTGCGCCGGGTGGATCGGCTCGCGAAATAGAATGGGAGCAATGACGGGTTCCATCGTTCAGATCAACATTTCACCGGGAGGCGTTCCCAAGCGGCCCATTGAGGAGGCTGAAGTGACGCCGCAGGGAATCCGTGGCGATTCGTGGGCGCATCCGCAGTTCCACGGCGGACTCAACCAAGCTTTGCTGCTGATCACCAGCGAAGGCATCGATGAATTGATCGTACAGGGCTATCCGATCTTTCCAGGCGCCCTGGGCGAGAACCTCACTACCCTGGGGCTGGCCCGGCGGCAGATGCGTCTTGGCCAACGCTATCGCATTGGCGAAGTAATGCTCGAGATTTCGAAAATGCGCAGCCCTTGCGCCACACTGGATGTCTATGGGCCGTCAATCAAGCAGGCCGTCTACGATGCTCAAGTGAAGGCCGGCGATGCCTCTACGCCCCGTTGGGGCCTGGCTGGATTCTATGCACGGGTGTTACGGAGCGGTTTCATCCATCCGAAGGATATAATCGAGCTAGTAGACCTAGTCGTCTAGATCGAATGGCCAGCTTGCTCGAAACCATGCCCCTCCGCAAGCCCGCTCTCGCGCGCGGAGAGGCGGCCCTCCTTTCCCTCGGCCTCGCACCCGAAGAACAAGATCAGCTGAAAGTGTTGCTGGCCTCGGCGGCGGATCCAGAAGCGGCCATCCACTACCTGGTGAGTTTGAAGCAAAAGCAGCCGGCGGCTTTCGGGCGGCTGGTGCAAACGCCCTTGGTGCTGAAGTACCTGATCGCGGTTGCTTCTTTTAGCCGTTTCCTTTCTGAAGAGATTTTGCAGAATCCGCAGTGGCTGGAAGAGGTCAGTGGGATGAGCCGCGTGCTGACCGCGGGCGAGTACAAGAAGCGTCTCGGAAAGTTCCTCAAGAATCAGCCGGAGGGCACACCCCTGGCTTTTTCGCTCGCGCTGTTCCGCCGCCAGCAGATTCTGCGCATTTTGCTTAGAGACGTGCTCGGGCTGAGTAGTTTGTCGGAGACCACGGAAGAGCTCTCCAGCCTGGCTGACGCCATTCTGCACATTAGCTACAAGCGCATTCGTGCGGATCTGGTGGCGCGGCATGGCACTCCGCGCTCGGTGGATGAAAACGGCGAAGCACGGGAGTGCGGAATGTCGGTAATTGCGCTCGGCAAGCTGGGTGGACGCGAGCTGAACTATAGCTCCGATATCGACCTGATGTTCGTCTACGCGGCGAACGGAGAAACCGACGGCCAGCATTCCATATCGAACAAGGAATTTTACAAGAAGGTCGCGAACCAATACACCGAATTGCTTTCCACCTACACGGCCGAAGGCCTATGCTACCGCATGGATCTCCGCCTGCGTCCGGATGGCAGCCTGGGTGAAGTCTGCATTTCTCTCGATGGGGCGAAGCGTTATTATCAAACCCGTGCGCGCGATTGGGAATTGCAGATGCTTATCAAGGCGCGCGTGGCGGCGGGCGATCCAGAAGCAGGCCGCGACTTGCTGGCCACCGTAGAGCCCCTGATTTACTCCAGCACGCTGGATTTTTCGGCGGTGGAAGAAGTATCCGCGACGCGCGAGCGCATCAGCGAAAAGCTGGGGAAGCGGAGGCTGGGCAAATCCGCCTTCGACGTCAAGCTCGCTCCTGGCGGCATCCGGGACGTTGAATTTCTGGTGCAGTGCTTACAACGCTTGCACGGAGGCCGCGTTCCTTGGCTGCGCCATGGCGGAACAATGCTGGCGCTTTCCCGTCTCAGCCAAAAGGATCTGCTTTCCGCGACCGAGTTCGGACGTTTGATTGCCGCCTATCGCTTTTTGCGAAATCTGGAGCACCGGCTCCAATTCGCCGAGGATCGCCAAACCCACACCCTTCCCACCGCGGCGCGCGATCTGGATCTGCTGGCGAGAAAAATGCCTACCGCCCAGCTCGGGAGCGCGCCCTCGGGAGAAAAGCTGGTGCTCGAGTTAAACGCACACCTGGAAGCGGTTCAAGAGATTTACGAGCGCGTGATCCATGCCCAGCGACCCATCTATTACAGCCTGCCGCCCGCCGTTGCACCTCAGATCGAAGCACCGGAGGTAGTGGAACCTACGTCCAGCAATCTGATCCGGTTCCTGGATGAACGCGCGCCCGCGTTGGCGCAGGTCGTTTCCGGCATGCAACTTGGCCGGGGAGAGGGGCCTTTCGAACACTTTCTCGAAAAGCTGATGCCGGATTCCCGGTTGCTCGCACTCCTCAATTCCGACTTGCAGGTGGCGCGCTTCACGCTTGACATTTTCAAGCACAGCCCCTACTTCGGCGAAGAACTGGTTCGCCTTCCGGATTTGATCGAAGAGTTTCGCCAGCTGCCGGATTCAACCAACCCGGATGACATAAGAGTGGCGTTGAAGTTTGAAGACATTTCCGATCTGCGCCGCTATTTCCGGCGCGAGATGTTCCGTATCCAAACGGCCAGCCTGTGCCAGCGCGTGCCGGTGTTCGAAACGCTGCATTGCACGTCCGACTTGGCCGACACTGCTATTGCCGCCTGCTACCGGATGGCGGTGGAGCACATTGCCGCCTCGCATCCGCCCGCTAGCCCCACCTATCAACCACGGCAGCAGCTGATGGTGATCGCACTGGGACGATTGGGAATGCGAGAGTTCGACCTGGCTTCCGACGCCGACCTGGTATTTGTGTTGCCGGACGAAGACCATGAGGAACACGTGTTCTGGACGCGAGTGGCGGAGCGGATCGTGGACTTGATCACCGCATACACGGGTTCAGGGGTCATGTTCACCGTGGACACCCGCCTCCGGCCGAACGGGAGCGCGGGCGCGCTGCTGCAATCGGAAGCGGCTTACAAAGAATATTTCGACAAGCATGCGGAGGCTTGGGAAGGCATCGCGTACATGAAAGCTCGCGCCGTGGCGGGCGACACCGATCGGGCCACGACGTTTCTCAACGAGCTACAGAAGGTGGACTGGCGGCGCTATGGACAGAGCGGCCGCTCCAAAAAGGACCTTCGGCAGATGCGTCTGCGGCTGGAAAAGGAACAAGGTCCCGATCATCCACTGAAAGCCGGCCACGGCGGATTCTACGATATCGATTTTTCGCTTCTGTTTCTCCGCTTGAAAGCGGGCGGCTTGTTTTACAAAGTCCTGAACACGCCAGAACGCATCAACATCATTGAGGCGACGGGGCATCTGGAGCGGGCCGATGCGGAATTTCTGCTGGATGCGGCAACGTTCTATCGCGCCGTGGATCATGCCCTGCGCATCTACTCCGGTCACGCCGAGACCAGCCTCCCGAATTCCGAATCGCATCTGCAGGTGCTTACGGAACTGGTGCGCCGCTGGACTCCGGAAAATCGGAACGGCCAGCCGCTGAAGGCGGAACTGGCGAAGATCCAGAATCGCACGCGGGAAATTTTCGATCGGTTGTTCGCGAACTAGGCAGGAAGCGGGCGTCCGCCCCACATCAAGCTGGGCGAATCATGTCGAAGCGCTCTTGGGTACGGGTGTAGCTGTTGCCGGCCATGCGGCCGATGGCGCGCAGCTTGTCCTGGTCGATCCGATAGTTATTGAAGTATGCGTCGTCGATATGAAAGCGGACCACTTCGCCCAGCACCAGATTTCCGCCGCTAATCAGGCCGCTCATCGAAATAGTGTAGAGCAAGCGGCACTCCATGTTGATGTGGGACTCGGCAACGCGCGGAGCCTTGACGAGATCGCTTGGAATCGGAGTCAGGCCTGAGAGCTGAAACTCGTCCACTTCCGGTGGGTAGTCTCCGGCGCAAAGATTCATTTTTTGCCCGAACTCTTCGGACACAATGTTGACCACAAAATCACGCGCCGTCGTGATATTGCGCAAGGTATCTTTTCGGGGATCCGGCGTCGCGCGATTCCCAACCGTGAAGACCAGCACCGGCGGGTTCGAGCTGGCAACGGTGAAAAAACTGAATGGCGCGGCGTTGAAGGCGCCTTCGGTACTAATCGTGGAAACAAAGGCGATCGGGCGCGGAACCACCGAACCGATCAGAAGCTTGTAAACGCTGGGATGGTCCGCGGACCCGGGGTCAACTATCAATCAGCGCGTCTCCACCGGTTTCTTTTCCATCCAGCTTGCCCAATAGTCCTTCCATTCTACATCCTCGCCCGCGGGTAAAACGTGAATCGGATTCAGACCGTCCAGCATAACCGCGTATTCGTCGGTGTGTGTCTTCTTCTTCTGATTGGCGAGCGCCTTGGGATGCGGGCCATGATGAATGCCGCGCGGGTGTAGAGTCGCCATGCCCGCCTTGATGTTGTCTTTGCTGAAGAAATCGCCGTCGTGATAGAAGATGAACTCGTCGTAGTCGGTGTTGCGATGGAAGAACGGCACGCGCAGCGCGTCTTCGTCTTCTTCGAGCGGCCGCGGCAGGAAGCTGCACACCACCGCGCCTTCCGTGACGAAGGTCGTATGCGCGCTGGGCGGCAGATGGGCGCGATGGCTCATTACTGGCCGGATGTCACGCATGTTGATCTTCCACACCGTCAGATCGCCTTTCCAACCGACCACATCCATCGGATTGAACGGATAGACCACTTTCGAAATCTCGTCTTCAGCCTGAATGCGGACTTCCCACTCGGCGTTGTCGCCAAGCATCGGAGCGGGTTCGGGCGTGATAATAGCCGCCGGATCGTAGAGCGCGTGCTGGCCAAGTAGCCCTTTTTCCGGCTGCTCGAACTCGTGCTTGGATTGAATGATCAGGAAGAAATTATCGCGAGTCTCGGGGACAATCCGGTAGGTGACCGCGCGCGGGATGTTGATATAGTCGCCCGGCTCAAAATCGAGCGGTCCGAAATCCGTCTCGATCTTGCCGCGGCCGCGATGAATAAAGTACAACTCATCGCCATCGGCGTTGCGGAAGTAAAACGGCATGGGGTCAGATCGGCGGGATACGGATAGGCGGATATCGTCATTTCCCAGGAAGGCAGAAGACAGACCCTCGGCGTCGCTAAGATCGCCCGGCTTCAGTTGATTCAGGTCGAAACAATGCGGCCGCAATTTGCCTTCAAAGCGAATCCATCCAGTGGGGGGATGCGTGTGGTAAAGATGGGCGGACTTGCCGTAAAAACCCTTGCGGCCGTGCTCTTCTTCGAAGGTGCCCTCGGGTAGGCCGACGTGGGCCTGATTGGTGGTTTTTCCTTTTTTGAGAGGATACATGCTGCCCTCCACCCCCAGTATACGGCCCCAGAGCAGGTGGCAAGTCTTTAGGCACCACTTGTGAGTGGTGCTTTTTGGAGCGATGATAAGGATGGAGAGCGACGATGAAAAGCTCATCTGTTGTAAATCCGAGTATGACGACGAACGAGTCGTTGTTTATCGAGCAGGCTAGGCGCGGCGGGCAACTCTACATCGAGCAACCTTACGAACAGTATTCCCCAGAGAACCACGAGGCCTGGCGCAAGCTGTATGCGCGCCTGCTTCCGCGCTGGGATCGTTATGCGAACGAGCAGTTCCTCAGAGGCATTCACTCGCTGCGCCTGGATCCGGATCGCATCCCGCGCCTGGAAGATGTGAATCGGTTTCTGAAACCCTTGACCGGGTTTCAGACCAAAGCGGTGAGCGGGTATGTTCCCGCGTTCGTCTTCTTCGATTGCCTCCGCAACCGCGCCTTTCCTACCACCGTCACCATTCGCCGCTCCGATAAGTTAGATTACCTGCCAGAGCCGGATATCTTCCACGACGTGGCCGGCCACGTTCCCATGCACACCGATAAGAATTTTGCCGAGGCGCTGGTGCGCTTTGGGGAATGCGCGCACACGGCCGCTGAGATCGCGGCAGGGATTCGGGGTCCGGATACACGGGCACATTACCTCACGAGCGTCATCCGGGCTATGGCGCGATTCTTCTGGTTCACCATCGAATTTGGCTTAATGCGAGGTTCCGACGGCTTCAAGGTCTACGGCAGCGGGTTGCTCAGTTCCTATGGGGAAATCGCCCACGCCATCGAAGCGCCGGAGGTGCAGCGCTTCCCGATCCAACTGGAATGGGCCATCAATCAAGGCTTCGAGATCAACCACTATCAGCCGCTGCTGTTCGTGGTCGATTCTTTCGATCACCTGTTCAGCCTGGTGGATCAACTGGAGCGTTGGATGAGGGCCGGGAAGCTGAGCAATGTGGCACCGGGTGAGCCCGAGGTCAACGAGCAAGATCTGAGGAGCTTCCTGCACGCCGAGCTTTCTTAGATTTGGCATCAAATTCCGAGTCATAATGGAGGCATGCGACTTCGCATCGCTTTCCTCTGCATCCTATCGGCCCTGATGCTCGGGGCGCAGACACCTTCGCCTGACGCCTGGAAGACTGCCGAAACGCTCGGTAATGTTGACCTGTCGGGACTAACGCCGGTACAAAAAAAGGCCGTGCTGAAGATCCTTCGCGAGGAGGATTGTTCCTGCCAATGCGGCATGAAAACGGCCGAATGCATCATGAAGGATTCGAACTGCTCCTACAGCCGGGCGATCGCCAAAATCGCGATCCAGGGCGTGAAGGATGGCAAGAGCCTGATCGAGATCAGCAAGCTGATGGATGCTTCGCCGAAGGCCCATCGGCCAAAGTTGTTGGAAGCACCGATCACCATTCCGGTGGCTGGTTCACCGGTGCGGGGTCCTGCCGACGCGCGAATCACGCTGGTGGAGTTTTCCGATTTCGAATGCCCCTTCTGTTCGGCGGCCGTGAAGCAGGTGGACATTATCATGGCGGCCTATCCAAAAGACGTGAAGCTGATCTACAAGCAGTTTCCGCTTTCGATGCATCCTCATGCCGAGTTGGCGGCGGAAGCATCGCTGGCGGCGCGCGAGCAGGGTAAATTCTGGGAGATGTACGATCTGCTCTTCAAAAACTACAGGACGCTTTCCCGGAATAGCATTCTTACCATGGCGCAGGAAATCGGCCTGGATGTGGACAAGTTTAAGACGGATCTCGACTCCGGCAAGTACAAGGCCGTGGTTGATAAAGATCTCGCCGATGGCGAAACGGCGGGCGTGTATGGCACGCCGGCGTTTTATATCGACGGCAAGCAATACAACGGGGAAGTAACGCTGGCTGCGTTGAGGCCAATTATAGCGGCGGAGCTCAAAGGCGCCAAGGAAAAAACCGTCGCCGCGAAGTAGTGGCGCTACAGATTGCCGCGCGAGTCTTGCTCCCGCTCAATCGCTTCAAATAGAGCCTTGAAGTTACCCTTGCCGAAGCTGCGGCTCCCCTTGCGTTGAATTACTTCGTAGAACAACGTCGGACGGTCTTCCACCGGCTTGGTGAAAATCTGCAGCATGTAGCCTTCATCGTCGCGATCCACCAGGATGCCTAAGTCGGCCAGCTCGTTCACTGGCTCGTCGATCTTGCCACACCGCTTCTCAAGATCGTCATAGTAGGTGGTTGGGACGCGCAGAAATTCGATGCCCTGCGATCTCATCTTGGACACCGTCTCAATGATGTTGCCGGTCGCCATGGCGATGTGCTGCACACCAGGGCCGCCATAGAAATCGAGATATTCTTCTATCTGCGATTTCCTCTTGCCGACCGCGGGCTCGTTGATCGGGAACTTCACGCGCCCATTCCCGTTGGACATCACCTTAGACATGAGGGCTGAATACTCAGTGCTGATGTCCCGGTCGTCGAAGTGCTGGTAGAGCTGGAATCCCATGACGTCGCGATAAAAGCCGACCCAGGCGTCCATCTGTCCCCAGCCGACGTTGCCGACCATGTGGTCGATATATAGAAGGCCTGTGGGACGCGCAATGGGATCCTCGCCTTCCACTGCTCGAAAGCCGGGCAAGAATACACCGCGATAATCCTTGCGCTCGATGAACGCGTGCAGCGTGTCGCCGTACGCGGCGATTACGGAGATGCGAACGCGGCCGTCCTTGTCCTCGCGCACAGCGGGCTCTTGAATGCCACGAGCGCCCCGCCGGATGGTTTCGTTGTAGGCAGATTCGGCATCATCCACCCAAAGCGCGATCTCACGAACACCATCGCCATGGCGTTGAATGTGATCGGAGATGGCACTGTCGGGCGACAGGGGGGTAGTCAGCACGAATCGGATCTTGCCTTGCTCAAGGACATAGGAAACCCGGTCGCGCGTGCCGGTCTCCGGTCCGCGATACGCGGTCAGCTTCATTCCAAAAGCCGCTCGATAGTAATAGGCCGCCTGCTTGGCGTTGCCGACATAGAACTCCACAAAGTCGGTGCCATTCAGGGGGAGAAAATCGACAGGGGTCTTCCCTGGGACTTGATCTTCTACTAACTGTTGCATGATAGGGGTACCTCTAATTTCTGTATTGCTTGGACACAGCGCTGGTTGTCTTCGGTGGTTCCGGTAGAAATGCGAACGCAGTTCGGCAGACCGAAACTGGCCAACGGCCGGATGATGATTCCTTGCCGCAGTAAGTCGCCGGTGAGCCGAGCAGCGTGCTCCGCACCCGGCAGCACTGCCATCAGGAAATTTGCTTCCGAGGGGACAATGGTGAGCCCGATCTCACGCAACGCCGTAGTGAGGTACTTCAGCCCGCGCGCATTCAGTTCCAGCGACTGATGCAAAAACTCCTTGTCGGCCAGCGCTGCAATGCCGGCGGCTTGCGCCAGTGTGCTGGGCTCGAACGGGAGCTTCACCTTCAGCAAGTTTTGAATCAAGCGCTCATGTGCGAATCCGTAACCGATGCGGACGCCGGCCAGTCCATATACCTTCGAAAATGTCCGCAAGGTGATCACGTTGTCGTAACGATAGTGCATCGAATCGGGATAGCGCGGCGTGTCTTTGGCATATTCGAAGTAGGCTTCGTCCAGAATGATCAGAACGCGCTCGGGGACGTGCCGATAGAAGGTGTCGAACTCCTGCTTGGAAAAAATCGTGCCGGTGGGATTGTTGGGATTCGCCAAGTAAACAATCTTGGTCTTTTCCGTGATCGCTCCGGCGAGCGCAGTGAGATCGTAGTGCCAATCGCGATAAGGGACCGTGCGATACGCCACGCCGCGCGACTTCGCCAGGACTTGGAACCCGATGAACGCCGCATCGGTGGTGAGAACTTCGTCCTCGTCGCACAAAAAGGTGCGAATGATGTTCGAGATGATGCCTTCCGAACCGCTGCCCGCAATCACATTCTCGATCTTGGTCTCATACTTCTCGGCGAGAACGCGGCGCAGATCCAGGCCGCCGTTGGGATACAGGTTCAGACCGCTCATCGAGCGGGCCATCGCTTCGAGGGCCCGCGGCGAAGGACCCAGGGGATTCTCGTTCGAAGCCAGCTTGCTGATGTGGCTTAAGCCATACGCGCGCTGAACCTCTTCAATGCTGCGCCCGGCCTCATAAGGCCGCAATGATTCGATATACGGCGGAACCAGCGGCATCCACTTCTAGTGTGGCACAGGGCGGGCGTGGCACTCGCTCGCGCTTGACCCGGATCCCGATGTTCTGCGGTATATTTATCTTGTGAGAGTCAAGACATCCGTCACACTTCCGTCGGACCTTCTTGATCAGCTGGATCGCGTCGACAAAAATCGATCTGCTCTTTTAGAACGCGCGGCACGTGCCTACCTGACGTGCCTCGAAGGGGAACAGCGGGACCGCCGCGACCTCGAGATTATCAATCGCAACGCCGAGCGTTTGAATCGGGAAGCGGCGGATACATTGGGATATCAGCAACTGCCGTGAAACGCGGCGAGTTCTACCTGGTTCGCAAACCAGGCTCCAGGGATCCACGCAAACAACGGGTATTCATCGTTGTTAGCAGGCAGACGCTTGTTGATTCGCGATTTTCGTCTCTTATCTGCGCGCCCATCTACTCGCGGCATGACGCTCTTAGCACTCAAGTAGGCGTCGGGCCGGACGAAGGACTGAAAAAGGATTCCAGTATTCATTGTGACGAGCTGGTGAGCCTTCCGAAGTCGGTTCTGACGAATTATGTGGGGTCTTTGAAACGCACCAGACTTAAGGAACTCGACACTGCTTTGGAGATCGCACTTGGAATTGACCGAGCCGGGTCAACGAACTAGCCCGCCCGAGTCACGATTCTGTTCACAAAAGCGAGCTTCCTGCTAGCTCATCGCGGGTCTGTCCGGTAGGGTAGATAAGAGCCATAATAGTTCCTACGCCATGCATGCTGTCTCCAAGATCGACCCAGCCGCCGCGCAGACCCCCCAGCTCTACCGGCCACACAGTACCGGCTTCCGCCGCGCCACGTACGTGGATCGGGCGATGGGTTCGGTTCACATGGGTACGGGGATCTGCTTTCTCGATGCCGGCGGGTCCATTGAACCGCACCTGCACTCTTTTGAAGAAAGCTTCTATGTTCTGGAGGGCAGCGTCAGCGTGCGGATTGGGGACAAGACGCAGACGCTCGGCCCCGGCAATTTCGGATTGATTTCGACGGGCATGCTGCACTCTTGGAAGAACGCCGGTACTGGCACGGCCCGATGGCTCGAGATGCAGGCGCCACAACCTCGGCCGGTAGAATACGGGACGGATACTTTTTTCACGCGCGAATCGGCGGTTCCCGACGCGAGCGCGCCCATCGGCCACTTCGACGAATCGCAACTGCCTCGTCCCGGCGGCGCTTCGCAAATGGAAGGATTCAATCCGACGACTGGCGTCGCTATCAAGATGTTCGTCGATCGATCTTTCGGCGCCACACACCAATCGCTCTTCCTGATCCAATACTCGGCGGGCGCGAAAATCGACCTGCACGATCATACCTTCGAGGAGTCCTACTTCATCGTTGGCGGGCGAGTCCACGCCGTTGCGGACGGCAAGAGTTATGATCTTGGGCCCGGCGACGTGATTTGGACCGGCGTCGGCTGTATCCACAGTTTTGCTAACAACGGCACAGAACCGGTCCGCTGGATTGAGACACAAGCGCCGCTGCCGCCCGCCAAAGAAGTATTCCGATTCGAGCGCGATTGGACAAAATTCGCGTGATCCGTTAGGAATCACTAAAGCACTAGGAGAAAACAATGTCGACTGAAGCCCAGCCCCAGCCCAAAGCCGTCTTCGGCGCCACCCGCACCAAGCCATTCACATCGGCGGAGTTCATGGAAAGCCTTCGCGATGGGCGCGAGATTTGGATTTATGGCGAGCGGGTGAAGGACGTGACCACGCATCCGGCGTTCCGCAACACCACCCGGATGCTGGCGCGCTTGTATGACGCGCTGCACGATGAGCGGAAGGCGATTCTCTGCACGGAGACCGACACCGGCAGCGGCGGCTACACGCACCACTTTTTTAAAGCTCCGCATAACGTCGAGGAAATGGTGGCTTCCCGCGACGCCATCGCCGAATGGGCGCGCGTCACTTACGGATGGATGGGCCGCAGTCCCGATTACAAAGCCGCGTTTCTGGCTACTTTGGGCGCCAATTCCGACTTCTATACGCCGTTCCAGGAGAATGCGCGCCGCTGGTACAAAAAGGTACAGGAGGAAGTGACGTTCGTCAATCACGCGATCGTGAATCCGCCGGTGGATCGCAATAAGGAACTGTCCGAAGTTCGCGATGTGTACATGCACGTGGAGAAAGAAACCGACGCGGGTCTGGTGATCAGTGGCGCCAAAGTGGTAGCCACTACCTCCACGCTGACGCACTACAATTTCATCGCGAACAACGGCGCGCTTCCTATCAAGACCAAGGATTTTGCGTTCGTCTGCATTGTCGCCACCGATTCGCCCGGCGTGAAGCTTTTCTGCCGGCCCTCGTATGAGATGACCGCCGCTGCCATGGGCAGCCCGTTCGATTACCCGCTCTCCAGCCGCCTGGACGAAAACGACTCGATCATTGTCTTCGACAAAGTCCTGGTGCCTTGGGAGAATGTGTTCGCTTACGGCGACATCGACAAGGTGAATCACTTCTTCCCGCGCTCCGGCTTCCTGCCGCGATTCATGTTCCATGGCTGCGTGCGTTTGGCGGTGAAGCTCGATTTCATCGCGGGGCTTTTGCTAAAAGGCGTGGAGGCCACCGGTACCAAAGATTTCCGCGGCGTGCAAGCGCAAGTCGGAGAAGTTCTGGCTTGGCGCAATTTGTTCTGGGGACTCACCGACGCCATGGCGCGCACCACCACGCCTTGGACGCCCGGCTACGTTCTGCCGAACCTCGATTACGGCCTCGCGTATCGCGTGGCATCCAATTTGATCTATCCGCGCCTCAAAGAGATCATCGAGAACGTGCTCGCGAGCGCACTCATCTATCTGCCTTCTCACGCGAACGATTTCAAGGTTCCCGAAATCCGCAATTACCTGGAGACCTTCGTGCGCGGCTCCAACGGATACTCGGCGGTGGATCGCGTGAAGCTGATGAAGCTGATGTGGGACGCGATGGGCACCGAGTTTGGCGGCCGGCACGAGCTGTACGAGCGCAACTACTTCGGCAATCACGAGAGCATTCGCTTTGAAACATTGATGGTGGCCGATCAGTTGGGGCAATCCGCGAAGTACAAAGGCTTCGCCGAGCAATGCATGGCCGAATACGACCTGGATGGCTGGACGGTGCCGGATCTGATCAATCCCAACGATATTAGTGTTGTAATGAAGAACGGCCGTAAGTGATTGCCGCCTTCATCCGGATTAAGAGCCAGGAGTGACGAATCAGCAAATTGACACCCGGCAGTTTCGCAACGCATTGGGGCGCTTCGCTAGCGGTGTCACGGTCCTGACGGCCGAGTACGAAGGGCAGACGCACGGCATGACGGCTAATGCATTCGTCTCGGTCTCACTCGATCCGCCGCTGATTCTGGTTTCCTTGGACAATCGCTCCAACATGCACCGCATCCTGCCCGTGGTGCGGCGTTTCGGCATTAGCGTACTGGCCGAAGATCAGGATGCGCTCAGCAACCATTTCGCTGGACGCGCGGTGCCCGGGTTGCACGTCCGCTTTGTGCATCGCAACGGCCTTCCGCTGATCGGAGGCGCGGTCGCGTACTTCGTGGTGGATGTGAACGACATTCATCCCGCGGGCGATCATACGCTCTACATCAGCCGGGTGGAGCATTTTGAAGCGAGTGAAGGCAGGCCGCTGCTGTTCTACGGTGGTCGATACCATCACATGCGTGAGGAAAAGGGCCGGCCCACACAGTGGCCCGAGGATGAGTTTTCGTTGTTTTCGATCGGCAGTGTGGATCCGCCGGTAACTTGAGGCCTAAACGACTGCCGACGTCTTCACCGGCGCTTCCACTGTGTGCTCGTTGAAGCTATAGCCGAAGCCCCGCACCGCTCGAATAAACGTGGGATTCGTTGGATCGGGCTCAATCTTCTGGCGCAAGCGCAGGATGTAGACATCCACTGTGCGATCCGTCACTGCACGGTCATGTCCCCAAACGGCATCCAGCAGTTGCTCGCGACTGTACACAACGCCTGGGCGGCTCATGAGAAATTCAAGCAGCCGGAACTCCGTGGCAGTGAGCGCGACTTCAGCTCCGCGTAACAGAACCCGACAGCTTGCTCGATCCAGCTCCAGATCCCCTGCCCGGACGGTGCGGGCCGGCGAGGTCTGCGTACGAAACTGGTTTTTGACGCGCGCAATCAGTTCCCGGATGAAGAACGGCTTGACGATATAATCGTTCGCGCCGAGTTCCAGCCCCAGGATGCGGTCGGTCTCCGAAGCTCTCGCGGTGAGAAAAATAATCGGCACGTGCGTCAGCTCGGAGTGATTGCGAAGGCCTTTGCAAATCTCCAGGCCATCGGAATCCGGCAGCATGATGTCGAGGATCAGTAGATCCGGGCGCTCGCGACGGCATAGATCGATCGCGCCGCGGCCGGTTTGTGCGCCGGCCACCGCGAACCCTTCCTTTTCCAGGTTGTACTTCAAGAGCGCGAAGAGGTCGGAATCATCTTCGATTAGGACGATTTTCTTCATGGGCCTTTCCTTAGAAGGTAACCCGATTCGCGTTACAACTGCATTACGGATTGGTGAACGCTAGTTGAACAATAAGCTTAAAGAGTGCGCGCTTCCACTCGGCCTGAGGTGGGTTGGTAGAGACCCCGCTCGGAAATGTAGCGTCCCACTGCTGCGGGTAATTCCGCTGGAATCTCGCCGGCAGCTAGTTTTCTCCTTATTTCAGAAGAAGATACGGGTAGCGCTACGGTCTCTAGACGATGCACGCGCGCTCCGGCCGGCGCGGCGTACTGATGGCCGGGCCGTGTCACGACAATAAACTCGGTCAGCCGGACTAGGTCTTCCCAGCGGTGCCAGCTCGTAATTTCGGCGAAAGCGTCGGCGCCAATGATGAAGTAGGGCTGCTCGCCCAGGGTGCGCACGCGTTCCAGCGTGTCCACCGAATAGCTCTTGCTTTCTCCCGCTTCCAGGCGCGACGCGACAAACCGCGGATCAACCTGGCAGGCCAGCTCGGTCATGCGGAAGCGGTCTTCGTAGGTTGCGCCGGTGTGATCGGACTTGTGCGGCGGGTGGGCGGCGGGGACGAACCATATCTGATCCAGTTGAAATTGTGCGGCGGCTTCGCGCGCCACCGTCAGGTGAGCATTGTGGATGGGATCAAAAGTGCCGCCGAAAAGGGCCAGTCTCATGACTTGGTTCTTCCGGCAAATCCATTTCCACCGGGATTTGTTTAGTTTAGCGCACCGCCGGGGCCACTAACGAAGTCCCGAGATCGTTCGTTGATTCAGGAACCAGGCTTGGCAATCGCCTCCGGCCCGGCGCGATTTCGCCGAGTAGGAGCCATCCTTGGACATGTGACGAGCGCCGATCTCGTCGTGCAAGAAGGAATGCAGGATTTCGTCTCTGATGCGCTTGATCATCTCCGGCCGATCGACCGGAAACAGCACTTCCACGCGGCGATTGAGGTTGCGCGGCATCAAGTCTGCGCTGCCCAGGTAACATTCCTCCGCGCCATTGTTGCGGAAGTAAAAGATGCGGCTGTGCTCCAGAAAGCGGCCCAGAACACTGCGGACGTGAATGTTCTCGCTGATGCCGGGCGATTGCGGGCGCAGACAACACGCGCCCCGTACGATCAGATCGGTAGCCACTCCCGCCTGGGAAGCTTGATACAGCAGCTTGATGATGGGACCATCCTCCAGCGCGTTCATTTTCAGAATCATCCTGCCCCGGCCCCCTCGGCGCTGGATGTCGATCTCCCGCAAGATCATTTCCTCCATCCGCTGCCGCAGATTGAGCGGCGCCACCAACAGCTTTCGAAAAGTCTTCTTGCGGGAATAGCCGGTTAAGTAATTGAACAAATCGGTTGCGTCGGCGCCGATCTCTTCATCGCAAGTGAACAAGCCGAGGTCGGTATAGAGGCGCGCGGTGGCGGGATTGTAGTTGCCGGTGGCCAAGTGACAATAGCGGCGGATGACATCGCCCTCGCGGCGAACTACCAAGATCACTTTGGAGTGCACTTTCAGTCCCAGCAAACCGTACACCACGTGCACGCCTTCGCGTTCCAGCGCGCGGGCCCATTCGATATTGCTCTCCTCATCGAAGCGGGCTTTTAGCTCCACAACCACGGCCACCTGCTTGCCATTCTCCACCGCTTCGAGCAGCGCTTCCACGATGGGCGAATTGCGGCCCAGGCGATAAAGCGTCATCTTGATCGCCAGCACTTCCGGGTCCCTGGCGGCCTTCCGCAGAAATTCAACCACCGGTTGGAAGGATTCGTACGGGTGGTGCAACAGTTGATCCTGCTGGCGGATCACCTCGAAAACGTCGTCCTCTTTCGATGCAAACCCTGCCGGGGTGTGCGGTAGAAAGGGTTTGTCCTTTAAGTCCGGACGGTCCAAAGCGAGCAGGTGCCGCAAACGGCTCAGGTCCAGCGGGCCCTGCACGCGAAAGATATTGGCGGCTTCCAGCTCCAGTTTACCGGCAATAAAATCGACCATTGCGGCCGGCATCCGGGCGTCCACTTGCAGCCGCACGGCGTCGCGAAAGCGCCTCTGCCACACTGCTTCCTCGATGGTTTCGAGCAGATCGTCCGTCTCCAGCTCTTTGATCGCGACCTCTGCGTCGCGCGTGAGGTGGAAGACGTGCGCTCGCAGGATCTCGAGGCCCGGAAACAAGTGGTGCAGATTCGCGATGATCAATTGTTCCAACCAAACGAAGCCGTGCGCACGCGGACCAGTGCCCCCGGCTGTGGCCGCCGGAAGTGGAGTCACTTGAAGCAACTGGGGCAAGCTATCGGGAACCTTGATGCGCGCGAAGTGCTCGGGGCCCCCGCCGGGTTCGCGGACCGCGACGGCGATATTCAAGCTGAGATTGGAAATATGGGGAAACGGCCGGCCCGGATCGAACGCGAGCGGCGTAAGAACGGGAAACACCTTCTCGGCAAAAAATGTATCCAATTGCGCGCGCTGATCCAGGCTCAGTTCGTTCAATTGCAGCAGGCGGACGTTATTCTCCAGCAACGCGGGAACGAGATCTTCCCGAAAGAACTCATACGCTCCGTTCACCAGCCGTCCCACCGAGGCGCGGATCGCGTCCAGGGTCTCGGACGGGCCACGCCCATCCATGCCAGTTTCCTGCACGCTGTTTTCGATCTGCTGCATGACACCCGCCACGCGCACCATGAAAAACTCGTCGATGTTCGAGCCGAAAATCGATAAAAACTTTACCCGCTCCAGCAGCGGGTTACGCCGATCGCGAGCTTCCTCAAGAACGCGTTTCTGAAACTCCAGATGGCTGAGTTCGCGATTGAGGTAAAGAGTGGGGTCGTTCAGTTCGGGGAGATCGGGAACTCTCAGCGGGGCTCTGGCGGCTTCCGCGCACATGCGTCTAATTAGTGTAGCGGATTGGCGACGCCGGAATGTTACAAAGCAAAATGGCCGCCGGTCGGTCAAAACGCCGGCCTTTTGTGCTTGCGAGGAGACTATTCAGTTAGCTCTTTTCGGCGACCCGCAAGTTATTGGTCACTGAGAAAACTCCAGGAACTGCGTTCGCCCGGATATTCGCTGAATTCTTGTCTGCTTCGCTATCCACCACGCCAATGAGCGTTACGTGCCCGTTATCCACGATGATGTGGATGGATGGCTGCGTGCCCATTGCATAACGGTACAGGCCGCCGAAACCATAGATCGACCGGTATTCCGCTGTCCGGATGCCATAATCCATACTCGAAAGCGGAAGCACTCGGATGTTATTGATCACCTCTGTCACGCCGGCGAGATGTTTTACGGAGCGTTGAGCATCGTCCTTGACTACAGGATTCGTAACATCTCCGGTGAGCGTCACCACGCCGTTGTTCACCGAGTAGTTCAAATCGTCAAAAACGCTGTAGTACGGAATCATCACCAATTGATGGCGTACCTGGTTACCCAGGTCCTGAGCGGGCGGATTGCCGGTTCCCGCAAACAAAGGAACTGCAATAGCAAGCGCCGACGCCAAAGCAACATTCTGGACTATTCTTTTCATAAGCCTCTCTTTACCCACTTGATCAGATGTGGCCCTGGTAGGCCGGGTTGCTGGAATTACAGATCTTTACGGCGATTTACGGCCCTCGGGTGGGCTGAGAACTTACTGAGCACATGCGACTTAGATGTAACTAAATCAGGGGTGGGCCGTCCTGCACTTCGCTACCCAGCCACGGTATGATGAAGACGAACGCCCTCATCATAATTCCATGTCAGAATCACGTGCACCCGAATTAGGTATCAACAGTTGGCTGGAAGACGAGCTATACCAGCAATACTTGAACGATCGCAAGAACGTTGACGATAGTTGGAAGGAAGTTTTCGAGACCAACGGTGGCAGTGCTTCCGACAAGCCCGCCGTAGCGCCTTCCAATGGCTCGCATGCGCCGCAGCAACAAGCGGTAGCCCTTCAAAACGGTGGTTCAACGGGAAGTGGATCAACGCAGGCTTCGACGCTCCCTGTTCCCGAACATCAGCCCATCGCAGGCGAGACAATGATGCCATTGCGTGGCGCGGCCGCGCGTATCGCCGAGAACATGAACGCCAGCCTGAGCATTCCGCTGGCAACGTCGCAGCGTGTGATGCCGGTGAAGGTGATCGACGAGAATCGCCGGGTCATCAACGAGCATCGGGCGCTCCTCGGCAAGAGCAAAATCTCCTACACGCACATGATCGCCTGGGCTATCGTGAAGGCGCTTCGCAGCAATCCCACTTTGAATCACGCTTACGCCGAGACCAAAGGCCAGGCGTTCCGTGTAGTGCGGGACCAGGTGAACATCGGCATCGCGGCGGACGTGGCGGCCAAAGACGGAACGCGCTCGTTGAAAGTTCCCAACATCAAAGACGCCGGCTCTATGGACTTCGCGCAATTTATCAAGGCGTTCGACGATATCATTTTCCGCGCCCGCAACAATAAGCTGACGGTGCAGGATTTTGAAGGCACTACTATTTCGCTGACCAACCCCGGAACCGTTGGGACTCTCGGCTCCGTACCGCGTCTGATGCCGGGCCAAGGCGCCATCATCGCCACCGGCGCCATCGATTATCCGGCCGAGTATCACGGCGTGACCGGGCAACTGCGCGCGTTGCTGGGATTGAGCAAAGTGATGACCGTCACTTGCACCTACGATCATCGCGTGGTGCAGGGCGCCGAATCCGGCACGTTCTTAGGCCGCCTGCAGGCACTGCTCGAAGGCGAAGACGAATTCTACGAAAAGATTTTTAGCGACCTCAAAATTCCTCATAAGCCCGTGCATTGGGAGCCGGATCGGACGGTGTCCATTCCGGGTCTGCGTGGCGCGCAGCAGGACGAAGTGGTCAAGGAAGCGGCGGTATTGCAGCTCATCAATGCATACCGCGTGCGTGGCCATCTGATTGCGGATTTTGACCCGCTCGGTTCGGAGCCGGTTTATCATTCCGAGCTCGACCCGGCTACGTATGGCTTGACCATTTGGGATCTCGATCGCGAATTCCTGACTGGCACGTTGATGTCCGAAGACGATCAGCCGCAGAAGATGGCCACGTTGCGCGAAATTCTGGAAACGTTGCGCCAGACCTACTGCGGCAAAATCGGCTGCGAGTACATGAACATCCAGATTCCAGAGCAGAAGCGCTGGTTGCAGCTCCGCATGGAGCCCACCGGGAATCGGTGGCCGCTGGATCCGCAAACCAAGCTGCGTGCGCTGCAGCGCGTTATTGAAGCCGAAGAGTTCGAGCGCTTTCTGCACACGCGCTTCATTGGACACAAGCGCTTTTCGCTGGAAGGCGGCGAATCGGCCATCGCGATTCTGGATGAAATTCTGGATCGCGCCGCTGCAGCCAACGTGCATGAAGCGGTGATCGGCATGGCGCACCGCGGACGGCTGAACGTGCTGGCGAATATCGTCGGCAAATCGATGGTGCAAGTGTTCTCGGAATTTGAAGGCATCGATCCCGACAGCACGCAAGGATCGGGCGACGTCAAATACCACTTGGGTGCGAGCGGCGTTCGCAAGTCGTCGTCCGGACATGAAATCGTGGTGTCGGTGGCGTTTAATCCGAGCCATTTGGAAGCTGTCGACCCCGTCGTTGAGGGTCTGGTGCGGCCCAAACAGGACCGCCTGGGCGACACCGCTCGTGAGCGCGTCATTCCCATCTTGATTCACGGCGACGCAGCCTTCGCCGGACAAGGTGTGGTGGCGGAGACGCTGAACCTTTCGCAACTGGAAGGCTACACCACCGGTGGCACCATCCATCTGGTGATCAACAATCAAATCGGGTTCACTACCAATCCCAACGAAGCGCGCTCCACGCCCTATTCCACCGATGTGGCGCGGATGGTGCAGGCCCCGATTTTTCACGTCAACGGCGACGATCCCGACGCCTGCATCCGCGTTGCGCAGATGGCCTACGATTACCGGCAAACCTTCAAGCGCGATGTCGTGATCGACATGTTCTGCTATCGCCGGCATGGCCACAATGAGGGCGACGACCCTAGCTACACGCAGCCCATTCTGTATCGCAAGATTCGCAACCATCCCTCGGTGGCGACTTCGTATTCCGAAACTTTGGTTCGCGATACCTTGATCGATGCTGGGAGCGTAGCGCAAATTCGCAAGGGCATTCACCAGCGGCTCGACGATATTTACGACGCCTCCAAGCAAAACCGGGAGCAGTATGAGCTGCAGGAACTAAGCGCTGTAGATCCGGACGAGATGATCGCGCCGCGTCCCAACACTGCTGTGGATCGAGCGGCGCTGGAGCGAGTGGTGCATGGCATCACCACGTTTCCGGACGAATTTCACGTGCATCCGAAGCTGGAAGGATTCCTCAAGAAGCGTCAGGAAGTCCTGCACGGTGCACCTATCGATTGGGCCACGGCGGAGACGCTGGCTTTTGGCACGCTCGTGCTGGAACGCACGCCGGTGCGGCTGAGCGGCCAGGACAGCGGACGCGGAACTTTCAGCCAGCGACACCTGGAGTTGTACGATAGCGAGAACGGCGACCGGTATATTCCGCTGCAGCACCTCTCCCCCCAGCAGGCGCGCTTCGACGTTTTTGACAGTTCGCTCAGCGAGTACGCGGTGATGGGTTTTGAATTCGGCTACAGCGTGGCCGATCCGCTGACCCTGGTGCTGTGGGAAGCGCAGTTCGGCGATTTCGTCAACGGCGCGCAGATCCTGATTGACCAATTCATCGCTAGCGCCGAATCGAAGTGGGGCCAGCCCAGCGGCTTGGTGCTGTTGCTGCCGCACGGCTACGAGGGGCAGGGTCCGGAACATTCCAGTGCGCGTATCGAGCGTTTTCTGATGCTGTGCGCCGAGGAAAACCTGCAAGTGGTGAACGCCAGCACGCCCGCCCAATATTTCCACCTGCTGCGCCGGCAGATGCACGGCGGTTTGGATCGGCGCGGCGTCCGCAAGCCGCTGATCGTTTTCACTCCCAAGCGCATGCTGCGCCATCCCAAAGCCGTTTCGAACGTGAATGATTTGATGAGCGGTTCATTCCGCGAAGTGATCGACGACACCACTGGCATCGAGCTATCGCGTGTCAGCCGGGTGCTCATTTGTTCCGGCCAGGTTTACTACGACGTGCTGGCCGCGCGCGAAGAGCGCAAGATTTCCGACGTAGCCATCGTTCGTCTGGAACAGATCTATCCGTTCCAAGCGGGCCAGGTGCGCGACATTTTGGCGCGCTATCCCGAAACCGCGGATGTCGTGTGGGTGCAGGAAGAGCCGCGCAACATGGGTGCCTGGCGTTTCGTGCAGGAGCAGATGCAGCCTATTCTTGCGCCGACGCAGCGATTACTGCGGTACGCGGGCCGCGCTCCCAGCGCCAGCCCAGCCTCGGGTTCGCTGAAGCGCCATCAGGAAGAACTGGCGGAGTTGTTGGAGCAGGCCTTCGCGGCCGAGGTCAAACTGTTGGTGGAAAGCAGGCGCAGAGTGCCTGGGCGGCGCAGGCGCTAGCTTCTCGCTTGCTCAGGCGGTGCCGCCGATGGGAGCCAGCCACCGTAACAGGAAGAAATGGTGGCCGCAAAGAGTGCAGCGGTAGGGCCACAGGATCCAGTGGATGGCCTGTTCCACGACGTTTCGAACGCCTACGCCTCGAAAATCAACTGATTTACAGTGCGGACAACGCGTGGAAAACATGACTGCTGTGCCTCATTCCTAACCGTCGGTTTTTGCCGCACTGCCGGTACCTTGGACATTGCTCCGGAATGCGGGGGTCGAGTTCCGTACATTGCTATCGGTGCTGCTGCCACCCCGGGTGGCGCGGCTCGCGTCGCGCGCGGCCTTGATTTGCTCGGGAGTTCGCAGATCGGGCTCCGAGAGCTTTATCCGATCTTTGGCGCGGGAAACCTGCCGTTTGTGTCGTTTTGCTAGTCTTTTATCCATGGGTGGTCCTGCAGCATCCTTTAACTATTATCGGTTAAGTATCGCTTGCAAGTCAATGAAGTGCGTGCAAGACTGAGACGATGGTTCACTGCTTACAGTTAATAGGTGCCTCTTGGATGTCTCCCTCGTAATAAAACAGCGGTTGAGCGAGCTCGGGCTCGATCAGAGAGATTTGGCTGCCGCCACTCAGGTCACCGAATCCTATGTGTCCCAGCTGCTCACTCGACGGAAAGCCCCGCCGGCGCCGGGGCGCAC
Source organism: Bryobacteraceae bacterium (assembly GCA_049518655.1). Lineage (GTDB taxonomy): Bacteria > Acidobacteriota > Terriglobia > Bryobacterales > Bryobacteraceae > Palsa-89. Next base: position 83,063 of record JBEKRO010000001.1, on the reverse strand, counting down.
CGATATCTACGACAAGATCGGCGAGTTCCTGAAGCTGCCCGCGGGCGAACTTTCGAGACTTGCGGAGCTTCAACGGCAAGAGGAGTTGAAGAAGCGCGTCACTGAACCGCCGCAGCCGCTCTTCCAGGAGTGCCGTGAATTAATTCTCCGCAAGTGCGAGCCGGACCGGGAAAAGGAAGTGCGCAGGATTTTTGAGAAGGAGCCCTTTGGCGAGCTCGAACGTCTGGTGACGCAAAAACTTCTCGACGTCGCTCAGGGAGTGGCCAAGGAAGAGCTGAGAAGCGAAGACTGGCTACGTTTGATGGCTCAAATGAGCGGCCGCAGTTATGAGCAAATGCGAGTGGCAACTCTAGAATTTCTCGACACGGAGGTCTTCAATATCTCCGTTGAAAATTGCGTCGCCTTCCTGGATCCGATGATCGACTCCTGGGATATGGATCTGAAGAGTTTCGGCATGGATGTGGTCCTCAACCACCGGTTAGCTCCAGGCCGGCGCAAGCGTTTTGAATTTGTCGAACAGGAACCGCAACAGTCCTTCGCGTTGGAACCAGGCTTTGAACGGTTCCTCAATGACAAGTCCTTGAGCGCCGACGCCACCGAGGACGAGATCGAATTCCTCAGGGCCCTGAAGTTCCGAGGCAGGCGGCCCGCTCCCCTGTTCTATTACCGGGAGCTCCAAAATCTGCGGGACCCGCTGCATTTCTCGCATGAAAATTAGCGTCGCGCACTCCACCGTCTACCGCTATGATTTCCCGGTGTACCTGGAACCTCACATTTTCCGGCTTCGGCCACGCGAGAACAGCGCGCAACGGCTGCTCACTTTCGAGATTCAGATTGCACCCACGCCTGCCGGAACCACGGAGTGCCTGGATCAGGACGGCAATCTCGCGCTGAACGCGTGGTTCAATGCTCCCACGCGGGATTTGAGCGTGGTCAGCCGCTTTACCGTCGAGATGCTGCGGGAGAATCCGTTTGACTACGTCCTCACCAATGAATCGTTAAATCTTCCGCTGTGGTATCGGGAACCCCTCTGCGCGGCTTTGGTTCCATACCGCAACGACCTTCGCGTGGCCGAATCCGTGAAGCAGTACGCGAAATCGATAGCCACCGGCGCACAATGGAACACGCTATCTTTTCTGGCAACGTTGAACCGTCAAATCTTTCAGACCTATCGCCAGGTGGTCCGCCCCTATGGTCCTGCATGGACGTCGGACCAAACGCTGAGCTCGCAACAGGGATCGTGCCGCGACTTGGCGGTCCTGTTCTCCGACGCCTGCCGTGTGATGGGAATAGCCGCCCGGTTCGTCAGCGGCTATGAATGCGCGGCGGCCAGCAGCTCTTTGGGTAGTTCCCAAAACAACGAGGAGGCGTATATGCACGCCTGGGCGGAAGTCTACTTGCCGGGAATCGGATGGCGCGGTTACGATCCTGCCCGCGGCCTCGCTGTCTCGAATCAACACATCGCGGTGGCTGCCGGCTTCGATCCCGATCTGGCGTCTCCCGTGGCAGGATGGTATTCCGGTGGGTCGGGCTCGCGGATGGAGGCTTCGCTCAGCCTGCGGGTGTGCCCTAATTAGTAATAGCGATGAAAAAGATCAATCCCGACGACTATCGTGTACGGCCCGGCAAGAACGTCGATCTCGAAAAGTGGCCAACCAAGGGAAAACCTGTTGATAGCTCGAAGGAGGAGTACGAGAAGCTTCTGCACGAGCATATCGAACAACTGAGCGCGCAGCAAAACCTGCTGTATGCCTCCAACCGCTATGCGCTACTGCTGATTTTTCAAGCCATGGACGCGGCAGGGAAGGACAGCGCCATTAAACACGTGATGTCGGGCGTCAATCCCCAAGGGTGCCAGGTTTTCAGCTTCAAACATCCCAGCACCGAGGAGCTGGAACACGACTTTTTGTGGAACGCCACGCGGCGTCTGCCCGAACGCGGCCGCATTGGCATCTTCAATCGCTCTTATTACGAAGAGGTGCTCATCGTTCGCGTGCATCGCGAGATCCTTGCCAACGAAGATCTGCCGGAAGAGCTGGTCGACAAAAAGCATTTTTGGCGCGACCGCTATCGTTCCATTGAAAACCTGGAGGATCATCTCCACCGCAATGGCACACGCATCATTAAGTTCTTCCTGCATCTCTCCAAGGAAGAACAGAAGAAGCGCTTCCTCAAGCGGATCGACGATCCGGAGAAGAACTGGAAATTCAGCGCTAACGATATCAAGGAGCGGAAATACTGGAACCAGTACATGAAAGCCTATGAGGAGTGCCTCAGCGCCACCAGCACTCAACACGCGCCCTGGTATGTTGTTCCCGCCGATGACAAAGAGAATACGGGCTTGATCATCTCTCGCATCGTGCTGGATGCACTCCAGGGCCTTAAAATGGCTTATCCAAAATCCAGCCAGGAACGCCGGCGGGACTTGCAGGCGATTCGCAAACAGCTCATCAAAGAGAATTGAGGCTCCTGCCTCCGTGACGCGCGTGCAACACACCTGTGAGCAGTGGTCACACCGCGAACGAAAGTTGCAACCTTCCGCAAAATAGTCCCAACAAAATCCCGATTCCTACGTCTTACCACGATAGTAAGAGGAACTGAGTGCTCCGGCAGGATCTGAGTTTCGCCTTTCGTCAATTCCGGAAGAGCCCGGTGTTTGCATTCACCGCCATCCTCTCTCTCATGCTGGGAATCGGCGCCACGACGGCGGTATTTAGCGTCGTTTATGCGATTTTGATGAATCCATATCCCTATCGCGACGCCAACCGGTTGGCTTACTTGTTTGTGAGGGACAAGAGCGGAAACGATCGGTACGTCGCACTATCAGCCCGCCAGGTTCAGCAGCTTCGACAGGTAAGTTGTCTGGAAAGCATTATTACATTCAACGGCTGGAACCTGACCACAACCGATGAGGATCTCCCTGAAGATGCGGCCGGGATCTATATCACGCCGGATGCCACCACTCACCTTGGAATACCTGCGCTGCTCGGCCGCCCACTGATCCCTTCCGATGCGCCCGAAGGGCAGGACCCCCAACCCGTGGTGGTGCTCGGCTACAAATTCTGGCAGCGGTATTACAACGGCCGTACCGACATCCTGGGACGCACGCTCCGGCTGGTTCACAAACCCTACACGGTTGTGGGCGTGATGCCGCCGCGGTTCACCTGGCAGGGCGGCGACGTTTATCTGCCATTGAAGCTGGTGGATTCGCCGGGCGTTTACTACGGAGCGTCGATCAAGCTAAAGCCGGGCATCAGCAAAGCGGCGGCGAATGCGGAACTCCAGCCAATCATCGAGCAATTCGCCAAGGAGACACCGGAGCGTTTTCCGCAAGGTTTTAGGGTACACATTCAGGGCTTGAACGACTGGGTGGAGAAACGAATGGGCGCCACCCTGGGATTGCTGTTCGGCGGAGTGGCTCTGATGTTGCTGATCGGCTGCGCCAACGTGTCCATTCTTCTGCTTGCGCGTGGATCCAAGCGCCGTCAGGAATTGGCGGTCCGGGCATCGGTGGGGGCCAGCCGCGGCCGAATCACACGTCTGTTGCTCACAGAATCACTTGCGCTGTCTTTGTGTGGAGCGGTCGCGGGCATTCTCTTGGCTGGTGTGCTGGTGAAACTGATCGCCCGATGGCTTCCCGAAAACACTTTTCCCAGCGAGGCCGCCATCGGGATCAACGTCATGGTTTTGCTCTTCAGCACGGCACTTGCGCTAGGGACGGGTGTGCTGTTCGGGCTCTCACCTGCCCTGCAGCTCTCGAACCCCGACTTGGCGCCCGCCATGGCCGGATCGCGACGGACCACCAGCGGCATCCGCAGCAAGCGCACCCACGGCATCCTGGTGGTGGCTCAAGTTGCACTGACTTTGATTCTGTTGACGGGCGCCGGTGAAGCGATTGCAGGCTTCGTGCATCTCATGCACACCGATCTCGGTTACGATCCGCATCACACCATGTCGGTCGGCATTCCCGTGCATGACAACACGCACATGGAGTGGGCCAACCGGGTGCAATATTTCGAACAGCTCCGCGAAAAGATCGGGTCGCTCGGCGAAGTAGTGTCTACGGGCATCTCGACCAATGCGACGCCGCCCTCCAATGGATGGGACACGCGCTTCGAGATTTTCGGCCAGTCCCAGTTACAAGAACAACAGGCCCGCACGAATTTTGTAAGCCCGGAGTATTTCACCGTGCTGCATATTCCTTTGGCCTCCGGCAGATTCTGGACCCACGACGAAATCATGCGTGGCGCTCGCCTGGCGCTGGTGAATCAAACCCTGGCTCAGCGTTATTGGCCGCGTGGAAATGCTGTGGGCCAGCAGATTCGGGTGCCTCAGCTCAAGGCGCAACCACCGTACCAAGCGGCTGTGGACGGAAGCGATGGCTGGCTGCAAATCGTCGGCGTGGTGCCGGATGTCCGTGACGACGGGTTGGGCAAACCGGTGAAGCCAGGAATTTACGTGCCCTACTCGGTCCAGATGGGGATGTGGACTCAGATATTGGTGCGCACGCGCGGAGAGCCCTTGGCGATTCTCAGAGCCGTGCGAGGCAAGGTGCACGACGTAGATCCCGATCAACAGGTGATCGGAAATGTTCGCAACTTGGAGCAGTGGATCACGAATCAGCCCGAGTGGGTGGGCGCCCGGCTCACCATGATCCTGCTGGGATCGTTCTCCGTTCTGGCGCTGGCGCTTTCCGCGTTCGGTCTTTATAGCGTGGTCTCGCACGTGGTGGCGCAGCGGACCAACGAATTCGGAATCCGCATGGCGCTGGGCGCTCAACGGGGCGACGTGCTGCGGCTGGTTCTCCGTTCCACGGCGATCACCGTCGGCTGCGGACTCGCTATTGGGGTGATGCTAAGTTACGCTCTGTCGCGTGTGCTGGCGTCGCGCGCGATTGTCTCGGGTATTCAGACATCCAACGATCCAAGGATCATCGCGGGCGTGATTGTGATCCTGGCGGCGGCTGCCACGGCCGCATGTCTGCTACCGGCGCGCAGGGCGTCATCCATCGATCCGATGACCGCGCTGCGGAGCGAATAAGCCTGGAATCGGGGTGCTATTGCACCACCACAATCGGCGCCTGCCAGAACGCGGCCTTCTGTCCCATCGGATCGAGCACTGTTACTTGGCAATTATACGCGCCGGGCGAAAGCTCACCGAGAGAAATGTCGAATCGCAGCGGCAAGGTTTTCAGGCTGTTACTTAGTCCCTCGGTAACGGCGCGCGGCGAAGTTTCGAAAACCTTGGATGGACCTCGGTACAGGGCCACGAAAGCCACCATCGGCTGAGTGCTTGTTACTCCGGGTTCGTACGCTTGCAGATAGACGTACATGTCGCGGCTTTTGCTGAATACACGCGTCACGCTGGGGATCAGCTTCTGTCCATCCTGGACCAGTGGATTCGCTGTCTCGGCTTGTTCCTTGCGCTTGAGAGCATTGTAGATTGCGTCCTTCAGATCCACGCGCTGGCTGCTCAGCACCACGGAACTGACGGGAATCCGCTTTACTTCCTTGTTCAGGTTGGGAATGACGAAGGTGGTTTCGTAAGTCCCAATGCGGCCTGTCTCGGCATCGCGCGCGAGCAATTTGATCTTGTATTTGCCAGGAAGCAAGGTAAAGCCGGTGTCATATTCGATCGGTTGCTTGGCCAGTTTCGCGGCCGTCTCGCCGCTCAGCTTAATATCCGCCTTATCGCGGACGTTTTCGATAGTGCTCCCGTAGTCGTCCTTGATTTCGCCGATGAAATCAATGAGGGTGCGTTCAGCGCCCCCTTTGCGCGCCAGCGCCAGCTCGCGGCCGGGAATCTTGACTACCACCGGTACGAAATACTCGGCGCGGTTCAACTGGAAGTAATCGATCTCCATTGCGATTGTCAGCTCGGTAATCGGATCGCCTAGCATTAGTGCGTCTTCGAGCTGCCGCTCTTTTTCGGTGGTGGTGAACTTTCCAAATGTCTTACCGGCGAAGTAACCCTGGCGATAATCCAGCGACGCGGAGAGGCCGCTGGTCAGCGAGATCTTGATGCGGCGAAACTTGCCGTCTAAAGTGGTGTTCGTCGCGTAGTAGCCAAGGATGTAGTAACTGGAAACGTTTTTCTGCGCTTGAACGATTCCCATCGAAAGATCGTTGTTGTCCAGCAGCGCCTTCCCGCCCGTATCGGAGGCCAGCGCAAACAAGGTGTCCTGCGATCTCTGAAAATTGGTGGTCAGCGCCAGCGCGGCGCCGCCGGTGTACATTCCTTTGCCGCCCGGCGATCCCTGGGTAGCATCGCCAATGGGGGCTTGCGCCACCAAGCCCCGCGCGTCGATCGGCCAAAATGAAACCCCGGCCCGGATGGCGGCATTGGTAGTAGCGTGCAATTGCGCTTGATTGTCCAGGCCGTTCAGCTGCAAACCGCTGGCGAAATACAGCACCGACTTCTTCTCGCTGAGCTGCCCCAACATTTTGGCCGCCGTCTGCAGCGCGGAAAGCTGCCGGTTGGTATTGAAGATGTTGAACTCGCTGTCATCCTGGCCGAAGGCCGCTCCCGTGTCCGGAGTGCTGTCGTCGCTGGTGGTCTCGTCGAAGCCCTGCGCCTCGCCAACGATCATGGTTTGCAGGATGCTATTCAGCCGTTCGCGATCGGCCGTAAAATCCGACATCACTCGAACAGCGCCGCCTTCGAATCTCATGAGGGCCATGCGATCCGCCGGGGTCATTTGCGTGCGGACGAATTTTTCAGCGGCCGCGATGGCGCGCAACTGATCCGGCGGCGGCATCGCGGTCATGTCGAAGTAGAGAACCAGTAAGCGGCGGTCCTGGTATCGGAGGTCGCCGGGCCGCTCCGCTGTAATTTGCGCTTCGGGAAGCTTCTTGAGTGGAGCCGACAGGGTTGTTATCGGAGGCTCGGCTTCCAACGTCTCGGGTACTTTTTGATATTCGAAGAAACGGATAGTTTGCTCGGCGCCGTCTTCGGTCACCATAAAGTCTTTCGCGGTCAGACCTTCGATGGGATTGCCACTCTTATCTTTCACATTCACCGTTTCCACCACCAATTGGCTGCTGGCGGAGAAAGTGGCCGGTGTATCGTCGCCAGCAGGCGCGTTCTGGCCGATCTGCTGCGCCCAAGTACAAAGGGCGGACAAGAAAATGAGTATGGCGGCGCGTCCCATTAAAACCTCACCCCTTTTCAAAATCTGACCCTTTTTCAAAACCTCACGATAAATCCTATTATCAGACTTCGCATCGCATTGGCTGCGCCCGGTGGTGGAAGACCAAATTGCGCGTTGCCGAAGGTGGTGTTCCAACTGGTGTAAGTGACGTGGTTGAGCGGGTTTGTCGAATCAATCCGCAGGTCGCCACTCAGGCGGTCGGTCAATCGGAATGTGCGGCCAGCCGAGGCGTTCAAAGTGAACTGGGAGGGACCGGTGATGGAGTCCCGTCCCGCATTGCCAAACTGGCCCGGCAGCGGCGCGGCATAAGCGGCTGGGTTGAGGGAAAGGCCCGGCGGTGCAGCGTAGAGTGACGCGCCCGTGTAATTCGGACGGAGCGCATTCGTGACACCGGTACCCTGTTCCGGCGCCAGATACACTGGCGTGAGCGGCAGTCCGGTGCCCGCCGATATCGTTGTTGTCAACATCCAACCCTTGAACAGGGTCCCCCTCCAGCCGTTCAGCAACGCTCCTCCAGCCAGCCCCATGCCTGTGGTGTATTGAACGGTCGCGCTCACCAGGTGCCTTTGATCGAAAGTAGAAAGACTTCGTTCCGCGCTCAGATCCAGCCAATTCTGCGCGACCAGAAGGTTCCGTGGACTGGACGCCGCGGCGCCTGCGGCAGCAGTGGGAGGTGTACTCGCGGAAGCTCCGGCGCCTCCCAGCACTGCATCGTCGTCAATCGCTTTTGCCAAAGTGTACTGGACGTTCGCGGTGAATCCACTGTGAAGCCGGCGGCGCAACTGGATGGAGCCAGCCTCGCGTGTCGAATTACCGTTCGAGGTGACGTATTCGTAACCGGACGGGCAGGCAGGACAAGGATTGATTGCTCCAGCAGGATAGGTATTCGGCAGGAATTCCTGCGTACCATGCGTTCCCTTGATGCCGAGATACGTCACCACCATCTGGAGTGAGCCGGGGAGATCGCGCTGAACGGAGAGCTGCCAGTTCTGAGCGTAGCCCGGACGAAAGTTCGGATCGATGCCAAAAGTATTGGGAGTGGTGGCGGGCGGCGCGTTGAATCCGTTGGCCAGCGTCAATGGATTCGTGGGGGTGTTCTGCACGTTCAGGCTTTTCGACAATGGAAACTGCTGCGACATTTGCGTCGCCAGCGTTTGGTAAACCGATGTGTCGTAGTAAATTCCGTACCCGCCGCGGATCACCAGCGAAGATGCAGGCAGTGGCCGCCATGCGACGCCGACGCGCGGCTCGAAGGCGCGTTTATCCGGATGGATCAACGAATCTGGATAGTGCAGACCCGTCAACGCGCCCACCGGACTGCTCCCGACCACGGGAGCCTCGTTTGAAAACCCCGGTACAACGTCAAGATTCACGAGCCGTCCATACAACTCGGTAATGGGCGAGCCGTACTCCCAACGCACGCCCGCGTTCAGCGTGAAGGCTGAACTGATACGCCAATCATCGGTGAAGTAGGCGTCATACAAGTTGTCGCGAAAGTATTTGTCAGCGTTGCCGAAGGCCACGTAAGCCGCATCGGGAACACCCAGCAGAAAATCCGCGAAGTCCGATCCGGATGCCGCGCCGGTAAACGTAAACGTCCCGCGCCCCGCGTTTTGCCCCAGTACATTGAATTGCTGTTTCTTAAAGTCGCCTCCGAACTGGAAATTATGGCGCGATCGATTCCAAAAGAAATTGGCGGAAGCAGCATTGGTCTCGTTATGGTTGGCAGCCTGTTCCGCGTCGGAGAGCGCTTGGATGCCGCCGGAGAAGAAGAGATTCGGTGGCCCCCAATCCAAAGGATTTTGATCGTTACCGGCAATGCCGGCCGCCCCGGAAACGTTCTGGCGATTCTCGAAATAGGGAGTTATGCCAACGGACTGCCGGCTAAACTGATAGCCGAAATTCACAAACAATCCCGGTGCCAGCCTGTGAAACCAGTTGACACTCGTGGTTAGTCCCAGAGTGTCGGTGGTGTCCAGGAATCCAAAGACGTTGGGATTGTCCTGGCGCGTGCTCTGAAATGCAAAGATGCCGGAAAGCTGATTGCTGCGATTGACGGATTTGTTCCAACGGGAATTCAAGCGGTCATCATGAGTGACGCCGACCAGGGGAACCTGATAGTTGTAGGCCCCGCCACTCCCAAAGTTCGGCAGCGGGTAGAGCGCCAGCAGCGCCTGCGCCTGCGGGCTGATCAGGCTCTTGGGAATCACGATGCTTGGCGAAACGTCGCCGTCGCGTTGCGCTTGGGTGGGCATGAGCGCGGTCCCGACATTGTCGTTGCGATTGCGCGTCCACGTATATCCGACAAAGAAGTTCGGACCATTCTTGAGCAGGTGAGGAATCTTCAAGGGTCCGCCGAAGTACACGGAAGCGTTGAAATGGTTGTAAGGAAACTTGGGAGTGTTTTGACCGGTAAACGAAAACTGACGCGCGTCCCACACGGAACTATCCTCGAAAATAGCCAGGCCCCCGTTATACAGCGATCTCGATCCGTTGCGGTTGTTTCCGAAGGCGGGGAACAGCGCGAAAGGCGAGCTGGCGCCGTTGTTCTGGCTTCCATTAATCAGAAGGCCATCGGCGGCGCGTTGCGCCATCTCGTCGCGCGCCGGTTCTGCCTCACTGGCGGGCGGCTTAGCCTCCGGCTTCTGCGGCTCGGCTGGAGCGCTCGGCGCGGAAGGTACGGCGGGCTGAGGCCGCGTTGCCAGCTGTGCTTCCGCGTGGATCTGATCCAGCGGCAACATTTTCAGTTCCCACGTCGTTGGTTGGGTTCCGCTCGCAACCGCGACCTCGCCTTTGACGGTGGAAAAGCCAAGCATCTCTACTTGGATGGTCCAGGCTCCGTCAGAGAGATCAGGAAAAGAATAGACACCGGTGGCATCGCTCACGACGGTGTATTTCTTGTCTCCCTGAATTGCGGTCACGGTCGCGCCAGGAACGGGCAGACCGCCAAAAGTGACTTGGCCGTGCTGTTCGGACGCCATCAGATTGAACACGGCCAACCCAACAGCAACCAGAGACCGAAGGAGGCCGCGAGTCATAAACGCGAGTACGTTAGTTTTCAGACGGCCGTTCCACGCGATCGATGACAATCATTTCAACAGGCGCCTTTTGCGATTCCAGCTTCAAGCCAAGCTGTTCCTGCAGTGCGGTGAACAACGAAGGGCCATTGGGATCTATCGATGGCAGCGGAGGCAGACCGGGAGGCGCCCCGCCTGGAAGGACTGGGAATTGGCCCTGCTCGGGCGTGTATTGCAGATCAATATCATACTTGCCCGTGAGATTCGTTTTGTCCAACACGTTGCGGCCCGTGAAACGAGAAAGGGGATCCAGCAACTGCATTATCGCTACCTTCTGTCCGCTGAGATGGCCAGGAAACACGAAGAAACCACCGCAAGGCGCGGTTGGCAGTTTGCCCGGTTCCGGGGGAGGGGGTGGACCGTCAGGGCGAGGTCCGCACTCCCCTTCGGCCTCGTGGAGTTTTCCGGCCTTGGCAACTACTAACGCATAAACGGGCAGGTCCTTTGTCTCACGGTGGAATTTGAACTGGAGCCGGTCTTCCAGCAGCGTCTGGAGCATTGGACCCAATGCCTCAATCGCAGGATTACCTTCGGCCTTGGCCTCAATGTCGTACCGTTCTGAGTTCAGCCAGGAGGGTGCTCCGGAGATCTGAAAATCCTTTATGCGGTATGCCAGGGCAATGAGCAATTGCATCGTCACGCCAGTGGCGGTGAATCTTCCTCCCCGGGGAGGCAGGATCATTATGCGGCGATCGGCCGATTTGTTGGGCTTAATGGACGCTACCTCGAATTCCGGCCGGGGCGCAGCGGGTTGGGCAAACGCGTGGCAAGAACCTAGCATAAGAGCGGCGACTGCCAAACCTCGAAGCATGGTTATTTCGTTCCTTCTAGGATACCGCGCGCCTTTGCACGATAAAGCCCAAAGGAAAGAGACGGAGACAGGTTGGATTTGTTAGGATTTCGCCGGGCATCCATGTGCATTTGGGGAACACATGTGGCTGCCAGAACACAATCGAGCAGGCTATCAGCGTCACAGGCGATCGAGGCTACACTTCTTGACGTCCACCTTATGCTAATTCTGGCATACAATGGACATAGTGCCGGAAAAGCCGGAACAACCGCGCAAGTTGGTTTGGCTTGTCGACTCGCTGGATCGGCTGGCGAGCTTCCCGCCTCCGGTTCGGCAGAAGCTCGGGTTCGCTTTGTACCAAGCGCAAATCGGCCAGAAGCATGAAAGCGCGAAGATGTTGCGCGGCTTTGGGGAAACCGTCTGGCAGGTGCGCGCAGACGATCCAGGCGGAACGTATCGCGCGGTGTACGTGGCACAGTTTGGGGAAGCGGTTTACGTGCTTCATGCTTTCCAGAAGAAGGCAACGTCGGGAATCGCGACTCCGCGGCGAGAATTGAATCTGATTCAGCAGCGGCTCCAGCTTGCGCGCAAGTTGGCGGGGAAGTGAGGGGAAGAAAGATGGCTAATCGAGAGTTTACGCCCGGTTCTGGGAACGTGTTTGCGGACCTGAACCTCCCACAGGCTGACGATCTGTTGGCGAAAGCTGAGCTCGCGGCGAAAATCATCGCGGAGATCCAGCGTCGACGGCTCACGCAGAGCCAGGCGGCGGCGGTTCTCGGAATTGATCAGCCCAAGGTTTCGGCGCTCAAACAGGGCAAGCTGTCCGGCTTTTCGATCGAGCGATTGATGCGGTTCTTGCTCGTGCTCGGCCGCGACATCGAAATTACTGTTAAAGGAAGGACCAAATCGAGATCAGTAGCCAGACTCCGCGTCGCTTGATTGTCTGGCCCAGCGCAGTCCGCGAGCCAAGTAAACGCTAGGTGACTAAAGTCATCCGAGTTGAAGCCGCCAGCAATGTTGAGGGACAACAGATGCGCTCCGTCCTTGGAAGGGTCAATATCGTTCGTCTCCATAAGCCTGCCCATGAATCGCATCCCGAAGGGCCGCCGGATTTGCGACGTCGGGAGCGAGGGATGAATGCCAAATCGCACGAGCTCCATTGCCCGACAGACGGAATGCAGCAATGTCATCGCTCTTGGCAAAACCACCATGCTCATAGAAGACAAGGCACAGCGATTCGCTCATCGCAACCGCTTTCAAACGACGGCGTGGCAATCCGTCAAGAATCGCGTCCCCAACACTCCACGGCCATGCTCCAGGTTCAGCCATCGAAAAGACGCCTTCCTCGGTCGATTTTTGAGTTGCCTTTGCGAACGCGATCTTCACGGCATTCGGAATGTCCGAAACCCGGTACGCAACTCGAAATCTGTCCGCCGTTTCAAGAGCGGAAATAAGGTCCTCGGGGGTGGCCACTTTCAGCTCAACGACGCTCGGTTGATCGTCTGCGGCAGTCAGCTTCTCTAGTTGCTTCGTGAGCTTGTCCTCGTCTCGTTTCAAATACCAGTTGAACAGGGCGCCTGCGAAGAGCACTATAGCGAGACAGGCAAGCGGCAGTATTGCCCGCGTCCCAAAGCGTCGTTTCATTTGACAATCCCAGTCTACTCGCGGAAGGCGTCGCTATATAGAGGGCCTGCGGAAAGCACTCATGTTTCGTTCCTCCGGTCCGCCTCCGCAGCTTCAGATAAATGGAACAAGATCAAAATGTTGGAAACAAACTGTAGCAGCTACTGTAGCACCAGCGAAAACGAACCGAAAATCGTTCGGAGGAATGCTGGGAAGTTATTGAAAGAAATGGCGGGGACGACGGGGTTCGAACCCGCGACCTCCGACGTGACAGGCCGGCGTTCTAACCAACTGAACTACGTCCCCGAAGTGTACAACAACGTCGGCAATTGCATCTTAACATATTGCCGCATCGCGGCTGCCAGCTATAGCTCAAACAGCAGCGCCTGCTTGCGCAAGACCACCGGCGCGCCCCATTCCAGCCACTCGCCGAGTAGCGGAAAATAGAGGCCGAGCCTTATGGCACGATCATCGCGCTGCACCATCAATCGCGCATAGCGTTCCAGTTGTTCCCGGTACCGCCCCTTCTCCTGCTCCAGGAAGTTTGCCAGGTCAGCGCCTTCGTGCGTGCTGGTCTTGTAATCGATGATCCATCGGACCCCGGCCTCATCGATGAAGGTTCGGTCGATAACTGCCTCGCATAAGTTGCCATCGATTAGTCCGGCGATCGAGAGCTCGCTCGCGCCCTCTGCGTGATCTTCCAGAACCCAACGCCCACGTGGATCACGAACGGTGCGTAAAAGGCCCAACTCAACCCGCTCAACGGCCCAAGCAAGCTCACCCGGAGGAACGCCCAGGTTCGTCAGTACCGCTCGGTACGTGCCTCTGCGAGAGCGCACCGCAGCTTCGTCCCAGGAGTCCAAACCCTCGCGCGCGATCCGTTGCAAGAATCCATGCAGCGCTGCACCGGAGTAACGCGAGCGGTCGCTCACCCAGTCAAACGCGACGTCAGACCGTTGCACCCGCTCGATGCGGGGACGCTCCCACTCCACCGGCGCAGGAGCGGGCGGAACACGCCAGGAGGCCGGCAAACGGCGGATGGTTCTAGTTTGAAGCGCATGCTCATCGCTTACTCCAGGGTTGGGACTTGCGAACTGTTCAGCAACCATCGGCCACAGCAGTTTCAAGAACGATCGCGACTCGGGTTCGCCCACTGAGCCGTCGTCTTTCGCCTGGACCGAGCCCAGCAAATGCAGGTTGCGCCGAGCGCGCGTTGCCGCTACATATAACAGGCGCGCCGCCTCGTGATTCGATTTGCGGCGTTCGATGCTTTCGAGATATCGATAAATCGGGTCCTTGTCGCCGCCAGACTCCGCGATTGGCGCCAGTAACAGCTCGCCGCGATGTTCCAGCCATAGCAGCAAGCGCTGATCGTCGCCGCGCGTAACCCCGTCCAGGCCAGGCAGGATGACGGTATCAAACTCCAGGCCCTTCGCCTTATGGATGGTCATGAGCTGCAATTGCTGGCCCGCACTCGCGTTGGGTTGCGCGAATAGTGCGTTTACCTGCTCGCGAAACCATTCGAAGTCGGCCAAATCAGCGCCCTCCGCGAACCCTTCCAGCAGATCGAAATAAGCCGCGGCATCTTCGAGCGCGGTCTCATCTTCCACGCAGGCGGGCCCGCCCAGGTGCAACCAGGTGCTTTCTACCCAATCTCGCAAAGGTCGCCGCCCACGTTCCGCAATCGCTTGTTCCATAGCCGTCAGAATCCGCTGGATGCGTAAATGCCCGTCGTTGCTCAGTGCTTCGTGCGGCTGATGGAGCAGATCCCAGACGGTTGCACGATGATCCGCCCCCGCCAGCGCGTGCAAATCGTCCAGCGTGAGGCCGCACCACGGCGCACGCAGTAGAGCCAGCCACGACACACGATCCGCTGCGTGCAAAAGCGCGAAAGTCAGCGCCATCAGGTCTTCCACTACCTGGCGTTCGCCCAGCTGATCGATCTCGATGGCCTGGAATGCGATTCGATGACGCTTCAACGCGCTGACGATTTCGACCAGATGCGCACGCGAACGCACAATTACCGCAACACTGCCAGCGCCTTCGTCCCCGATCAATTCCATCACGCGAGCCGCTTCTTGGGGGGCGTCTGAGAGGGCGTGGACAACGATGATTGCGTCTGCGCCATCGGCGCCAGGAACACTCGCCGAATACGCCACAGCTCCGGAGTCCAGGTCGTCTCTCGCGGGTAGAATCGCTTCGAACGTTCGGTTCACCCACTCCACAATTCCCGGCAGCGAGCGGAAGTTCACACTCAGGGTGAGCGGCTCCAACTGGATGGCGCCGATGCCTCGCTCGCGCGCCTTGAGAAAGAGGCTCACGTCCGCTTGGCGAAAACGATAGATTGATTGCATGGGGTCGCCCACCAGGAAAAGCGTGCGCCCATCGCCCGGCTCCCATCCAGCCGTCAGCTTTTCGATCAACTCAAACTGCGTGGCCGACGTGTCTTGAAATTCGTCCAACAGGAAATGCTGGATGCGCTGGCCAAGCGCCAGTGCCAGATCCTCCGGCGCCTCCACGTGTCCCAGCGCCGATGAGGCGCGAATGGCCAGCTCCGCGAAATCCACGCGGCCGCGCTCTCGAAAAACGAGCTGCAACTCGGCGACGGCCAGGGTAAGGACAGAAACGGCAGCCTGTACCGCTTGCCATTGTTGCTCGGTGAATTGCGGAGCGGGCAAATCGCGAAATCGTCCCAGGCACTCGATCAGAGCGTCCTCACGGCGCAGGTTCGCAAGCAACCGCTCCGCGCGAGCTTTGAGCGGATGTCCCGTCGCTCGCTTGCGAAGCTCGCCACTCTTCGTCAGCAACAGATCGGCGATCTTCTTCCAATCGTCGAGATCATCCAGACTCGCGCCCGGGAATCGTTCCAGCTCGCAAAGGAAGGCAACCTCCGCGGCGAGGTTGTCATGGAACGTGTCTCTTAGCTCGGTGAGTTCTTCCGTAATGAGGCGCTGAAAGGAGTTTTCCAGTTCATCGCGGAGATTCGCACCCATATGCCGCAACCACTGATCGCGCTTTTCGAGCATCTGGCTGATGAGCTGGCGCGCCCGCTGAAAATCGTTGTCGAGATGCAGCAGAAGGTAGGCGAGACCCGGGTGTCCACCTTCCAGATGGCTGAGCGTGTTTCGCGCTGCCTCGCGGTATAGGTCCTCGGCCTTCTCCGAAATCTCCGGCATCGCGCCAAAACGCGCCAGCCACGGCATGCGGCGCGTGATGGCCGCACACAGAGCGTCGATCGTTTCGATGCGCAGCCGCGCGGGATTTCGCAGCAAGTCCCAACCGAGCTGCCGTTCGTGTTCCAGAACGTTGCGGGAGATTTGAAATGTCAATCGCTGGTGTTCCGCCTCGGGCTCAACGCCGCTCTGGGCCGTTCGCAATGCCTCGATCACGCGTGATCGCATCTCCCCAGCGGCTTTGCGGGTGAACGTGATCGCGACTACGGCGTCTGGCGTCTCCACCGTTTCCAGCAGCTTCAAATAGCGCTGGATCAGCAGCTCCGTTTTGCCCGAGCCCGCCGGCGCCTGCACGATGAAGGACTGCGATACATCCAGCGCGCGCAGCCGCGCCGCGCTATCCGCGATCATTTTCGTACTCCCGTACGCGGCAGAGCGCCCGCAGTCCGCAGTTATCGCAAACGCCCGGCTTCGGATCCACGTCGGCTTTGCCGGCACGAAAATCTTCGGCCAGATGCTCCAGCACGCGCCTCCATTCCAGCAACTGTCGATCAAAAGGAATGGCCGGATCAATCGGCATTTTCGTTAACGCAGGCAGGCTGACATCTTTGGTCGTAAGGCCGCGGAAGCGTAACTCGCCGACGCGAATCACCGCGAACGCCGCTCCAGCCACAGGCTGATCGCTGGTGGCACAATACATCGGAATTTGTGGCTCATCGGGGCGCTCCCCCTCCCAACCGCGCGATTTTAACTGGCCCGTCTTATAATCCAGGATGATCTGGCCGCCGCCAGGAAGTGCGTCCACGCGATCGGCGCGCGTCTTTATCTGTAAACCGGCGATCGCGACTACTCGCTCGGTTTCGATGCCCGCCACGGTGAATTCCGCGCGTGATTTCTCGATGTCCAGCCACTCGGAAAGAATCTTTTGCAAGCGTTGCTTCTCAAGATTTCTGCCGATCCCAGGTCCCAGTTTGGCCACTGCCGCATCGGCGCCGCGCGCGATAAGCGATTGCAACTCACGCGGATCGAGTGCCATTAATCCTGCATGCGACCGAAGTTCGAGCCAGATGAATTCGAGTGCCTTGTGGACGGTTGTCCCCCGATCGCGATAGCTCAATCCGAGATCGGCGTCTTCGAGCGGCCGGGCGGCCAAGCGGTGTTTTGCAAAAGCACGGAACGGGCATGCCGCCATGTCCTTGAATAAAGAAGAGCCGCCCGTCGAGTCATGCTGGACCAGCCCAGGACCGGTTTCGTCTGCGATCTCGTCGAACACGGCCGAGCTGCGCATGCGCGCCACCCAGTGGTTGAAATTGTTGTCTTCGTCGGCCTCCAGCCACACCCCACCACCAACCAACGGACTTGGCGCCAACGCGCGATCGCCTTCGGTTTTCGGATAGCTCAACACAACGTCGGGTGCGCTCGCTAGCAAACGATCCATCAGCTTGGTCGCGAACTCCAACTCGTGTTCCGATGACGAGTGCGGGAGCCTGTGTTTTCGTTGTAAAGAAGTCGGCAGGAACGGATTTGGACTCGCCGGCGCCGGCAGCGCTTCATCGTGCAGGCCCATGATCCACAGATGATCGAAACGCAGGCCCGCGGCCTCCAGCATGCCCATCACTTGCACCGGCGCGCCTTCGTCTTCCACTTGGAAATGGGTGTTCGCGGCCTGTTGATGCAGCCAGTCCATCAACTGAGCGAGATTCATCGGCGGCGCGGTGAGGTCGAGTGAAGCAAGGCTGGATACCAAGCTGCGCCAGGCTTCCATGGTCTGAAATTCACGGCTGCTGGGAGTGCGGTCGCCAGGCCAGCCGAAGGCTTCGAGCAAATCAGTAATGCCGCGGCTCCATTCACTCGGCAGTTGCTCTTCTGGAAGCTTCCGAAGGTGCTTTTCCACGCGCCGCAGCACGCGCTGCAGTTCGGGACAGCTTGCGGCCTCATCCAGCAAGCGCGCGATAGACAAGTCCCACACGCTGTTCTTCCGTAGCTTCGCGTCCAGCTGCGCGCGCTTACTCCATTCTCTTTCCGAGCCGCCGGCAAAAGGCGATCGCAATAGCATCCCAACGCGCGGCAACGGTAAGTTGCCTGCGGCGAATTCAATCATAAGAAGCGCCGTACGCACTGTCGGATACTCTGCGAGCGCCGGTCCAATCGAAACATGGAAAGTGCGCGGATGTTCATCGGATCTGCCGCCTGGTTCGATGATTTCGCCAAGCGTTCGCTCCACTTTGGATCGCAAGCGCGTCAGATCGGGTGCGACAATAATGCCGATCTGTGTTTTGGGATCTGCCTGCAGCAGGCCGCGGGCCCAACTCGCGGCAGCGCGGATCTCTTCGGAAGAGTCCCGAAGCTGCCTTCGATTGGGAGTGGAAACGTAAGACGGCATGTCAACTCGATGCCACTCGCCGAGCGCCTCAAAGAATTTCGCTTGTTGCGGGGTCATTTCATCGAATCCAGCGACGTAAAGTGCGATCGGCCGAGTCAGTTCACCTGCGCCAATTCTCTCGTGCAGGAAATCGCTCAACCGAGCCCGATCCAACCACCCATTCGCCCCGCACCTTCGCCGAAACTCGCGCGACCAAGCGGCAAACGCCGCCCAATCCTCCGACGCCTCGAAGCTCCCATTTACCTCCAGCCGATACGCTGCGATGAGCCGCCAGGTCTCCATGGCCTGGCGCGCGGTCTCTGCGATTTGTAACAGCGACGCGCCCGCTGGCGATTCTCGGATGATTTGCTCCCACATCATTTGCTCTTGCAGCGCATCCAAGAGAATCGGAGTGCTTTCGTCCGCCCAGCGCCCCAGCCATGCACCCCATGTTCGCTCCAGAAAAGCGTCCAGCGGCAAGACGTCGGGACGATTCCAGACCGCACTGCCGCGCGCCATTTCCAGCGCGTGAAACTCGCCCGCCAGCACTCGCGCCAGACGGCGGCTGGCGGTGATTACGGTGGCGCTTTCCTGGAGCGCGCGGAAAATCTCCTCATGCATGTGCTTTCATGATAATTTGAGCAAACGAATCACGATTGCGATCGACGGCCCCGCCGGCGCCGGAAAAAGTACGCTTGCGCGCCGCATTGCGGCCAAGCTTGGATTTGTATACGTGGACACGGGCGCGATGTACCGTGCCGTGGCGCTGTGGGCGCTGCGCACGAATGTAGCGCCGTCGGACATGCATCGTCTGGAGCAGCTTGCGAATGCGGCGCATATCGAATTCGCTCCCGGTGACAACGCGGTATTGTTGAACAGCGAAAACGTCACAGACGCCATTCGTACTCCCGAGGTCAGCCAGACAGCGTCTGAAGTTTCCCTGGTGCCCGCGGTACGGCGCGCGCTGGTGGAAAAGCAGCGCGAGATTGGCGGACAGGTTTCGGTGGTGATGGAAGGCCGCGACATCGGCACCGTTGTTTTCCCAGAGGCCACGGTGAAGATTTTTCTCGACGCGCTGCCGGAGGAACGCGCCACGCGCCGCGCGAACGAATCGGCGCTGCCGGCGGACTTGGTGGAGCAGCAAATTCGCGAGCGCGACCAGCGGGACCGCGGACGCGCGGAATCGCCTCTGGTTCAGGCGCCGGATGCTATTTACGTGGACACCACGGGACTCACCATCGACGAAGTGGAAGCGGCCATTTTGAAAATCATCCGCGATCGCACCTCCAACGGGCGTGAACGAACTCAATGAACAATCTGCTTGTTATGAAATTCGGCGGCACCAGCATGGGCTCCGCCGAAAGAATCCGAGTGGCTGCGGCCATATGCGCGGATCAGAAAGTACGGCGGCCGGTGCTGGCGGTGGTGTCGGCGATGTCAGGAGTAACCGATCTGCTGCTCGGTACGCTGCGGCATGCCGAAGCGGACGACGAAGCTGGAATCGAATCCAGCATTCGCAGCCTGTCGGAGCGGCACGAAAAGACTTGCCGTGAATTATTGAGCGAGCCTGCCCGCTCGGACCGCGCAATGGCCGGTGTTCGCGATCTGATCGCCGATTTTCACCGTATCGCCCACGGCATGCTGATGCTGGGCGATCGTCCGCCGCGGTCGGTGGATGAAGCCATCGCCATTGGCGAGCGCCTCTCCGCGTTGATGACCGCCGAATATCTGGAAGCCTCCGGGATTCCCGCGCGAGCGATTAATGCCTCGGACGTCATCGTCACCGATGGCGTTTTCGGCAACGCTACCCCCATCATGGAAGCCACGCGGCAAAAAGCCAGCGCCGTGATCGCGCCCCTGCTTGCGAGTGGCGTCCTGCCCATTGTCACAGGATTCAACGGAGCCACCGTAGACGGACGGCCTACCACGTTGGGACGAGGAGGATCGGACTTCTCCGCCTCGATTCTGGCGGCCGCGCTGGACGCCTCTGAGTTATGGATTTGGACCGACGTGGATGGGATCATGAGTGCCGACCCGCGCTCGGTCCCGGAAGCCCGCGTGCTCGACGCGCTGACCTATAACGAAGCGGCCGAGCTGGCCTACAATGGCGCGAAGGTTCTGCACCCGCGCACGCTCGCTCCGCTGATCGAGCGCCAGATTCCGGTGTGGAGCAAGAATAGTTTTCATCTGGAGCATCCGGGAACGCGCATTATGTCGACGGTGGATGCGCCCGCGGGTCCCCGCGCCGTTACATCCATGGCCAACGTCGCCTTGGTGTCCATCGAACCCGCGAGTGCAGCCGTTAGCGGTACCAGGTTGATGGCGCGCGCGCTGGACGCACTGGCGGATGCCAACGCTGAAGTGCTGGCCCTGAGCAGTTCCAGTTATCGGCAGAGCTTTTGCTTCTTGGTCCGCAAAGAAGAGTTGGCGGGGGTCATGAAGTCGCTCGAAGCAGATCTTGCGATGGAACTGACGCACGGTTATCTGAAGCCGATCGCCGTCGATGATAACGTCGGGCTATTGGCGCTAGTCGGCGAAGGCATGCGCGGCACGCCCGGACTCGCGGGACGCCTGTTCCAAGCCATCTCGGAGCAGGACGTCAACATTATTGCGATTGCCCAGGGATCCAGCGAGCTCACCATCAGCATTGTGGTGCGCCGCGACGGGCTGGAACGCGCCATCCAGGCCGTTCACCGCGAGTGCCGCTGAACGTGTGTCACACTGAGGTTGTGCCCGAATTTTGCACCTGCGGCGCGCAATTGCCGCCGGACGCTCGCTTTTGCCACAAGTGCGGCAAGCCCCAATACGACTATCCTGGCATCGAAGAACCCGAGCCGGTGCCTGCGCCCACGCTTGCGGAACAACCGCCAAGTCTTCCGCAGACGCCGCTGGTGCAGTTTTCGGCGGAGATCGGATTTCACAACCGGTTGGCGGTGCGGATTGGGTTCATCGCGGCATCAACGGCAGTCTTTGTGTTCATGGTGCCGTTACCGTTCCCTTTCTTACGTCTTCTCATCGCTTTCGTGGCCGGCGGATTCTTCGCCGTCTTTCTGTACAGCCGCCGCAGTGGCCAGATGCTGAGTATCCGTAGCGGCGCGCGCATGGGCTGGATTACCGGCATTTTCTCATTCACGATGCTCAGCGTTCTGTTCGCTTTTGTGATGGTGAAGATATCCAACGACGGCGGCCTGGGAAAGTATCTTCTCAGCCAATTGCCCGCCAATGACGCCCGCGCGGAGAGCGTCGCACAGGCGTTTAACGATCCCGCCATGCTGGTCGTGCTGGTGTTGCTCTCCCTGGGGATTTTGTTCATCGTGCTCACAGCGCTGCCTATCATCGGTGGTGCGCTGGGCGCCAAGGTTCTTGAGAAGGAATGATTGGCCGGAACGCGGCCTCTAGCGTCGCGATTGTCGCGGTTTTCCTGATAGGAATTCCGCTCCGGGCGGCGCTCACTCCGGAGCAGCGGCAACTCAACGTCCAATCTTTCGAGTACGTATGGACCACCATTCGCGACAAACACTGGCAAACCAAGCCGGGCGGTCTGGATTGGCAAGCCATCCATGACGAGTTCCTGCCAAAGATCGAATCGGCGGAAAGCATGGAGGCTGCGCGCGGCGTGCTCAACCAGATGCTCGGCCGTTTGCATCAGACGCATTTCGGTATTGTCCCCGGCGAGATCTATTCCAGCGTAGACGACGCGCGCGGCGGCGACACGACGACAGGCATTGATGTCCGTGTGATTGGCGAGCAAGTGTTGGTGACTTCCGTGGAACCCGATTCATCGGCGTTCGCGCAGGGCGTGCGGCCCGGGTGGGAGATTTTGAAGATCGCTCGCACCGATCTTGCGCCTGTTGTGGCGAAACTGAACGAGACGTACGCAGGATCAACCCTGCGCGATCTGATGCTGCGCCGGGCCATCCTGGGACGCCTGGAAGGTGCAGCCGGGGCTGCGCAAGTCGAGTTTCTGGACGCCGCCGGCAAACATGTCAGCAAAACGCTGGCGCCTGGCCGGCCCAGGGGCGACCGGGTGCAGTTCGGGTATCTCAACCCGATGCAGATTTGGTTCAATGCATCGAGGGTCGGCGACGGAAATATCGGTTATGTCGCGTTCAACGTGTTCCTGGATGCCCAGCGCCTGATGACCTCCTTCGGCGATAGCGTGCAATCGTGCCAAACATGCGAGGGCTTCATCGTCGATCTGCGCGGAAATCCCGGCGGCATTGGGATCATGGCGATGGGGATGGCGGGTTGGTTCATCGCGCAGCCAGACCAGAACCTCGGGACTCTGTACATGCGCGACACGACGCTCAAGTTCAAGGTAAATCCGCGACTGACCACCTTTGCCGGACCGCTCGCGATTCTGGTGGATGGAACGTCCGCTTCCACGTCCGAGATTATGGCAGAAGGCCTGAAGGACTTGGGGCGCGCGCGCATTTTCGGAAGTCGCACAGCCGCGGCCGCATTGCCGTCTGTATTCGAAAAGCTGCCGAATGGCGACGGATTTCAGTATGCCATTGCGAATTACATTTCCGAAGGAGGGAAACCGCTGGAGGGGCTAGGGGTTACACCCGACGTGGAAGAGCCCGTCACGCGGCAGGCTTTGCTAGCCGGCAAAGATCCGGCACTGGACGCAGCGGTGGCCTGGATCGAAGAGCAGAAGCAGGCTTCGAAGTAGGCTTATCACCGTGGCTCAGGCGTGTGTGGGCTGCTGGTCGAGCAAGGTAACGATGCGATGGCGCAGCTCGGTAGTGATACGGCCTCGATCGCGCATGTGGACTTGATCGGTTGGAATTGGTTCGCCGATCCGCATGGTCACCAATCCGCTTCGAACGTGGCCTGAGCCAAAGGGCAGAACTTCGCGCGTTCCCTGCAAAGCGATCGGAACCAGCGGTACTCCGGCGCGAATCGCGATGTAGGCCGCGCCTTCCTCGAAAGGCGCCAACTCGCCGGTCTGCGAACGCCCGCCTTCGGGAAAAATGAGCAGCGAGATTCCGCGCTCGCGGATGGCCTGTACAGCCGTGGTCATGGTCTTCACCGCCGCCCGTGCATCGCCTCGGGGAACGGGGATATGGCCGGCAGTTGCCAAGTGCGTTCCTAACAGCGGAATCTTGAACAGACCGATCTTGGCCAGGAAACGGAAGTCCGGAATATTTGCAAGAATCACTGGCGTGTCCATGTAGCTGAGGTGATTGGCAACGAAAACGTAGCTTCCGTTCGGAGCAAGTTTCTCCAAGCCTTCCACTTTTACTTTCACCCCGCTCCCCCACAGAAGCAAGCGCGCCCAGGCACGCGCAACCGCGATCTGCTTGCGTCCGCTGGTCTCAAAGAGCGCAATAACCCGGCTCACCAATCCGAAAGCGATGGTGGCAAGAATGATTAACGGAGCGGTGATGACATATGCCCGAAGAAATGACACTGCTTCTATTTTACGAGCAGCGCTCGTGCTTCGCCCGCCAGGTAGAGCGAGCCCGTAATAAAGACGACGTCTTCAGCGGCGAGGTCACCAAGGAATCCGACGGCTTCTTCGATGGAATGGGTCACGCGAGCCCCGGGCACGGGAATGTCCTCCGGAGGCATCGCTCGTGAATTGGTGGGCGCCGTTAGGATCATGTGATCGGCCAGGGGGAAAAGAATAGAAGTCATTTCCGCAACCGCTTTATCGCGGAGTGCGCCATACACGATCCAGATGCGCCGTCCGGAATAAAACCGCCGAATATAAGCGGCCAGTGCTCGCGTTCCTGCCGGATTGTGGGCGCCGTCAATGATAATCTCAGGCTGCGCGGAAACCTGTTCCAGTCTCGCTGGCCAGCGCGTGCCGGCGATTCCAGCGGGCGAAACGCCGAGCTCGGTGAGTGCGATTGCGGCTACTCGCGCATTCTCCACCTGATGCTCGCCCGCGAGCGGGCAGACAATTTCGACGCCTCTGAGCCGAAAGCGGCTGCCCCGCGCGTTGATCGCAAGATGAGCGATCGGCCAGTTGCGGGAGAGCGTGTATGTCCCCTGGGCTTGCGCGCGAAGAACGGCCTCGGCTTCCGGACGCTGTTCGGCAAACAGGGCTGGTACGCCGGCCTTCAGAATACCGGCTTTCTCGGCCGCGATCTGCTGGATGGTGTCGCCGAGAAAGATCTGGTGATCGTAATCGATCGGCGTGATGACTGACAGCACGGGCGTTACTACGTTGGTCGCGTCCAAGCGGCCGCCCAGTCCCACTTCCAGCACCACCGTGTCGACCTTCGCACCGGCGAACAACACGAAAGCCATCGCGGTGACGGTCTCAAAATAGGTCGGGTGCATGTCGAGTTCGCCGGATGCGAGCATTCGTTCCGCGGTTTCGTGAACCCGAACAAAGGCGCTCGCGAATTGCTCTTGCGTGACCGGCTGGCCCAAGATTTGAATGCGCTCGGTCGGCTCAACCAAGTGAGGAGAGATGTAGAGGCCGGTACGAATCCCGGCTGTGCGTAAGCCGGCTTCGATCATCGCGCACGTCGACCCCTTACCGTTCGTTCCAGCGACGTGTATCCAACGGCACGCGCGGTGTGGATTGCCCAGACCCTGGAGCAAGGCGGTGATCCGCTCCAGGCCCAGCTTGGCCGTCAGCACCTCGTTGCCCAGCGAATAAAGATATCGGACTGACTCCGTGTAGTTCATTGGGCCCAAGAATTACTTCGCGCAAAGATCGGCCGCGCCGCAAGCGCCAATAGCGCCGTTCCGCCTACCACTTTGAGCTCGAAGATCCAGACAGACGCGACACCCGGTGGAGGAACAGCCGAGAGGACTATGGCGAGTATCGTGATCAGCCCGCCCAATGCTCCCGGCCAACGCTGTCCGAATTTGAATCCGCTCGCGAAAATATAGACGAACGGCAGGAATGTCGCGATGACCGTGAGATCCACCAAAATCTGATAAGCCGCGCGCAACGTCTCCCCGAGTTGCATCAACAGCAATAGAACGGTAGAGAGAATCCCTTGCGCCAGGATGGAAACGTGAGGAGTGCGCCAATGCGGATGCAGCTTGGCAAAGGCTGTGGGAAGGTAGTGATCCAGTCCCAGTGCGAACGGCAGACGCGTGTTCCCGGCCACGAAAGCCGTGAGTTGTCCGATTACGCTGACGGTGATGAGCACCGCAAAGCACGGCGAGAGCCAGCTTGCTCCAAAGCTTGCGCCAGCTACTTGGCCTGCCTGCGCCAGTCCAGTGAGCGTGCTGATTCTATCGGGCGCAAGCAGAGCCAGCATGGCGGCGGTTCCGGCCATGTAGAAAGCAGTGCAACCAATCCCACTGATCCACGCCGCGCGTGGAATCGCCCGGTCCGGATCGAAAATCTCGCCTCCCAGAATCGGCGCCACCTCCAGACCGACAAATGCAAACGCAATTTGCGACCAGAAATTCAGGCTGTTGAAGTTGAGTGCGGGCATCAGATGAAAGTGGGTGGCCGGTCCGTTCCGCCAGGCGATCGAAATTCCAAACGCAATCAGCAACGCCGCCAGCAAATAGCTGGAAGCCGCGCCCAGAATGCCGGCCCATTTCCCGATGCGCAGGCCCACCAGGTTCAGAATGAAGGTCACCCAGAGCGCTGCCAGGGTGGCGGGGATGGCGTACCGCGCGTCCTCGGAATATCGAATGCCTGTCTGCCCAAGCATGAAGCTCGCCATCGCGATGCCCGATAGTAGCAACGTCGGGAAGTAACAAATGTTGCTGATGAAGTAGAGCCAGGCGCAAAGAAATCCGTGCCAATCGCCGAACGCTTGCTTGGTCCAGATGTAGAGGCCGCCCTCCTCGGGAAAACGCTGGGACAGCGAAGAGACTACGAGCGCGCAAGGCAAGAAGAAGGCGAGCGCGGCCACCAGCCAAAGCAGCAGCGATCCGGGCCCCGCCTGTGCCGCGGCAGCCAGCCACCGGACGCCCACCACGGCGGAGATGTTGAACAGCACCACATGCCAGAGGCGCAGCTCGCGCGGCAGCGCAGGTGGGCTAGGAGCCGTCAAATAGTAAGCGTACACTATGAAATTAGGAATACCCATGGCTACAACTTCCAAGGCGCTCACATATGAAGAATGGCTGGCCCTTCCGGAGGTGGAAGGCGTGGAGGAGGTCGTCAATGGTGAGATCCTCAAGATGCCGCCAAACAAAGTTATCCATGCAGACACTGTCGAAAATCTGGCTGACTTGCTGAAGGCACAGTTGGATCGCAGGACCGTTCAAGTCCGCGTCAGCACATTCGGGGTAGTAATACGCCGCGAGCCGTTGACCACGCGCGTTCCAGATATTGCCGTTTTCATTCGAAGCAATGTGGTTGAGAAGGACGGTTATATTCACTCCGCTCCGGATCTCATAGTCGAGGTGCTCTCTCCCGCCAACACCCGCTCCGAACGGGCTGAAAAGCTCCAAGATTACGAAAGCCTCGGGGTTCCGGAGGTATGGGTGGTCTCGCCGGAGGCGCAGACAGTCGAGGTACTGCTCCTTCAAGACGGGCACTTAGCCACAAGCTCTCTACTGCGGCAAGGCCAACTGAACCCCACGCGTTTCCCAGAAGCCGCTGTCGACATCACGGCCATCTGGCCAAAATAAAAAGCGCCGAGTGCGGTGAAGCACCCGGCGCCGTATAACAACTTCAGACTAACTGCTGCTTATTTGGGGCAGCCGATCTTCTTCATATCGGCTTCCGGCAGCTCCTTGGCATCGTGAGCCGCGGCGGGCAGCGCCAGGCCCTTCGGAACCAGCCAGATCTCCACTCGCCGGTTCTTGGCTGTGTCGGTGTCTTCAATCGCCGCACCCCGGCGCTCCTTGGGAGCCGTGGTCGATACAGCGCAAGAAGTTGGCACCGACGGCGTTTCCTGCGTCGCTCCGATCCAGCTTCCCTTGATGCGGGACAGATCCAGCGAACTGCAAGTACCGCTACCGCCGCTCAAAACTCCGGCGGTGTTCAGCACGCGATCCCGATCCAGATTGCGGCCC
Organism: Bryobacteraceae bacterium; assembly: GCA_049518655.1. Taxonomy (GTDB): domain Bacteria; phylum Acidobacteriota; class Terriglobia; order Bryobacterales; family Bryobacteraceae; genus Palsa-89. The sequence continues at coordinate 55,936 of JBEKRO010000001.1, read as the reverse complement.
CGTCGCGACTTGCCGCTGGGAGCTTCGCTGGAATCGATGTGGCCTACCAGGACAACATCGTAGTTCGGGTTGGCGGCGAGCTGTGGATACAACTGCTCAATCAGCACGCGTTTGCCGCAATTGTTCACCCGCGCGCTGTCCTTCGGGAATAAAATATCGCCGAAGTGCCGGGCTTCCGCGCCCAGATTGACCGTTATGTTGGTGGATGCGCTTCCCGATCCGCCCTTGCTATCGGTTACCGTGGCAGTGATGGTCACTTGCTTGGACTGCGGACGGCTGCGATCAGTGTCGTTGAAGGAGACGGAACTGGAATCGAATTGAGCGTTGGTGCCGGCGCCTGAGACGGTACCCTCGGACGCAGCCCAGCTATAGGTCAGCGTTCCGCTGCAATCCGAACCCATGCCGCTAGCGCGCAGCATGGCCATTTGCCCGCGATCGAGTTCCGTGGGATTGGCCGCCACGCTGACCGTCGGCCGGTTATATGTGTTGACGTGGATGGTAACGGGACTGGCGTCTGCGCCGCGCCCGGTGTTGGTCGAGTCAGCCACGTGCAAGCCGATCCGGATATCCCCGGACGAGTTCGGCGTATAAGTGTATCGAGCGCCGCTTCCCACCGAGCTCCCATTGGCGGACCATTGGTAGGTCAACTGGTGCCCTTCAGGATCGGTGGCGTTCGAGCTGAGAGTCACAGCGTCGCCCGGACAAACAGTGCTCGGACTGGCATTGATTGCGCCTGGATTGATCGCTTGCGCTGGCGGAGGAGGTGGCGGGGGCGGAGGCGGGGGTGGCGGGGGCGGAGCCTCGCCGCGATGTCCGAGATAAACCGTGAGGCCGGCCGTGGCCTCGATGCCATTCAGAATTTTGCTGCCGGGTATGTAGGTGCCAGTAGCGCTGGTGGTCGGCAGACCAAAGCGCGGAGCAACCCCAGCTAAACCCCGTACATCCAAGCGGATACCGAACCACTTGTTCGCCTGGTATTTGATTCCACCGCCGTAATTACCTTGAAAGCGCTCATCGGATTTAAAGTCGCCGAACCCTTCGTTGGGAGGCATGGCATCCCCCCACTTTTTCGCGTTCTTGCCCAGCACGTCGAACGAGGCGCCCGGGCCGATCGCGACGAACGGCCGGAATTTGTGGTCGCGCGGCGTAAAATGGAATACAACATCCACCGAAGGCTGGAGTGTGTGGATGGGGAACGGCGGCGCCAGCAATGTTCCGTCCGGCGGATTCGACAGGAAGCCGTACTTGTTCCACGAATACGCGTTGAAGCCTTCCTCGATACCTACGTAGTTCCAGAAATTCTCTGTGACCCGGCCGCCGAAGATGACGGCAGGCTGGATCTTGGCGCCCAAACCGGCAGGAAGTCTCTGGTAGTCGGAATATCCTCCGTAGATGTTTAATTCAAGGAAATTGTTGTCTTGGTCTGAGTGTGCCGCGGCGTTTTGCGCGCGCACCGGATTTGGAATTCCCAGGACGCCCAATGCAACTAGCGCCAGAACCGGATACCTCCATACTGCTCGCATGTTTTTCACCTTTCCCTCTGATTCATTTACTGCTTGCAATAACAGCGTGATCGTCCTGTTGGGCCACAGTAGCCTGAGGCAAATCGAAAACCAATGCCCCCCGCGCGGCGCTGAGCGCAAAAATCCGCTGGGGAAGATCGGCCGCGAACCATAGCATTCGAATAGTGGCGCCTTGCAGTCCCTCGTTCGGGAATACATGCCACGAGTAGCCTCCATCCAGGGTGCGGTAGACATTGCCGTATTGCACCAGGAACGCTTCGCGTCCCTCCGAGGGATTGAAGCGAACCGAGTCCACCGTTGCCGCGGGAACACCTTCCGTCACCAGTTTCCAATGTGCGCCTTCGTCAGTAGACTGCAAAATGCCGCGCGAGGTTGCAGCAAGAATTGCGATATCGCGTTCAGCCGCGAGGGCCACATCGTAGATGTAGTAGCCGTTGGGCACCAGGGCCGCCTGCCACGTACGGCCGGAATCCTCGGAAACGAACAGTCCAGAGCTGGTTCGCGCCGCCAGCCGTGAGGAGCTGTTGGGGGGCGCGTAAATGGCAAGAACCGATACTCCCGTAAGTCCGGCGGCGTTCACTTGCTCCCAAGTTGTTCCTGAATTGGAACTTCGGAAGAGGCCCGCATCCGTTCCAGCGAATAAAACCAACCCGTTCTTTTCGAGCCCAACGGCCCGCAAGGCGTGAATATGGATACGAACGGGACTGTGAACCGGACGGCTGGTATGAACGGCAACCGTGGGATGACCGGCAACAGAATGAACGGCGACCGGACGAGCTCCCGCGGGGCGAGGCTCTGGGACTGCCATCCAGGTTTTCCCGCCATCCACAGATTTCAAAACAGCGTCTTCACTCGCCGCAAACACCAGGTCCGCCGTGGCGGGAGAGGCAGTGAGGCTGTGCAGATTTCGGCCGTGCAGCGCCTCTTCATTGGCCCGCAAGGACCATTGGAGGCCGCCATCGTTACTCACAAAAACGCCACCGTACAGGCCCTCGTACGTGCTGCTGGCGTAGAGGTGTTCGCCATCCGAAGTGATTTCAGACAGGCGATGGTTCGCGAAGCCCTCATTCATCGACTGGAATTTCTCACCCGAATCAGTGCTCTTCAGAATGCCGGCGAATTCGGTGGCGAGATACAGAATGCGCGGGTCGCCCGGATCGAACACCATCCAGTTCACCTGTTCCGAGCTCAAATGCCGCCAGGTCTTGCCGCCGTCGGGGGACTTAAATAGCCCCAGCGTCGTGCCCGCGAAAATCGTGTCGGAATTGCGCGGATCTTCCGCGATGATGTGCGTGCGGCGATGGGTACCCGGAATGCCCTGGATCTTGACCCAGGCCTCCCCTCCGCTATCGCTCCGATAGATCCCGCTACAGGCGCTGGCGAAAACCAGTTGCGGATGAGTGGGATCCACGCGGATGGAGAAGATATCGGAATCGTCAACCAGACCCCTGGAAATGGAATGCCAGGTGACGCCGCCGTCGGTGGTTTTCCACGGCAGATGCGGGGTTCCGGCATAAAGGACGTTGGTGTCCGCGGAGTCGAAGGCCAGTGCGGTGATGTCGTGCATCTCCGGATCGTTCTCCGCCGAGATCCTGCGCCAGGTGGCGCCGCGATCAACGGAAACAAAAACTCCTTTGGATGTTCCCGCAGCGAGGGTGCCGTAATTCACCGGCGACATTGCGAGCGATTCGATGCGCGAACCGTGGATGCCGGCTAAGGCCAGCCAGGTTACGCCTCCGTCTTTGCTCTCGTACACGCCGGAGTCCTGGGAATCTCCAGCATCCAAACCAGCGTAGTAGTGAGGCGACTCCTTGGGATCGATCAAGACCGAGTTGAAGACACCTGGAGTTCCGCGTGGAAACGGCAGCAGGCGCCAGGATGCGCCCGCATCGTCGGATCGAAATAGCAACGAGTCACGCGAACCAGCGATTAGCGTGCGGCCGTTCTCCGGATCAATCGCGATTGATCGCGCGCTCCCGCCGAACGGACCAGCCAACTTCCACCCGCCAATCCCAGGAAGCGCGGCAACCAGAAGCACTGCGAGACCGAGGGCTGGTTGCCTCCCCAGCTTTCTTAGTGACACTTCTTATTACCATATCAAAAAACGGGCGTCTCGGGGATCGAAACTGTGAGCGAAGTTGTTGAAACGTTTATTGTTACAAGGATTTAATGAAGCCCTGTAGACGGGGGGTGCGCTGAAGCATCGGTGATTTGCTCCGCCAATTCCCGAGGCCGATCCAGGTTTTCCACCACTAACCGGCTGTTTTCTCCCGCCGTTTCGATAGATATATCGCCCACGCCAAAGATTCGCTGACCAAACGATTGAAGCACTCTCACATCCTGAACCTTGGGGAGCTGGATGATCCGCATGGATTTAGAAGCCATCCCAGTTTCGTAGCGCAGTTTGTCTCCGGCAATGGTCAGCTTCACCGTCTGCCGTTGCAGGTGTCGCTTGATAGGCCAAAGCAACACGATGAGGCTGATGATAGGGACCCAGGGGTAGCGCTGGTTCGGATATTGATCGACCAAGTATTTGTAGTGGACGAACACCGCCGCGCACACCACCAGCAAGGCGCAGACGTATCCCGCCTTGATGAACTTCATGCTGGGGCGAATCACGATCTCGGTCATTTGATAGTCGGCGAATATTGGGTAGTGTATCGAGGATTGTATCAGGCACAATTATAGTTACGCGATGAAGCTCCCTGTAAAGCGAACGCGGCGCAAGCCGGTGAAATCCGGTGCGCGGGTGGCCCGCTACGTTTTCTCTTTGCCCGAGCGCGTGGTGCGATCGGGGGCGGCGCTGGCGGGCGGATTGATCCGCGAGATTGGCGACGTTTCCGTTCCTTCCGCGGTGCGACGAACCAAGACGTACCAGATGATGGTGGACATCGCGCTGCGCTTCATGATCGAGCAGGTGGGAGAGGTAAAGGGCGTTTACCCCACGGGGGGTGAACTGGCCAGCGATTTTTTGATACGCCGGACAGCCGGCCATGGCATCGAGCTGGCTGGTCTGCTGGCCTTTCGCGCCTCTCCGGTCTGGATCATGGCTGCGCTGGCCGACGTGTCAGGCACCGGTCGCTACATCGTCCAGGAGGTCGCTGAGGCGCTGAAGCAGGAGGGGTTGCTTGCCGGCGATGCCAAATTCGAAAATGTCGATCAGCTTTTAGAAGGGTTAGAGCAGACCGCCAGCCAGGTAGCCGATATCTGCAATGCCCCGCCGCTGGATGTGGCCGGGCTGCGCCGTGAATGGAGTACCTTTCGCGAAGCGGTTGCGAAGATTCCCCCGCGCAATCTGCCGTCGGTGGGATTTCTTGGGGCGCATTGGGAAGACCTGAAAGTGGAAGCGGCCGCGCAAAACCGCCCCGTCTTCGAACTGTCGTCGATGATGGCGGTTTCAGCCATCGCGCGCGTTCCCGTGACGTTGCTGAAGCTGGCTCGCGCGGCCAATCGGGCCGCTTGGCGATCCGGAGAGACGCTGGGCGCAAGCGTTCTCACTCACTACAGCCAGGTGCTGGACGATATCCACGAGCGCGGCTACGCGGCCTATTGGGCGCAAGAGTTTCAGCCGTATCTGCGCGCGGCCGCCGGACAGTTTTCACCGAAGCACCGGTCTTCGACTGCGCGTTGGCTGAAGAAGGCGATTCATTAGGACCTACCGCGTGCGCCATTTCTTGCGGAACTTGTTTCATGCGGCGGAGCATGAATCGTTCATTCCGTCAATCCAGCGCCGCCGCGCCGAGCTTTCTGCGTTGAGCGACACTGCGCTGAAAGCCATCGAGTGGCGTGCCATGGATCTCCCGGATGTCATTGCGCTCACGTCCCTGGTGGCCGAACGCGTGCTCGGGCTAAAGATGTTCGACGTCCAATTGCAAGGCGCCCTGGCTCTCACGGCCGGAAAGATCGCCGAAATGCAAACCGGCGAAGGCAAGACGCTGGCCGCGGTTCCCGCCGTGGTCTGGTTCGCCAGGGAAGGCGCCGGCGTTCACGTGATGACGGTGAACGATTATCTGGCGCGTCGCGACGCCCAATGGATGGGCGGTATCTACGAATTCCTGGGCCTTTCTGTCGGCCATGTGCAACAGGGCATGGGCCGAGGTGCCGCAAGTGAAGAACGCCGCCGGGCTTACGCTTCCGACATTACCTACGCCACCGCCAACGAAATCGGGTTCGATCATCTCCGCGATGGCTTGGCGCTCTATCCGAGCGAACAGGTCCATCGGCCGTTCGCGACCGCGGTGATTGACGAGGCGGATTCCATACTCATCGACGAAGCTCGCATTCCATTGGTAATCGCGGGCGGTGAAGCCAGCTATCAGCCGCTGGCTTATCAGGTGGATCGCGTCACGCGATTCTTCCACCGGGGGCGCCATTTCACGCTGGATGAATATGGCCGAAACATCGCCCTCACCGATACCGGGATCCGCAGCATCGAAGCTTCGTTCGGGTGCGGCAATCTGTTCACCGAACAGAATCTCGCGCTGCTCACCGCCGTTCAGGATTCACTGCAGTCCCACGCGCTACTGCGCAGAGACGTGGATTACCTGGTCAAAGACGGCGTGATCGAATCTGTCGACGAGTTCAAAGGCCGCATCGCGGAGAACCGGCGCTGGCCGGCCGGATTACACACGGCGATTGAAGCCAAGGAAGGCTTGGCGCTCAAGACCCAAGGCCGGATTCTCGGATCCATCACCCTTCAAAACTTGATCTCGTTGTACCCGATGATCTGCGGGATGACCGGTACCGCCGCTACGCAAGCCGACGAATTCCGGCTGGTGTACGGCCTGGAAGTGGAGGTTATCCCCACCAACCGCCCGATGATCCGAGCCGATTTGGCGGACCGCGTTTACGCCAGGAAGTCGGACAAGGAAAGGGCGGTGCTTGGCGAGATTCGGCGTCTTCACGCGAGCGGGCAACCGGTTCTGGTAGGAACGCGCAGTGTCGAGGAGTCGGAGCGCCTGAGCAGTCGTTTGCCCGACATCCCTCATCAGGTCTTAAACGCCCGGCACGAAGAACGGGAGGCGGGGATGATTGCACGCGCGGGCCAGCTCGGCGCGGTAACAATCTCGACCAATATGGCTGGGCGCGGTACCGATATTCAGCTCGGGGCCGGCGTAGCCGAGTTGGGCGGCCTGCACGTGATCGGAACCAATCGCCACGAAAGCCGGCGCATCGACAATCAGTTGCGAGGGCGAGCCGGACGGCAGGGCGATCCCGGCAGCTCAGAGTTCTTCATTTCGTTCCAGGACGATTTACTGGTGAAATTCGGAATTGAGGACCCCAAGTTAGGTCATGACGCTGAAAGCGTCCAGCGGGTGGCGGAGGGGCAGAATCTCGAAATCCGCCGCTTTCTGCAGAAATATGAGAGCGTCATCGAAGGCCAGCGGCAGAAGATCCAGCAGCGGCGGCAAGCTATTTTGACCGGCGAAATTTCCTCCTCCTCCGAACTCGGGCGGTTGGTCGCGCTCCGCACCATCGACGATCAGTGGGCGGATTACCTCGCGACCATTACCGACCTCCGTGAGGGCGTCCAATGGCTTTCGTGGGGCGGCCGGGACCCGCTGCACGAGTATCTAACGTCGGTTCATTCGCTCTTCGTCCAGATGGAAGAGGAATTGGACGGCGAGATCGCCAGGCGGCTGGAAGAAGCGGAGGGGTCCGGCCTGGACCCCAGCCAACGCGGCGCCACCTGGACCTACCTGACCACCGATCAACCGTTTGGAACCGCCACCGAGCGAATTATGCGCGGGTTGGTGCGAAAATTAGGCAATAGACGCTCATGAGCCCGAAACGGGTTTCGTCTTTTTCGTCTTGAGCTACGTCTTCAGATTGGAGCCGAAGTTTGATCTTTCGGGAGGTTGAGGACCGCGACCTGATCGCCAAGGCGCGTCGGGGGCACGTGGAAGCCTACAACGTGCTCGTGTCTCGCTGGGAGAAACGTGTCTTCAACTATCTCTTGCGGTTGGTGGGGCAGCGTGAGGACGCCCTCGATTTGAGCCAGGATGTGTTCTTGAAGGCCTATCAGAATCTGAAGAAGCTGGACGACCCGGCGAAGTTCCCGGGGTGGCTGTTTCGGATTGCGCACAACGAAGCGTACTCGCTGCTGCGGAAGAACCGTCCGGAGGGCGAGATGACTGTCGAGCCTAAGATGGCCGAATCGAGCGGGGGCCTGTTCCCCATCGAATCGACGCTGGCAGTGCGAAGCGCGCTGGCACGGTTGTCGGACGATCATCGCGAGGCCGTGCTGCTCAAGGTCTATCAGGGATTCAAGTTCGAAGAGATGGCGGAAATTCTTTCCTGCCCCGTCTCGACAGTCAAATCCCGCTTGTACACCGCACTCGATCTCTTGAAACAAACGTTAGCTCCAGTAAACAGTGGAGGCGCAGAATGAATTGCTCATCTGAGGATTTGAAGGCTTACGTGGTTGGTGAAATGACGCGGCAGGAGCGGGGCATCGTGGACGATCACGTGCGCGGCTGCCAAAGCTGCCGGGAAGAGCTGGATCGGCTGAATCTGACGCGGTCGGCACTGGTGTCGCTCGAAGACGAAGAGATCCCGCGCCGTATCGCATTTGTCTCCGATCGAGTGTTTGAGCCGCGCTGGTGGCAGACCATGTGGCGCTCAGGGCCGGTGATGGGCTTCGCTTCTGCAGCGGTGCTGGCGGCCGCTATTTTGGTTCATGGCTTCTTGGTTCATGGCTTGGAGGCGCGGCCTGTGGTAGTGGATGCTGCGCAAATTGAAAAACAGGTCGAAAGCCAACTGAACGTGCGAGTGCAGGCGGCGGTGAGTCAGGCTCAGGCCAAGCAGTCCGCCGAGTTCGCCCAAGTTCTGAACGCTACCGAGCATCGTTTTGAAACCCAGCGCCAGGCCGATCTGGCGAGTTTCCAGCAAGTGGACGAATACTACCATCAAAAAATGGCGCGGCTTGAAGTGGCCAGCAACGAAGGGTACGGAAAATGAGAATTGCAGCCGTTGCCCTGCTCTCGCTATGCGTGCTTCCCGCCGGATCGAGGGCCGATGGCCCCAAAGTGAATCGCGGCATGATCGAAGCCATGCAGCATAGCTTGGACAACAAACTGTCCGGATTGTGGCCCCAGGATCCCGCTGAGGTGCTCGGCCTGTCGCAGGGCACATACATTCAGGGCTACGGCGCCGTCTTCCTCAGCGAAGTAAATATCGCGCCCGCCGCCGGAATCAGTCCTTTCCACCCCACCGTGAACGCGGATGAGATTCGCCGGACACATGAGAAGAAGGTGCAGCGCATGGTGGCTATCCGGACCGCGATGCGCGCCATGTTGGTGGATTCGGCACGTTCGCTCGACTCGGTACCGGCCGACGAGCAGGTGGCCGTGGGTCTGTCGCTGTTCTATTGGAAGTGGGAGAATCGCGACGGGCTGCCCGCGCAGATCGTGATGCACGCTCCGCGAAAAGTGCTTCTGCAATCGGCCAGCGCCGAGCAGGCCTCTATCGCGTCCGAAGAGTTTTAACGCATGCGAGACTTTTAACGCCATGCGGTTAGGCGAGATTCTGATTCAGCGCAAGCTGATTACCGAGGAAGACCTGGAGCGGGCGCTCGAACTGCAAAAAGAGCGCGGCGACAAGATCGGCAAAACCCTGGTCGACATGGGCTTCATCGCCATGCGCGACGTTCTGGCGGCTCTTTCGGAACAGTTGGAAGTGCCGCTGATTTCCATCGACAGCCCCCCCTTCGTCTCCGCAGAAACGGAAGCTCTCTCGCCACGATTCCTGCGTCAATTCCGCTGCCTGCCGATGAGCCGCGACGACCACACCATCACGCTCGCGATGGCCGACCCCTTGGACGTCGAGACCATCGCCGCCGTGCGCCACTGCACCGGACTGAAGATCAGCACCGTTCTGGCGCCTGAGCAGGAAATCATCGACGCCATCGACAAGTATTACGGTGAATCCGCCGCGCGCGCAGAGGCCGACTTCGAGTTCCAAGCCGGCGAGATGTCGGAAGATCTCGAGCACTTGCGCGACATGGCGAGTGAAGCGCCCGTCATCCGCCTGGTGAACGCGATCATTGCGTCCGCGGTTGAAAAGCGCGCCAGCGACATCCACCTGGAGCCATTCGAAAAGGAGTTTCGCATCCGCTATCGCGTGGATGGCGTGCTCTACAATCAGGACCCGCCGCCGCGCGAGCTGAAGGCCGCCATGATTTCGCGCGTCAAGCTGATGGCCAAGCTCAACATCGCCGAGCGCCGTCTGCCGCAAGACGGCCGCATCAAGATCAAAACGCTGGGACGCGAAGTAGACTTGCGCGTTTCCACGCTGCCGACGCTGTACGGCGAAAGCGTCGTGATGCGCTTGCTCGATCGATCGGCGGGCGATTTCTACGATCTGGGCCGGCTGGGCTTTGACAAGCACATGCTCAACCGCATGGAGTACTACACGTCGCTGCCGCACGGAATTTTTCTGGTCACTGGGCCCACGGGAAGCGGCAAGTCCACGACCTTGTATTCGGCGCTCAAGAAGATCAATCAAAGCGACAAGAAGATCATCACGATTGAAGACCCTGTCGAGTATCAGATGGACGGGATCAATCAGCTCCACGTGAATACGCAGATCGGGCTGACGTTTGCTTCCGGTCTGCGGCACATCGTACGCCAGGATCCCGACGTCATCATGGTGGGCGAGATTCGCGACCGCGAAACCGCCGACATCGCCATTCGCTCGTCGCTCACCGGCCACTTCGTCTTCTCGACGCTGCACACGAACGACGCGCCCAGCGCCATTACACGGCTCACCGACATGGGTATGGAGAATTACCTGATCACTTCGTCGGTAGTGGCGGTGCTGGCCCAGCGTCTGGTGCGCGTCATTTGCGAGCATTGCAAAGCGGAGAGCGGAACTCGCATCGCGCCGGATGGAAACACGGTGGTCTGCTACGCCGGGCGCGGTTGCGAGCATTGTTTTGGATCCGGCTACTCGGGCCGCATGGGCATTTTCGAGCTCATGGAGTTGGGTGACGAGATCCGGCAGCTCATCATGAAGAACGCGGACGCGGCGTCCATCACCAACGTGGCGCGGCGCAACGGGATGCGTAATCTGCGGGAAGATGGCTGGCTCAAGGTGATGAACGGCGTCACCACCGCCGACGAGGTGATGCGTGTCACGCAAGAATTCTAATTGGCCGAAAGGTTTTTATCGGTGTTCATCTGTGGCTAAATATGCGCGGTGAAGCATGACGAATTTCTACTTCCGAGCGGTGGCATCCGATGGGCAGATTCGCACCGGCGCGATTCACGCCGAATCCGAGCGTCTGGTCGCGTTCGAGCTGCGCCGCCAGGGACTCACTCCCGTCTACGTCGGCAAGGAAGCCAAGGCATCCGTTGAGATCAAGCTGCCATCCTTCTCGGGGGGCCGAAAACGCGACGTCCTGTTCTTCACTCAGGAAATCTCCACGCTGCTGAGCGCGGGCGTGCCAGTGGATCGCGCGCTGTCCATCACCGCGGAGTTGACCGATCGCCCCACTTTCCGTGCGTTGGTCCTGGATATTCTCCGCGTGCTCAAGGGCGGCCGGACGCTGGCCGACAGCCTGGCTACTCACCCGGACCACTTCGGGGATTTGTACATCAACATGGTCCGCGCGGGTGAAGCCGGCGGCTCGCTCGCGGTGGTGTTCGAGCGGCTTTCCGAATTCGAGCGCACGCGCGACGATCTGCGGAGCTACATTATTTCGTCGATGGCCTATCCGGTCCTTCTCTCTCTGGTGGGCATCGGTTCCATTCTGGTATTAATGAATTTCGTCGTGCCGCGATTCGCGGCGGTCTTTGAAGAATCGCGGATTGAGATGCCGCTTCCCACCAAAATGATGCTGGTCGGCAGCAAGTTTCTGCAAACCTACGGCTGGCTCGGCATTACGCTGCTGGTGGTGTTCACCATCGGAATGTACACCTATGTGCGTACCGTGCCTGGACGATTGTGGTGGGATACCCTGCGGCTCAAAATCCCGATACTCGGCGACGCATTGCGCAAGGCCGAGACGGCTCGATTCGCGCGCGCCATGGCTACGTTGGTTTCCAACAGCGTGCCGCTTGTGCAATCGCTGGCTATCGCCGGGGCGACGTTGAACAATCGCCGTATTGCGGGGTCGCTCGAAAGCGTGTCCCTGGGAGTGAAACGGGGTGAAGGCATTGCCGGGCCCTTGCGCAAGGCCGGCCAATTCCCTCCCCTGGCCGCGCATCTGCTGAGTGTAGGCGAAGAAACCGGCCGCCTGGATTCGATGTTCGTACGTATGGCCGACATCTACGACGCCGACACTCGCGCGTCCATCCGGCGGTTTACGTCGCTCTTTGAACCGCTGGTGATCCTTGGGATGGGGCTGGTGGTCGGCACCTTGATTTTGAGTATGCTGCTGGCGATCGTCGGCATGAACGATGTGGCAATGTAATGCAGAGAAGCGCGAGGTAAAGCGATGAACAAGAGAACGAGACGACAAGCTGGTTCGGCCCAAAGTGGTGTGACGCTGATCGAAATGATGGTGGTGGTCACCATCATCGCGCTGTTCGCGGCGCTGGTGTTGCCGAAGATGATGCATCAAGCGGACCGCGCGCGCACCACCGCGGCGCATGCGCAGATTAATGCCTACTTGACCGCGCTCGGATCCTACAAACTCGACACGGGCGTGTTTCCCACCACGGATCAAGGCTTGCAGGCGCTCCGCCAGAAGCCGGAGGAAGTCGAGAATTGGCAAGGGCCGTATTTGCAAAAAGAGATCGAGAACGATCCCTGGGGTCACCCCTACGTTTATCGCTTTCCGGGTGAGCACGGAGACGAGCCCGACATCGTCAGCTACGGCGCCGACGGCCAGCCTGGCGGAGACGGAATCAATGCCGACATCGTTAGTTGGAAAAACTAATCGCTCTTACACCTGCGGCGTCACCCTGATCGAGATGCTGGTGGTGGTGGCGCTGATCTCGCTGATGATCGGAATCAGTTTCCCCGCCATCACTTCCGGTATCGATTCGTTGCGTCTGAACGCGGCTACCAACGGGGTGGTCAGCTTTCTGGATTACGGGCTCAGCCGCGCCGAACGCCGCCAGCAGATGGTGGAGATCACGATTTCCAAGGCCGACAATTCGCTTGAGATGCGATCCAGCGAGCCTGGCTTCTATCGAAAGCTGCAAATGCCGGAAGGCGTCTCCATCGTGCAAGTGCTGCCACAACTGCCCGATAATCCCGATCTGAAGCGCGACTTCCTGCTCTATCCGGGCGGCACCGTGCCCCCGCTGGGCTTGCAGTTGATGAATCGCCGGAATGTCCAGCGCGTGGTGCGCGTCGACCCTATTACAGGAGTGCCGCACGTGGCGGCGCCGGAAGTCCAGTGAAACAGCGCGGCTTCACACTGCTCGAGGTTTTGGTGGCGACCCTGATCATGGCGATTGCAGTGGCAGGGTTGATGGGGGCCATCTCCACTTCTCTGCGCAACGCCGCGCGGCTCACCGATCACGATCGTGCAGTGCTCTTGGCCCACCAAAAGATGGACGAGTTGCTGATCGCCTCTGGTCTCGCAAAGGGCGTGCCGTTCGATGGAACGTGGGGTCCGGAGGTCACCGGTGGCAGCGACATGGGCTGGCGTGCGCGTCTTACGCCGTTTGAAATTCCTAAAGGCGGCGGCGTCGGACAGCCGTTTGTCGAGCGTGTGGAGTTGGAGATCTGGTGGATGAGCGCCACACAGCGCCGCTCGTTTCGCCTGGAGGGCTTCCGCCGCGCCCTGCTCACCAGGGCCGATCTGGCAGCAGTGACTTCGCAGGGGCTAGGCTCACAGTGACATTCGCGAACGGCGGACATCGCTCGGCCGGTGTAACCCTCATTGAATTGCTGATTGCGGTTCTACTGCTGAGTCTGCTTTCGGTTGGAATCGTTCTTACTCTGCGCGTCGCATTGAGCGCCATGAACAAGTCGGATTCAAAACTCATGGCCAACCGGCGCGTCTCCAGTGTGGAGCGCATTCTCGACCAGGAAATCGAAGGAATAATGCCGGTGACGGCGGACTGTCAGGCGCGGCCGGGGGTGAGGGGCCCTACGCTGATGTTCTTCCAAGGCGAACCGCAGACCATGCGCCTGGCCTCCACTTACTCGCTGCAACAGGGTGAGCGCGGCCAGCCCATGATCCTGGAATTCCAGGTTATTCCCGGTGAAAACGAGCAAGGCGTGCGCCTGGTGGTGAACGAGCATTGGTATACCGGGCCGCGCGGCGCGGGTCTATACTGCATCGGCATGGGAGCCGGTCCCGACGGTGGTCCTCCCGGGCCGCTTTTTATGCCCATCAGTATCGGACCGGATTCTTTCGTCCTTTCCGACAAGCTCGCCTATTGCCGTTTTAGCTTTCGAGATCCCCGCGAGCCTGGCCAAACTCCGATTTGGGTGCAACGCTGGATCAAGCCGGTCCTGCCAACTGCCATTCGGATCGAAATGGCGCCGCTTGCGCCGGATCTTGGGCGTTTGCAACCAGTGACTTTGACAATTCCCGTGCATGTCACGCGCTTACCCTTGCCCATGGAGCCGTATGAAAACACCGAAAACTGACGCTAGCCGTCGGATTCGGCACTCAGAGGGTGCGGCTTTATTGGCAGTCCTTTGGCTGGCCGCGGCGTTATCGGCAATTGCCTTTACGCTGGCCAACACGGTTCGCGGAGAAATAGAGAGGAGCTCAACGGACGCGGATGGTCTGAGAGCCTACTATTTGGCGGAAGGCGCGATAGACCGGATGTTGGTTTACATCGAGTCTGGTGCTGCGTTTGTTGGTCCCGATGGAAAGCCGCAGTTTCAACCAGGGGTCACCCGCGTGCTGCGCCTCGATTTTCCCACCGGCGTGGTGCGGGCTGAATTCATTCCTGAAAACTCCAAGCTGAATGTGAACTTCGCGACGGCGCCGGAGCTCAACAACCTGCTGCTCGCCTTGGGAGTGAATCCCAGTCAGGCCCCAGCCATTGTGGCCGGCATCCTCGACTGGCGCGGCGGCACTCCAGGCGGATCGTTTTCCGAGTTGGATCAATATTACATGTCGCTCACCCCGTCTTTTCGCGCCCGGCATGCGTCTCTTCAAGAGATTGAGGAATTATTGCTGGTGCGAGGAATCACTCCTGATTTGTTTTACGGCAAATATACACGGGACGCGGACGGTAGGCTCATCCCGCACGAAGGTCTGCGCGATTGCCTATCGGTCTACGGCTCCACTGGGGCGTTGGACGTGAATACGGTGACGCCGGAAGTTATGGTGGCCGTGGGTGTGGCTCCGGACACCGCCGCGGCTATCGTGGCTCTGCGAAGGATCGCACCCATTGGCAACATGGGACAACTCGCTGCGTTTAGCAACGGCGGCAGGGGCATGTCGCGCCTCAGCATGACCAATGGCACGATATTGACGCTACGGGCCACGGCTCAACTTCGGCTCCCCAACGGCCAGCTGTCAGACCTCCACCGGACCGTCTCCGCCATGGTCAAGCTGTTGGCGCCGGAACTGCACGAGAATCCGCCGTACCATATCATGCGCTGGTATGACAACCCGAGCATTCTGCAATGACAACCATTGATTTCGCAAAATGGCTCGCTATCGGGACCGGCATCGGGATCGAGATCGGATCGCGGGACCTGACCGTGACCGTAGTCCGGCTCCGCCCTACCGGCGTAAGAGTGCTGGGCGAGCTCACCATTCCCCATTTTCGGGAACAACCCGCTGCTGACTGGGGTGCCGCGTATGCCGGCTTTCTGCAGAAGCTGGGCGTAGGACATCTGGCGGCCACCATCCTCTTGCCTCGAGACGAAGTGACGGTGCGGCAGATCGCGCTGCCCGGCGTGACGGACAAGGATCTGGCTTCGGCGGTGCGTTTTGAGATCGATTCTCTGAATCCGCATTCCGAAGAAGAAGTGGCGTATGACTGGGCGCGGATCGGCAAAACCCCATCGGTTCTGATCGCCATCACGCTGCGCTCCGTGGTGGAGCGCTATACTGCGCTCTTTTCCCAGGCGGGCGTCAAGGCCGCGTCCTTAACGTTCTCGGCTCCTACCATTTATTCGGCGCTGCGCCTGCTCTCCACTCCGCCGCAGGATGGGTTCTTAGCACTCGAACCGGCCGAGGACGGTCTGGAGGTGTATGGCGAGAGCGCCACGCGCCCGATTTTTTCGGCACGCCTGGAGCAATCCTGGGATCGCGTTCGGACGCTTGCGATCTCTGAACTCAGACTGCCGCCCGAAACCGAAGTCGCTGCGTTGCGCGATCAGCTTCCGCTGCCGCTGGCGCAACCGGAGACTTACGAGCCCTCCCGCGCCTGCCTTTCGTACGCTGCCGCGCTCGCTGGCGCTGGCCCCCTGTGTCCGCTCAGCTTGAATCTGCTGCCGCGGGAGCAGCGAGAGTCCGCTTCCCGGCTGCGTTATATTCCCACGGCTGTGCTGGGATCGGTTGTCCTGCTGCTGATGGTCGCGGTCCTGGCTTATCCCAGCTATGCGGATCGTCACTATATCGGTTTAGTGCAGGCGCAGATCCGGATGTTGGATCCACTGGCGAAGAAGGCCGCGGATGTGGATCGCGAAACCGTCAATGCGCGCAACCGCTCCCAAACGATCGACAATTTTCGCCAGCAGACTCGACAGGATCTGGACGCCTTGAATGAACTGACTCACTTGCTGGCTCCTCCGGCTTGGCTGAGTTCGCTCCAGCTCACGCGGAGTTCCGTTAGCATCACCGGCGAGACCGATCAGGCCGCCGCCCTGATCAAGCTGCTGGACGGATCGCGCCAATTCCAAGCTTCGTCTTTCTCGCTGCCGTTACAGAAGAGCGGGGGCGCAGACCTGTTTACGATTCGCTCCACCCGGAGAGGAGTGGCGCCATGACCCTGACGGATCGCGATCGGCGCGCTCTCGTCATCTTGGGAGGCGCCCTGGTGGTGGGTGGGTTGTTCTATTGGTATTCCAACTCCTCGCCGTCTTCGAGCGGCAGCGGGAGCGCCAAGATCAGCGCTCCAGTGGACAGCGTCGATCGCACCCAGAAGCGTCTCGCAATGTTGCGGCGGCAGGCTGCCACGCTCCCTGGCAAGGAAGCGGTGATGAAACAGGTTTCGCTCGAATTGGCCGAGCGTGAAAAAGGCCTGATTCCCGGCGATACCGCGGAGCAAGCGCAGGCACAACTGCTACAAATCATCAAGCGCGTAGCTCAGCAGCAAGGGTCTCCGCTTGAGCTTGGGCAGGTGGAGTTGGGGCGTCCCCGGCCCTTCGGTACGGCATACGGCCAAGTGAGCGTTTCCGTCACGGTGACGTGCCGCATTGATGAGCTGGTCAATTTTCTGGCTGCGCTGAGCGCTCAGCCGGAGCTTGCCGCTACGGAGGAAATCCGCTTCGGAACCTCCAATCCGAAACAAAAGACCATGCCCGTGCGCCTGACGGTCTCCGGGTTGGTGGCCCTCCGCCTGGTGCCCGTGCGGAAGGGTCTGGCAGAGTTTTGAACAGGAACAGCTTTGAATAGGGAAAAGCGTTGAGCGGGAAACTAAGACTTCTGGATCTGGCGCTGCTTCTGCTCGCGGGACTTCTGTACTGGCACTTGCGCAATCAGTGGATCGATTCGCATGCTCGCGATCTGGCATTGGTGCGGAGCGCGCTCCCTGCCGTACAGGTGCCGGGCCTCGCGCCACTGGATCAAGTAGCGGCAGTCAGCGCCGCAGATTTTGCCGAGGTCGCCACCAAGAACCTGTTCTCGCAAGATCGCAACCCTAACGTCATCATTGATCCCCCGAAGCCGACGCCGCCCAAGCCGCAACCGCCGTTTCCCGTGGCGCACGGAGTGATGTTATGGGACGGAGTTCCTCCCACCATCGTGTTGAGCGAGAAAGCCGGCGGACCACAGAAGGGCTATCATCCCGGCGAAACCATTGGGCCCTGGACCATCGTTTCGGTGGACAGCAGCTATGCCGACTTCGAATGGGACGGCAAAGATTTTAAGAAACGCATTGATGAGCTGATCGATCGGGCGCCAATCGCCCAAGCGGCACCGCCGCCAACGAACGCGACGGCCCAGGTAGCCCCCCCTCAGCCAACGCAATCATTGTCGAACACGCGATCCGGCCCCGGCGCTGACACAGGGGGAGGATACAAGGCGTGTGTTGCCGGCGACTCGGCGCCCAACGGCGCCGTGGTGGACGGCATGAAAAAGGTTGTTACCGCGACGCCATTTGGGAGCGGATGCACGTGGGAACCTGTCAAGTAAACCAAGAAAGAAAGAGGAGTTATGAAGACCATCGCACTTAGCCTGTTCGCCGCCGCGCTCGGATTAGCGCAAAGCCAGTCGGGCGCCACCGCTCCAGCGCCGAAAGACGCGGCCAAGCCCGCTGCGCCAGTTCAAAAGTCAGCCGCCCAAAACAAAAAGCCCACCCAACCCTCCAAACCGTCGCCAGATCAGAAGGTGAAAGCGCAAGCGCAGACACAGTCCATTCCGGCGGGCGCAACGGCGGTTGAACCGAACCTATACCGCTACACCGATTCCAACGGCAAGACATGGAACTATCGGCAGACACCGTTCGGCATTTCCAAGTGGGAGGAGTCGTCCGCGCCAGCTCAACAGCCCGCGCCTGCGAAGAACGAGCCGGTGGTTGTCACGGACCTGGGCGATAGCTATCGCTTTGAGAAAAAGACGCCCTTCGGCGAGTCAACCTGGGTTCGCAAAAAGTCTGAGTTGACCGACGAGGAAAGAGCCCTTGCGGGAGATCGGCAGGCGTCATCCGAGTCCAACCGAACCAACGTAGACAGCAAGCCAGCGGGGAATCAATAGGTGCGTTTTCGGCTTTGGTTTTGTGGCCTGCTGCTCTCTGCAGCGTTGCTCCGGCCAACACTGGCTCAAGAACCTCAGGCGGCTCCGCCGCCACCGCCGGGACCGGTATTCCCCGGCCGCATGCCGCTTCCGATGCCAGCCCCAGAACCACAGCAGCAGGCTCCCCTTGCCGCGAATCCACCGTCATCGACCACGCCCGGCCAAACCGGAGCGCCATCCACTCCTCCGACTGTGTACGGCGGTCTTGCGCTCAACAATGCCTCGCTTACCGAGGTAATCGACCTGCTGGCGCGGCAACTCAAGATCAATTACATCCTCGATCCCCGGGTTAAGGGTGGCGTGATCCTCAATACCTACGGCGAAACGAAGGACATCGACACGCGCTCGTTGCTGGAAACGATTCTGCGGATCAACGGCTTCGGCATGGTGAAGCAGGGCGACCTCTATCGCATCGTCCCGCTCACGGATATTTCGCATCTCCCCATACCACCGGAGATGAAAACGGACCCCAACAGCATCCCCGAAGACGACCGGACGATGCTGAATCTGGTCTTCCTCAAATACGTTACGGCCGACGAGTTGGCCAAGGTCCTGGAGCCGTTTCAGGGCGAGAATGCCCGGATCTACGTTTACGCCCCCGCCAATCTTCTGTTAATGCTCGACAGCCAAAGGAGCATGCGACGTTTAATGGAGATGGTGGCGCTGTTTGACAGCGATACGCTCGCCAACCAACGGGTCCGCGTCTTCACCGTGAAGAACGGCCGCCCCACCGACCTGGCCAAGGAGTTGGAAAGTATCTCCAAGGCCATCGCGCTCTCCGAAAAGAATGCGCCTATCAAGTTTCTCCCCATCGATCGCGTGAACACCATTATCGCGGTGGCTCCCAATCCCGGCGCTTTTAAGGAGGTGGAGCAGTGGCTTGAGAAACTGGATATTCCCATCAAGGCGTCCGCGGGTGGCATTAAGGATTATGTCTATCGGGTGCGCTACGGCGACGCGACGTCCATGGCTTGCTCCATTCAGGCCTTGTACGGCCAGCTTTCCGGATACGGCGGAAACGGCGGCTATGGCGGCGGGCAGAATGCGATCCAGGCGTGCATGGGAACGACAGGTATGGGCGGAAATGGGTTTGGTAACACCTACGGCGGAGGCGGTTTTGGCAGTTCCGGTTTTGGTGGCGGAGGCTTCGGTGGTGGGGGTTTTGGGGGCGGCGGGTTTGGAGGTGGTGGCGGTTTTGGAGGGGGCGCGTACGGCAACGGTGGTTATGGAGGCGCGAACGGTGGCGGATACGGCTACAGTCCCTACGGCGCCGGCGGTGGATCGCCGTTTTCGAATTCGGCCGTTGCCCCTGCTCCCGGAGGCGCGGGCGTTTCCACCGTACCAGGCGCGGGCGATCTCACAGGAACCTACTTGGGAAACGCCCCGATCGGTGGTTTTGGCGGCCGAGGTCCCCGCGTAATCGCGAATCCGATGAACAACACCCTGCTGGTCCAGGCCACGCAGCAAGAATACGAGGGCATCCAGCAACTGATCAAGGAACTGGACGTTCCACCGCGCCAGGTGCTCATCGAAGCGAAGATTTATTCCATTGATTTGAGCCACAGCTTCTCCAGCGACGTCACTGCCGCCTTGCAATCGCTTTCAGGATCGGGATCCACTGGAACCACTGCTATTACAAGCACAGCCGCTTCTCTGTTGGGGGGACTTTGCTGCGGTGGCGTCAGTCTTTCCGCCGCCACTCTGGTCGGCAAGAGCCGCGTGCTTTCGGGAATAGTGAGTTTGATGGAATCGGAGAGCAACGCGAAGATTATCTCCTCTCCTTCGATCATCGCTACCGACAGTATTCCGGCCTCGATAAACGTGGGCACTACAGTTCCCACGGAAGCGGGTTCTACCGCAAGCGGAATTACTGGATCTGTGACCACGGGTGTTTCGAATGTGAGCACCGGAATCGGACTGAATATCACAGCTCGGGTGACGCCCAGTGGCATCGTCACCATGATCATCAACCAGAACGTCAGTGATCCGCAAGCCACCGATCCTTCGTTGACGAACATCCAATCACCCTCTTTTGCAACCAAATCTATCACCACTCAAGTGACTGTGCAGGACGGCGATACCATCGCTATCGGCGGCCAGATCCAAGAGAGCACGACCTCTACTCTTTCTGGAATTCCTGTTTTGGATCGAATCCCAGTGATCGGCGCCTTCTTTGGTTCGCGATCCTACCAAAAAGAGCGGACTGAATTGATCATGTTCCTTACACCTCACGTCATCTTCGACAGCAACCAGTTGCTGGATGCCAGCGACGAACTCAAAGACCAGATCAAGGCCCTGAGGAAAGATATTAAAGAGTAGGTGATTCGCTGTAGTAAGTCACACAAAGCAATCACGCTCGGCTGCAACTTCCCTCATGCCGCACAGACATCCGAATTCCTCCGATAAGAGCCCACCTGCGACCATTCAATCCCCTAGATTTACCGTTGGCTGTAAGGCGTTGACTCAACAACGGGCCCTGTGATGTAATAAACCGCTGCTGGCTATAGAGTCTGGGAGGCCAGCGGGTTGTGAGATCAACAATTTACGCTTGACTTGTTCCGGCAGGTAATGTTATGAATGATTGACTGCGTCCGAACAGGTTTGGCGGCATTCATTCTTTGGCGCATGAATCCCGCGAGCACAAAAGAAGATACGAGAAGTTCCAAAAGCAAGTTGAGCTGGATGGAGACAATGAAGCAAGATCGGGCAAGCAAGGTGGCGGCAGCTGCTGGGCGCTCATTTGCGCGGTGTTTGATCGGCTGAGATTTCAGAATCTTCATGACGAGCGTTTACTCGAGGCTCAGGTTGAAAAAGATAACTTCCATCAATTCAAATCAGATTTTCACAAGGAGAAGGAAATGGTAGATTTTCGCAAATGGCTTGTAGCGCTTGCTGCAGTCGGGCTATTCCTGGGAATAGGTAGTTCCGCGGCTAATGCGGCCGGCACGATCACGTGCAACACCGCAAATGCCGTCAACAATAATGTTCGGGCAGAGGGAGTCGCTGAACTGCTCGGCGATTTGGTTCTCAACTGCACGGGTGGCACAACAACAACAGCTGGCGCAGCAATTCCGCTGGAAAACATTACACTCTCGATCAACACCAATATCACGAGCAGGCTTGTCGGGCCTCCGTTGTCCAACATCTCGGAAGCCGTGATGACGATTGACGAGCCGTTTCCGGCAGCTGGTGGTGGCAACCCGCCGGCGCCAGTCGGCCCCACGCCCACTGCCGCTAACGCGCAGACTCAACTGGCTTGTCTGGCCAACAACAACACGAACTGCGTCATTATCAGCAAGGGACTTGGCATTGGGACACCCGGCAACTATGATGGAACAGCCGGTCACTTCAACGTGTTCCAGGGCGTTCAAACTGGAGCGAACGCAATCACCTGGACCGGTGTGCCCGTTGACGCTCCGGGCACAGGCGGCGGAACTCGCATCATTCGATTCACCAACATTCGTGGAAACGCGTTCCAGTTAGGTGTTTCGTCCACTCTGGTTTCGACCACCATCTCCGCGATCCTGTCGGTCAACGGCTCTGCGACCCTTAGCATTAACCAGGGTAACGGCAGCGTTATCGGCACGGTTATTCCCGGAATTTTGCAGCCTCCGCACATTCAGCGGCTTGCGCTGGAGAGCCAAACTCCGTACGCCCCTGGCCCTGCGCTCTACCAGCAATGTAACTCAGTGAATACTTACCTGCTGACTCCTCCGGGATTGGTCACGACCGACAATGGCATTGCGATTAGCGTAACGGAAGGGTTTGCCTATTCGTTCAAACCTCAGAACTACGGACAGATTTACAACGTTGTCACGCTTGCTCAAGCGAGTTATACTCCTCCTGGTACGTTCTATGCTGAGAATATCCCAGGATTTAACTATGACTCGGAATCGGGCTTTGCACCGCTAACCGGGATTGGTTTGACTGAGCCCTCCGGCGGTACGGAGGCTGTTGGCTTTGCCGACCACGGTACCCAGCTCCAGTTCACTGTGAGTGGCGTATCCGCCGGGGTATCTCTGTATGCTCCCTCGTGGGTCTACCTGAGTGGCAACTACGGCGTAGGAACAAAGGCTGGCGTGGCCGTGCTTGTCGGTCAAAGTGGAGGCATCAGCGGGATTGGAACTTCCACCAGCATCCCAGTAGTTGCGGGTGCTACATCGTACGCCAGCGCGGGTCCTCTTATCCCGGTCGGAGTCTCGGGTACTTCGGGTAGCTTGACTTATGAGATTTACTACTCAGATCCAAGCGTTACCGAAACCATGACCGTGCCGATCAGCGTAGAGTATGTGTCGAACACGGGGAGCAATATCCCTGCACCCACCAGCTCTCCAACCACGATTGGTGTTGAGTTCTCGCCACAATCCACTTCCAGCGTCGCCACTTCGGGTCCGGTTCCACGCTTCGGCCCCAGCGGCTCGCCTGCGAGTCTGTTCTCGATTTCGCCCTGCTCGTGCAACCTGCTGTTCCCGTTCGTAACGAACATCGCAGGCTTTGACACGGGTGTCGCCATAGCGAATACATCCACCGATCCGTTCGGGACGTCACCCCAGACTGGGACCGTAACTTTGAACTACTACGGAACCACGTCAGGTGGCGGCGCCGCGCCTCCCAAGGCCGTCTCTTCCGCTGTCGCCGGCGGCCAGGAATTGATCTTCACCGTCAGCAATGGTGGCAATTTCGGAATCCCGGCAACCCCGGGCTTCGAAGGCTACATCATCGCTCAGGCCAACTTCCAGTTCTGCCACGGCTTCGCTTTCATCAGCGACGTTGGTGCGCAGAAGCTGGCCGAAGGTTACCTGGCTATCCAGTTGGATGTTCCAGGCCTCAACCGCACGTTCAATGTCGGCGAAAACGAAGGGCATTAAACCTTCGTTTGGCTAGTTAAGAAAAGGGGGAGCTTCGGCTCCCCCTTTTTGCATTACGCGTTCGTTCCATTTCGCGTCTCCCCTCGAAAGCCCAGCTCAAAAATTGTGGTACGCTGTTACTGTTTTTCCCCCGCGTCCAATTCAGGAGAGGTTCTACAAGCATGCTGAATAGAGTATTTGCGCTTTGCGCCTTCGGTGTCGCTTTGTCATGCGTGTCGCTCCACGCGCAGGACTTATTTGTACTTCCCGGCGCGGCTGCCACCAACGGAGAAGTCCAGGCTTTCGTCACCACTCCGCTGACGACGTTCAGAACCTTCGACGCTGGAGTCGGCGCGTTTGCCGTGCTGCCCAATCTGAATGCGTCGAAGTATTTCATTGTTGGGTCTTCCACCACGAATAGTATTATCGCCACGGACTCAACCTTCATCCCGGCCACCGTGGTCGCGAACCTTGGCACACCCGCAAGCCAGGCGCTGATCACACCGGACGGGAAGTTGCTCGCGGTTGTAGCGGGCACGGTGCATCTGTACAACACCGCCTCCAATAACGAGCTTGTATCGGGGGGAGTAAGTCAAGGCAGCGGGATCACGACGGTCGGTATCGCGGCCAGTCTTGACTCCAGTACGATCTTTGCAGTCGGCTCGAATAGCACCGGCGCCGGCCAGCTTGCGGCAATCAATACAACCACATATGCCGTAACCGCTACGCTGGCCCTTTCGCAAGCACCCACTGGGGTCAGCGTTGGCCCGAATGGGCTTGTCTATGTGACCATGCCGAACCAGATCCTGGAAGTTGATCCGCTTACTCTGCAGGCGACATTCAATGGAGCCATCTCCGTGAGCGGAACGCCAGGTCCACTCGTGTTTACACCGGACGGTCAATACGCGCTCGGCGCCAACCAGTCTACGTTCGGGAATAGCTTGATAGTTGCGACGCTGGCCTCACATACGGCCACCGATCCGAGCCTGGGACTACCGCAAACTACGTCTCTGCAAATCATCGGAACCGATACCGTACTCGCGGTCACCGACCAAGGAGTTTATCAGGTTACGATTTCGACGCCAATCAGTGTAAACCAGGTGCAGGTGTCCACAGGAGGCGGAGGATTCGCCGCCATTACAACTACGAACGATGTTCCAGTGGGACTTGAAACTGCGGTCCAGGCCGCCTACTTCATTTCAGCCAATACTGTTTATCAGTACAGCCCAAATTCTCAAGCCATTATCGCCCAGTATCCGGTTGCGTCTAACGTGACGCCGGGATCAATAACATACGCGGTCGCGGCTGCCACAACACCAACTTCGGTTCCCACTTCTCTGCTTAGCTACGGGACGAACCAGACCATCTTGCCCAACGGGACTTCCGAGCCGCTGGTCGTCCAGGTTCTCACTGCCAACAACGTGCCTCTGAGCGGATACGATGTGCAGTTCCAAATCAGCGGGAATGGTGGAACGCTGTACGCCACGTCAGCCATTACCGGATCCAATGGCTACGCCGTTACCTATCTCACCGCTTCCGCGACCCCCGGGGCCGTTACCGTGACCGCTACGGCTGGTTCGCTCAGCACCAGCTTCACCGTGAACGTAAGTAGTACAGCGCAGACTGGAACGGGTCCCACCCTTTCGATCGTCGGTGGCCAAGGCCAGCTTCTGTTCGCGCAAACGAATACCGAGAGTGGATCCGCCTATGGATCTTCGCTCCAGGTTTTGGCTACCGATGCTAATGGGAACCCAATCACCGCGTTGCCAGTCACGTTCTCGGTGCCCTCCTCCGAGGGCACGCTTGAAGCCAGTGGCGTGGAGGGCGCCTCTACGCAGGTGGTGAATACAAACGCCGCCGGTGTGGCTTCGGTAGATTTCCTTACCACCACGCTTCCATCCAACGACACCCAGGGATTCCTTCAGACCTTGGTGACAGCCAGCGCGAACGGAACCAGCCCGGTCACCTTCTACATCACGACAGTACCCTCATCCCCCACCCCCACTATTAACCTCTTGGCGCCTCAGATTGGCACTCCAATCACCGGGTCCGAATTGACCGTTCTGCCGGGCGCGGTAAAGGTCCAGGTCGCTTCTGTGGCTGGCCTCGGGATACCGAATGTCGCGCTCAGTCTCAACAACGGTAATGTGGATCCGACCCTCTTTCCGACGGCATCGTGCAATGCGCCCGGTGGCATCGTTCTCACCAACTCGAACGGCGTAGCCAGTTGCGACGCTCTGTTCGGTCCGCGAGTTGGATCGGGAACCTTCACCGCCAACATCGGAGATACCCACTCATCAGTTCCCCTCGCATTTACAGTCACCACCGGCGCGCCAAGCACACTGCAAATCACCCAGGGCAACAATCAGAGTGGCGGTCCCGGGCAGACCTTGCCTCTCGCCTTGGTGGTCAACGTCACTGATTCTGGTGGAAATATCATCACAGGCGCCGCTGTCAACTGGCAGGTTGTCACCGCCGGAACCGTCACGCTGAAGAATATAATAAGTGTCACCGACAGCAACGGCAATGCTTCCGCACTAGCTGTGCTCGGTTCCATTGGTGGCGTCGCACAGGTGACCGCTACGGCAGGAAGCGCTTCGGCGACGTTTAATCTAACCGTCAATATCCCATCGGCCGGTCTTCAAAAGGTGTCGGGCGATCAGCAAAGCACTGTGATCAACACTGCCTTCGCCTCCCCTTTGACCGTCAAGGTTGTGGACTCAAACGGCAACGGCGTCACGGGCGCACAGGTAAATTTCCAGGTTGCTTCCGGGGTGGCGACACTCGGTACTTCATCCGCCATCACGGATTCCACCGGACAAGCCTCTACTACCGTGACCGCCGGCGGCACGGCGGGGGCGATCACCGTCAGCGCTACATCCTCCACCTTCAGCGTGAGCTTCAGTCTAACGGCGCGTCTTCCTGGTCCATCCAACCTGACCATCGTGAATGGCGCCAGCTTCGATCCGAATACGGGCATCTCGCCGGGTGGAATAGCGACTATCCGGGGCGTGGGCATTCTGCCCGGTGTAACGGGATTGTTGTCGGCCGCAAATAGCGCCGGACAGCTGCCCACTACCTTTTCCGGCGTTACCATTACCTTCAACGGCACTGCCGCGCCCATCTACTACGTCGACGACACCAACGGCGCCGATCAAGTATCGGTGCAGGTGCCGTTCGAAGTGCAGCCGGGATCGGCAGTAAGCGTAACAGTCAGCGTCGCTAGCGAAGGCTCCGCCACTATCACGGTTCCTGTCAAACCTCTCGCGCCCGGTGTCTTCACCTCAAGTTACGGCGGCAAAATCTATGCCGTTGCAGTTCGGCCCGATGGCAGTCAGGTGAGCCCCACCAATCCGGCGCAAAGAGGCGAGAATATTCAGTTGTACGTCACTGGACTTGGTCAAGCCACGCCGCTTATAGCAACCGGCGCGGCGGGAGTTGCAGACCAAGGGATCGTTTCCACGATGATCGTTGGATTGAACAATGGCGGAGTTCCGCTCATTTCGGCAGTGTACGGCCCTGGGCTGATTGGCGTCTACGTTGTCACGCTTCAGGTTCCCGCAGACACACAGACCGGTCCCTATCAGCCCATCGGCGTCGTAGCTTACGATTCGTCGAACAACGTGTATTTCGCTCAACCGACCTACATTCCGATTCAGTGATGAGCTAAACGTCTTGCCTACACGGTGATGGATCCCGCTGGAGGATGAGTGGGATCATAGGGGGTTGTCCCCGCGAAGGTGACTCCGGGGGCCGATTCCACGGGCTGTTGCTGCGCCGAAGGAACCCAAGTGTAGCCCATCGATTGACGAGCTGCGGTGGTGGTGGCGGCATCCCACCCCCAGACCATGATCGGGACGTCAATCGAGTAACCCTGTTGAGCGAGTTGCTCAGCCACTTGGGTCCTCTGCGATGGATCTTGGATATCCTGCAATTGCTGAACGGCCGCCGGCTGGCTTGCCCAGTAGGCCTGGTCGAAGGACATCGGTTGCGACAAAGCCTGTTGCGAAGAGCCTGCCGCACCAGCCGCGGAGCTAGGATACGCGATCACAAGTCCGTTTAAACCCGAAGGCTGCGACGTGCCGGCGGTTGTCAAACTGGTCGATCCGCTGGCGCTGATGGGATCTCGCCACGTGACAATTCTTTGGCCTGCGGCCGGATTTGTAGCCGTCCCCGCGGCATGAGCCAGCTTGTCCGACAGCTCCGCTCTAAACGTTTGAGATTGAGGTGTTGAGCTCCTGGTGACGCTAGAAACTATTCCTTCCGCCAAAGCCCGATTGTGCGCTGTTCCGGCCGCATCGATCATTTCGCATTTCCTCCCGCGTGCAGCAGTGCACGGGGAGGGCCGCTACTTTTGGGGAGCCGGAGCAGTCTGGGTAGGGGAGTCCTCAAAAGCGATGCTGATTGGAAATACTTGCCCGGTCGGTTCTATACGCAATTGAACCGTCGGATGGCCGCTCATCGTTTTCGTAGGTTCGTCCGAGCGCCATTCAAAAGTAACTGTGGTCTCATCGTGCGCTTGTAGGTCGGTCTTCCCTACCGTAATCTTGAGTCCCTCGATGTCCGGTTTATCCACTTTGAGAGATACTTGGCCCGGCATGTCATTGCGCACATGCACCACGTCTTGGGATGTCTCGTGCGGCCGCAATCGTACGGATGTCTTGTCTACCGAAACCTTCGCGAGAATTCCCTGCGCCGCACCCGGGATATCCTTCGGGACCAGACCGTTGATGCTAGGAGTGCTGTCGGGAGGCACATTCACGAAACCGGTGGGCGAAAATGGGCTGGGCACCATCGTGGGTTTCTCGTAGTGCCAAACCCATTGCCCGTCAATGACCTCCCAATTGCTGGTGAGTGGGAACGTGGTCAGTACAACTGTGCCGTGAAACCGCCAGTCGGCCTTGCAACTAGTCACTACTGCCGCCTTAGTAAAGTTTTCCCTATAGCGGATCTTGATTATTTCGCAACCCTTGTACTGATCTTTGGATAACTCGAAGAACTTATCCTGAGAGTCGTCCGCCACCAGCAAATAAGCGTCTTTGAACTTACCCGCGATGAATGCGCCATAAAACTTGTCCACCCGGGCGCGCAGCGCTTCGTCGATCGGGGGCGGCGCCTTGTCGAAAAGCTCCGATGAATCTTGGCCAAAAGCCGCAAAACCGGCCAGCAACACAAGAGAAGAAAGTGCGAGCGTCCTCATGGTTTTGGGTTGAAACCTAATCTACTCAGGATATCAACTTGATTGGCTGGGAGGCAGGGACTCGAACCCCGATACGCAGATCCAGAGTCTGCAGTCTTACCATTAGACGACCTCCCAGCAAAGGGTGTCCACACCATTCTAGCATTGGGTACTGAAAGGCCTAACTGGTGGCTCGCAGGAGGACTTTTTTCTTGGCTGCGCCGACTGGACGCTTGATAGGGGATGGAGAATGCTCCCGAGCCAAATAAGTGCGCCAGCGTTTGAGCTGGCCATCGGCATCGAAGGCTCGCCAATGCCGCCGCAGATCCTTCACTTTTTCTTTTAGAGTGTGGTCGATCTGCTTCTTGATCTCACGGTCACTTGCCAGCACGCGCTGGATGGCCTGGTAATCGCTCACCTTTCCGAGCGCTCCCTGCAGCTCACGCAATGCTTTTAAGTAACGCTCCAGACTGGGTCCATAGAGTGGACCGAACAGTTCGAGCGTATAGCGGAAGCGCTTGGTTTCGAGTCGAAATCCGTGCAATTCATCCGGCGGACGTTTGCCGTCTATGGCTTCGCGCCCCGCTTCGAAATACTTGCGCGCCATCTTTGGCAACACCAGGCGGGCGTTCTCGGCGGCGCTGTGTCCAGGCTTCAGTTTCATACGCCGCGCAGGGAGAGCCCATTCCTCCACTTGGTTGAAAAATCCAGCGCACTCCAGCGGCGCAGCATTTCGGCGAACTGTCGTTGATAAGCGGCGCGCTCTTTCTCCAGCTGCGGCTGATGCGCAGTGTGCTCCGTTTCTTTCAGGAATTCGAGCGTAATGTCACGGTCGCGGATCGACGACGTGATCTGCATCATGCGTTTCAGCATTCTGCGAATCTTTTTCACTTCCCACTTGGGGAAGAAGCCGGAGAATAGTTGCAGGCCCTGGGAAAAGCGCCGTATGCTTACTCGCAGATCATGGATCTCGTCTGGCCCGGGTTTCCTTGCTGCCCGATGAACCTGGAAAGCCAGAGTCGTGAGCAGCCCGTTCATCTGCTCGATAGCGTAATCGTGAATGCTGCCCTCGCTGGTCAAGGCTTCACCCGCGTCAACTGGAGCTGTGTCTGGTAGGTTTCCCGGAATGAATCGGCCACGCGTTCCGCGGCCCAAATCTCGAGATCCGGATCGGGCTTGGAGTCGAGCGCCAGCGTAACCGATCCGTTGCGAAACTGTACCTGCAAATCACCCACCCGTTGCTCATGGCTGCGGTCCAGACTGTCGGCGATCCGCAACAGAGGCACCAGCAAAGTAACGGCCCGCCGCGATTCCGGATCGATGGTCTGGAAGGGGGAATGCCTGGGGGTGGGCATAGCCTTTCTATGATAGCGGCATAGCAGGGCGATTAGCTGGCGTTCGGCATCGGTGAACCCGGGCAAATCCGAGTTGGCCACCAAGTAGTAGGAGTGTTTGTGATGGCTGGTGTCGCTGACATAGTGCCCGATATCGTGCAGGTAGGCCGCTGCCTCCAGCAGCTTGCCCAGACTGGGGGGCAGCCGGTGCAGGGGTTGGAGCGCCTGGAACAGACGATGCGCCAGCTCCGCCACTTTCCGCGCGTGCGAAAGCTGCACGCCATAGCGGCGCGCCATCTGCTCCACCGCACGGCGCTGATCGCGATTCAGCATGCTGAGCTCCCGGCCCACGCCACGAGCCGCCAGGTCTGCGACAATGCCATCCCGGACGCCCGCCGCGGAGTAGTGCATCGCTGGCTGCTTGAACAACTCCAGCAATCGCAAGAAGACGGCCGTGCCGGCCACGATTAGTTCGGCGCGGTTCGGTCCGATGCCCTGAATCTTGCGCCGGCCACTTACATCCAGAGTCACAAGCTCACGATAGAATCTTCGGATCTGCGCCACCGAGGCTTTCAGGCGGTCCGCTTCCTCGCGCCGCGCCCGGGTCACGCGGTTGACAGCGCAAACGATGGCCGCTGCCGTGGCCGAAGTTGAGATCGCTCGGTCGAAGGGCCCGGTTCCGATCTTGCGCATCGGCGCCAGCAGCTTCTCATCGATGTACTCATTCATGCGCCGCAGATCGATGGGGCCGGGCGGATCGGATCGCAGGAAAACCTCCGTCAGACGCACGGCGCCCAACGGCTTGGAGAACGCTTCAGCGAGCACGCCGTGTTCGGACAGGATCACTTCGGCGCTGCCCCCCCCCACGTCCACCATCAGAACGCGTTTACCGGCTTGCGGCCAGCGCGCCAGCACGCCCAGATGAATCAGACGCGCTTCCTCTTGTCCCGAGATGATTTCAACAGGCGCTCCCAGAGCCTTCGCCGCTCGTTCCAGGAACTCCTGCTGGTTGCTCGCATCCCGCACGGCGCTGGTGGCCACCGCGCGCACGCCGATGACGTCCAGTTTTTGATAGATCTGCGCCATGCGCTCCAGATTCGCGCATACGAACGCCATGGCATCGGCGGCGATGCGGCCATCGTGGAATACGCCCGCGCCCAGCCGTGTAACCTGGCGCTCGGCGGCCAGAATCTTGGTAACCATGCCAGCGCCAGTTTCAGCGGCCTGCATGCGTATGGAGTTGCTGCCAATATCGACGGCGGCATAACGCGGCATCCCTCCATAGTATCGTGGCTACTGCGGTTTTCCGCCCGCTTTCATCAAAACGTTATAATGTTCTCTTCGCCTCCCCCTTATGCCCCTGCTCCTTCCCAATCGCTATCGCGGCAAGCTGATTGTGGTGGAAGGCATCGATGGATCCGGCAAGTCCACGCAGCTTTCCCTCCTAAGCCAATGGCTGCGTTCGCAATGTCTCGCGGTGGCATTTAGCGAATGGAACTCCTCGCCGCTGGTGCGCGAAACCACCAAACGCGGCAAAAAGAAAAACATGTTCACGCCGGTGACGTTCAGCCTGATTCACGCCACCGACTTTGCCGATCGTCTGGAGCGCTACATCGTGCCGCTGGTGAAATCGGGCGCCGTGGTTTGCGCGGATCGCTATGCCTATACGGCATTCGCGCGCGATGTGGTCCGTGGCGTCAGCCGGCGCTGGGTGCGCAATCTGTACCGCTTCGCGCTTCGTCCCAACCTGACCTTCTATTTCCGAGTGCCGCTGGAAGTTGCCATCGGCCGAATTCTGGGCGGCCGCCACGCCATTAAGTTCTATGAGGCGGGGATGGACTTGGGTTTGAGCCGCAACGTGGAGGAGAGTTTCCGCATTTTTCAAGGCCGCATCCTGGATGAATACGAGGCCATGATTCAGGAGGTGGGCTTCCATGTGATTGACGCCACGGGATCCATTGAAGAACAGCAACAACAGATGCGCGACATCGTA
This sequence comes from Bryobacteraceae bacterium, assembly GCA_049518655.1. GTDB lineage: Bacteria > Acidobacteriota > Terriglobia > Bryobacterales > Bryobacteraceae > Palsa-89. Next base: position 24,238 of record JBEKRO010000001.1, on the reverse strand, counting down.
ATGCAGGAACTGGGCGAGAGCCTGCGCAACGGCGTGATGCGCGCTTCGCCAGGAGACTTGGATGCTGCTCAAACAGCCGCTCGCATTCTATAGCGAATCGCTGGCCGGCGTCGATCGCAGCGAACTGCAAGGCAAGCTGATTGTGATCGAGGGTCCGGATTCGGTGGGACGGTCGACGCAAGTGGCGCGTCTTCGAACCTGGCTGGAACATCAGGGACACGCGGTGCTGGATACCGGAATGGCGCGCGGCGCGCTGGCCGGGAAAGGCATCCAGCAGGCCAAAGAAGGCAACACGCTGGGGCCCATCACGATGACCTTGTTTTATGCGACCGATTTTGCCGATCGCCTGGAGAACGAGATCATCCCCGCCTTGCGGGCCGGCTTCGTGGTGCTGACCGACCGCTACATTTTTTCGCTGATGGCGCGCGCCATCGCCCGAGGCGAGGACCGGCCGTGGATCGAACGAGTGGCCAGCTTTGCGCTGGTGCCGCACGCCATTTACTACTTGCGCGCCGAGGTCCGCGATCTGGTGCCGCGCGTGGTGCTGGGCCGGGGGGCCTTCGATCATTGGGAAAGCGGTATGGATATGCGCTTCGGCGCGGACATGCACGACAGCTTCGTCAAGTATCAAACGCGCGTGATTCACGCCCTGGACCGCATGGCGAAGCGCTATAACTTCGTAATCATCGACGCCACCAAGACGCCGGATCAGATTTTCAAGGAGCTGCAGCGATCCATCGGAAAATTGTTTTAGTGCGCGCCTGCCAGGCTGTAGATCAGAATCACAAGCACGATGTATGTCAGGACCATATAGGTGCGGTCATGCTCCAAGGCAAAGCCGGCTAGCGAGAACGCTACGCGTGCCACGGGCGTCAATATCAACAACAACAGCCCCAGCTGGATGATGGCCTGGCAGTCGGATGGCCCTGCGGCATGAAGTACGCCCGAAACACTGCGATATGTTTCGGCTGTCCCGTGGAAGACGTGATACTCGGGTTGCTCGTGACCGTGCTTGAAGAGGAAGCAAAGTCCGCCCAGCAACACTACTGCGGCGGCCAGGAGTACGCCGGTTCGCAGCAGCACGCTGATGATCGCTTCCAGGCGCTGATCGTTCAAAGCTTCCCTTTCACGCCGGTGACGATCATCTCAATCGCCATTACGCCTACAACGGCGGCGAAGATCCACCGCAGCATGCGAACCTTGGCGCCGATCAGCTGCCGCGCACCTACCAGGGAACCAGCCAGAACGCCGAGCATCACCGGCATCGCAAGCCCCGGCTCAATATAGCCGCGGCTCAGGTAGATTCCCGCGCTGGCCGCCGCGGTGACGCCAATCATGAAATTGCTGGTCGTAGTAGAGACCTTGAAGGGAACATGCATGGCTTGATCCATGGCGATCACTTTCAGCGCGCCAGACCCAATGCCTAGAAGACCGGAGAGCGTACCCGCGCCAAACATCAAACTAAATCCGGTTTTGACGTTACCAACTTGATACTCGCAAGGACCTTCTGGGGAGGGATAAGAGCCGTTCAGTTTGAAACGCCGCGCAAGAGAATCGGGTTGCTTGCTCTTCTCGTCATGAGGGCGTCCACGGCTGGATTGCCAGGCCGCATGCAGCAAGACCAATCCGAAGATCACCGAAAGAATGGCAGTGGGTGTTCGAGTGGCAAGAAACGCGCCCAGGACCGCGCCCAGTGTAGTGGCGATCTCCAGGAACATTCCGATGCGAATGTTGGAGTAACCTTCGCGCACAAACGCCGCGGCTGCCCCCGAAGACGTAGCGATTACCGACACCAGGCTGGCGCCGATAGCGTACCGAATATCCACGCCCAGTAGCAGGGTCAGCGCCGGCGTTACGACCACTCCGCCACCTAGCCCCGTCAGTGCTCCCAGACAGCCGGCTACCGCTGAAATAGCAAAGACCAGCGGAGTAAATTCCAGATTGGTCATCTACCCAAGCATACGCGGTGTTGTTTGTATGTTTTTCTACTTACCCAACAGCGCCGTGTCGGAGGAGCGCGCGCGATGGAACAGCTTGCGTTGGACGTCTGGCCAGAATTCGTCGAAGGTATTGCTGCCAAAGCGGCTGAGGAATCCAAGTCCCGTACGGACGGCTGCGCAGTCGGTTGTATCGTCGCCAGGAGCGCGCCAGGTGTTAGAAAGGAAATTAGTGCCGGGGATTGCAATCAAACGGGCATAGGCCGGCATCACGCTTCCGTCGCGATTCTGCGCCAGGAAGGTCATCTTGGCTGCGTGTCCGATCCGATGGCTGAATGGCGCGCTTTCGTCCCGGTTGTAACGCGGATCCTCGCCCCAAATGGCGCCCAGCCCCGCTTCCATGGTGTTACTCGTCGCAATTCCACTGAGCCGCATGCCGTAGCGGTCGCCAAAGCCCTCCCAATGTGGACCGTAAGTCCTCGGCCGATTGAACAGCGTGCCCCATCCGGCGCTGAACAATCCAGCCCCCAGGCTTTCCGGACCAATGGTGCCCCTGACCACCCAGTTGATGCGCTCGCGGGCCGTGATTGGCTGGCGCGCATCGCTGCTGCTGGTGGAAGCCGCATTGTATGCTGACGAAGACGCTTCGACTGTCGAGTCTGGAGCCACGGCAGACGCTAGCGTCCCAGGCATCAGCGTTTGCGCCATTGCGGCCGAAGCCAATAAGAAGATCGAGCAGCTCAGTCTATAATTCATTTCATCCCCCGACGTTGTACGTCTTGCAGATGACATGCCAACACAAACGCCGTCGTATCTTCCTTTAGTTGCAGTGGAGTATCCAAGCCGAACCGCTTGGACTGCTAGGTAGGAATGTCCGAACTAGTAACTTTCGACCGCCGGGCGTCGCGGTCGATCTCCTGAATCCGATATTGTTAAAACGAGATGCCCGACTGGCTCAGTATCCACGAACCCGTCCTGGTGAACACCGTCGGGCACTGTGCGGGCGTAGTCTTGTTCGGGATGCTGCTATATTTCTTCCTCTTAAACTGGCGGCACGACAGGGAGGAACGGACCAAGCTTCCGGCGTTGGCGGCGGCTCTGGCCTTCCTGTGGAACGTCGGCTCTTTGGTAGCCCTGGGTGTGGGGCGAGAAGCGGGAATGGTGTCCGATGTCATTGTCGCGGCCAGTTTCTCGGTACTAAGCCTGCTACCCGCAGTACTGTTGCACATCTCTTTGGGAGCGCATCACCGTCCGCTGTGGATCGGCGGGTACGCCCTGAGCTTTGCGGCAATCGTCCTGCATGTAGCTGACTTGATTACGCGCTCGTCTCGACTCCATTTCGACGCGTTGCTCGTGGTTACGATTGGGTTTGCCGTTCTCACCGCGATTTCTGTGTTCCTGGAGATCCGGAACAAAAACGGCGCAGCCACGTCTCGTTTGGCTGGAGCCATGGTCCTGTTCCTATTCGCCATCTCGTTTGCGCACTTCAGCTCGGAACAGGCGCATCAAGCATGGTCGAAGGAAATTGCCCTGCACCATGCCGGGATACCGCTGGCGCTGTTTGTGCTTCTGCAGAACTACCGGTTTCTCTTGCTGGACGCCTTTCTTCGATTTGTGGTCAACGCCACGCTCGCGGCGGCTGCGGTGGTCGCCTCCATCCGAGTTGTCGAATCCACGCACTTTGGAGCCAGCCTGGCCCAGCCGTTCCAGGCTGGACTGCTGTTTGTCGGCGCGTGCCTTTCGCTGACTCTGTTCGTATACATTCGCAATCGAGTTCAGAGCTGGTTGACGCAGGTGATCTTCTTGCGTTCGAATGTTGACGAAGCACTCCAGGAGCTTCTCAAACTGGCACGGGCGACACGGGATGAGAAAGAATATCTTTCTCACGCAGCGGAAGTGGTAGCGGCCTTCTTGAGAACGGGCCGTCACGAGCTAACGGTGGAATCGTCTCGCGGGGATGGAAAACGAGCGCCGTGGGTGCAGGCCGTGGTCCCGTTGCGCTTTTCCCGAGGGGATGCGATGTATCTGTTGCTCGGCCCACGTGATGGTGCACGGCGCTATCTGAGCGAGGATTTCGCCGTATTGGCGCGATTGGTAGCTGCCGTGGTGGAGCACGTAGAACAAATGCGTGGCGTTCAATTGCAGGGTCTGGTGTCGCAAGCCGAGTTAAGGGCGCTGCAAGCGCAGATCAACCCGCATTTCCTGTTCAACTCCCTGAACACGCTCTACGGGACCATCGATCGCGGCAACGACGAAGCCCGGCGCCTGGTGCTGAATCTGGCCGACGTGTTCCGCTATCTGCTGCGTTCCGAGCGGACACTGATCGAAATCGAGGAAGAGCTGCGCATTGTCCGCGCTTACCTGGAGATCGAGCAACTGCGGCTTGGAGCCAAACTGCGGACCGAGATCAACGTGGATGAAGAGGCTCTCCGCGCTACTATTCCTTTACTTTCGGTGCAGCCTCTGGTGGAGAACGCTGTGAAACACGGGGTAGCTCCCAGGACGGGTACGGGGTTCGTGCGTCTCGACATTACTTCTCGGCAGAATGTCCTGACTGTGACTGTTTCGAACTCAGGCGAATGCGATTCTAGCGCTCTCACGGCTGCCAGCGCTGACGGGGGAATCGGCTTGGCCAATGTCCGGCGCCGTCTGGAGCTGTGTTACGGCGAAGAATCTAGCTTCGTGGCAGAGGTGGAGGATGGCGTCACGAAGGTTGGCTTCCTGCTGCCGATCAGGGTTGGAGTGACGGTCTAACTCTCAGAAGCGTTAATCGTTGACGACGGGGGTTGGGATCGTTGCGCCGAGCCTGCTATGGCAAGGTATACCTACGGGGGTATATTATATAGAGAAAGGCTAAAACGCAACCGTGAAGGAGATTGCCCTCTTTGGCACACGTTATTCGCGACAAGAACAAACTTCTGAATCGGGTTCGCCGCATTAAGGGGCAGATCGACGCCGTCGAGAGGTCACTTGAGGAAGGTACCGAGTGCTCGGATATTCTGCATACGATCGCCGCTTGCCGGGGCGCGATCGACGGGTTGATGGCCGAGGTCATTGAGGGCCACATCCGATTTCACGTGGTCGATCCAGATCATCATCCGACTTCGGAACGGGCGAAGGCGGCCCAAGAGCTGATCGATGTCATCAAGATGTACATGAAATAGACGTTCAGATTGGAGGCCACAAGCCATGTCAGAATCTCATGACCACGAGCAGGAACACGACTCACACGGCGAGCACGTGGAGTGGGTTGAGTTAGGCCGTATCGGCTTTGTCGGATTGGCCATCGCTGTAACGTGGTTGCGGCTGTGGCAGCCGCTACCGCACTTCGACGTCGTCGGCTTCGCTTCTGTCTTGATCGGCGGCTACCCCATATTTCGTGAAGCTTTCGCCGATCTTCTGTCCCGGCGCATGACGATGGAACTGTCCATGACCATCGCGCTCGTATCAGCGCTCGCGATCAGAGAGGTGTTCACCGCGTTGGTGATCGTTTTCTTTGTCCTGATCGCCGAGGTTCTTGAAGAATTGACGGTTGGTCGCGGACGCCGCGCGATTCAGGATTTGCTGAACCTTCTGCCGCAGCAAGTGGAGCTTCGGCGCTCGGACGGCGTGCGATCCGCGAGTTTGGCTGAGTTGAACACAGGTGATGTCGTCCTGGTGCGGCCAGGCGGCCGGGTGCCGGTCGACGGCCTGGTGGTAGCCGGGAACTCGTTTATCGATCAGGCGGCGATTACGGGCGAATCCATGCCAGTGGAGAAGATTCCGGGAACTCGAGTCTACGCGGGAACGGTGAATCAGTCTGGAGTTCTGGAAATTCGGACGGAAACAGTTGGCCGTGATACCGCTTTTGGGAGAATCATCCAGGCGGTCGAACAGGCCGAGCGTTCTCGTGCGCCCGTTCAGAGGACGGCTGATCGCCTCGCAGGCTACCTGGTCTACTTTGCTCTGACCTGTGCGCTCTTCACCTTTATACTCACGCACAACGCCCGATCAACGATCTCCGTAGTAATCGTGGCGGGCGCATGTGGTATTGCGGCCGGCACGCCACTGGCCATTCTTGGCGCCATCGGACGCGCAGCACGGCACGGCGCGATCGTGAAGGGCGGCCTGTACATGGAAACGCTCAGCAAAGTGGATACTGTAGTGCTCGATAAGACCGGCACGCTCACGCTAGGAAATCCCGAGGTTGTATCCATCGACCCTTCGGCCGGAGTCGAGCGTGAACGATTGCTGCGCGTTGCCGCCAGCGCGGAGCGGTATTCCGAGCATCCTTTGGCGCGGGCTATTTTGAAGACGGCAAACCAAATGGCCCTTACTCTAGTCGATCCGGAAGGATTTTCATACACTCCCGGCAAAGGTATTTCTTGTTGCGTAGACGGAGAGGAAGCTGTCGTCGGGAGCAGAGCATTTCTGCTGGAGCACGGCGTAAAGGTCTCCGCCCCAGCGACAGACCAAGATGCCTCCACCGAAATATTGGTGGCTCGGGGCGGTGTTCAATTGGGGGGCCTGAAAATCGCCGATGTTCTTAGGCCCGAAGCTGTGGAAGCCGTTCGAGCGCTCCGGGAGATGTCGATCAGGACCATTCTTCTCACGGGAGATACCGCATCCATCGGCCGGGCGGTCGGAAGTCAACTTCAAGTGGATGAGGTGGAGGCTGAACTTCTCCCCCAACAAAAGCTCGATCGTGTTCGAGCGCTTCGCGACGCTGGGAAGACGGTCGCGATGGTTGGTGACGGCATCAATGATGCCCCCGCGCTGATGGAAGCTCATGTCGGAATCGCGATGGGTTCCGGCACGGAGGTCGCACGCGAAGCCGCCAACGTGCTTCTTCTCGGAAACGACTTGCTGAAGGTAGTCGAGGTCATCAAGATTGCTCGCCGGTGCAACCGGATCATCATGTTCAATTTCGCAGGGACTTTGGGTGTCGATGCTGCCGGCGTCGGGCTGGCGGCTTTCGGATTTCTGAATCCGGTGCTCGCAGCTTTGATCCACGTCACCTCGGAGTTGGTGTTCATTCTGAACTCGGCTCGCCTGCTTTCGGGCTCATCCGGGGCGTCGACTGGAACGGCCGGAGGGCGATTCCCGATTCGTTCAACGGAGCGATCCGCGGCATAAGAAAGATTTTGAGCTGGGGAAGGCAAGATTTTGTGAGCCGGAGACATCACTCAAGTCAACGAGAAAACAAGTGGAAGCGCGCACATCGCCAACCAGTGGCTCAAGCTCCCAAAGAACACTACAAAATCGAGGTCGGCCACAGGCATCTGGATGTGGCGAGTGCGGAAGACGATGACGATCATTGACGCAGCCCACAGTACCGCGATACCGGTGAGACCCGGAATGCCTACCGCTCCGTCAGAACCAAGTGTGATTTGCAAAAGGAGGAACCAAACGATAGGCGAAGGAAGGAGGGCCGTAACCCACATCCAGTTGTAGCTCTGGTTTTGCTTTACCCAAATTGATGGAACGCTTGCCGCGAGCTGGAATGCGAATAACAGAAGGAGGAACAAGGGAGAATGAGTCAAGCTGGCAAAGTCCGTTAGCCGGATTCTTGCTGACACCTCCCGGATAAGCGCCACCGTAAGGAGGACGGCAGCTCCATAAAACAAGGCGCGGCGCGTTGCCCTGCAACTCGGGCTCATGCGCAGGGACATGTAGTCGCGAAGCCAAAAGATCAGAAGTACGGACGCGGATACGATCAGCACTGGATTAGAAAACGAGGTTCAGCCCTCCGGCGCATTCAAGCCTGCGTGAGGAGCCGAACTGCATTGGGTCAATTCTAAAGGCTTTTCCCGCGCCGTCTAGAAAGAAAATGTGGACGGACTTGCACCGGGAATGAGTGGTCTGGAATATGGGGCAAGTAGCCGAGGTAGCTTGTTGGCCTGGTCAGCCTGTCTGTCTCAGCCGGGGACGGTTGCCAAGCCCGGGGAATGCTGCTTCATCGCTCGGGATGGAAACCGCGTTGACGGAAGAAACTTGCTAGCCGGTGTCCGCCGCCAGCTATGGTGTAACGTGGGAGCAATGTCCGTTCACGATTCATTCAAGCCCGCCCATCAATCGGCTCCGCCCGCTGATCTGAAATCCGTGCGGACCGTCGGACAACGCATGCTACAAGGAGCTGAGCGCCGGGCTTCCAGCATGCCTCTGAAGACCTTGATTGTCGATGATGAACCCATCGCCCGCAAGGTTCTGCGCGAGGAGCTGGAGCTGATCGAGGACGTCGAGGTGATCGGAGAGGCTGCCGACGGCGCGGCGGCGTTAGAGAAAATCTGCGACGAGCAGCCCGATCTGGTTCTACTCGATCTGCAGATGCCGGCCATGGGTGGGTTGGACGTGGTGCGCGAATTGCAGCATGGCAGGCACCTGCCCGTGATCGTCATCGTCACCGCATACGATCAGCACGCGCTAGAGGCGTTCGAGGCGGGCGCGATCGACTACTTGCTGAAGCCGGTGGGGCACGCGCGTCTAGCGCAAGCCGTGGAGCGGGCCAAACGCGTAACGGGCCGCCAAGCCATGGAGCGGATCGCGAAGTTGCAGGAGATCGCAGATCCGCCAACTGGCCCGCGTACCCGACGAATCGTGGGCAAAGTGGGCGAGGAGTATTTCCTCCTGAGCGCCGACGAGATTTATGCGTTCCAAGCCGAAGGCGATCTGGTCCGGATCCTCACCGCCAAACGAAAATACCTAGCGACGCAGACCCTGAAGGAGCTGGAGCTGCGTCTCAAGAACACCTGCTTCCGGCGCATCCATCGGAACGCGTTGGTGAACGTGGATCACGTGCGCAAAATGAGCGCGCTCAGCAGCCAGCGATGGCTGATCACGATGAACAACGATCAGGAATTTGTCGCCAGCAAGCGCCAGGCGCGCATGGTTCGCGACCTTCTCGCCTGGTAAAGCGAAGTCCGCTCACGGTCCAACCTAGTTCGTTCACCGCTGTAGCCGAGCCACCGATCGGATTCTCATAGGTGAGGAGCTTCCTGGCATCCACAATCGAGAAATATGAGACGCCCCGCGATTTCGCTTGTCCTTCTTCTCCTGTGCTGTACCTCATCTGTTACGACATACGCGCAGTCCAGTGGCGGCAACGCCGGAACGGTACGTGGCTCCGTTCTAGATCCATCCGGGGCGGCCATTATGGGCGCGACAGTGGAAATACAGAACCCCGTCTCGCACTACAATCAGACCTCCAAGACGGACAATCAGGGAAATTTCGCATTCGTCAATATTCCTTACAACAACTATCACGTATCAGCCTCGGCATCGGGGTTTCAGAACGCCGCAGAGGACATTGACGTGCGCTCGCCTTTGCCGCAGGAGATGAAGATCGCTTTGCAGATCGGCACGTCTACGCAAACTGTGGAGGTGACAGCGGCTGCGGATCTACTCGAAAACGATCCAACTGCGCACACCGATGTCGATCGAGGCCTGTTTGATAAGCTTCCGCTCGAAAGTCAATCGTCCTCTCTGAGCTCGCTCGTTACGCTTGCAGCGCCTGGCGTTGCGGCCGACTCGAACGGTCTCTTTCATGGATTGGGCGATCATGCCGAGAACTCGTTCTCCATAGACGGCCAGCCGATTACCGACCAGCAGAGCAAGGTGTTCTCGAATCAACTTCCAATCGATGCAGTGCAGTCGCTCGAAGTAATTCAGGGCGCCCCTCCGGCTGAATATGGGGGCAAAACCAGTCTAGTCATCGTGGCAACCACAAGGTCGGGTCTGGGCTACACGACACCGCACGGCGACCTGACTGCATCGTACGGAACCTTCGGAACTTCAGGCGGGGCGTTTGATCTCTCCTACGGCGGACAGACCTGGGGCAACTTCATTGCAGTGAATGGACTGAACACCGGCCGCTTTTTGGATCCGCCTGAATTCACGGTGATGCACGACAAGGGCAACGAAGAGAATGCTTTCGATCGACTCGACTTTAAGCCTTCAGATGCCGACACGCTCAATCTGAACCGTCAATACACCCGCTCCTGGTTCCAAACCCCGAACTCGTTCGATGAAGAATATCATCCAGGCCTGGTGAACCCGGTGACCGGCGGTCCGCTGGGACCGATGGATCAGCGCTCGCAAATCAAGACCCTGGACATAGCCCCGACGTGGACCCGTATACTCAATCCAAACACGGTTGTGACCTTAGGCGCATACTTGCGGAAGGATCAGTACAATTACTATCCGAGCCGCGATCCATTTGCAGATATTTCTCCGGACCTGCAAAGCGAAACCGTTACGCAGTCCCGGTCGCTCGCCAACGCGGGTGTTCGTGGCAATGTGTCGTACCTGAAGGGCATTCACAACATCAAGGCGGGAATCACCTATGAACATACCTTCCTCACGGAGGGTGATAGCTTCGGTATTGTCGATCCAACGGTTATTCCTGGGAATCCCGCAGCCTGCCTGGATGCTAATAATCAGCCCATACCCGGAACTCCTTGCGCAGTACTGGCACCCTACGATCTGACCAGGGGTGGGACATCATTCGAGTTCCATGGGCACACGGATATCAAGGAGCTCGCGCTGTTCGTCCAGGATACGATCACCAAGGGTGGCTGGACTTTCAACCTCGGTATCCGCGGGGATATCTACAATGGCATTGCCATCGCCAGGCAAGCCGAGCCTCGCCTTGGAATCGCGTACAATTTCAAACCCACCAACACGGTTCTACGCGTTTCTTATGCGCGAACGATGGAAACGCCGTTCAATGAAAACTTGGTGATCGCCAGCACGGGATGTAGCAGTCCGTTTCTCGCAGCCCTGGTGCCTCCACCGGGCGTCACCTGCAATCTGGGAGCGATTGTTCCAGGCCACCGCAACGAATTCCACGCCGGCCTGCAACAAGCCTTCGGAAAGTACCTGGTTATAGACGCCGAGTACATCTGGAAATACACGCACAACGGGTACGACTTCGGCGTCGTCGGCGCCACACCCATTACGTTCCCAATCGAGTGGGCCAGCAACAAAATTCCTGGATTCGCGATCCGCGCCAGCATGCCGGAATTCCACGGACTTTCCGCGTTTGTGTCGATGTCCGGAGTTGCAGCCCGCTTCTTTCTGCCGCAAGTAGCTGGGTTGCCCATCATTCCCGTCGGGAATGAAGTGTTCCGCATCGATCATGACGAGCTATATAACGAAACGACACACATCCAATATCAGCCGTTCAAGCGTGGCCCGTGGTTGTCGTTCAACTGGCGTTATGACAGCGGACTGGTGGCAGGCGCGTCGCCGTGTTCGGCGGCAACAGCAACCTGCTTCGCCTCGACCCCGATTGCAGATGGCGGAGGGGCGAATATTCCAAGCGGCCAAGTGGCGCTAACGAACACCATCAGCGGGCTGCCATTGACAGCCGATCAGGAGTATCAGGCCGGCCTGACGTGCAACGGCGTGCTTGCCGCTCCAAACCCGCTAGGACCAGCACTGGCCACCTGCAGTGCTGCGGGGCTCGGATCAATATACCTAAAGATACCGAAGCCCGGAACCGAGAATGACGATCACAATCCGCAGCGAGTCCAGCCCCGCAGCTTATTTGACTTGGCTGTGGGACATGACAACATTTTCCACGGCGACAAATACAAGTTCAGCGCTCGCCTAGAGGTTATCAATCTCACTGACAAAGAGGCTCTCTACAACTTCCTGTCGACGTTTAGCGGGACGCACTATGTGACTCCGCGCACCGTGACGGGAACTATCGGGTTCCACTTCTAGAGAAGAGTTCCAACTCAGGGGTTCTCGGCGTATACCCGCTTCACCACGTTGGCCACCGGCCCCATGGTCTGCCAATCCGGGTATTTCGTTTTGAACTCGGCCGTGACCGTGGTGGCGGCTTGGTCGGCGGACTTGCCTTCCCGCTTCAATTCGAGCGATCGGGCTTGAAGGTCCAGCAGAAATGCCCGCTCCTTCGCGATCAGGGATCCGTCGCCCAGCGCTCCGTGATCGGGAACAATGAGGCGCGGATGGAGAGGCTCCAGTTGATCCAGGATCGCGAGCCAGTTCTTGACGCTGGCATCGGCGTTGGGCATGTTGGGGACAATCTTGTCTTGCACGATATCGCCCGGGATCAGAACGCTGTCGCCCTCCACGAAGATCATCTCGTCGCCCTGCGTGTGCGCCGGTCCCCACCAAAACAGGCGTGCGGTAACACCGCCGAGATCCAATTTGATCTCTTTATCAAAGGCGATGTCGGGCGGGCGCATCTTTACGTCCGCCAGCAGCTCTTTGCTCTGCGCCGAGAAGCTGCGGAACAGATCCATGAGCTCAGTGGCATGCTTGTTCATCTCGTCCTGCTGGACGGCCGGCCGGATGATGACCGTACGCGGCGGGAAGGCTTGCTCGCCCATCGCGTGCTCAGGGTGAAAATGCGTGGTGGTCAAGTACAATATGGGCGCTTTGGCCAGCTTTTCTGCCTGTTTCACCACAATGGCGCCGTTGCGCGGGCCCAGGCCGGTGTCCACCACCAGCGTGGCGCGGTCGCCCACGACAATTCCGATGTTGGGAAAGCCAACGATGGCGTAAACGTGCTCCGAGACGCGCGTTACTGAGTTTTCGGGCAGCATCATGGATTCCTGAGCGGACCCGAGAAAGGCCGAGCACACCAGGAGCGCGGCCAGAGAAGCCGTTCTGCGAAGCGACATGAGGTTCATCTTACTACGGCGCGGGTTGCAAAGCAGGCGATGCGGAGGGGCTTACTGCGGTGGTGGAAGCCAGGTTCGTAGCCGCCGCGGGAGCCGAGAAACCCAGGATGAAATGCTGCATGGCAATTTCCAGGGAACTCATACCGAAGGCCTTGGCTTCGGTCAGCGCCTGCTGGCTGGTCCAATGATCGTGCTCGATGCGATAGCACGCGATAGCGGTCCCGGTGCGGTCTGCACCGCGCCTGCAATGAACGAAAACCGGCCACGCCGATGGATCGTTGAACACAGCCATCACGGCTGCGACTTGCGATTCATCCGGGGCCTTGTAACCACTCCACCGCAAGCGTACGTAGCGCATCCCGGCGCGCTGGACGAAGGTTCCCTCTGAGTTCTCGCCTCGCAAATCAATCACCGTCTTGATGCCGATTTTGGCAAGACCGGCATAGCCGTCGCCATGAGGCTGGGCCCCGCGGTAGACATGTTCATCCACCTGATGAAAGTTGTCCACTCCTGGGATGTCCGGAATGGAAGCGGCTGGGAGCCCGGCGATACTCAGCGATAGGGCGAGAAGGCCGGGAACCAGGCGCCGATACAGCATGGCACTTGGCATTTTTTAAGTATTGTACTATCAATAACGATGCGCGAGCCAAAGCCCCAGTTGCGCACCCTGAATATTATTTCGGCGCTTCGGCGCCGCCGAAGTTATATCCGGCGCCCTTCTCCCCGTGGAATGAGTTATAGACCACGGGGATTCCTTTTTCTTTCATCAGCTTGGCCATGAGTGCCACGGTATCGGTGTGAAAGATCGCCGACGACATCCCGATGGGCACTCCCTCGGCCCAGTTCAAGGGCGTCATTCTAGTGGAACTGACACCGAATCCATAATCTTCGCCTTTGTCCAGCGCATCCAGCTTAGCGCCATGATCCACCAGCACCTGGACCACTTTGTTCGCACCTTTGAAGCCTGCGCCATGCAACGCGGTGATTCCGTGGTCGTTGGCCGCATTGACGTCGGAGCCTAAGTCCAACAGTAGCTTCACCACTTCGAGTGTCTGGTCCTCGGAATATTCGCGAAGCATTCCATCGGCCCACCCTACGCCCGAAGCTGCCATGAGCGGCGTCGTATGGTCGAAAGTAGAAATCAGCGGATCGGCCTTGTGGGCAAGCAGCAGACGCACCACCCGAAGATCGCCGCAAAGCGCGGCACGCAGCAGGGGCGTGGCCCCCGCTTCCTTCAACCAGGCCGCCGTCATCCCCTGATGAACCTCTGTATCGGCCTTGATCTGTACGTTGGGGTTCGCTCCGCGATCGAGCAGCGCCTGGATGAAGCTCAGCACGCCGTCCGTGCTCGGCCCCGGAATAGCAGTGGTCTCCTGATTTCGGTTCTTCACCGCCAGGTAGAGCGGAGTCCAGCCCTTGGCATTGGCAAGGTTGATATTGGCACCATGATCCATGAGATAGAGCGCCATATCGTAGTAGCCGTTCTGCACGGCGACTAACAGCGGGCTGCTTCCATCGGCCGATATCTGATTCACGTCCGCTCCGGAGGCGATCAGTGTGCGAGCGCATTCCAGGGAGCCCTCTCGCGCCGCAAACAACAAAGCGGTCAAACCACCTTTGATGGGAGCGTCCGGACCGCCCTGCTGGTTGGCCGGAGCAAACGCCAGCCCTCTTCTTTTGAGTGGCCGCAATACCTCAGACTCAGCCCGCACGTCGGCCCCGCTATGAACCAGCAATTCCAACACCGCAACATGACCCTGTTCGGCGGCCCACATCAGGGCCGTCGTTCCGCGCAGCGTGTCTTTGGCGTTGACCCGCGCTCCATGGTGGCTCAGCATCTTGACCGCGTCGACATTGCCGCTGCGCGACGCCATCATCAGCGCCGTCTCACCGTGCGAGAGCACCGGCGCGTTGACGTTCGCCCCGGCCTTGAGCAGCAGCTCGATCATCGGGGCGCTTCCGTTCTGAGCCGCGAGAAACATCGGCGTAGCGCCATCGTGATTCGCTGTGCCGGCATCCGCCCCGGCGCGAATCAACAGCCCGGCTGTTTCCAGATCGTTCCATCGAGCGGCCCAATGCAGCGCGGTGGTGCCGTCCGCTTGCGCGGCGTTCACGTCAACCTTCTTCGCAAGCAAAGCGCGGACCGCAGTGGAGTCCTGATTCATGACTGCATCGGCGATGTCAGCCGCCCAGGCCGAGGGTAAGAGCGCCGCGCCGATCAGGATGACTGCAAGTCTTCGCATTTCGTTTACGAAAGAGACATCGGCCCGGTGCTGTCGCCCAGGCTTTGTTTTTCGATGCCGAACATTTGTAACGTGGCCAGCAGCAGGTTGGCTGTGGAGCCTTCCGTTCGGATGTGCCGGTCGCCTTTGTGCTGTCCGTTCGCACCGCCGATCAGCATGTGACCGACATCCTTATGGCTGTGCAGGTTCGAATCGCCCATGTTAGTCGCCCACAAGATGAGAGTGTGGTCGAGCAGAGTGCCGTCGCCATCGGGTGTCGCTTTCAACTTATCCAGGAAATAAGTCAAACACTGGATGTGATAGCGATTAATCTTAGCCCAGTCCTCGTATTTCTTGGGAACGGCGCCGTGGTGCGATGCGGCATGGTTGGCCGTCGTCACGCCCGATTCCGGATAGCTCCGCATGCTGACGTCGTGTGCGTACATCAGGGTGGAAACTCGGGTGATATCCGCTTGGAACGCCAGCGTTTGCAGATCCCACATCAACTTGATGTGTTCGGTGAATGATTCGGGCATTCCGAAAGGCACCGGCGCGTCTGGAGACGGGTCGGACGCCTTCTGCACATTGTGCAGCCGCCGCTCGATTTCACGGATGTCGTCCAGGTACTCATCCAACCGCGCGCGGTCCGTGCCCGGCAGTTTGTTATTCAGCCGATTCACTTCCTGGGTTACCGCATCCAGCAGGCTTGCTTTAGCCTGTCTGCGCGCCATGCGCTCCTGCGCGCTGCCTCCATCGCCGAACAGGCGTTCAAAGACCACCTGCGGATTGGCCTCGTGTGGCAGCGGCTTGGTTGGACCCGACCACGAAACCGAGTTCACATAGGCGCAACTGTAACCCCAGGGGCAGGTAGCGAGCGCGCTCTGATCTTCGATTCCAAGCTGGAGCGATGGCAGGGCATTATCCTGGCCATGCTTTTGCGCGATCATCTGGTCGATGGTGGTGCCCAGATAAATATCGTCGCTGACAGTCTTCTTGGGAGGCACGCCGCTAAAGACAGCGGCGCTGCGCGAGTGATCTCCACCCGCCATTCCCGGCGGAGGCATCGAGGACGTGGCGTCCAGGCCGCTGATGAGAGTGATGTGCTCCCGCCACCCCTCAATCGGTTTTAGAACGAACGGATACTCTGTGATCGCGCCTGTTTTGGGGAGTTGCCAGTATTCCGGCGCCCATCCGTGCGGGCTGAATATGCCAGCGAACCGCGGAACCTTGGGAAGCGCGGCTGCACTGGCCAGCGGCTGCAGTGCCGGTATCATCGAATCCAGCAAGGGTAGCGCCAAAGAAACGCCCAGCCCCCGCAGCATCGCTCGCCTCGGAATGTGTTTCCCGGTAATGAACATACTGTTCCGCCTTCCTGCAGATATCTAGCGCTTGCTGGCCGCCGCGGTCAGGGTCGTCTCGGGCTTTCGATTCATCTGAAATGGCTCGCTGTTCACGATGCCCTCAATCAGCGTCGAGAAGCGGTAGTTGTTGCGCGCGGCATCCCGCACAATCGCCCGCACTACCGGCATGTCCTGATACTCCACTCCGCGTCCCAGCGCGTACGTCAGAAGCTTTTCCGTCACTACTCGCGCAAACTGCGGTGAATAGCGCAGCAGCGCGTTGCGTAAATCCACGACGCCAACAATCTTCGTTCCATCGGTCAACTGGCTGGATGCGTCCACGTTCTGGCCGGCATCCTTGGTCCGCCACTTGCCAATACCATCGAAATTCTCGAGCGCGAAACCAATGGGGTCCATCATTTTGTGACAGCCCGCGCAGGCTGGGTTGGCGCGATGCGCTTCCATCAGTTGCCGCATGGTTTGCGGCGCGCTGCTACCCGAAGCAGCATCTTTCAACGGAGGAATGTTGGGTGGCGGGTCGGGCGGAACAATGCCCAGAATATTAGTCATCACCCACTTGCCGCGCTGCACGGGGGAAGTTCGGTCAGATACCGACGTTACCAACTCGATGCCGCCCTTGCCCAGCAAGCCGCGCCGCACATCAAGGGCGCCGTCCAGTTTCACTCGCCGGAACTGGCTTCCATAAATATTCGGGATTCCGTAGTGCGCGGCCAGACGCTCGTTGACGAAGGTGTAGTCGCCGTCCAGCAGGTCGATAATGCTGCGGTCTTCGCGCACGATGCTTTCGAAAAACATCTCCGCCTCGGTGCGAAAAGCCTGCCGGAGATTGTCGTCGAAATCCGGATAATCGATCCCCTCCGGCGTCGAACTCTGCATGACACGCAATTGCAGCCATTGGCCGGCGAAGTTTTTCACTAGTTCGTGAGTGCGCGGATCGGCCAGCATGCGCCGGATTTGCTGTTCCAGCACGTCGCTATTGCGAAGCTTCCCTTGCGCCGCCAGGCGAATCAGTTCGTCATCCGGGCCACTGCTCCAGAAGAAGTATGCCAGCCGCGAGGCCAGCTCCACATCGCTGATGCGATAGGCTTGGCCCGGCTTGACGTCGGCGGGACCGCCTTCGGTGCGGAACACAAATTCGGGATGGGCCAGGATGAACTGGAGTCCGCGCTCGATTCCGTTTTCGAAGTCTCCCGCGTTTCGGCCGGCCTGATACATATTCATCAAAGATTCGGTATCTGAGTCGGTGATGGGCCTGCGGTAAGCCTCGCGCGCGAGCGTTGTCAGAATCTTTCGCGCACAGGGCATTTCATCGGTAGTGCTGGACGGTTGGCAAATGAAAACCTTGTCGCGGCTGGGAGTCTCTTTCGGACGCACGCCATCGTAGGGACCGGCGATCGTGACCGAGCTCACCTGGGGTGTAAACGTAAAGCCGTCAACCAGATTGTCGTCGAGAATGCTGCGGTGATAATGGTGATTCAGATCCACGTTCGGCACGTAGGTAGTGGCCAGAAACGTAACGCCCACCGATCGCTCGCCTGCTTTCACCGGCACCCGGACCACGTTCTTGTCGCGCAGACTGGCGATGGGTACGTCCTTGCCGATGCGGAAGACCTTCACTCGGGCACCGTCGATCAGCACTTCGGCTTGCTCGTCTTCACTGTCGCCGCCGTACAAACCGCCCACCGTGGTTCTCACTGGGTCCCAGGAGATGGAATACTCGCCGTCTGCGGGGAAGTAGTGGTGAACCAGCATTCCTCCGCGCGTCCCAAACGGCAGACCTTCGATGTGCCCTTCCTGCGAATAGTCCTCGCGGACGTGATAGATCTTACGCGCCGGCCCAGTTTCGTGGCCCAGAGCCAGGCGGCTGATCTTCGCCGCCGCTTCTACGTATCCTTCCACCAGAGCAGGCGAGACTTCCAGGCCGCTAACTACGTTGTCGAATCCGTAACTGGAGTCATCGGCAGGAAGAAAAGCGGCGGGATCGATATCCAGCGCCAGCAGGCCGCGGATGGCGTTCGCGTATTCGGTCCGGTTCACACGATGAACACCCGGGGCAGGAAGGTGTGGATGGGCCGCCGCCGCGCGGTCGAGTTCGTTCTCAATGGCTACCGTCAGGGCCTCGTAAGTTGCGGCGTTGGGGCGCGGCATACCGGATGGCGGCATCATACCCGCGCGAAGCTTGCGCACCACCTTTTCCCACTGTTCGGCGTGCTCGCCAATGGGCAGGAGTTCCAGTTTGTCGAGCGTTAAACCGGCGGTCTTCAGCTTCTGGTTGTGACAGACAACGCAATATTGATTGAGAACGGCGCGCTCGGAAACAAGCTGTCCGGCATCCTGGATGGGGGGCGCAACGGGGATTTGGGCAAGCGCGGAGGCCAGGGCCATCGCGGCCACCAAGAGCATTACTCTGCCGCAACGCACGTCTCTGTTGATATCAAGAAAGTCCTTCGGAGTCAAGGGGGTGGAGGGCCTACGGAACTGGCATTCCAGTCCTATGAGTCCTTGACAACTGTATCGATTCCCAGATAGCATCGGCTGTTTCATGCTGCGTCAAAATTCCTCGCCCTGCCGCCGCGACATCATTAAAGGACTCGCCGCCCTGGGCGCGAGCGCCTTGCTGCCAGCTAGCCGATCTGTGGCGCAGACTCCCGCTGCCAGTCCGCGCGTAATCGATTGCCACCACCATTTCGTGTCTCCAGCCTTTCTCAAAGCTCTGAGCGCCAAAGAAGGCCACAAGGTGGAGGGGTTTACCAATTTCTTTCCGCTGGGATTGTGGAAGAATTATTCGCCCGCCAAAGACGTCGAGACTATGGATCGGGACGGTGTGGCCACATCACTGATCTCCTGCACCGCGCCCGGCGTGTGGTTTGGGGATCCGGACGAGGCTCGCGGCCTGGCGCGCGAACTGAACGAGTACGGCGCGAAAATGGCTTCCGACTACAAGAGTCGCTTCGGCTTGCTGGCGGTGCTGCCTATCCCCCGCGTGGATGAAAGCCTGAAGGAGATCGAATACGCGTTCGACACGCTGAAGGCCGATGGCGTCGGCATTCTGACCAGTTACGGGAACCACTGGCTGGGCGACCCGATGTTTCAACCGATCTTTGATGAGTTAAACCGGCGGAAGGCGGTGGTCTATACTCACCCGATCGATGCCCCCTGCTGTCAGGACCTGATGCCGGGCGTCAACCCCACTACGCTTGAATACTTTGCCGACACGGCCCGGGCCATACTGAGTCTTCTGGTGACTAACGCGGCCACACGCTATGGCGACATCCGCTTTATTTTCTCGCATGCGGGCGGAAGCTTTCCGTCGTTGATCGATCGCATCGGTGTCGGCAATCCCGACACCATAGCCGCCAATCTTCGCGGCCCCGCGGAGCCCAACTCGCGCCTTTACCATCTGCGACGCTTCTATTACGACACCGCGCAGTCTACGAATACGATCCAGTTGCAGGCGCTAAAGACCATCGCTGGAGTATCGCAAATCGTATTCGGAACCGATTACCCGTTCGGCGCAACCGCCGCGAAACAGGTGCAGGGCTTGGGCGAGTGCGGCTTTAATCCGGAAGAGCTGCAGAGCATCGAGATGGGCAACGCGCTCCGGCTGTTTCCGAAGTATAAGAGCTGATCGCAAGGGAGAAGACGAGCCATGTGTTTTTCAGCCACGGCGAACTTTGTTGGCAGTGGAGCTCTGGCTGCTATCGGCGTCGTCACATTCACGAGAGTAAAGCACCGTCGTGAGCTGCTTTTTGCGGCTCTCCCTACGTTGTTCGCCGTTCATCAGTTCATCGAGGGATTCGTCTGGCTGGGGCTGGACGGGATTCTCTCGCCCGCGGTGGTGCGCGATATGGGCGCGGCGTACATGCTGTATGCGCAGGGATTACTCCCGTTCCTTCTGCCGCTCAGTGTGCTGCTTTTTGAGCCTGACGTGAAGAGCCGTAGGCGTATGCTGCCATTCCTGATACTCGGTGGAGGAACGGCTCTTTATATATTGTGGGCGTTGACGGCGTATCCATTGCAGATCTCCGTCAAGGGAGACAGCATCGTTTACATCAATCAGGCGACAAACAATACAGCAGTTGCGGTGCTGTATGTGATTGCCACGTGCGGTTCGCTATTCTTCTCCCAGGTCAGGGCGATGGTAATCTTCGGCGCGGCAAACCTGACAATTCTCCTGGCTGTCATGGAGTTCAAGCGGTACGCATTCACGTCGCTGTGGTGTGCCTACGCGGCGATCGCGAGCCTGATCATCCTGGCCTACTTCTGGAGAAGCAGCGCAGACCGCCCGTTCCTCTACGCAGAGCCTCTATGAATTCTGGTGATTTCCAAGCGCCACGTTAAGAGATAGACTAAATCGAGCAAACATTATGAAGCCGGCGTGGCTACCCTTGTTCGTTCTGGTTGGGGCGACTGCTTGGGCGCAGACCGCGACCATGAAGCAGCTCATGTTGGATCTCATCCACCCGGCGTCCAACGATATCCAGCTATTTGTGAATCGTGGCGCGCCCAAGAGCGATGCGGAGTGGGCGCTTGTCCGGCGCAGCGCGTTGACGCTGGCAGAGTCCGGAGACCTGCTCACAATGAGAGGGCAAAATTTTCAAGGCGACTGGGCCAGGGACGCGAAAGCGCTCGCCGATGTCGGGTCGGCTGCGTATAAGGCGGCGCAGGCGAAAGACTTCGCTGCCCTGGCAGGGCTCACGGATTCCCTGGATGCGTCCTGCACGAACTGTCACAAACAGTTTCGACCGAATGTGTTTCCGCGTGATGGAGGATCGAAATGAGTTACTCGCGCAGGAATTTTCTCAAGGCCGCTGGATCCGGAATCGTATTGACCGCGGTGGGCGGGGAATCGATTTTCATCGCGGCCGCCGCTCCGGCTCTTCTTTCCCCCATGACGAAGGAGAAAGGCTCGTTCCTCATCAACGGAAAGCCACACGTCGCCGAATACGAAGCGCGCACAACACTGTGGGAAGTGATCGCGATGAACGCGGGCCTTACCGGAACCAACCGCAGCTGCAATCGGGCCAGTTGCGGCGCCTGCAGCGTGCTGGTGGATGGAGTTCCCATTTACTCCTGCCACACTCTCGCGACCGAGGCTTCGGGCAAGAAGATCCTCACCATCGAAGGCGTTGGCGACGACAAGAACTTGCATCCCTTGCAGCGGATCGGCCACACGCACGTCGCTGCGGATTGTGGATTCTGCACCGCGGGATGGGTGGTTACCGCGAAAGGGCTGCTGGACAAAAATCCGAATCCATCCGTCGATGAAGTGAAGGGCGCGCTGGCCGGGCATATTTGCAGGTGCGCGGCTTATCCGGCCATGATCCGAACAGTCATGGATTCCGCGGCCGTGTTGCGCGGGGAGAAAATCTCGATCGAAGCTGCACCCGCGTCCATCGTCCAGGTGAAGCTACCCATGGTCCGGGATTATTCCACCAGCGGTGGCCATCTGCCGGGCGATGAAGTGCTGGAGGGCGCGCAAAAGACCGTAACCAGGAAGTGGCAAGGATACCCTCCTGAGAATCTGAACGTGCTTGGAAAACCGATGCCCGCGCTGCCCGAAGTTTCCATTCCGCGGTTCACCGGCAAAGCGCAGTATGCCAGCCGAATCTGGTTTCCCGATCTGCTGTATGTGAAGTTCTTAACTTGCCCGCATCCACACGCGCGCATCAAGACGATCGACACCAGCGCGGCGGAGAACATGCCCGGCGTCGCGTACATCCTGACGTACAAGAACGCTCCGAAGCCCCAAGGTTCTCCTTCGGCCGGACTGAGGGCCATGCCTCTGGCGCTTCCCGAAGAGCTCAATCTGCAGGGCGAAGCAGTTGCCCTGGTTGCAGCCGAGACGGAGGATCTTGCCGAGGACGCGGCCGCCGCGATCCTGGTTGACTACGAAGTCCTTCCTTTCGCATCCACTCTGAACGATACGATGTCCCCCGATGCAGCCGACCTGCGTGGAGGAAAAGGAAACCTCTTGCGGCATCGCGATTCTCCTGCCCAGTTCCCCAACGCCACCTGGGCAGCCGAGCAGGGCGACATCGAAAAAGGATTCGCTGACGCCGATGTGATCAAGGAGTTCAGCTATCATTTTGCGGGCGCGGTTTCGGTGCCCATGCAACCCAGCGGTAGCGTGGCCAAGTGGGAAGGCGACCGGTTGACGTTGTGGGGCATGGGCCAGGGAATTTATCCCGCGCGGAGGGAGCTAGCCAACGCGCTGGGGATCGATCCATCGAAGATCCGGTTCATCAATAAATGGAACGGCTCTACTTTTGGGGCTGCGAGATTAGCGGCCGAGCGGTTCTATCCCTTGATCGCGCACATGTCGAAAGAAACGGGGCGGCCAGTGAAGGTGATGCTGCCCAAAGACCAGGAACTCGCGCAACTGGTGATTAAGCCGGAGACCATCACGAAATTTAAGGTGGGGATCAAGAAAGACGGACGGATCACGGCGATCCATCACGAGGTTTACGTCAGCGTCGGCGAACTGGAATTCGGCGTACACGCCGACGGCCCGGGCAACGCCTTCAACCAATTGGAGCTGTACACATCGCAGGTTCCGCACTGGCGATCGTTATGGTGCGCTTACCGGACGAATGCGCCGCGCCCCGGACCCTCGCGCAGCCACATCCAGCAGGAGACCAAGTGGTCCTGGGAAAACATGATGGATGAGATGGCGGACGTGGCGGGCGTAGATCCGGTGCAGTTCCGTCTGATGCACATTACCAAGATCACGCCTGAGGACAAGCGCCATCCCTATCAATCGTTCGCCTCCGTGGAGGTTCTGGAGGAAGGCGCCAAGACCTTCGGGTGGGACAAGAGAAATCCAGTGGCGGGTAGCACGCCAGGGCGATTCAAGCGAGGATTCGGCCTCGGCATGTCGCAGCATCATGGCGGTCTGATGGGCTACCACGAAGGCGAGGAAGCCTTCGCGAAATTGGCTGCGGCGCCAGGGGCGAATCTTTTTAGCACCGATTTGGAGTTGGCGGCCGACGGCTATGTAACGATGAAGATCGCTCTTCCCGACAGCGGGTCGAACGCCGGCACCGCGCTGGCTCATGTCACTGCGGAGATGCTGGGCTTCACCACCAGAGATCGAATCAGAATCGTGTGGGGCGATTCGGATATTGCGCCTACCAGTGATGAATGGTACGGCGGCAGAACCATTACCCTGCAAGGCGCGGCCATCTGCACCGCTGCCGACAAGCTTCGCAAGGATCTCTTAGCCCGTGCGGCCTCGACATTGCAGGTCAACGCGGAGGCACTTCAGATTCGCGACGGAGTGATTTCATCGAAGAATGATCCGGCGAAGCGGACGACTTTCGCCGCGCTGGTGAAAGCCAACAATGGCGTGATCCGCCAAACGGGGCGGGGAGTTGCCGGTGGCGAACGAGGAGGATCGAACAAGGGCGTCGGAGCCTGCTTCGCCGAGGTGGAAGTCGACACTTGGACCGGCAGTTGGCGCTTCGTGCGGGCGACCTACGTGCACGATACGGGCCTGGTGATCAACCCGCTGGTTGCCGAGGCCGACATGGTGGGATCGCTGATGGAGAGCACGCAGGTTGCTACCGACGCGATTCCGTGGGATCGGGAATTTCCAGGAACGCGGCATTATAGCGTCGGATATTTGTCGTACCGGTTGCCAACCATCATGGATGTTCCGCAACAGACGCAGCTCTATATCGACAGCTTGGAGCCGCGTTGGTTCTATGGCATCAAGAGTTTTAGTGAAACCAGCATCGGGGCGGTGCCGGGCGCGATCTCAAACGCAATTTACAATGCGTGCGGGGTTAGGCTCCGGGAGCATCCCATCACGCGGGAAAAAATAATGGCGGGTTTGTCGGCCAAAGCGAGGCGGGCATGAAAAAGATTTCGATCTATCGCCCGAAGACCGTAGACGAGGCGGTACAAATCCTGTCATCGCATGGGACGGAAGCAGGAGTTTACGCCGGCGGGACGGATTTACTAATACGGCTGAAGAACCGGCTGACGCAGGCGCCTAGTTACTTAGTCGACATCAAAACAATCGACAATCTGCGCTACATCAAAGAAGACGCGCAGGGACGCGTGCAGATCGGCGCTGCGACGAA